>DBFALE010000001.1:0-18231 GCA_048230835.1 Collinsella sp.
CTAAGCCCCATCGCGCCGAGAGTACTGCGGGGTCAGCCCGTGGGAGGCCAGGGCGCCGCTGACCGGTGGACGGCACCGAGCCGTACGCTTGAACTGAGAAGGGGGAGGCCTCGCGGCCTCCCCCTTTTTTGCGTTTACGGGCTTTTGTCTCACATAGTAGCTGTGTTTTATAACCCTCGTTTGTCGCATCTTCTGCGAACGGGCTACAATAACTTAGTCTGTGCGATATGGAGGTGAACATGGCTGAAGCTGGTATCGGCGTTGATATCGTCGAGATTTCCCGCATGAAATCAATTCTTGAAAAGACGCCGTCGTTTGCTCGGCGTGTGTTTACCGAAGAAGAGCGTGCGTATTGCGATGCATCATCGCGTCCCGCTGCTCACTATGCGAGCCGCTTTGCTTCGCGCGAGGCGGTACTTAAAGCTCTCGGCACGGGTTTTAGTCAAGGCGTGGGTCGCAAGGATGTTTCGGTTACGCGTGATAAACTCGGCAAACCGAAGGCGCTGCTTTCGGGCCGTGCTCTCGAGATCGCTCAAGAACTGGGTGTTGTTGAAGTCGCTCTTTCCATTACGCTTACAGGAGACTTGGCCGTTGCGAATGCCATCGCGATTACCGAAGATGCTCGGCCTAAGCCAAAAGAGGAAAAGGTGAGCACCAAGAAACGCGTAGCGCAGACATTTAAAGAGGCTCGCTCTGTTTTAGATGAGCTTGAGCAGCTGCAGAATTCAGCATTGACGGAGCACCTGGGCGATGCTTCGCAAGATACGCTAGGAGCATAGATGAAACCGGTTTTGAGTACCGAAGAAGTCGTTCGTCTCGAGGATATCATCGAACGCGAAGGGACTTCGAAGGCCGAGCTTATGGAGCTAGCGGGTGAGTTTGCCGCCAACGAGGTCTTGAAGCTCAATCCCGATCGGGTTCTCGTTCTGGTCGGTTTTGGTAATAATGGCGGCGACGGTTGGGTTGCCGCCGATATCCTGAGCCATAAGGGTGTGGACGTGGATATCGTTTCTCCGGTTGAACCGGATGAGATTCCTGCTGCTCTGGCACGTCATGTTGCTCGTCGTACTGCCGGCCGCGATGTGCACGTTTGCGTCGGCCCCTCGCGTGATGAACTCGAGGTTTTGATCGATAAGGCCGATGTTGTTGTCGATGCCATTTTTGGTACCGGTTTTCACGGGAATCTGCGTGCGCCGTTCTCCATCTGGATTCCTACGGTCAATGAATGCGCCGACTGTGTCGTATCCATTGATGTCCCCTCGGGCCTGAATGCCGAGACGGGCGTTGTTGATGACGACTGCATTCGTGCCGAGCATACGGTGACGATGATTGCGCCCAAGATTGGTTTGTATAGCGCCGATGGCCCTGAGTATGCTGGCGATTTGATCTGCGGCAATCTTTACGACCGTCTTGACGAGGTCATCGATGATGTCGACCACGCCGCCGAGATTGTCGAGCCCGGTGACTTAGTTGATTACTTTGCTCCACTACCTACGAATATCGATAAGTATTCCCGTGGCTCTGTGCTTATTGTCGCCGGATCTGCGCAATATCCTGGTGCTGCCATTATGGCGGCCAAGTCTGCAGCTCGCGCGGGTGCTGGTTACGTGGCAGTCGCGGCTCCTGACGCCTGCGCCAATCTTATTCGCATGGCACTTCCTTCGATTCCCGTCTTTGCTATTCCGTCTGATTCCCGCGGCTCCTTTGGCGCCGCTGCGCGCATGACGGTGTGCGAGATTGCAAAGAAGTACAGCTGCGTACTGTGCGGTCCCGGTATGACGACATCTGCCGGCGCTATGCAGGTGGTTTCGGGCTTGCTCGAGCTTGATGTGCCGCTTATTTTGGACGCCGATGCACTCAACTGCCTTGCTAAGATTGCCATTGACGGTATTGATAGTAATCCCGAGATGTATCGTCGCGAGCAGCCGTTGGTTATGACGCCGCACTATCGTGAGCTTTCGCGTCTGGTTGCCGGTGACGAGGTGAACGACCTTGGTACCGCGATTGCGGCCGCGCAGAAGGTTGTCTGGGCTGCAGGCTCCGACAATCTGGTGGTCATTGCCAAGGGGCCGACGACGGCTATCTGTGGCGTTGAGCGTGTGTTGCTGCCGCTCTCGGGTCCGGCTTCTCTAGCAACTGCCGGTTCGGGTGATGTTCTCGCGGGTATTTTGGCCGGCACGCTTGCCACCATGCGCGACGAGATGGATCGTTGGGAGTTGCTGTATTCGTACGCCGTCGCACTTCACAGCTACGCCGGTTTTGCCGCGGCGACGGAGTATGGTGAGAAGAGCGTTATCGCGACCGATCTTATCGACTTGATCGGTCCTGCCATGGAGCTGGCGGCAAAGGATGCGCTCGAAGATCTGGGAATCATGGACGAAGGGTCGGATGACTAATCATGAATAAAGCCGATTTGACGCGCTGGTCCTGGGTCGAGATCGACCGTGGGGCGCTCCGTCGTAACACGAGGGCCTACAAGAACTTGCTGAATCCACGTCAGCGCCTGTGCTGCGTGGTCAAGGCCGATGCTTATGGCCATGGAGCTGTTGAGTGCGCCAAGATCATGTATTCGGCCGGTGCCGACATGTTTGCCGTGGCGACGGTTAACGAGGGCGTTGAGCTCCGACAGGGCGGGATTACGAAACCCATCCTCATCCTAAGCGAGCCGCCTATCGAGGCCATTCCGACGTTGCTCGAGTTTGATATCATGCCCTCGGTCTATACGTCTGACTTTGCTCTTGCGTATGGCGAATGTGCCGTCGCGGCGGGCAAAGTGGGCAAGTATCATCTCGCCATCGAGACGGGCATGAATCGTATCGGCGTTCACTACACGCAGGTGCTCGACTTTGTCCGCGGTATAAATTTCCATCGCGGTATTCAGTGCGACGGCGTATTTACGCACTTCGCCACGGCCGATGAACCTTCGGGCTGGGACTACAAACTGCAGTGTCAGCGCTTTACCGAGGCCGTTCAGGCCATTAAGGATGCGGGCTTTGAGTGCGGTATCGTGCACTGCGCCAACACGCCGTCCTCGATGCTCGACCCTTCGATGCATTTTGATATGATTCGCGCCGGCGTTGGCTTGTATGGAATGCAGCCGTGCGAGCTGAGTGGCCGCGTGATGCAGCTTGATCCCGTTATGAGCGTCCATGCGCGTGTGACGCGCGTGGCACACCCTGCGATGGGTGAGGGCGTGGGCTACGGTTTTACCTACCGCGTACCGCGTACGCGCGTTCAGATCTGCACGCTGCCGATCGGTTATGCCGATGGCCTATCGCGTACGCTTTCCAATCGTATGGATGTGCTGTATCGCGGCGAGCGCGTGCATCAGGTTGGCAATATCTGCATGGACCAGTTTATGGTCGCCATTCAGTCCAACCCGGCACACGAGATTCCCGAGGCCGAGTATGGTGACGAGATGATTATTGTCGGCCGCGATGGCGATGCCGAGATCACTATGGACGAGATGGCCCGACTGCGCGGAACGATTAACTACGAGGTCGCCTGCGGCTTTGGCATGCGTCTCGACAAGGTCTACGTGTAGGAGCCGCTATGGGCGTCATGCACATCCCCGGCCATACCCATCAGGCACCACGTGAGGTCGCACTCGAGGAAATTGAGGCCGTTCTGGGCGATTGTCACCTCTGCCAGCTCTACCAGTCGCGTCACAATATCGTGTTTGGCGTGGGAAACCCCCGCGCTCGTGTGATGGTTATTGGCGAGGCGCCGGGCCGCAATGAGGATTTGCAGGGCGAGCCCTTTGTGGGGGCGGCAGGCGAGGACCTCAACGGCATTTTGTCGCTGGCGGGGCTCAAACGCGAAGACGTCTACATTGCCAACGTGCTTAAGTGCCGCCCGCCGGGAAACCGCAATCCACGTCCCGAGGAAGTGCTGGCTTGCTCGCCGTTTTTGCGTGAGCAGATTCGAAGCATCTGGCCCGATATTATCGTGACGCTCGGCAACCCCGCGACGCACTTTGTGCTTAAGACCGAGATTGGCATTACTAAGCTGCGCGGCAGGTTCCACCAGATGGGGCATTTTGTAGTAATGCCCACGTTCCATCCGGCAGCAGCGCTACGCAATCCGGCGTGGCAGGAACTGCTGGAGGAAGACTTTAAGATGCTGGGCGACTATCTGGAGCGACATCCCGCACCAGAGGACGCCTCGGAATAATAAGGAGCATATATGTCCCTGGAGCGCCTGGGGGTAGGTACTTACAAAACGACTTGCGCTGCCGATACGGAGTACTTTGGCGAGCTAATTGCACCGTGCCTTGAGGACGGCGATGTGCTCATCCTGACCGGTGGCCTGGGAGTGGGCAAAACTCACTTTACCAAGGGCGTCTCGCGCGGGCTGGGCGATGGGCATATGGTTACGAGCCCTACGTTTGCGCTCATGGCCGTTCACGATCAAGGTCGTATTCCGCTGTTTCACTTTGATCTATACCGCCTGGAGCATGCCTACGAGCTCGAGGATACGGGCATTTTCGATGTGCTGGGCTATGAGGGTGCTTGCCTGCTGGAATGGGGCGAACAATTCCAGGACGAGCTGACGGATGAGTATCTTTCGGTGACGCTCAAGCGTGATGAGGGCGACAGCGATGTGCGAACGATAACGCTCGAGGCGCACGGTGACCGCGCAATGGAGCTTTCCCATTTGATTGATAAGGCTGTACAAGATGAGCTTGCATAACGACAACGCGCTGGTGGTGGCGCTCGATACCTCGACCGACATGCTTGCCTGCGCGGCAAGTTGGATTGATAGACAGACGGGCGAGACGAAGCTCGTGAGTGGCGACCACATGTGTCGCCGTCACGCCAACGTTGAGCTCGTGAATACCGTTGATGGTGTGCTGGCTCAAGCCGGTCTGGATCGCAGCGATGTTGGTTGCTACGTGGTCGGCCGCGGCCCGGGGTCGTTTACGGGTGTGCGCATCGGCATCTCCACTGCCAAGGGCCTCGCACGTGGTGCCAATGTTCCGCTGCTGGGCGTGTCAACGCTTGACGCTTGCGCTTGGACGGCGTGGAAGGCTGGCGTGCGCGGCAAGCTTGGTATCTTGGCCGATGCTATGCGCGGTGAGGTATATCCGGCGCTGTATATGCTGGTCGATGAGGGCCCCGAGCGTCAATTTGAGCGCGAACACGTGGTCAAGGCCGCCGTGGCGCTTGATGAGTGGCGTCAGACCGCGGGCTGGGATCAGGTTCAGCTGACCGGTGACGGTCTCGTGCGCTATGGCAAGCTGCTGGGTGGGGACGAGACCGCTCGCTGTGTGGAGCGCGACCTGTGGTGGCCTTCGGGCGAGGGCTTGCTGCTCGCGCACGCTGCGGGTGACGGCGATCCGGCTCGCGTCCTGCCGATTTACACGCGCCTTTCGGATGCCGAGGAAAACGAGCGCAAGCGTCTTGGTCTTGCCGAGAGTGCGCAGAGCGAAATTACGGGCGTTGCTGATGAGCTCGCCGGTCGTCATCTGCAGTTCCGTCCCATGGGCGCGGCGGATGCCGAGGGCGCGAGCGCGCTAGAGGCTGCCTGCTTTGAAGGTGCCGGACACGAGGCGTGGACGCCGGGCATGTTCCTGTCCGAACTGGGCGAGGACGTCGCTGCGCCGCGCAGTTGGTGGGTGGCACACGACGACGGCAAGCTGCTGGGCCTTGCCGGCGGTATGGTCGTGGACGGTGATGTGCAGATTCTGGATGTCGCCGTCGACTCGGCACATCGCCGTGAGGGCATTGCCCGCAAGCTGCTGTCGCATGTGAGCTATGATGCCCAGATGCTCGGCTGCACCACGGCTTCGCTCGAGGTCGAGGACGGCAACGAGGGCGCGATTGCGCTCTATGCCGCTCTGGGCTTTACCGAGGTGGGTCGTCGTCGTGGCTACTACGGTGTCGGCAAAGACGCCATCGTCATGACGGCCCCACTTCCCCTCGTACTTCCGGTCGATAACGCCTCGCCCGAGCCGACGGCAGCCGAGCAACGCGTATGGCCGCTGCCTGCGCCTGGGCGCTCCGAGGGGGAGCGCGCCGAAATTGAGCGCCGCCGCCTGGTGCTCGCTATCGAGAGTTCCTGCGACGAGACGGCCGTGGCGATTATCGATGCGGATGGCAATATGCTGGCCAACCAGGTGTCGACACAGATTGATTTTCATGCCCGCTTTGGCGGCGTGGTGCCCGAGATCGCCTCGCGCAAACACGTTGAGGTGATTGTGAGTGTCGTGGATGCGGCGCTCGAGGATGCCGCAGCATCGCTTGGTCTTGAGGGTGGAGCCATTGCTCCCAGCGAGCTTGCCGCCGTGGGCGTGACACAGGGTCCGGGCCTGGTGGGCGCCCTCGTGGTGGGCGTTGCCTTTGCCAAAGGCTTTGCCTACGCTGCCGGTAAGCCGCTCGTATGCGTCAACCATCTGGAGGGGCATCTGTTTGCCAACCTGCTGGCGCAACCCGACCTCAAACCGCCGTTTATCTTCACGCTTGTCTCGGGTGGGCACACCATGCTCGTGCACGTGAAGGCGTGGGGCGACTACGAGGTGCTCGGTGAGACGCTCGACGACGCTGTGGGCGAGGCCTTCGACAAGGTAGCCAAGGCGTTGGGTCTGGGCTATCCCGGTGGCCCCATCATTTCCAAGCTGGCCGAGACGGGCAACCCCAAGGCGATCGATTTCCCCCGTGCGCTTAACAGCAGGGGAGACTATCGCTTCTCGCTTTCGGGCCTTAAAACCGCTGTGACGCTCTACATTGAACAGGAGACCAAGGCCGGGCGCACGATTCACCTGCCCGATCTGGCAGCTTCGTTTGAGGCAGCTGTCTTTGACGTGCAGTACAAGAAGGCCAAAAACGCACTGCACGCTACCGGATGCAAGGAATACTGCATCGGTGGCGGCGTCTCGGCCAACCCGCATCTGCGCGAGATGATGATCAAGAAGCTTGGGCGTCAGGGGATTCGCGTAACGGTGCCGCCCTTGTCTGCCTGTACCGATAACGCCGCCATGATCGCGGAGGTCGCTCGCCGTAAATTCGACCGAGGCGAAATCTCGCCGTTCGATGTCGACGCCGATCCAAACATGACGCTGTAGCTGGTACGGCGCGGTCCCCGGACGGAGGGGCCGGATATAAGGTTTCCTGCTTTACAGTCCTGCGCAAGACTAAGGCCACATTAAGTGGCCTTCTTTGCGTGCGGAACTCGCGATAAACCTTATATCCGGCCCCTCCGGTCGGGGACCTTTCTGTATCGATATAGCTTCTGAGCTGGTTCGGCGTCGACAGCGTCCGGCAAGGTTAGCCAGCCTGCATCGAATTTTCGGCGTTCTTTAGCTGAAAGAAAAAGATGGCATGCGGAGCTTTGCTCCGCATTTGGGATGGGAGCCCCTGAGAGCCGCGGGAGCCGGGCGGCGCATGAGAACTTTATCGCGAGTTCCGCACGCAAAGGAAAGCACTTAATGTGCTTTCCGTCTTGCGCAGGACTGTAGAGCAGGAAAGTTCATATGCGCCGCCCGGCTCCCGCGGCTCTCAGGGGCATCTCTCATGCAAAAACTGTCGTGGGGTAAAGTCCGAGGTCAGTGGCGTTTAATACCGAGAAATCCAAAAAAGTTGAAAATTCATTACAAATTTGCGTTGACTTTAGGCAACTAAAGTTTCATACTCCTTTTCAACCACTGGGGGATGTGAACACGCACGGATCGTTCGCATCATGATTGAAGAGGATTTCTTAGACATGTTCACGCATCAGCTAAACATTATCAGCGTAGTAATTATCTGATGCGGGTTAGCACATACAGCTAGCCCGTACGATAACGGGCGGCTGATGAAGATGAGGGCCGTCGAGCGCAACCGACGGCCCTCATTTTTTTATGTCTGGGAAGTTCTTTTTAGAGGAGGAAATGTAATGAACGGAGTTTTGCTCATGGTTGTGGCCGCGGCGGTGCTCGCCTGCGGCTATCTGGGCTATGGCCGATGGCTGGCCAACAAGTGGGGCGTTGACAAAGAGGCCCTCACGCCGGCCAAGCGCATGAAGGACGGCAACAGCTTCTCGCCCGTCTCCGCCTTCACTGCGTTCTCGCACCAGTTCAGCTCGATCTGCGGTGCTGGCCCTGTTACGGGTACGATCGTCGCCATGGCCTTTGGCTGGCTGCCCGTCGTGCTCTGGGTCCTCGTCGGCGGCATCTTCTTTGGCGCCGTCCACGACTTTGGTGCCCTGTACGCTTCGATGAAGAACAACGGCAAGTCGCTCGCTCAGCTCATCGAGAAGTACATCGGCAAGACCGGCCGTCGCCTGTTCCTGCTGTTCTGCTGGCTGTTCTGCATCATCGTCATCGCCGCCTTCACCGACATGGTCTGCAAGACGTTCATGTTCACCCCGGCCGTTGACGCTTCTGGTGCTGCTACCGGTGCCATCGACTTCACCAAGTCCTATGCCGCCGGCTGCGCTGGTACCATCTCCATCCTGTTCACCTTCGTCGCTATCGCCTTTGGTTGGGCCCAGAAGAAGTTCAACCTCACCGGCGCTGCCGAGTTCGTCACCGGCGTTATCCTCATGGTTCTCATGTTCGCCGTCGGTATGCAGTTCCCGGTCTACCTGGATAAGTTCCAGTGGTTCGCCGTCGTCATGGTTTACCTGGTCTTCGCTGGCGCTATGCCCATCCAGATGCTCAAGACCCCGCGTGACTACCTCACTTCCATCATGATGATCGTCATGATCGTCTGCGCTGTCCTCGGCATCGTCGTCCTGGGTGTCAACGGTCAGGCCACTATCACCGCTCCGGTCTTCACCGGCTTCTCCACTGCCTCCGGCATGATGTTCCCGGTCCTGTTCGTCTCCGTCGCATGCGGTGCTCTCTCCGGTTTCCACAGCCTCGTTTCTTCCGGCACCTCTTCCAAGCAGGTCGAGAAGGAGCAGGACGCCGTCAAGGTCGGTTACGGTGCAATGATCGTCGAGTCCTTCGTTGGCATCCTTGCCATCATCGTCGCCGGCATCATGTTCTCCGATATGAACACCGCCGGTACTGGCGCTCTCAACGCCGGTGTCGCTTCCACCCCGTTCCAGATCTTCGCCGCCGGCATCTCCCGCGGTATGCAGGCCTTCGGTGTTGACGGCACGCTCGCTACCGTCTTCATGACCATGAACGTCTCCGCTCTGGCCCTGACCTCGCTCGACGCCGTCGCCCGCATCGCCCGCACCTCGTTCTCCGAGTTCTTTGCCCAGACCAACGACGCCCTGGCCATCGAGTCCAAGGCCGGCTACATGAAGGTCCTCGGCAACCCCTGGTTCGCCACGGTCGTTACCCTGCTTCCCGGTCTCGCTCTCGCTTTTGGTGGCTATGCCAACATCTGGCCGCTCTTTGGTGCTTCCAACCAGCTGCTCGGCGGCATGACCATGATCACCCTCGCCGTGTTCTGCAAGTGCACCGGCCGCAAGGGCTGGATGCTCTACGTGCCCGTCGTCTTCCTGCTCTGCTGCACCTTCACCTCGCTGGTCCAGAGCGCCATGGGCTGCATGACCGCCGTCCAGGCCTACGGTTTCTTCGGTACCATCCCGGCTACCGCCACCACGGCCGCCGTCTCCGTCGCCGCCACCAAGGGCCTGCAGCTCGTCTTTGCCGTCCTGCTGATGGTCCTGGGCCTCATCGTTGCCGTCAACTGCCTCAAGGAGTTCTTCGGCAAGGAGGCTGGCTCCATGCCTGATGAGGAGCCCGAGTGGTCCGATATGGGCAAGGCCGAGTACGGTCGCGCCGCTGCCGCTGAGGCTCCTGCCGACGCCGAGGCCGCCAAGGCCTAGTCGGTCGGACGGGTTGAATCTCCCATCCATTTGACTCGGAAAGACCGGGTCCGCGACTTCGCGGGCTCGGTCTTTTTTCATGCAAAAGCGGGTGACGCTCGAGTGTTCTCGCAGATGTTTTGCGTGGATAAGGGCGCGCGTTGTACCATATAGACGTATATGTGTACATATGAAAGGGGCCCCGTGGCCAAGACGGTATATTCCGATAACCAAAATAATGTCGATGCCCTGGCTGAGCGTCTGAGCAGCCAGACATCGCTTTCTGCTGAGCGTGCCAAGCTGGTTGCCTACGACCTGCTTTGCCGCAAGGCGCTCAAGATCAAGTCGAGCGCGCTGGCGCAAATTTTCCGCTCCGTCGATAAGGAATGTGACACCAAGGCGATGCGCGATGAGCTTATCGCGGCAAATATCGTGACCAAGATCGAGGGTAGCGGCATTAACGGGCGCCCGGCGTTCTATACCATCAATGCCGAGATTCGCGATGCCCAGGAGCAGCCTGCCGAGTCCGTCGAGGATTTTGTCGTCGAGGATCCCGCTGACGTGCCTGCTGTGGAAGAAGTTGCCCCGCGTGAGCATGTCGATACCGATGAGTTGCTCGATGAGAACGTCGTGCGTGCCTTTACGGCCAAGGCAGGACGCGGCGGTTTTGGCGGGGGTGGCAAGCGCGATGCGCAGCGCCGCGCCCAGCAGGAGCGCTTCCGTCGCGCCGTTGCTCGAAAGGGTGAGACGGATGCTGAGGCTGTTGAGACCGAGGTTGCCGCTGAGTCGCAGAAGCCCGCGAAGGAACAAAAGCCCGTGGAGGCCCAAGAGCCCAAGCGTCGTCGCGGTGCTCACTTCAAGGCTGCGCAGCAGGATGTCGCGCGTGAGGTTGAAGAGCCTTCCGAGGTTGCAGACGATGTTGAGGAGTCTGCCAAGAGAGCTCCGGCTTCGTGCCGTCCCGGCCGCGGTTTTGCGGGACGCGCGTATCCCGTAAAGCGTCAGGAGAAGGGCGAGCCGGCTTCGACCGCTCAGGCTGAGAAGGCCAAACAAACCGAGAAAACCGTTGAGCCGGCGGCTCGCGAGCAGCAGCCTTCCGAGTCGCCGGCTACGGCTGACACCGAGGTCAAAGCTCAACAGTCCGCTGATAAGCAGGTGGGGGAGAGCGCCTCAAGCAAGCCCCGCCGCCGTCATCGTGGCGGCCGTGGCTCAAATGCCGAGGCCGCGGCCGAGAAGGCGACGCAAAACAAGAATGCGAAGGCTGAGACTCCGGTGGAACAGCCCAGGCGCCAGCCGGCGAGGGGGGACAAGCCCGAGCGCTCGCAAAAGGGTCCGTCCGCGCCAAAGCAAGAGCGCAAAGCTCAGGTAGATTCCAAGCGCAAATCCCAGGCGCAGCCCAAACCGACTGCAAACGATGCGACCGCCCAGCAGCCTGAGCCGCCCGCTCATGGCGAGGTTTCGGCGTTTGCTCTGGCCCGTGTCCTGGGCAGGCAGCTGCTCAAGATCGTTCCCACGCCTACGGCGCTCTCCAAGATCAAGGAGCAGCAGACTCAAATTGTTAAGGTCGAGGGTAAGGACGGCAAAAAGGCTCCGCAGCGCACTCAGCACAACGAGATGTCCAACCGCAAGATTGCCGAGGAGATTGCGATCATCCAGGCTTGGATAGAGCAGAATCGCGGCGCCGACACGCCGGTCGCTTCGCGTCGCCAGCGCGCCTACCAGATTTTTAACGATGAGAAGGCCTTTGACGGCAAGCATGGCGAGCGCCTGATTCGGCGTATGACCGAAAAGGGCATCAGCATGCAGGCGATTAAGGTCGCCCCCAACCGCCCCGTGCACTTTACGGGTTTCTTTACGCTGGGCGCCGACAAGCCGTTCATTATGGTCGAGAACCTGGACACCTATGACGAGATCGTCAAGCTCCTGCGCGGCCGCAAGCACGCCAAGCTTTTTGGCATCAAGGTGGGTGGCGTGATCTTTGGCGGTGGCTGCAAGGCGAGCGTCTCGCATGCGTTGGACGATTATCTGGCCGAGATCGGCTATCGCTTTAACTATGTCTACTACGTGGGCGACATCGACCGAGAGGGTGCGCGCATTGTCGAGCAGGCCCGTAATGCCAATGTCGTTGAGATTCGCCTACATGCCGGTATGTATCGCGCCATGCTCGCCGAGCACAAGCGTCGCGTGAAGGCCGGCGGAGAGTGCGAGCCCGCGGCTGCCAACCAGGGCGTGCCGCAGAACCTGGCGGCGACGATCAAAGATCTGCCCATGGTCACGCGCGTGCAGTTCCGCAACGTGCTGCGCGAGGGCGGACGCATTCCGCAGGAGATTCTGATGACCGCCGACTATCGGGATGGCGACTCGGGAAGCTTCGACCGCATGCTGAATAATTAGTTCCGCTCTCCCGGGGCCTGTGGTTACTTGGTTGTTGCATACGGCTCGCTTTTCGGAACTGGGCTGATAATTCTAGATGTAAGGCGCTCTTGGTTGATATGGGACGGAGGGATTCCGCGTCCGCCTTTTCGGCGGCCGCGCCCCGCTGCGTCGCTTCGCTCCTTGCGTGCTGCGCTGGAAAACGCTTCGCGTTTCCTCAGCTCCGCACCCTTGCGGGTTCGAATCCCTCCGCTTGCTCACAAGAAAAGCCTCCCGATCGGCTATGCGTTCGAGAGGCTGGTTTCTTTGGCTGGGACGGAGGGATTCGAACCCCCAACAGCCGGCACCAAAAACCGGAGTTCTACCGTTGAACTACGTCCCAATGTGTGGTGTTGCCCAAAAGCAACTCGTCTAGTTTACCTAATCTGCGAGGGCATCGCAAACGCCATCGAGCAGGCGTACGGCGAGTGTCTGCGCATCACTTGCGGTGAAGGTTCCGTTGTAACGCGTCATGCCCGTGAGCTCAATGCGGATGCGCGCAGGTTTTTGTTGCGCGGCGACATTGGCGGTGCGGATGCGCTGTGCCAGGTTGTGACACTCGGCAAGGGCGATCGTGGCGCGCGGCGCTGCACCTGCGGGCAGCTCATCGCTTGCGATCTCGAGTACCAGATCAACGTCGGTCGGAACCTCGGAATCGCAAAGCATCATGCCGCTGCTGTCGGTCGTCGCCGTGGCGATGTTCCACATGCGCGATGCAACGCTACGCGCGATGGGGTCCTCGCCAATGACGGCAATCTGGAAACGCTCGAGTACGTTGGCCGCGCGGGCAAAACCGATGCGCGACTCGGCCTCGATAACCGAGGGCTTGCCCTCCCACACGTGATGCAGGCGGTTGATATAGGCGTAGGTATCCTGGAATGCCATGCCATCGGCAAACAGGCCGACATTTTCCTGGAACTGCTGCAGAGCGGCCTCGGTGTGCGGGCCAAAATAGCCGTCGTCCTCACCGCAGGCAAAGCCCAAAACGTTGAGCGCTCGCTGCAGGGCCTGAACGTCGGCGCCATGGAAATTGGGCATGCGCAGATAGAGCGTGCGGTCGCCCAGCTTATACGAGGCGTCTACCAGGGCGCTCCAACAGGGGATATCGACGGCACAGCCAGCGGCAAGGCCGCTATCGAGCCTAAAGGTGCCAACAGCCTGTTCGGTGGTGGTGCCAAAGCGCTTGTCGGCAACCTCGGTGTCATCGATTGTATAGCCGAGCTGCAGAAGGCGGGACTGGACGTCCTCGACGGCTGCTCCCTGCATGCCCGTTGTAATAGGTTCCATGAGCGAACCCCTTTCGGCGTACCATTCGTACTATTTGAGCGTGTGTCGGATAGACAACGCAAAGGGATGCATAAACATGCACTCAACAGTGTAGCAAGTTGTACCCAAATACGCTGCTGACAGGTTTTATAACCCCGCTAGTTAAGGCGCTCCACAAAGAAATCTGCCATGGAGTCGAACAGCTGGCGCGCATGCGGGTCGAGCTCGACACCTTCGATAGCGGCCTTGGCTTTGGCGGTCAGGTTGAGCGCGTAGTTGTGAGCGAAATCGACAGAGCCGGTCTCCTGGAAGATCTCCACGGCGCGTGCAAGCTGCGCGGGATCATCGGTGCCCGAGGAAAGAATCGCCTCGACCTCGTCGTGATAACGCTCGTCTGACAGGGCGTGCACGGCGACGAGGGTGCGCTTGCCCTCGGTGATATCGGTGCGGAAGTCCTTGTTGGCGGCCTCTTTGGTGCCGATCAAGTTGAGCAGATCGTCCTGAATCTGGAAGGCAAGGCCCGTGTGCAGGCCAAAGGCGCGCAGTGCCTCGATCTGCTGTTCGCTGCCTCCGCCAATGATGGCTCCGGCGGCAAGTGGCGTAGCTCCGCTGTAGTACGCGGTCTTGTGCGTCGCCATGTTCAGATAATCGTCGACCGAGATGTCAAAGCGCTCGTCGCGGACCCAGCCCAAGTCGAGCGCCTGGCCCTCGATGGTGCGAACGATCATCTCGGTGAGCTCGTGGAGCACGCGGAGTTTCACGTCTGCCTCGAGCGTGGGGTCGTCGAGAACCGTCTTGGTGACCATGGTGAGCGCCAGATCGCCGCAGTTGATGGCAAGGCCAGTGCCCTCGGTAAGGTGCATGCAAGGCTTGCCGCGACGCAGCTGGCCGTTGTCGGCTATGTCGTCATGGATAAGCGCTCCCGACTGAAAGTGCTCGATAGCTGCCGCCGCGCTGCGGGCGCTCTCAAAGCTGCCACCTACCGCGGTGGCGGCGAGCATGCAGATGAGCGGGCGGTGGCGCTTGCCGGCATTGGCCGTAAATGTCGAGAGCGGGGTATACAGGTAGCGCTCGATATCGGCAGAGGTCGCCTGTCCGTCAAAGAACGTGGCCAGATAGTCGTTGATCTGGTCAAAGTGCTGGGCTAAAAAGCTGGTAAACGGACTGGACACGGGTTCTCGCATTCTTTCTTAGGTTGCATCGTTGCGGTGTGCAGATACCATATTGCCACATTGGGGCGTCGAGCGCGGCGGTTGAAGAAGATTGAGTTTTGCGGCTGCAAACGCGGCAAGGGGCTCGGCTAGATAAGCCCAAAGTGTTCGAGCGCGGTGACGACGCCGTCGTGGTCGAAGCTGTCGGTTACGTAGTCGGCCTTTTCCTTGAGGAAGTCCGGCGCGTTGCCCATAGCGATGCCAACATCGACCGCCTCCATGAGGGCGATGTCGTTGCTCGCGTCGCCAATGCCATATACGGTGCCGTGGTCTGGCCCCAGGGCGTCAAGCACGGCCTTGATTCCGGCCCGTTTGGTGCACTCGCGGGGCGAGATTTCTGTGACCTCGAGTTCGAGCTCATTGAGGCAGAGCAGGGGTCCAAGCTCTTCATCTTGGGCGATGCGGTTGGCAAGTGGCGTGGACATAAGAATTTTATAGGCGTTGTAGTGCTCAAGTTGTGTGACGGCGTCGCCCACGGTGCGTGCGTATCCGTACATCTCGGGGGCATCTGCACTCATGCGCACCACGCGATCGATGCCCTCAAAGCGAATGACCTCACCCGATTGCTCGAGATAGGGGGCGAGGCGCTGTAGCAAACCAGGGTTTATGGCTGCATTTCGCACGATGCGCCCCTCGAGTTCGGCGTAACCGCCCGCGAGACACACGACGCCCGCCCACGGCAGCTCGAGCAGCTTGGGATGGATGCAGCTGAGGGTGCGTCCCGTGCAGATAAAGGCCTTGTTGCCGTTGGCGACAAACGTGCGAATTGCCTGCGCAACCGTTTCGTTGGGATAGGGGGAGAGGTCTCGCTCGCCCTCGGGGAGCTCTTGGGCAAGTTTGGGGTCTTGCCAGGCGAGCGTACCGTCGATGTCGAAGAAGCAGACATTGCCATGCTTTTTGGCGGTGTCGGCGGCATGAGAAGGCGAGGTGGCGAGTGCAAAACCCGGTTCGAGTCCCATAATCCGATCAAAGTGCTCTTTGATGCGGGGAACCGAGATGCCGATGATTACCTGGGCAGTCTTGCCGGTGACGATGAGGCCTTTGGCGCCCGCTGCGGCAAAGGCCGCGTTGTCTGCGACGATGGAAGGGTCCACGACTTCGACGCGCAGCCGCGTGGCGCAGTTGGTTGCGCCCACAATGTTGGAGACGCCGCCCAGAAGCATCACAACCTGCTCGGCGAGCAGGTGATCTTCTGATGCCTGGCCGCCGGAAGCGCTGTTTTCGGATGAGCGCTTTTCGTCAACGTCGTCTCCCGTCAAGCGCGAGAGCGCCGTGTTGCTGGCGATGTGGTCCTTACGTCCCGGGGTTTTAAGGTCAAAGGTCAGAATAAGACCTCGAAAACTCAAAAAGAAGATAGCGCTAAAGATGAGTCCGATTCCGAGCGCCAAAAGATAGGAGCCGGCATGCGTCCGCATGAGCGGGATAAAGTTGAAGGCGGCCATTTCCATAAAGCCGCCCGAGAAGATGCCGACGACGCCAAAGAAGTTCATGGCCATGGCAAGGCAGGAAGATAGGACGGCATAGAGCAAAAAGAGCCCGGGGTGGGTGAACATAAAGAGAAACTCGAGCGGTTCGGTGACGCCGCAGACCGCCGAGGCGACGATGGCGGGCAGGAGAATGGCCTTGAGACCAGCGCGGCGTTCGGGCTTGGCGGTGGTGTAGAACGCCACGGCGATGGCAGGAAGGCCAAAGAGCTTGACCCAGCCGGTGGCGGTGAAACCAGCCCAGGGTGCGAGCTCGTTGAGGGGGCGTGTGCTATGGGAGAGAATGGGGAGCAAATTGGTCCACGCGGCGTAGACGCCGTCGTTAATAACCAGGTTGTCGTAGTAGATTGACATGTAGAGCAGGTGGTGCAACCCCATGGGCTCGAGTGCTCGCTCCAAAAACACAAAGATGCCTACGCCAAAGGGACCGACGCCCGCAAGCGCGTGGCGCAGCGTTTCGGTCGCTGCGTATACGAAGGGCACGATGACGGCCGAGATAGCGGCAAGGGCGAACACGGCAAAAAAGCTGATGAGGTAGACCAGCGAGGAACCCGAGAAAGTGCCGAGCCAATCGGGAACCTTGGCATCGTAGAAGCGGTCATGGATGGCGACGACGATTGCCGATACCGCTAGCGGGCCGATAATGCCGGTGTCGAGCGTCTTGATGCCGTCGATGATGGTGATACCGCTAGCGGGGGTCAAAGACGCCGGGTACTTAAGTCCAAGGTTGTCTCCGCTCAGCTTGATGATCTCGCTCAAAAAGAAGCAATAGGCAAAATAGGCCACGAGCGCCTCGAGGCAGCAACGTGCCGGTTGTTTTTGGGCGAGGCCGATGGGCAGTGCGATGGCAAACAGGAGCGGAAGTCGTTTAAAGACCGTCCACGAGCCGCGCTGGATGATGGTCCAAAAAACATACCAAAGGGTTCCGTATACGGCGAGGTCGCCGACGATGTCCGCAGACGTTGCGAGGGCGGAGACGCCGACCATAAGGCCCGATATGGAAAACAGCATGGCGGGCGCGAACATTGCCCCGCCAAAACGTTGGATTTTTTGCAGCATGTTCTGCCTCCCGAATATCGAGGCGCGTTGCGCGTGGTGAAACGTTTAAACAATGGATTCATTGTAGAGGACCAGACGATTGTCGTACCGGCAGTTTTGAGCGAAACCGGTTTGGGCACGACAGAAACCGTCAACGGTTAAATCCTGTCGCTTTGCCGATAATCGGTTTAAACAACTTTAAAAAATGCTATCGTGCCTAGCCATACATATTCATTAGAGGTGAAGTCATGCCAAAAGCGATTTACGAAGGAATCTACCGCGAGATCCGTTCGCGCATCATTAATGGGACCTATGCGTTTCAGGAGATGCTGCCAACCGAAGCCGAGCTGACCGCGGAGTTTGGCTGCACGCGCAATACCGTTCGACGCGCCTTGAGCATGCTGGCCGACCAGATGTTTGTGCAGCCCATACACGGCAAGGGCGTGCGCGTCATATGGCTCAAGGGCGAAACCGACATGCTGGGCGCGCTCGAGGAAGTCGAGTCGTTTGGCGAATTTGCAAAGCGCAACAATGCCGTTGCATCGACGGACGTTAAGTCCTTTGAACATTTGATTTGCACTGAGCAGCTCTCTCGTCACCTGGGCTTTAAGGTGGGCGAGGAGTTGATTCGCGTAGTGCGTGTCCGAAGCCTCAACGGCAACGCGCGCCAAGTGGACCATGGCTATTTTTTGGCGTCGATCGCCAAGGGCCTGACTCCCGAGATCGCGGCAGATTCTATTTACGGCTATCTGGAGCACAAGCGCGGTGTCAAAGTGATGGCGAGCCGTCGTACGGTGAGTGTCGAGCTCGCCAACGATGAGGACTGCAGCTATCTTGACCTCGGCAAATACAACTGCGTTGCCGTCATGGAGAGTCAGTCGTACACCTCGGATGGCATCTTGTTTGAGGTGACGCACACTCGCACACACCCCGAGATCTTCCATTACCGCGTCAATTCCAAGCGATAGACGGTGAGCTCGCAGTCCGGCGAGCCTTATGCCCTCAAAGCGAAAACGCCCGGTCAAACCGACGATGCATCGGCTTGACCGGGCGTTTTCTCTGCATTCAATAACAAATAATTG
>DBFALE010000002.1:0-70393 GCA_048230835.1 Collinsella sp.
GGCATGGGGACACCGGACTCCACAGCCCCTCCACCTGCGGAAACGAAGTGATGGCCAGGTGCCGGGAGCTATTTCCGCGTTGCGCTAGCTGCGGAAACGCGGGGTCCGTTCAGGCTGTTGCGTTGAGATTGAAAATCAACCTCTCCATACCCCTCTACAAAAACCTGTACCTTTTTGTGCAACAAAAAAAGCCGCTCAACCAGCGGCTTTTCTTATTTTGGTAAGAAAAAAGGCGACCGCCCTTTGTGGACGGTCGCCTTTGTTAATTGTTGTGAAGCTTGCCTTAGGCGCGAGTCTTGATCTCCTCGAGCACCTTCGCAACAAACTCGTCAACACCCATCTGAACGGTCTCGTTAGAGCGATCGCGGACGGAGATGTTGCCGGCCTCGACCTCCTTCTCGCCCAGGATGAGCATGTAGGGCACGCGGTCAATGCTGCGGGCCTCGCGGATCTTGTAGCCGATCTTTTCATCGCGGTCGTCGCAGACCACGCGAATGCCGGCCTCTTCCAGCTTGGCGCATACCTCGTGGGCGTAGTCGCGGCTCTTCTCAGAGACGGGAAGCGCCTTGACCTGCACGGGCGCCAGCCAGGTGGGGAACTTACCCGCAAAGTGCTCGATCAAAATACCGATGAAGCGCTCGATGGAGCCAAAGCACACGCGGTGCAGCATGATGGGGCGCTTCTTGGTGCCGTCGGCGTCCACGTACTCCAGATCAAAGTTGAGCGGCATCTGGAAGTCGAGCTGCACGGTACCGCACTGCCAGGTACGGCCGAGCGAGTCCTCCAGGTGGAAGTCGATCTTGGGGCCGTAGAAGGCGCCGTCGCCCTCGTTGACCTCGTAGTCCATGTGCAGCTGCTCCAGAGCGGTGCGCAGGCCCTCCTCGGCGCGAGCCCAGTCCTCGTCCGAACCCATAGAGTCCTCGGGGCGGGTGGAAAGCTCAACGTGGTACTTAAAGCCAAACTTCTGGTACACGGAGTCGATGAGGTTGACCACGCCCACGATCTCGTCGGTCAGCTGGTCGGGACGCACAAACAGGTGCGCGTCGTCCTGGTTAAAGCAGCGCACGCGGAACAGGCCATGCAGGGCGCCGCGCAGCTCGTGGCGGTGCACCAGGCCAATCTCGCCGGCGCGAATGGGCAGCTCGCGGTAGGAGTGCGGCTTGGAGGCGTACACCAGCACGCCGCCCGGGCAGTTCATGGGCTTAATGCAGTACTCTTCGTCGTCGATGACGGTGGAGTACATGTTGTCCTTGTAGTGGTCCCAGTGGCCCGAGGTCTTCCACAGCTGCTTGTTCATGATGAGCGGCGTGGAAATCTCCACGTAGCCGGCCTTGTGGTGGATCTCGCGCCAGTAGTCCAGCAGCGTGTTCTTAAGAATCATGCCGTTGGGCAGGAAGAACGGGAAGCCGGGGGCCTCGTCGCGCATCATAAAGAGGTCCATCTCGCGGCCGATCTTGCGGTGGTCGCGCTTCTTGGCCTCCTCCAGCATGTGCATGTGCTCGTCGAGCTCTTCCTTGGTGGCAAAGGCGACGCCGTTGATGCGGGTGAGCATCTTGTTGTCCTTGTCGCCCTTCCAGTAGGCGCCCGAGACGCCAGTGAGCTTAAAGGCCTTCAGAGCCTTGGTGTAGCAGATGTGGGGGCCGACGCACATATCGATGTAGTCACCCTGCTGGTAGAAGGTGATGCGGGCGTCGTCGTCCAGGTCGCCGATGTGCTCGACCTTGTACTTCTCGCCGCGCTCCTCCATAAGGGCGATGGCCTCGGCGCGGGGCTTCTCGTACACGGTGAACTTAAGGTTCTCCTTGACGATCTTTTTCATCTCGGCCTCGATCGCGGGGAAGTCGTCCTCGCTGATCTTGACGCCCTCGGGCAGGTCGACGTCGTAGTAGAAGCCGTTGTCGGTCGCAGGGCCGTAGGCAAAGTCGGCCTGGGGGTACAGACGCTTGATGGCCTGCGCCATGATGTGCGCCGCGGAGTGGCGGATGACGTGCGTGACCTCGTCCTGCGGGAGCTCAGCCACCGAACCGTCATTGTAGAGTGCCTTCATGGGTATGTTTTCTCCTCTCGGATGCCTGATGCAAGTGCGTGCGATGCGCTCGGCGTTTTAACTTGCATCATTATAGGCAGGTTGCCTTGGTATACAAGCGCCCGCCGCACCTTAATGGCACGGCGGGCGATTTTCTACGCATGCTTCATCGTGTGGGACGGGATGTGGGGCGCGCGTGGCTTGCGGCGTACCCGTGGCTTGCGGCCGGTCCGGCGATGGATGCGTTACTGGATGCGAGTTCGGCAGTAGGGGCAGACCTTCCAGTGCGCATCGAGCGGGCGATGGCAGCTGGGGCACACGTTGCGAACCTGGGTATCGCACACCGGGCAGACGACGAAGTCCTTCTCGATGGGCGCGCCGCACTGCGGGCAGGTGCCGTACTGGGCAAGCTGGCGCTCGCGCAGGGCCATGTCCAGCTCCTGCTCCTCGCGGTCGGACGCGTAAGAGTGCGGGCGCAGGACCAGGTAGGCAATGAGGCCCACAAACGGGATGAGGGCGATGATGCCCCATGCCACGTAGGCGCTGGCGCCGCGGCGGCGAGCGTCGATAAACACATAGACGACCGACAGCACATACAGGGCGATGATAAAGCCAACAAAAGCATAGACGACGCCCATGAGCTGCGGCGACATGAGCTCGGAGATGTACTTGGACATTACGGGTACCTTTCGGGATATTTACAGTCTCGGTTAGTGTAACACGGGGTTTGTTTATATGGGACTACGGCTGGCTACGGGGCTGGCGCGGACACAAACATCTCAATCTGTAACAGTTGGGAACGGAATTCAGGTCTTGATGTTACAGATTTAGACGAACGGATGACCCGCCAGACTAACGTCTCAATCTGTAACAGTAACTCGGCAAAACCAGTCCCAGATGTTACAGAACGAGACAAACCTCTGACACCAGGAACAGCAGACGAGGTCACCGATGGTCCTGAGTCTCCCCTCGTCTGCCGTTGGCGGGTGTTGCGGGGCTGTTCGCCGCATTGCCGCTGCGCTGGGGGTGTGTAGACCGTAGGATAGTCTTATTGACGGCCTGTCAACTCGTCTGGGAGGCACTGTGACAGAAACGTTTGATATCGCGATTGTCGGCGCGGGCATCACCGGATGCGCCATCGCGCGGCAGCTCGCGAGGTTTGACCTTTCCATTTGTGTGGTCGAGGCGGCTAACGATATTGCGCTAGGCGCATCAAAAGCCAACGGCGGCCTGGTGCATGCAGGCTACGATCCGGCGCCGGGAACGGTAAAGGCGCAGGTCAACGCCCGTGGTTGCGAGCTATATGGCACGTGGGCCCAGGAGCTGGGCTTTCTGTTCTGCCGAACCGGGTCGATGGTGTTGGGCTTTAACGACGAGGACCGCGCACACCTGGAGCAGCTGAGCAAGAATGGCCTGGCCAACGGCGTGCCCGAGCTATCGATAATTGGCCCCGAGCGCATCCACGAGCTGGAGCCGCGCGCCAGCGCCAATGCAACGTGCGCGTTGTGGTGCCCCTCGACTGGGTTTGTCGACCCGTTTGAGGTTGCCATCGCCGCGCTGGAGAACGCCGTGGCCAACGGGGTGACGTTTATGCGGTCCGCGTCGGTGGAAGCGATTGAAGTCGCGGGCTCGGGCGACAACGCGCGCTTTACGCTGGCGACCCCCGCTGGCAACGTGCGCTGCCGCTACCTGATCAACGCCGCGGGCAACGGTGCCGCGGACATCTCGCACATGGCCGGCGCCGAGGAGTTTCAGATGGTCTGGCGCCAGGGCAACATCGTAGTGCTGGACAAGGAGCCGTGCGCGCTCATGCCGCTCTACCCCGTTCCCACGCCGGTGTCCAAGGGCGTTATCGTCACGGGCACCGTACATGGCAACACCGTGATTACCGCGACGGCCGCCGTGCGCGAGCCAGGCGACACGCAGACCTATGCAAGCGATGTGAACGCGCTGCTGACGGGAGCGCGCAAGCTGGTGCCCGATCTAGACACACGCCGCGTGGTGCGCGCGTTTGCCGGCGGACGTCCGGTCATTCAGGGGACCAACGACTTCTTTATTGGGCAGTCGGACGTGGTTTCGGGACTGTTCCAGGCCGCGGGCATTCAGTCGCCGGGCGTGGCAAGCGCGCCGGCCATTGCCGAGCGCATGGAGCAGGTGCTGCGCGATGCCGGCGTGGCTCTGCGCGAACGGGACGACTGGGACCCTATACGCCGCGCGCCGGACGACTTCGACCGTGCGCCGCTCGCGCGCAAGGAAAAGCTGATTGAGTCCGACCCCGCGTGGGGGCAGATCGTCTGCCGCTGCGAGACGGTGCCCGAGGCCGAGATCGTGGCCGCAATCCGACGCCGCCCGGGCGCGGTTTCGGTCGAGGGCGTCAAGCGCCGCTGCCGAGCCGGCATGGGTCGGTGCCAGAGTGGCTTTTGCCAGAGCCGCGTGGTGGCGATTCTGGCCCGCGAGCTGGGGTGTGACCCCAGCAAGGTGCTGCTGGAGGATGCCGGATCTTGGCTGGTCGAGGGACCGCTGAAGGGGGTGCGCTAGGATGGCGACGTTTGGTATGCGCGACGATCGCGCGGAGACCGGAGCTGTAGCGTCGGTGTCGACGCAGGCGTTCGACGTGGTCGTTATCGGCGGCGGACCTGCCGGCATGGCGGCCGCGCTTTCCGCGCATAAGGCCAGCGCGCGCGTGGCTATCGTGGAGCGCGAGCAGCATCTGGGCGGAATCCTCCGCCAGTGCATCCATCCCGGCTTTGGACTATCGCACTTTAAGCAGGAGCTCACCGGCCCCGAGTATGCGCAGCGCTTTATCGACCAGGTGCGCGCGACCGACATTGCGCTGTTCTTGGACAGCATGGTGATTGGGATTGATTCGGGTGAGGGCGCGGCCGCGAGCGCGTCGGGCGTGAACGAGGCTCCGAGAGCCACCGCAGCCCACACCGTCACGCTCATGAGCCCCACTGGCATGCTGCAGCTCACAGGACGTGCGGTCGTTCTTGCTATGGGTTGCCGTGAGCGCACGCGCAGCGAGATCAAGATTCCCGGTAGCCGCCCCGCCGGCGTGTTTACGGCCGGCCTGGCGCAGCGATACATCAATATCGAAAACCTCAAGCCCGGCTCGCGTGCCGTCATTTTGGGCTCGGGTGACATCGGACTTATCATGGCGCGCCGCTGCACGCTCGAGGGGATTTCGGTCGAGGGCGTGTACGAGCTCATGCCGTACGCCAACGGCCTGCGCCGCAATGTGAAGAACTGCCTGCACGACTTTGGAATTCCGCTGCACCTGTCCACCACCGTCACACGCGTGATCGGGCACAACCGCGTGGAAGCGGTCGAGGTAAGCCAGGTCGACGAACATCTGGCGCCCATTGCCGGAACGGAGCGCATCGTTCCGTGCGACACGCTGCTGCTTTCGGTGGGATTGATTCCCGAAAACGAGCTTTCGGTGGGTGCGGGCGTTGAGCTTGACCCACGCACGCGCGGCGCCGTGGTTGATCAGAGCCTGCAAACGGGCGTGCCGGGCATCTTTGCCTGCGGCAACGTACTGCACGTGCACGATTTGGCCGACAACGTGACGACCGAGTCCGATCGCGCCGGTGCGGCCGCGGCGGCGTACGCGCTGGGCGGCAGCGCTGGGGCCGATGCGGGCGCTGCGGGCGCGAATTGCCAGCTCAAGGTCTCCCCTGCCGGCAACGCGGGCTACGCGCTGCCGGCACGCATTACGGCTGTGGCACTCACCAAACTCAACTTCCGCGTCCGCCGACCGGTCGACGCCGCCTGCGTACGAATCCTAGCCGACGGCAAGGAGCTGTTTGTGGGCAAGGTCCGCCCGTTTAAACCGAGTGTTATGGAAAGCTTCCCACTGCCGGCAAAGGTCATCAAGCAGGCGCTCGATCTGGGTGCCAGCGAGATTGTTCTATCCGTCGATTCCATCGAGGAGGCATAAACTATGAGCGATAACGTGGTCGAAACGCTGCAGTTCAACTGCACCACCTGCCCATCCGAGTGCCTTCTGACCGTAGAGGTGGAGCGCGACGCCAATGGCGCCGTGGTGGAAGTGCGCTCCGTGACCGGCAACAACTGCCCGCGCGGCGATACGTTCGCGCATCAGGAGCTCACCTGCCCCATGCGCGTGCTCACGACGACCGTGGCCGTCTCCGGCGGCGACGAAGCCCTGCTCCCCGTGCGCACGGCCGAAGCCATCCCGCTAGAACTTCACGCCCAAGCCATGGACCTCATCCGCGGCCTGGTCGTCGAAGCTCCCATCCGCATGGGAGATGTCGTGCTAAAGAACCTCCTAGACACCAACATCAACCTAATCGCCAGCATGGACATCGACCGAGCCCAAGTAGCTAATTAGGGACGGGGCTCTTTTAGCTACCCCGCCATCCACCCCGCCCCTCCTCAATTGCGGTGAAATAGTTCCTGATTTCCGCCAAAACCCCGGCATCCAGGAACTATTCCACCGCAACTATCCTTGGAATCGGTATTTAGCCTGTGTCTACTTTAGTGTCATTTCAAAACTATGCCGGATTACGGGGCCGATTCGTAGACCCCCATCCATACCGGCAATTTTCGATTTTTGATAAGCCGTCTACCTGCGGTTTTAAATTCGCAATTATTTCCATGGTCAAGCAATACAGGTCCAGCCCCGTAATCCGCCATAGTTTTGTAAGCAGCCCATTTGGGACGGGCCTCTTTTAGCTACTTTTGCCCGCATGGTTGCCAGAGTGACCATGCCAAGGAGTGTCCCAAAATGTCGGCATAAAAGGAACGTCCCTATGTGCCGGGCTTGGGATACCATGGTGGCACCCTAGCGAAAGGATGCTTCATGGCACATGTCGATGACCAGCGTGCGGCGCGCGTGCTCGATGCGCTCGAGGCTCAGCACCCCGGCGCACAGCTGCTCGTAAACGACCCGTGGTCAATCTATTACCTGACCGGCTTTTATGCCGATATGTTCGAGCGTTTTTGCGGTGTGCTGCTCGCGCGCGGCGCCGAGCCGGTGATCCTAGTCAACGCGCTGCATCAGCTGCCCGAGTATGACAATGCGCGCGTTGCCTACCACACCGATACCGATGTCGTGGCCGATGCCATCGCTCGCGAAGTCGATCCGACCAAACCACTCGGCATCGACACCGTCATGCGCTCTGGCTTTTTGATGCCGCTCATGGAGCGCCACGCCGCCAGCGAGTTTTTCCTGGGTGACTTTGCCGTCACCGCCGCACGCACCTACAAGGATGCCACCGAGCAGGAGCTTATGCGCGCGTCCTCGACCGCTAACGACGCTGTGATGGCCGACGCCATCAAACTCGTCCACGAGGGTGTGACGGAACGCGAGATTGCCGACCAGATGCTCGGCTTGTATCGCAAGCACGGCTGCGAGGGCTTTAGCTTTCCGCCCATCGTGAGCTTTGGCGCCAACGCCGGCGACCCGCATCATGAACCCGACGACACCGTGCTCAAGCGTGGCGACGTAGTGCTGTTCGACATTGGCGGACGCCATCGCAACTACTGCTCGGACATGACGCGCACGTTCTTTTGGGGCGAGCCGGACGAGGAGACCGCGCGTATCTACGATATCGTACGCCGCGCCAACGAGACCGCCGAGGCGCTCATCGCACCGGGCGTTCGCATGTGCGACCTGGACCGTGCCGCGCGCGACGTGATTGAGGATGCGGGCTATGGGCAGTACTTTACGCATCGCCTGGGACACTCAATCGGCCTGCAGGACCACGAGCCGGGCGACGTTTCACTCGTCAACGAGCAGGTCGTAGAGCCGGGCATGACGTTCTCCATCGAGCCGGGCATCTACCTCCCCGGCCGTACCGGCGTCCGCATCGAGGACTTGGCCCTCGTCACCGAGACCGGCGTCGAGATTCTCAACGCCTACCCCCACGATCCAGTCCGCCTAGACTAGCCTTTACCCAATAGCCCCTCAATAAGTTGCGGTGGAATAGTTCCCAGATTGGCCCACAGAGGCATAATCCAGGGACTATTTCACCGCAACTACCATGGGGCCAAGTCGACCAATTTGACAGTCTAGAGATGCGCCACGAAAAAGGGTTATCTACTACGTTTGACCCACACGGGTCGACCACACCCGCGTTTTCGAAAACTGGCAAGCCTTCTACCTGCGGTTTTAATTTCGCGATTCTCGCTATGGTCAAGGGTTACCGGTCAAACGTAGTAGATAGGCCCATTTCGAGGCAAGCGAGTCAACTCGGGGCACAAGACAGCTAAAAAAGCCCCGTCCCAAATAGACTGCTTTTGAGTTGCGGTGATATACGGACTGTTTGGGGCTCCTGGCTTGTAAAACAGTCCCTATTTCACCGCAACTAATGAGGGGACGGGATTAGCGCAGCAGGCCGGCTACTTCGCCGGCTAGGGTGATAGTGCCGGCTGCTACGAAGGACTCGCCCGCGGCATCGAAGGCAGCGAGGGCCTCGGACACACTCGGATATACGCCCGTGAGCTTATCGGCGTCCACAAGGGCGGCGAGCTCCTCTGCCGGCAGGGCGCGATCGGAATCGGTCTGGGTCACGACCACCCGGGGGAACGCCGGAACCAGAACGTCGACGATACCCGCCACGTCCTTATCGGCCAGCGCGGCACACAGCAGCGTGGGGCGGTTCTCCACGCACGGATCGATCTCGTCCAACGCGCTCACAAAGTTCTCGCAGCTCTGAGGGTTATGGCAGGCATCAATCAACTTGAGCGGATCAGTTCCCAGCACATCAAATCGTCCCGGCGTGGGGCAGCCCATAAGCGACGCATCGAGCTTGTCATGATCGAGTTCGCGACCCAAATACCCCTCGCAAAGCATAATCGCGCACGCGGCATTCTGCGGCTGATAGGCCGGCTTGACCATGCTCGACGTATAGATTGCACGCGGCGTGGTGCAGCTAAACTCAACCGTGTCGCCCACATGCGCCGGCACCTTAGTCGTGGCATGACTCACCACGAGCGGCACGACGCCGCACTCGCGACAACGGGCATCCATTACGCGCTGAACGCTCGCCTCATGCGTGCCCTCGCCCAGCACAACCAGGCGTCCGGGCTTAATGACCGCAGCTTTCTCCCCCGCAATGGCCTCGAGCGTATCGCCCAAAATACGTGTGTGATCGAGCCCAATGCCCGTAATGGCAACGGCGACGGGATCGGTCGCACTCGTGGCGTCCCAGCGCCCGCCCATGCCAACCTCGAGCACGGCAACATCCACCGCGGCCTCGGCAAACACTACAAGCGCGGCAGCCGTCAGCAGGTCAAACGGCGTGATGGAATAGGCGCGCTCCCCCGCCGCCACACGGTGCGCATTCACGCGACGCCCCGCCTCGACAGCCGCCGAAACGCCACGGGCAAAGGCCTCGTCGCTCACAACGCGTCCATCGACCTCCATGCGCTCGGGATAGCGCACCAGCTGCGGCGACGTATACAGCGCGGTCTTGAGCCCCTCGCCGCGAAGAATGGCAGCCGAAAAACGCGTAGTCGAAGTCTTGCCATTGGTGCCGGCAACCTGGATGCAATCGAAATACTCGTCCGGACGCCCCAGCTCATCAAGCATATCGACAACCGTCTCAAGCAGAGGCCCAGCATCCCCAGAAATCCGCCCCGTATCAGCAGCCAGCCCAACAGCCTCATCAAACGAAAGCAACTCAAACGAGAACGGCACAGAATACGACCCAGAACGCTTAGCCATAACCCAAAGTCCCCTCAACATAAAAAGAGGCCCGAATCAACAACGAGCCCCTCCCATTCAAAATATCAGCCAAACACCGCTTTGCAGCAGAATCAAGGCCACAACCCAGTGGCCCTAACACGCCAGTTGCAAACAACCACGTAAACGAACTAGGAGCGGCCCGATGCTTTGCTCGCCGCAAGTTCCGCACGCAAAGGACAGCACTTAATGTGCTGTCCGTCTTGCGCAGGACTGTCCGCAGCGGAGAGCAAAGCATCGGGACGCGCCCCCAAGTTAGACCTACGAGAAGTCAGCAACCTGCGAGTTCAGCGCCGCCAGGATCTCCTTGAGCTCAGCTGCACGGTCCCTCTTCTTCTGGACCACCGCGGGCGCGGCCTTGGCCACAAAGCCCTCGTTGGCCAGCGTCTTCTCGCAGCCGGCGAGCTCCTTCTGAGCCGCGGCAATCTCCTTCTCCAGGCGTGCCTTCTCGGCCGAAAGGTCAACCTTGCCCTCGAGCACCACAAAGACCTCGACGCCACTGTCGACCACGGCGATGCTCGCGGCCGGCTTCTCAACGTCGGTGCCCATGACCAGCGAGGCGGTGTTCGCCAGCGGTTCAATGGTCGAGCGAAGGCTCTCAAGCTTCTCGATGTCCTCGGCACCGGCGCGCACGACCACGTCGAGCTCGGCCTTGGGGCTCAAGCGATAACGCGAACGCGTGGCGCGGGCGGCGGAAACGACGGTGCGGCACAGCTCAAACGCGCGCTCGGCGTCCTCGTCAACATACTTGGCGTAGTCGGCGGGCTCCGGCCACTTGGCGATCATGAGCGCCTCGGCACGGTCAACGTTGCCCTCGGCGTCCAGGTCGAGCACGCTCGCCGGCATGTTGTCCCAGATCTCCTCGGTGACAAACGGCATAAGCGGGTGCATCAGGCGAATGGAGGTGTCGAGCACAAAGATCAGGTTGCGCTGAGCCTGCAGACGGCCCTCGCCCTTCAGACGGGCCTTGGTGACCTCGACGTACCAGTCGCAGACCTCGTTCCAGAAGAACTGCTGCACGCCGCGGGCCATGTCGCCAAAGGTGTAGTTCTCGATGCCCTCGGTGACCATCTTCACAGCCTTGGCCAGGCGGCTGAACATCCAAGCGTCAGCCGGCGTCTCCACGACGGGCTCGCCGGGCGTGTAGCCCTCCATGTTCATGAGCAGGAAGCGGCTTGCGTTCCAGATCTTAGTCACAAACGACTTGGCCTGCTCGGTGCGCGGGCTATCGATAAGCTTCTTGGTCTTCTTATCGATGTTCGCGTCGAACTTGACGTCCTGGTTGTTGGTGCACAGCGTCAGCAGGTTGTAGCGCATAGCGTCGGCACCGTACATACCGATGAGGTCCATGGGGTCAACGCCGTTGCCCTTGGACTTGGACATGCGGCTGCCGTCCTTGGCCAGAATCGTCGGGTAGATGACGACGTCCTTAAACGGCACCTCGTCCAGGAAGTACAGCGAGCTCATGACCATGCGGGCAACCCACAGCGCGATGATGTCGCGCGCGGTGACGAGCGCCGTCGTGGGGTGATGGCCCTCGAGCAGCTCGGGCTTTTGCGGCCAACCCTGCGTGGCGAAGGTCCACAGCTGCGAGCTGAACCAGGTGTCCAGCACGTTCTCGTCCTGATGCACGTGATGGCCACCGCACTTGGGGCACACGTCGGTGTCCTCGGTCAGGGCGTCCTCCCAGCCGCAGTCCTCGCAGTAGAACACGGGGATGCGGTGGCCCCACCACAGCTGACGGCTAATGCACCAGTCCTTGAGGTTCTCCATCCAGGTGGTGTAGGTCTGCGTCCAGCGCGCGGGGTGGAAGGTGACCTTGCCGGAGTTGACGGCGTCGAGCGCCGGCCCCTTGAGCTTGTCGACGGCCACAAACCACTGCTCGGACAGCCACGGCTCAAGCGCGGCGTCGCAGCGGTAGCAGTGCATGACGGAATGGTCGTGGTCCTCGACATGATCGAGCAGGCCATGCTCGTCGAACCACTTGATGACGGCTTCGCGGCACTCCTCGCGGGTCATGCCGGTAAACTCGCCATAGCCCTCGACGACCACCGCGTGCTCGTCAAAGATGTTGATCTGCGGCAGGTCGTGGGCCTGACCCATGGCGTAGTCGTTGGGGTCGTGGGCCGGGGTGACCTTGACAAAGCCAGAACCGAAATTGGCGTCGACATGCCAATCCTCAAAGATGGGGATCTCGCGGTCGACGATGGGGAGCTTGACGGTCTTACCCACAAAGGCGGCCTTCTCGGGGTCCTTCGGGGAGACAGCGACGCCCGTGTCGCCAAGCATGGTCTCGGGGCGCGTGGTGGCGACGACGATGTAGTCCTGGCCGTTGACCGGCTCGGTCAGCGGGTAGCGCAGGTGCCACAGGTGGCCCTTCTCGTCCTTGTACTCGGCCTCGTCGTCCGAGATGGCGGTAGTGCAGTTGGGGCACCAGTTGACGATGCGCTTGCCGCGGTAGATCAGACCGTCGTGGTACCAGTCGCAGAACACCTTGCGAACGGCCTGGGCGTAGTCCTCGTCCATGGTGAAGCGCTCGTTATCAAAGTCGACAGAGCAGCCCATACGCTTGATCTGCTCGACGATGATGCCGCCGTACTCGTGGGTCCAGTCCCAGCAGGCGTCGACAAACTTATCGCGGCCGATCTCCAGGCGACTGATGCCCTCGCTCTTGAGCTTCTTGTCGACCTTGGTCTGCGTGGCAATACCGGCGTGGTCGGTGCCGAGCACCCAGCGCGTGGACTTGCCGCGCATGCGGGCCATGCGGATGATGGCGTCCTGGATGGAGTCGTCGGTGGCGTGACCCATATGGAGCTTGCCGGTCACGTTGGGAGGCGGAATGGTGACGGTGCAGTCGCCCACGCCCTCACGGCGCTTGTAGTAGCCGCCGTCGAGCCACTTCTGCAGGATCGCCGGCTCGTTGGTCGACGGATCGTAGTTCTTGGGCATTTCTTCCATATATCTCTCCCTTGCCCGTCGGGGAGGAATGTAGGCCCGATTTTCGCTCGGTCAAGTCCTGGGCTCGCTCGAAGACCACATTAAGTGGTCTTCGGCTCGTGCGGAATCTACGAAAATCGGGCCTACATTCCTCCCCTTAGGTATCGATTACTTCAGTCTGAATGACTTCGCTGAGGCTTAAACAAACACACAGAATAACACAGGTAGTTGGGGTTATTGCGCATATATAAAATAGCCTCCGACCGCGGGTGGTCGGAGGCTATTTGCAAACACGTTTTAGGCAGGTCTAGCCGTAGATGCGCTGGGGTTGTTCTTCGCCCTTTACGGCGGCTTCGGTTACGACGACCTTGGCAACGCCTTCCTCGCTGGGGAGGTCGAACATCGTCTGCTGCAGCACGTCCTCGCAGATGGAGCGCAGGCCGCGGGCGCCGGTCTTGCGGGCGAGCGCCATACGGGCGATCTCGTGCAGGGCGGCGTCCTCAAACTCAAGTTCAACGTCCTCGAGCTGGAACATCTTGCGGTACTGACGCACCACGGCGTTCTTGGGCTCGGTCAGGATCGACACCAGGTCGTCCTCGTCGAGCGCCTGCGTCTGGGTGACGACGGGCGTACGTCCCACAAACTCGGGGATCATGCCAAAGGCGTTGAGGTCCTGCGGGAGCACCTGGCGCAGCAGGTCGTTCTCGTCGACCGAGGTGGGGCCGGCGATCTCGGAGTTAAAGCCCACGCCCTTGTTGCCCACGCGGTCGGCGATGATCTTGTCCAGACCCACAAAGGCACCACCGCAGATAAACAGGATGTTGGTCGTGTCGATCTGCAGCAGCTCCTGCTGGGGATGCTTGCGGCCGCCGGTGGGCGGAACGCTTGCCACCGTGCCCTCAAGGATCTTAAGCAGCGCCTGCTGAACGCCCTCGCCCGAAACATCGCGGGTGATGGAGAGGTTCTCGGCCTTACGGGCGATCTTGTCGATCTCGTCCACGTAGATAATGCCGACCTGCGCGCGCTCGATATCGCCATCGGCGGCATTGATGAGCTTGAGCAGGATGTTCTCCACGTCCTCGCCCACATAGCCGGCCTCGGTGAGCGCGGTGGCATCGGCGATGGCAAACGGCACTTCGAGAATGCGCGCGAGCGTCTGGGCGAGCAGGGTCTTACCGGTACCGGTGGGACCGAGCAGCAGGATGTTGGACTTGGCGAGCTCTACCTCGTCCATGCCGTCGTCGAACTGCGAGCCCATGCCGTCGTCAAAGGCAGACACCGCGGCGCCGCCCTCGATCACGCGGCGATAGTGGTTGTACACGGCCACCGACATGGCGCGCTTGGCGTCCTCCTGACCCATGACATAGGCCGAAAGCTCGTCATAGATCTCGTGCGGCGTCGGCACGTGTGTGATGACCTGACGGTCGTCCTCAAGCTCAAAGCCCTCGGTTTCGGGGTCCACGGCCGGCTGGGATGCAGCCTGACCGTGGTCGTTGAGGAAGCCCGGCAGCTTGCCGTTGCGGGCGGCGTCCATAAAGTCCGAAGCCAGCGACTCCTCCAAAATCTCAGAGCAGGCGGCAACGCACTCGTCGCAGATAAAGATGTTGGTCGGTCCCTTTACAAGGCGGCGAACCTGTCCCTGCTCTTTTCCGCAAAAGGAGCAGCGGATGGGGTTGCCGTTCTCGTCGAAGTTGTCCTGCATGTTACCGGCCATCCTAGGCGTCCTTCGCAGCGAGGTCGCGCGAGGTGACGATACGGTCGATCAGGCCGTAGTCGAGGGCCTCGGCAGCGGTCAGGTAGTTGTCGCGCTCGGTATCGGCCTGGACCTTCTCGATGGGCTGTCCCGATGCGTCGGACAGGATCTGGTTGAGCTCTCGACGGGTCTTCTTGATCTCCTCGGCCACGATCTCGATCTCGGTCTGCTGGCCCTGGGCACCGCCGCTGGGCTGGTGAATCATGACCTTGGAGTGCGGCAGGCAGAAGCGCTTGCCCTTGGCGCCAGCCGAAAGCAGCACGGCAGCCATAGACGCGGCCATACCCACGCAAATGGTGGAAACCTGCGGCTTGATAAAGTTCATGGTGTCAAGAATCGCCAGGCCGGAGTAGACCTCACCACCGGGCGAATTGATGTAGAGCGAGATATCCTTCTCGGCATCCTGGCTCTCAAGATGCAGCAGCTGGGCAACGACCAGGTTGGCGCTGACGGAGTTGATCTCCTCGCCCAAGAAGATGATGCGGTCGTTGAGCAGGCGCGAATAGATATCGTAGCTGCGCTCGCCGCGCGGCGTCTGCTCGATAACGTATGGCACGAGGGCGGAATCGAACTTAGCGATCATACGCATCTCCATTTCTCTCTTACGGACCAAATTGGTTCTAGATAAACGTACGGTGCCCGCATGCTATGCATTGGCTGGCACCGTACGAAGCAACCGGATAACCGGCTTATAACTTTACCCCATCACGGGCGCGACCATGCGCTCGCGGAAAAGGTGGCGAGAATTACTCGGCGTCCTTGGCGGTCTCGTCGACCTCGGTCACCTTGGCGTTCTCGACCAGGTGGTCAACGGCCTTGGAGCGACGGATGGACTCGCGGACGGCAGGCATGCGGCCATCGGCGATGAACTCGGCCTTGGAAGCCTCGACGTCCTTGACGCCGGCCTTCTCGAACTCGGCGTTGATATCGTCCTCAGTGACCTCGATCTTGAGCTCGCGGGCGAGGGCGTCGAGCGCCAGGGACTCACGGGCAACGTCGTTGGCCTGCTTGTGCAGGTCGCCGATGAACTGCTCCATGGTCAGACCGGAAGCGGGCAGCCAGGTGTCCAGCGTCATGCCGCGGGCAGCGAGGTTGGACAGGAAGTTCTGGCCAAGCTCCTCAAAGACGGACTGCTCGTAGTCGGCGTCCATCTCGTCGAGCTGCAGACGCTCGGCCAGAGCGGAGACGCAACGGTTCTCCTTCTCGGCCGGGAGGCGGGAAGCCTTGTCCTGCTCGATCTCGATCTTGATAGCGTCGCGCATGGCCTCGATGCTGTCGAAGCCAAAGTCGGACTTGACGAGCTCGTCGGTGAGCTCGGGGGTGTTGCGGACCTTGATGCCCTTGACGGTGACCTCGACGGTGTGAGTCTCGGCCTCCTCGCCCTCCTCGACCTCGTCGGTCCAGGTGACGGTCTTGACGTCGTCAACGTTGGCACCGATCAGGGCCTCGTTGAACTCCTTGGGATTGCTGTCGCTACCGGCGATGAGCATACGGCCCTCGGCGGCGAAGTTGTCGGCGTTCTCGACGGCCTTGAGGTCGACGGTGACGTAGTCCTCGGCCTCGACGGCGCGACCCTCGACGTCCTCGAAGGTGGCACGGTAGTTGAGGAGCATCTCGACCTGGTTATTGATCTCGGACTCGGTGACCTCCGCGGGAGGCATCTCAATCTCAACGGCGTCGAAGGAGGAGAGCTCAGCGGCAGGACGCAGGGAGAACTCGACGGTGTAGGTGTAGTCCTCGTGATCCTTGGCGAGGTCGAGCTCCTTGTAGTCACCGTTCTTGGTGGGGACGATGTCCAGCTCGTTGAGGACGGCGGGCTCGTTGGTGGCGATCAGGTCGTTGGTGGCCTGAGCGAGGGTAGCCTCGGCGCCAAGAGCAGAGTCGATGACCGGACGGGGAGCCTTACCGGCGCGGAAGCCCGGGAAGCGGTACTTCTTGGCGGTGTCCTTGTAGGCCTTCTTGATCGCGGCGTCGACGTCGGCGGCCGGAATGGTGACCGTAGCGGTGAGCTTGGCGTCCTTGACGTCAGAAGCGGTGATGTTCAACACGTTCCTCCTCATACTGCCCAGCTTATCTGAGGTGCTGGTACCTTTATGCAACAAAGAGTCGCGACGGCGGAAACCGACGCAGGTGCGTTGGTGCGGGCGAAAGGACTCGAACCTTCACGGGAATCCCACCAGAACCTAAATCTGGCGCGTCTACCAATTCCGCCACGCCCGCATGAGCGCACAGACTAGGAATGATAGCAGATACGAACAGCAAGCGCACGCACACGTTTTACAGGCTCACGACCTCACCACGAGTGCGAAAGGCGGGGCGAGTTGTCCCGCCCCGCCCATTACGGCTTGTTCGCCGACCCGCTACTCCCCCAGCAGCGCTTTCTCCGGCGTGATCGGCAGCGAGCGCACCTGGTGGCCGGTGGCGTGTGCGACGGCCGAGGCCACGGCGGCGAGCGGCGTGTTGATGACGACCTCGCCGATCGACTTGGCACCAAACGGACCCGTCGGCTCGTAGCTCGGCTCAAAGGCCACGCGAATGCTGCCGATATCCAGGCGCGTGGGCAGCTTGTAGCTCATAAAGTTGCCGGTGCGCAGGCGGCCGCGGTCATCGTGCTCGACAATCTCGTAGAGCGCGTGGCCGATGCCCTGGGCAATGCCGCCCTCGGCCTGGACGCGCGCGAGCGCCTCGTTGATCACGGTACCGCAGTCGACGGCCGCTGCGTAATCGACCACAGTCACCTTGCCGGTGGCCTTGTCGACCTCGACCTCGGCGATGCCGGCCATAAACGGCGGAGGCGAAACGGGCAGGCAGGCAGAGGCGTGCGAGGTGAGCGCGTCGCCGCCCGCGATGTTCTTGACGCACAGGTTGGCAAAGTCGCGCAGCGTAAGGTAGCGACCGCGCTCACGGGCGGCGCGCTCGTCGGAAAGGCGCACGTACTGGCCGTCGAAGACCACATCGGCGGCGTCCACGTCCCACATCTGGACGGCCTTGGCGCAAATCTTCTCGCGCAGCTCGGTCGCGGCGTTCTTGGCGGCAAGGCCCGTCACGTACGTACCGGAGCTCGCGTACGAGCCGGCGTCAAACGGCGACACATCGGTGTCCACGCCGCGCACCACGATCAGCGAGCTCTCCACGCCCAGCTCCTCGGCGGCAATCTGCGCCAGAATCGTATCGACGCCCATGCCGTTATCGGTAGCGCCGGTCGAAAGCGTGATGAAGCCGTCCTCTTCCAGGCGCATATCGATGCCGGCGATATCCACGTTGGAGATGCCCGAGCCCTGCATGGTGAGCGCGCAGCCCAGGGCGCGCACGCGGTCGCCCAGGTCCACGGCCAGCGGCTTGTCGCGCCAGCCGATCATGTCCATCGCGCGCAGCAGGCAGCGGTCGAGCGCGCAGGCGTTGAGCGTCTCGTTGTAGTACTGCGGCATGATCTCGCCCTCGCGCACGATGTTCTTAAGGCGCAGGTCGGCGGGGTCCATGTGCAGCATGTCGGCGAGCTCGTTGACGGCGCTCTCCACGGCAAACTGGCCCTGGGTGGCACCGTAGCCGCGATACGCGCCGCCGCGGTTGGTATTGGTGTAGACGACGTCCCAGCTAAAGCGGCTCGCCTTCACGTGATTGTAGATGGGCAGGCTCTTGTGGCCCGAGAGGCCGATCGTCGTGGTGGCATGCTCGCCATACGCGCCGGCGTTGGACAGCGTGTGCAGGTCGATGGCCGTGATGGTGCCGTCGTTCATGGCGCCCAGCTTGACGGTCATCTGCATCTGGTGGCGCGAGTTGCCCGCGGTGATAGTCTCCTCGCGGGTGTAGCAGCAGTAGCTCGGACGGCCGGTCTGCTGGGTCACGAACGCCACGAAGATCTCGCAGCAGCCCGTCTGCTTGGAGCCAAAGCCGCCGCCGATGCGCGGCTTGATGACCTGCACCTGCGACTGCGGAATGTCGAGCGACTGCGCGACCATGCGGCGCACGTGGAAGGGCACCTGCGTGGAAGTGGTCACCGAGATGCGCCCAAACGCGTCGGTCGTCGCAAAGGCGCGGAAGGTCTCCATGGGCGCGGTCTGCGTGGCCTGGCTCGTGTAGGTGCGCTCAAAGACGATGTCGCTCTGGGCGAAGGCCTCGTCCAGGTCGCCAAAGTCGCTCGTGCCGCTGCATACCAAGTTGCGCGGGACATCGCCGCCCTGCGGGAACATAAAGGTCACGTCGCCCTCGGGGTGGACCACGATGTCGTTATCGAGTGCCTGGGTAAAGTCGAGCAGCGGCTCGAGCACCTCATAGTCGACCTTGATGAGCTTGAGCGCCTTGTCAGCGGCCTCCTCGGTCTCGGCGGCGACGATCGCCACCTCCTCGTTTTGATAGCGCACGAGGTTCTCGAGGATCAGGCGGTCGTAGGGGCTCGGCTGCGGATAGCTCTGACCGGCGATGGTAAAGCGGCGCTTGGGCACGTCCTCGTAGGTGTAAACGCCCACGACGCCCGGCACCTTTAAGGCGCGCGACGTGTCGATGGAGCGGATCTTGGCGCGCGCATAGGGGCTGCGCTTGAGTTTGACGATGAGCGCGCCGGCGGGCACCATATCGCCCGTGTAGACGGGACGGCCCTCGAGCAGAGCCTTCGAATCCTTCTTGGGCTGCTTGTGGGTGATCTGCTTGTAGGAGACGCCGTCAGAGCTGGTGTCGTTGACGGGCAGCTCGGGCATCTCGAAGCCCACCTGAACGCCGGACTCGTTGAGAAAGCGGACGATGGCGCGCAGCTGGCTCTCGTAGCCGCTGCAACGGCAAAGGTTGCCGGCCAGCTGGCGCGAGAGCTCCTCGCGCGTGGCGACGAGGCTCGGGTCCTCCTTGGCGGCGCGGGCGAGCGCCAGTACGTTCATGATGAGGCCGGGGGCGCAAAAACCGCACTGCTCGGCACCTTCGGCAGCCATTGCGCGGGCCAGTGCCTCGGACTCGGCCTTGAGGCCCTCGAGCGTGGTGATGGAGCGGCCCTCGACGCGCGCGGCGGGAACCGAGCAGCTCAGCACCGGGTCGCCGTCGAGCCACACTGTGCACAGGCCGCAGTTGGTGGTCTCGCAGGCACAGCGCACCGACGCGCAGCCCTGCTCGCGCAGCAGCGCAAAGAGCATGGTGTCGGGGGCAATCTGAACCTTGACCTTACGGCCGTTGAGCGTAAAGGAAAGATCGATGAGTTTGGCAGCCATTAGCGCACCTCGCTAGAATCGACGCCGGGCACGCGGCGGCAGGAATACTCGTCCGTGGCGAACTTAGGGATCTGCACGGTCTCGAGCTCGCGGGCAAGCGCGGCCGAAAGCTCGATGCCGGCGGCGCGGCGCACGGCCTGTACGGCAAGCGGCGCCGAGATGCGACGGCGGTACTCGGCCGAGCCCCACAGGTTGGTGCCGTAGCTCAGGGCACGCACGGATGCGGCCAGGGCGCGAAGCTCGTCCTCGGAAGAATGCTCGTTGGTAAGGCCGCACGCCTCGCCCTGCAGCAGGGTCGCACGCAGCGGGCGGGCGCCCACGGTGACATGCCAGCTGTTGTCCCACCAGGCGGCGGTGACGTTCAGCGAGGGGAAGTCGGTCGCGGCCTTGCGCACGGCCTCATAGCTGGCACGGTAATCGTGCTTGACGACCACCACGTGCTCGATCACGTCGCGCACGTAGCCCATGTCCACGAACTCGGCGAGCGGCACGCGACCGGCGCCCGTCAGCTCAACATAAGAATCGAGCGCGAGGAAGGCGGAGAGAACGTCCGAGAAGCCAAAGCGGCCGTAGATGCTGCCGCCCACCGTGGCGGTATTGCGTAGCTGCACGCCCACGATGTCGTGGACGGCAAACTCAAAAACATTGTTGACAAGCGCGTTGAGCCCGGCATGACGCTCGAGCTGGCGCAGGGTGCACATGGCGCCGATGCGAAACTCGGTCTCGGTCTCCTCGATCTGATCGAGTCCGCAGGCCGAAAGGTCAATCGCCGTCGCCACACGACGCGAACCCAGGCGCATCCAGATGCCGCCGCCCACAATCTTGTTGTTGCGGTTCTTCTGCAAGAGCTCATAGGCTTCGGCCGCGTTTCCAACACGGACGTAGGTACCGAACTTGAGCACGTTCTCCCCCATCTCTTCACTTGTCCAGTACGTTTAAGTGTACCAAACGAGGGGCCGCCGCCATCGTCACCATAGAAAAAGGCTCCCAGCCAAGATGACTGGGAGCCTCATCACATGCTATATCGAGCGAAGATTTAGCAGACGCCCTGGGCGAGCATGGCGTCGGCGACCTTCAGGAAGCCAGCGATGTTGGCGCCCATGACAAAGTTGCCCTCCTGGCCATACTCCTTGGCGGTGTCGTCCACGTTGTGGAACATGCCGCGCATGAGCTGCTCGAGCTTGCCGTCGACCTCCTCGAAGGTCCAGGACAGGTGCTCAGCGTTCTGGCTCATCTCCAGGCCGGACACGAGCACGCCGCCGGCGTTGGCAGCCTTACCGGGCATAAAGGCGACGCCGTTCTCCTGGAAGTAGGTCGTAGCCTCGATGGTCGTGGGCATGTTCGCGCCCTCGCCGACCACCTTGCAGCCGTTGGCGACGAGCGCCTGGGCGTCCTCGAGCAGCAGCGTGTTCTCGCGAGCGCAGGGCAGCGCGATGTCGCAGGGCAGCTGCCACACGCCGCGGCCGTCGCCCTCGTGCCACACGGCGTTGGGCTTCTCGTCAACGTACATGGCGAGCGTAACGCCCTTGTCGTGGCCGGAGCGCTTCTTGTTGTAGATGTGCTCGAGCACGGTGTAGTCGATGCCGTTGGGATCCTCGACCCAGCCGTGGGTGTCGGAGCAGGCCAGCACCTTGCCACCGAGCTGGGAGACCTTCTGGACCGCGTAGATGGCGACGTTACCGGAGCCGTGAACGACGACGTTCTTGCCCTCGAAGGAGTCGCCGCGGCTCTTGAGGTACTCGTCCACAAAGTAGGCCAGGCCGTAGCCGGTGGCCTCGGTACGGGCGAGCGAGCCGCCAAAAGAGAGGCCCTTGCCGGTAAGGACGCCGGTCCACTCATTGGTCAGGCGCTTGTACTGACCGAACAGGTAGGCAACCTCGCGGCCGCCAACGCCCAGGTCCCCGGCGGGAACGTCGGTGTTGGGGCCGATGTGGCGATAGAGCTCGGTCATGAAGGACTGGCAGAAGTGCATGATCTCGTTGTTGGACTTGCCCTTGGGGTCAAAGTCGGAACCGCCCTTGCCGCCGCCCATGGGAAGGGTGGTCAGGCTGTTCTTGAGGATCTGCTCCAGGCCCAGGAACTTGAGCATGCCCAGGGTGACCGTCGGGTTAAAGCGCAGACCGCCCTTGTAGGGTCCAATGGCAGAGTTGAACTCGACGCGGTAACCGCGGTTGACCTGAACCTTGCCCTGGTCGTCGACCCAGGGAACACGGAACATGACGATGCGCTCGGGCTCGACGAGGCGCTCAAGCAGGGCGGCCTCCTCGTACTCGGGATGGGCGTCGAGCGCCGGCTGGATGGTGCCGAGAATCTCGGTCGCGGCCTGGATGAACTCAGGCTGCTCGGGATAGCGGGCCTTGAGCTCGTCGAGAACTTTCTGCGTGTAGCTCATGCTTCCTCCAATTGATGGAAAAGAAAAGTGTCGTTCGAGGCGCCCCATGCGCCGCGAGCTTTATCGAGTATGGATAATATCGCACTGTTGCAGCAAAGTTTCGCATAAGCCGACGAGCAGATGTTTCGTTTTGATTACGATGCAGGTAGAAGCGTTTTTGAGTGCCCAACGCGCAAATCGCGTGTTTCGAAGCTGTTTCGTCCACATGTTCCAAACCACCACATTGGGGACAGGCACCTTTGTGGTGGTGTGGTGGCTAGAGGACGAGCTGATGGTAGTCGGCGGGGGTTATGCGGCCTTCGGTGGCAGCGCGGAAGGCGGCGAGGGCATCGCCGGAGAACGGCATGACCCAGCAAAGCCCACAGCCGGCAGTAATGGAGCCCGGCAATGGCATGATGCGCCCAGGCACACCGGCGGCAAGGCACAGCTGCTCGCACTCTATCACATCGAAGGTGCTGTCAAACGACACGATAATCTTGCGCTCATGGTCGAGGGCATCACCGGACGGGTCTTCGCGGTGTGCCTCGCGATACGCCGCGGCGGCCGCTTCCTCTTCCGCAGTATGTCCACAGCCACCGCAACCGCAGGTACAGGGCTCGGAACCATCGCAAGTGCAAGGCTCTCCCGTGTCGGGGCAAATATCGTGAGACATGACAACTCCAATCGTCTAGGCGAGCAACTCGGCCGCCGCAAACTCCTCGGGCGTATTGACGTTTTCGAAGCAGAGCGTCGAGCCTGCGGCCGCGACAATCTGAGGCTCGTCCATATAACCAGCCTGAACGCGATTGATCAGGCAGCGAATGCGTTGGCGATCGCAGGCGAGCAGCTCCCGGGCGACCGGTGCACACGCGTCACGGCGCCAGACAGCGCAAAGCGGCTCAATCCCCCGCTCCTCGCACGGCACGCACACGTCGAGCGGCTCGGCCTCAACACGATCGGCAAGCGCGCCGATGAGTTTCGGCGAGACAAACGGCATGTCGCAGGCGACGATGGCCACGAGCGGTAGCCGAGCCGCAGCCAGCGAGCTCGCAATGCCGCGCATGGCGCCTGCCGACCCTTCAAGGTCCGCTACCACGCGAGGCACAAGACCGCCAAACGCGTGCTCTTCAAGATATGCCAGCTCACTGGGTCGCGACGTGGTCACGACCAACTCACCGGCAACTGGCGCCAACCGACCCAGCACGCGCTCGATGAGCGGCTCGCCGCAAAACAACATCCGCGCCTTGTCGGAACCCATGCGCGACGACAGCCCGCCCGCCTGGACGACGCAAGAAAGATCGGCTCGTCTTACGGTAGTCATACGGCAAAACACCCCCATCGGTATGCTCGAAACCCGGTGCGCGAAGCTAAATACCGCCGCCGAAATAGCGGCGCTACGAAAAGCTCGTGCAAAAACAAAACAGCGCCTTTGCGGCACGCAGTAAGACCGCGAGCACAAAAGCGCTGGTAACGTATGGCGGGAACGTATGTGAATCGAACACATCCAAGACGTTTTGCACGCCTCGCAACGGTTTTGAGGACCGCGGAGCCCACCGGAGCCCATCCGTTCCCAAGTGCGCCGGTATTTTACCAAACCGAAACGGCTCCATCCCAAAAAGACGAGCAAGAAGTTGCGGTGGAATAGTTCCTGGAAGAGGCATCTAAACCGGAAAACAGGAACTATTTCACCGCAACTGATATGGGAGGCCTAGCGCAGGGAGCGCAGGCCGCCGGCATCCTTGTCGAGGACTGTGAAGCGCACGACATCCAGGTGTTCCAAGATGCTGATGGCACGCTTGCGCGACACACCCAGCGCCTCGCGCAGCACGCTCGTGGTGGCAGCGCCGCCGGCCGTCTCAATGGCGGCGGCGACGAGCTCGCGCGCGTGGGCCTCAGCGGCAGCGGACAGGGCAACGTCGCGCTCGACCTTTACGATGGAGCGGTTGAGCGAAAGCTCGCGCAGGGCACGCGTCATGGTGTCGCGATCGAGCTGCAGCTGCTCGCCCACCTCGGGAAGCGCCGGTGCATCCAGGCCGGCCTCGTCAAGCAGCGCGACGATGCGCTCGCAAGCCTCGCGCACCACACGCGCCGCGGCGGCTGCGGAGTGCGGGTCGAACACCTCGGCACCTTCGGCGGCACACACGCCACGCGAGCAGCCCTCGGCAATCAGAGCCGCGGCAACGGCTTCACCAGCGGCAGGCCACGCAGCATGGGCAACGGCGCCGGGCGTAAAGCCCGTCTCCTTGGGAGCCGCCGCATGCATGGCTGACAGGGTCGCCGCCAGTGCATCCATCGCGGCGTCGAGCACGGAAGCATCTGCATACAGCGAGCCATCCGAGCCAGCAAGCGCGCGAGCAGCGCCCTTCGCCACCAACCCGCGCAGTGCGGCATCGACCTCGCCGACACCAAGATCCAAAGCCTCGGCAACATCAACCGCCGTAACCGGCAGCGTCTGCAGCGCCAGCCAAGCGCCCACACTGCCCGCGATATCGCCGGACTCGAGCGCCGCATACAGCGCACGCTCTCCTTCGGCAAGCTCGCGCGAGCGGCGGCAGCGCGAAAGCAGCACGCGCCCGCCGCCAATAAGCATCACGGGCGAATAGGACAGCACCACGACATGGTCCCCGCCGCGTAGCGGCAGCGAGTTTTCCAAGCGCACCTGAACATTACGGGTCTCGCCCACCGCCATGGGGGCCTCACCCTCCATGAACATGATGCGACCGACAACCTCGGCCGTACCCGCCATCACGTGCACACGCGCACCCGACTCGAGCACACGCGGCTTGGCTCCCTCGCGACCCAAATACGTAAACGTCATCATAAAGCGCATCGTCTGGCCAAAGCGGCCCGCCACGCCGAGCATCTCACCGCGATCGAGCGTGGCGACGGCATCGCCCACCAAGTTGAGCGCCACACGCTGACCGGGCAACGCCCGCGGCGTATCGCCATGCACCTGAATCCCGCGCACGCGACAGACCGTACGTGACGGCAAAGCCATCAGCTCGTCGCCCACCGCGACGGGCGCATCGTGCAACGTGCCCGTCACCACGGTACCGGCGCCCTTGATCGTAAAGCAGCGGTCAATCGGCAAGCGCGGCGCGGCATCGGTACGCTCGGCACGGTCGCGGCAGGAATCCCAGCAGGTACTAACCTGCTCGTCGAGCGCAGCCAACAGCGCGCCAATCCCCTCGCCGGTCTTGGATGACACGGGCACGATCGGCGCGTCCGCAAACACGGTGACCGACAAAAAATCATCGACGTCGAGCTCGGCCAGCTCAATCATTTCGCTATCGGCCAAGTCGCACATCGTCAGCGCGACCACCATATGCGTAACGCCCAGCAGCTCCAGCACATGCACGTGCTCGCGGGTCTGTGGCATCACGCCCTCGACGGCCGAAACCACCAGCACGGCCACGTCGATACCCGTGGCGCCCTGCACCATGGCGCGCAGGTAGTGGGCATGGCCGGGCACGTCGACCAGGCCAACGATCTTGCCACTCGGCAGCGCCAGCTCGCCAAAGCCCAGCTCCACCGTCATGCCGCGACGACGTTCGACCTCCAGACGGTCGGGATTCTTGCCGGTCAACGCCTCGATCAGTGCCGACTTACCATGGTCAACGTGGCCCGCCGTGCCAACGATAACGGGACACTCTACCAGCGCTTGAACCTCACTCATCGAGCAATCGCCTTCTCAACGCACGCGACGAGCGTCGATGCCGCCGTCTCGATATCGCGGTCGCCCACGAGCGTACGGACGTCAAACAAAATGCGATCGTGCGAGGTTCGTGTGACGACCGGAGTGTCGAAATCTTGGACGAGCGAGCGCTTGAGTGCGTCAACGGAAAGACGCTCATCGACAAGACGCACGGCAACGCACATGGTGGGCAACTCGACGGTAGGCAGCGAGCCGCCGCCGGGAGTCGACGACTCCTCGACGATCTCCACCTGAACGGCGCACGGGCAGCCAGCCTTATCGAGGCCCGCCACCATCAGATCGCGCAACTTGCGTGCGCGACGCTCCAGATGAGCCTGCGGAAGCGTGAGCATGTTGAGTACCGGCACCTCGCGATGGGCCACATCCGCCCCGTCCATGTAAATGCGCAGTGTAGCCTCGAGCGCCGCCAGTGCAAGCTTACCCGGACGCAGGGCACGCATAAGCGGATGCGACCCGCAGGCCTGGACCAGATCGCGACGACCCATGATAATGCCCGCCTGCGCGGCGCCGAGCAGCTTATCGCCCGAGCATGACACGATATCGAGCCCCGCCGCGACCGAAGCCGGCGTGGTTTCTTCGCCTCCGCGCACCAAGATGTCGTCGGGCAACAGCGCGCCCGACCCCTGGTCCTCGTAGAACAGCAGGCCATGCTTGTGGGCCAGGGCGGCAAGCTCCCGAGAGCCTACCTCCTCGTGAAAGCCCTCGATGCGATAGTTGGAAGGATGGACCTTGAGGATCATCGCCGTATCGGGCGTGATGGCGCGCTCGTAGTCGCCCAAATGCGTGCGGTTGGTGGCGCCGACCTCGACGAGTTTGGCGCCCGAAGCCGCCATGACATCGGGGATGCGGAAGCTGCCGCCAATCTCGACAAGCTCACCGCGGCTGACGATAACCTCTTTACCCGCAGCGTGAGTCGCCAGCACCAGCAGCACCGCGGCGGCATTGTTGTTGACCACGAGCGCGTCCTCGGCACCGGTGAGTGAGCGGATCAGCTGCGCGGCGTGCTCCTTGCGCGACCCGCGCGAACAGGTGTCCACACTGTACTCGAGCGTGCTATACCCGCGCGCGACCTCGGCCACGGCTTTGGCAGCTGATTCCGCGAGCGGAGCGCGACCCAAGTTGGTATGGATAACCACACCCGTGGCGTTGACGGCGGGACGAAGGCTCGGCAGCGCGGAGCGATGCGCACGCCACTCGATGGCCGAGGCCAGCTCGCGCTTGGAACGCGGGGCGGCGCCGGCACGAATGGCGGCGCGCTCCTCGTCGAGCTCGGCCGTGACGGCGGCATGCACCACCGCGTCGCAGGTCTCCCCCGCCGCCTTCACAACCGGCCACTCTGCGAGCAGCTCGTTGACGGAGGGGATGGCGCGCAGGCGGGCGCGCACCTCATCGGACATGTTCTGGCTATCGCTCATGTGCGGCCTTTCAAAACCAAAGGTGAATCAATCGTTCGAATGTCAAACTATCAGCCAATTCGATCAGCTGAGTCAATTACTCGCTATTATCCTCGCGCACCGCGATCTTTTCCACGCGAACGGCGTTTTCCTGGGTGAGCGCGGCACCCGTCAACGGGTCCCAGCGCAGCGGCGTGTGGTCGAGCGGACCGACGCCCAGGGCCTGCCGGCCACCACTCTCAGCACCAAATGCACGTCCGCCAGGAGCGGCCGAGGTGAAGATGCACGCCGGATGCAGGTAGGGCGTCGTCTCCACGCGCACGCGATCGCGGCCCATGTCGCTCACAAGCTCGACGACCTCGCCATCGGTGATACCCATGCGAACGGCGACATCGGCGTTCATCTGCACGGCGTCCAAGTCCGACCCCATCTCGGCGGCACCGGCTGCCGCGAGTCTGCGCGAGGTATGCGACTCAAAGGGTCGATTGCCGCTAATGAGGCGAAACATCCCCGGACCGGGCTCCACCATGGGAGCAATCCAGTTGGGTACGCGACCCAGGCCGGCTCGTTCCCATACGTCGCTTGCCAGCGCAATTTTGCCGCCATCCAAGGGAATCGCCGGCTCGCCCGTACGCGACGGCAACGTAATACCCGTGTCGGCCCAGCCGCGCTCCTTGAGCTCGTCCAGATTGACCCCAAAAGGCGCCACCTGGGCAGCCGCCAGATCGTCAGACGTAAACTGGAAGTACTCGCCCACGCCACACGCCTGCGCCAGACCGGCAAAAATCTCCCGACCGGGACGTGTGTCGTCATGCTGCACAGGCAGCACGGCGTTGCGGTAGAACACGCGCGCATCGTTGGCGTCCACGACCGTTCCCACGCCGCGGTCGGCCTCCAGATACGTCACGTCGGGCAGCACGAAGTCAGAAGCAAGCGCCGTCTCGGACCAGCGAATATCAATCGTCACGAGTAAGTCGAGCTGCTGCAAAATTCTCAGCCATGCACCAGCATTGCCATAGCCCGCACCGGGGTTACTGGCATAGACGATGAGTCCGCGCAAATCACCGGCAAGAATCGACTGACCGATGGTCGTGCACAGGCCGCGCACCGGATCGACCAGTGGATAGCGCTCGGACCCCAGCTTGGGCCTGCGCGGCACCGACGGCGTCGCAAAGCGTGCGGGATCGAGGTCGCCCAACACAAGCGGCGTGGGCGGGTTGAGGGCACCGCCCGCGTGTCCGATGCAGCCCAGCAGCACATCGACCAGACAAATCGCGCGCGCGGTCTGGGTGCTGTTGGCATACGCGATGCCAATGCCGCCATGAAAGCCGGCGTCCACCACCGCAGCAGGCGCCGCGGCAGCTAGATCGCGCGCCGTGGCGGCGATCTCTGCGGCCGGCACGTCGCACATCGACTCAGCCCACTCGGGCGTCCAAGCAGCGGCCGCCTGCGCCAGCTCGTCAAAGCCTGTGGTGTAGCGGGCAACGAACTCGTGGTCGTACAAGTCCTCGACAATCAGCACGTGGACAATACCCAACAGCAGCGCCAAGTCGCAGCCCGGGCGCACGCGGAGCCAGCGATCGGCAATAGCAGCCGAACCGCTGCGCCGAGGGTCAACCACGATGATCTTCGCCCCGCGCCGGCGCGCATCGTTGAGCGCGTCAACGGCCCCCATCGTCGACGAATCGACAATGGAACGCCCCAGGTACATGATGCAGTCGGTATGCGCCAGGTCGGAGGCGGGACTATAGCCCAGGCTGTGCTCCCAACCGGTAAGCCGGCTTACCTCGCAGGCGCCATCGGCACCGTACACATTGGGCGAACCCAGCGCATGCATAAAACGATACGCCCAGTAGCGGTCGAACGAGGGCACGCCGAGCGTCATGCCCAGCGCACGAGGCCCGCGCTCGTAAACAATCCCCAAAAGGCGCTCGGCAATCTGAGCAAACGCCTCGTCCCAGGTAATCGCATCAAACCCCGAGCCATCCCGGCGGCGACGCATGGGGTGCACAATGCGGTCGCGCTCGTCAAACGGCATTGCCAGGCGATGCCGTCCGCGGGCGCACAGGGCACGCGCCGCACACGGATGTCCCGGCACCGGCAACTCGGCCACCACACGCCCATCCTCAACATGGGCCGCAAAGGCGCAATCGGCATAGCATCCCCCGCATGTGGTCACCACGGCGCGACCGTCACGCTTCACAGCAGATGCCATCTCGATTACCCCTTTCACAAGCCAAACACAACAGGTCAAAAGCCCGGCAACGAGCCCCAGACCCAAAAAGCCTCCCGCACGGCAACGCCCCGCGGGAGGCCCAACGTCAAACAGACGGCACCTTACGCCTCGGACTTCTTGGCGTAGATAAACCAATAGCCGAGCGCGATCAGAACCGCGCCGCCCACGATGTTGCCCAGCGTGGCGGCGGATAGGTTAAACGCAATGCCCGCGACGTTGAGCGCGTCGGCACCGGCAACCTTGGCGCCATAGCCGCACGCGTGCATCACGGCACCCATGGGCAAAAAGTACATGTTGGCAACGCAGTGCTCAAAACCGCAGGCCACAAAGGCTGCGATGGGCAGCAGAATGCCCACGACCTTATCGACCACGGTCTTGCCGGCAGTACCGATCCACACGGCCAGGCACACAAAGATGTTGCACAGGATGCCGCGGAAGAAGATCGTCACCCAGTCGATCGTCACCTTGCCGGCGGCGACGCTCACCATGGAGTTGGCGACCGCCTCGCCGTTGAGCTTATAGATGCCGGCCATGTACACCAAAAAGACGATGAACAGGGCACCGACAAAATTGCCGACCCACACGACGACCCAGGCCTTGAGCATCTGGGCCAGAGTGACCTTTTTGCTCTTGAGCGCGCAGACCATAAGCGAATTGCCGGTAAACAGCTCGGCGCCACACACCAGCACCAGCACCAGGCCCAGGCAAAAGCACAGGCCGCCCACGACACGCTGGGCACCCCAGCCCAGCGTGCTGTCGCTCAAGAACACCGTAAAGAACAGGCCGCCGAAGGCGATAAACGCACCGGCGAACATTGCCAACAGAAAGGCCTTTGCGACCGGCAGGTTGGCCTTGGTCACGCCGGCGGCCTCGGTCTTGGCCTCGATCGCGGCGGGTGCCAGGCAATCGGGAGCGGGATATTCTGCCTTGGAATCTGCCATGTCAATCACTTCTTTCCTAATCAGCAGGGACAAGCGCTCCTATTGCTCTTGCCCCAAGCGGATAAAGTGGGAAAAGTCGTTGGCGGCCACGGCGTCGTACACGGCGTCGACGGCGTCAAAGACTTCCGGGGACATGGGGTTGTAGAACTCCGTGTCGCCCGGCTGAATCCCAACGAAGACGATATCATCACACGATTGCTCAATCTCTTCGATCAGAATCGACAAAGGAAGCGAATGCGTGGTGAACATCGACTTGCGGGCCACATCGCACTTGTCGAGCAAGCGGATGGACCCGACGGGCAGCGCCATGTCGGCGGCATCGACCAAGACCAGGCGAGGCGGACGCTCGCGCTTGACCTCGATGATATCGTCCTCAGGCGTTTGGCCGCCGTCGATGGTGTACCAACCGGCAAGCGGCGCGTCCTCCATCTTTTTGGAGAGCACGGGGCCGGCGGCATCGTCGGCACGCAGCACACTTCCCGCCGTGAGCACGATACCCGCAAACGGGGCGCCGTTCACACGTCCATCCACAACGTGACCCATTACTGCAACCTTCCCGTCAGATACACGCCCGACACATCGCGCACGCGCTCAACCAGATCGCGAAACTTCATTAAGAACGCGACCTGCTGGGCATGCAGGCCAAAGTCGTCATCGAACACCGAGATGCCGGCCTTGGCCGACCCGCGAAAACCGCGCTCGTCGAGCAGCGTGTCGCAGGCCTCGAGCAGCGACGGCACCGCCGCCTTGTCGAGCTGGCACTCGCCAAAGGAACGGATGGCCTCGAACTTGGTCTTGGCCTCCCCCTCCGGCAGCGCGTCGACGAGCGAATAGAACACATCCACCGGCACCGACAGGCGCGGCTCAAAGCAGTCGAGCACGCCGGTGTGGTGGCCCACGGCGAGCGTGTAGTACAGTACGTCGCAGGCCTCCTGGGGAACGTCTTCCTCGGTCTCCACAAACTTACGCGTGAGCTCATAGAAGACCACCTGGTCGGGCGCATGGCCCAGGCAGGGGTCGGCGACGCCCTCGGCGGCCTCGACGCTTGCACGCGAGGCATCGCCAAAGGAGCCGCCGAGCATGCCGGGGCCCGCAAAGTAACCAGAGCGGTCCGTGAGCTCCATTTAGCGACCTCCGGCCAGCACCAAATCCTGCAGCGCCGAGTAGACCTCGACGCGGCGCGGATCGTCCTGCTTGTCGATGAGCAGCGCCATGGCACCGCGGATATCGCCCTTGGACGCGCCCTCGAGCGTATCCATAAACTCGTTGGCCAGGTCGCGGCCGTAACGGTAGCCGCTCATGGCGCGAGCTTCGCGCTCGATGGCAACGCGCAGCTTGTACGGTACGCCGGGGTGCAGGATATCGGCCTGCTCGCCGGCAGCCTCCACCGTGGTCTCGGCATGGAGCTTTTGGTCCAGCAGGCCAAGTGCCATGGCAAAGCCGTAGACGGTCTGCGCGGGGCTGGGCGGGCAGCCGGGGATGTAGACGTCGACCGGCAGAATCTTATCCGTGCCGCCCCAGACGCAGTAGTTGTCGTAGAAGATGCCGCCGGTGCAGCCGCACGCGCCATAGGACACCACGATCCTGGGATCGGGTGCGGCCTCAAAGGCGCGCAGGGCCGGCATGCGCATGGCACGCGTCACGGCGCCGGTGTACAGCAGCACATCGGCATGACGGGGCGAGGGCACGACCTTGATGCCAAAGCGCTCGACGTCGAAGACGGGCGTGATGGAACCGAAGATCTCGATCTCACAGCCGTTGCAGCCGCCGCAGTCAACACGGTAGACGTACACCGAGCGCTTGATCTTCTTAAGAAGGGTCGCCTTGGCCTTCTCGATGCTCTCGTCGAGCTCGATCTTGGTCGGGCGGTACTGAAGCCGCTCGGGCAAAAGCGTGGGTTCGGCCATGGTTACTCCTCCTTCGTATCAAAATCCATGATGATGCCCTCGACCGGTGCAGGTCCGGCGGGAATCTCGGGCGCATCGGGGTTGAGCTCGCGGTCGATATACTCCGGGTTCACGCCGTGGCCGCCCAGATACTCCATGCCGGGGCCCTGGGGCTCGCCGGACGCAAGCGTCTCGTTGGCAGCCATGCCGGCAGCGTTGCCGGTCTTTACGGCCGAGGCGGCGCGCAGGGCGTCGAGCTCGCGCTTGCACTCCTGGCACATACCGACGGTACGGGCAGCCTGCTCGGCCTCCATGCCGCCGGCCTTTTGCAGCAGGCGCTTGGCGTAGTCAATCTCCTTGTGCGGGGCAAACGGCTTGCCGCAGCGCGAGCAGTGCTCGAGCGTGTAGACGCTCTTGCTGGTGAGGTCGTCCTTGCTCATGACGGCCAGCTCAAACTCCTCGGTGAGCTTGATGGCCTCCATGGGGCAGGCTTCCTCGCAGCGGCCGCAAAAGATACAGCGGCCGTAGTCGATCGACCAGGTAATGGTATCGGCCGCAAGGTCGGTGTCCATGCGAATGGCATCGGCCGGGCACGCCACGCCGCAGGCACCGCAGGCGATGCAGAGCTCGGCATTGTGCTCGGGCTTGCCGCGCATGTCCTTGTTGGTGGGAAACGGCGCAAACGGGTACTTGACCGTCGCGTCGCCGGCCTTGGCGTTAACCTTCCAAAGCTTCAGCATATTAGAGCGCCTCCTCATCGAGCGGAGCGGCCATGGTGCCCTCGCCCGCAAGCGGCGACTTGTCGCGCCAGACGTTCTCGAACTGCTCCTTGTCGAGCACGTGGTCGCGCTTGGCGGCGACATCGGTCACCGTCACGCGGTCGGTGCAGGAGTAGCACGGGTCGAGCGAGCCGACGATCAGCGCCGCGTCGCCCACGGTGTTGCCGCGGAACATGTAGCGCAGGACCGGCCAGTTGCTGTACGTGGCCGCCTTGGCGCGCCAGCGGTAGCACTTCTGGTTGTTGCCGAGCATGGCCCAGTGCACGTCCTCGCCGCGCGGAGCCTCGGTGGCGCCGATGGCGTACTTGTGCGGGGTGTACTCCCAATCCGTGGTAAGGATGGGACCCGACGGGCAGTTCTCGAGCATGGTCTCGATCATATCGATCGAATCGTAGACCTCCTGGATGCGAACGGCGGTACGGCCGAAGGCATCGCAGGTGTCAGCCGTGGCGGCGTGCATCTTCTGAACGTCCGGATCGGCGTAGCCGTCGAAGGGATGGTCGAAGCGCACGTCGCGGGCATAGCCCGAGCCACGCATGAGCGGGCCGACCGGCGAGAAGTCGCGAGCGATCTTGCGGTCCAGAATGCCGATACCGCTCGTACGCTCAATAAAGTTGGGCGTGGAGAGCAGCATATCGACGAGTTCCTGAACCTCGGAGCGCAGCTGGTGGATGGTCGTGAGCGTGGAGAGCTTCTGCTCGGCCAAAATGTCGCGACGCACGCCGCCGATCACGTTGAGGCCGTAGGTCTTGCGGTGACCGGAAAGCTTCTCGGCCAGGTCCATGGACTTCTCGCGGACGCGGAAGAACTGCTGGAAGCCGGAGTCGAAGCCCGTGTAGTGCGATGCAAGGCCAATGTTGAGCAGATGCGAGTGCAGGCGCTCGACCTCGAGCATGATGGCGCGGATGTACTGGGCGCGCGGCGGGACATGAATGCCCTGGGCGCGCTCGACGGCCTCGGCATAGGCCACCGAGTGGGCGCAGCCGCAGATGCCGCAGATGCGGTCGGCGAGGAACGTCACGGCGTCATAGTTCAGGCGCGTCTCGGCGACCTTCTCCATGCCGCGGTGCACGTAGAACAGACGGTAGTCGGCGTCGACGATCGTCTCGCCCTCAACGAACAGGCGGAAGTGGCCAGGCTCGTCGGAGGTAATGTGCAGTGGGCCCATGGGGACGAGCGTGGTCTCCCTGCCCTTGGTATCGGCCAAGAACTCGTAGTTTTCCATGTCGCTCGCGGGAGCGGGACGGAAGCGGTAGTCCATGGAGTCCTTGCGCAGCGGGTACAGGCCGCTGGGCCAATCGTCGGGCAGCACCAGGCGACGACGATCGGGCAAGCCCTCGGGGATCAGGCCAAACATATCGCGCAGCTCGCGCTCGCCCCACACGCAGGCGGGGACGAACGGCGTCACGGACGGGAACGTCATCTTGGCGGGATCGACCTCGGTGCGCACGGTCACCCAGCCGGGGTCCTCCCCCTCCATGGAGATGACGTAGTACACGGCGTAACGGCCGCACAGGCTGCGCTCATCGTTGCCGATGATCACGGGAATCCAGCCGTAGCGCTCGTAGTACAGGTAGTGGACGGCCTCGGGCAGCTTGTCCTGCTTGACGGTAATCGTCAGCTGGTCCTCGCACTGCCACTCAACCTTCTCGATAGCGCCCGGCACTGCGGCGCGCAGGGCCTCGACGTGGCTTTCGCAACGACGAGCGTAGTCCTTCTTTTCAGGTTCTGCCATGGTGCTAATTCACCTCGCTTGTCTTGGTCTGGGAACTGAACACCATGCGGTAGAGAGGAGCCTCGTGGAGCTCTTCGACGCTCTGGTTCAAAACGACGGACGTTGCATCCTCGACGCCGCCCGTGATGGCGACCGGGGTGGCGATACCGAACCACATGACCACGATCGCGAGGGCGATCTCGGGGATGATCATGAGGGCGGCCACCTCGTGGCGCTTCATGCCCTCGGGCGCCTTGCCGAAGATGGACTTGAGCGCGATGCCGGTAAGGGCAAAGTACACGCCGGTGAGGCCAATGGCCACGAGCACGACCACCCAGATGGGACCGGACTGAACGCCGGCCACGAAGGTGAGGAACTCGGAGATGAACAGGGCGAACGGCGGGAAGGCGGCGAGCGCGAGCAGGGCGATGATGGTGAGCGCTGCCGTGACGGGAGCGATCTCGACGACGCCCTTGATCTTGTTCAGGTCGCGGGTGTGGTAGATGTGCTGGATGTTACCGGCCATGCAGAAGGCGAGCGCCTTCGTGAAGCCGTGGAAGATGCAGTGCAGCAGGCAGGCGGCGATACCGAGCGGGCCACCGATACCCAGGCACAGCGCGACCACGCCGACGTTGTCGACGGAGGAGTACGCGAAGCGGCGCTTGATATCGTCCTGCTTGAAGATGCACAGGGCAGCCACCAGGATGGACAGCGTGCCCAGGATGAGCAGGAGCGTTCGCGGATAGGTGTCGCCCACCGTGATGATGGACAGGGAGTAGAAGCGGATGATCACCAGCATGGCGCACTTGAGCAGCACGCCCGAGAGCAGCGCGGAGACCGGGTTCGGAGCCTGGGAGTGCGCGTCGGGCAGCCAGGTGTGCATGGGGAACAGGCCCGCCTTGGTGCCGAAGCCGATGACGATGAACGCGAACGCGAGGCGCACGAGCATCGGGTCGAACTGGTCGGCGTAGGGCATGATGGAGGTGAGGAAGGCGGCCTCATGCGCGTTGGGCATGATATCGGCGGCGTTCGCGTAGATGAGCAGCGTGCCGAACAGGCCGAAGGCCACACCGGCGGTGCAGACCATCGCGTACTTCCAAGACGCCTCGAGCGCCTGCTTGTTCTTGTAGATGCCCACGAGGAACACGGTCGACAGCGTAGTGGCCTCGACCGCCGCCCAGGTGAGGATGATGTTGTTGGACAGGCAGGCGAGCAGCATCGTGAAGACGAACAGGCTGAACAGCGCGTAGTACTGCTTGGTGCGCTCGGCCGGCATGGTCTTCTCCTCGATATCGATCTTGATATAGGAGATGGAGTACACGCCGGTGATGAACCCGATGATGCCTACCAGAAGGACGAAGATCGACGAGAGCGAATCGAGATGGAGCCACAGGCCCAAAGCGTCGATATTCTGCCCGCTCGAGAGCATGGTTCCCGCGGTGACGACCGAAAGGACAAGGGTCGCCGCGACGGAGATGGTGTTGAGCCCCGCGAAGACGTTGTAAGACGTCGTCTTGGGGAGCGCAGCCATAATCAGGGAGAACACGAGAGGACAAGCGAGCAGGGCGACCGTCAGCATTGAAACATCCATGGCCTACCCCTTCAATTCGGTCAGGTCGTGGGAGTCGAGCGACTTGGTGTCGTTCCAAATCCTCACGACGACGGCGGACATGATGATGACGGCGAAGATGGCGTCGGTGGCGATGCCGATCTCGATGATCTCGGGGGCCGTGGGCGCGAGCAGAGCGAGCGTCACGTGGCTACCGTTCTCCATAAGGCAGTACCCGAAGATCTGCTTGAGGATGTTGCGCTGGGAGATGATGCACGTGAGGCCGACGAAGAAGTGCGCGAAGCTGATGGCGAGGGCCGGAGTGGCCACCTCGGCGGTGGGCAGGCTCAGGCGCGTGACCACCGCGAAGCAGACGGCCACCTCCAGACCGGTGAGGATGATGGTCCAGGCCGGCTTGATGGAGGAGGTCAGCGTGCTATCGGCAGGCGAACCCATCTTCTTGTAGGCACGGTTGAGAATGAACGGAACGAGGATCACCTTGGTGACGAAGGCCGACGCGGCCCACATGAGAAGCTCGGTGGCACCGGTGGTGAGGCCCAGGGTGAGCAGCACGCCCACCAGGACAACCGACTGGATCGCGTACCACTTGATGGCGGACGGGATGGTCTTCGAGACGACCACCATGGTGGAGGTCACGATCAGAAGACCGCCCAGGATATTGACTAACGAATAACCCATGTCCTACCTCCTAACCCATCCAACTAGAGGACAGAGGACCGGCGACGACGACCATGATCATGAGGACGACGAACACGAACGCCATGGCGCGCGGAAGGGGCTGGCCGGCGGCCACGGTCTCGCTCGGCTCACCGGGCAGGACCTTACCCATCCAACGCAGGAACCATGCGAAGGTGGCGACGGTCTCGACGACCATGACGCACACGAGGACAAAGATGACCGTGTTGGTAGCACCAACCGCGAAGCCACCGGAAATGATCTGGAACTTGGAAAAGAACGTGCTCATGGGGGGCACGCCGGCGATAGCGGTCGCGGCGACCGCAAAGCCCACGCCCGTGACCGGGTACTTCTTCATGAGGCCCTGGATCTTGGGCAGCATACGGGTTCCCAGCGTGAAGCTGAGAGAGCCAGCGATGAGGAAGAACAGGGTCTTGGTGAACGCGTGGTTGAAGATGTGCTCGACGGCGCCGTTAAACGCCATCTGGCTTCCGAACACGGAGAGGCCCAGGCCAAAGAACACGTAGGCGAGCTGCGCGATCGTCGAGAAGGCGAGCAGGCGCTTCATATCCTTCTGGGGCAGGTACATGAGGAAGCCGAAGAGCATGGTCACGACCGCGTCGATGATGGCGACCCAACCGACGATCTCGGGGATATCGCCGGCGCTCGCAAGAGCGCGGGCGAACACGCACACGCCGACCTTAACCATGGACGCGCCATGAAGGTAGGCGGAAACGGGCGTGGGGGCCTCCATTGCGGAGGGCAGCCACATGTAGAGCGGGAACTGGGCGGACTTGGCCCAAGCAGCGAACAGGATGAGCAGCAGCACGACGGTCTTCATACCGGAATCGAGCTGGGAGATCGCGCTCAGCGCGAACGTGCCGGTTCCGGCGAACAGGAAGGCCGCGCCGATGTAGAGTCCCAGAGCGCCGATATGGGTGATGATGAGCGCCTTCATACCGGCCTTCTTGGCCGTGGGCGTCATGTAGTAGCTGATGAGGCCCCAGGAGCACACACCGGTGATCTCGAAGAAAACGAGCTGGCCGACGATGGTGGAGCTGTAGGCGAGACCGGCCATGGCGCCGATGAACGTGGAGAAGTACACGTAGAAGCGACGACGGGGCGCGTCGGGATGCTCCTTATTCTTATCGCTCATGTACGGGAACGAATAGATGACGACGAGCAGGCCAATAGCGACGAACGCGGGTGCGAGCAGCGTGCTCATCCGGTCGAATATGAAGCCCATGACCAAGGTCTGGCCCATACTCGCCCAGGTTACATCGACCGCGTTCATGCCGTTTCCGGCAAACGTCGCGGCCAAGCCAACGGAAGCGACCGTGGCGATGCCGCCGGCAAAGGCGCAGATCCATTTAGCGTAGGGACGCGGCAGCATGACGATGAGCAGGGAGCCCAGCATGGGGACGGCGATCGCCACCATAGCAAAGAGGGACAAGCTCGATTCGATTGACATAGTTTCTCCCTTCTCCCTACACGCCTACGACGACGAAGACGAACGCGAGGACCGCGATGCCGACGACGGCCCAGGTCTGGTTACCGAGCACCTTGAAGCGCGAACGGGAAACGGAGTTCTCGAGCACGCCGCAGACGACGAAATCGACCAGGCACTTGACGAGGAAGACGACGGCGCCCACGAGAGCGGTGACGCCGATGGTCGCGGGCTCTCCCCAGGGGATGAAGATGGAGGTGAACCAAGCGACGACCACGACCTGCTTCATGCCCATGGCGAGCTTCATCATGGCCAGGGACGGGCCGGAGAGCTCGGCGAGCGGGCCCTCCTGGAGCTCCTGCTCGGCTTCGGCCTGATCGAACGGAAGCTTGCCGAGCTCCATGTAACAGGCGGCCGCGAAGGCGACGCCGGCGAGGATAACGGCGACGACGCTCGAGACGTTGCCCGTAACGATGTGCTGACCCATGGTCGCAATGTCCGTGGAGCCGCACACGATGGCGACGGTGAACAGCGCGATGAGCATGGACGGCTCGATGAGCACGCTCATGAGGAGCTCGCGGATACCGCCGAAGCCCGCGTAGGCGTTGGAGGAATCCACGCCGGACAGCGCGAAGAAGAAGCGGGACAGCGCGAGCGCGTACATGATGGTGATGGCGTCACCAAAGACGGGCATGGGGCTCTGGAGCGTGAACATGGGCAGGCCCATGGCGAGCATAAACGACACCGCGAGGAACAGCGGCGGCATGATGCGCAGCACGAAGCTCGAGTCGGAACTCACGGACTCGGGACGCGCCATGAGCTTCGCGAGGTCCCGGTAATCCTGAAGGATGGACGGACCGCGGCGATTGTGCATCTTCGCGCGAATCACACGGGCGAGGCCGGAGAAGAAGGGCGCGACCAGCATGACCACGAGGCCCTGCGCCATCGCAAGAACGATGTTCATAATATCCTCTCCCCTCTCTAGACCATGACCACGGCGAGCACGAGGAAGACCACGAGCGCCGCGACGATGTAGCAGATGTATACGGAGTAGTTGCTGCCCTCGATCTTGGAGGCGAGGCCGGCCAGCTTGTCGGCACCCTCGCTCGGTGCATCGACCAGGAAACGGTCGGGCAGGGGCTCGACGCCCTGGGCGACACCGGTGAGCTTCTGGAACACGTGCGCGATGGACCAGCAGATCTTGGTGCATACCTCGCGCAGGGTGTAGAGCGGGCCCATGAAGAGTTCGACGTCGGACGCGAAGCTCGTGGCGACGACGGGCATGTGCTCGTTGGGCTCGTAGCCGCACGCCCAAGGGTCGGTCTTCTTAGCGGGGGCCTTGGCGCCGAGGCAGGACCTCAACGCGAACGCGAGGCCGGTGAGGACCACGAGCGCGATGGCGATCGCGGGGGTGGAGGTGGCGGCACCGGAAATCTCGTTCAAGAGAGACACGCCCGAGGTGGCTGTGACGGCGGAGCCGGCAAGCACGCTCTGGGCGACGTCGCCCAGAACCGGGGCGATGACCGGGGAGCCGATTCCCAGTACCACGCAGATGGCCGCGAGGAGCATCTGCGAGAACAACATCGGAGCCGGGGACTCCTTGGCGTTCGCGGCCTCCTGGGAACGAGGGCTGCTCGCGAACGAGACGCCGTAGGCCTTCACGAAGCACGTGACGGCCAGGGCACCGGTGATGGCGAGGGCGGCCGCGGAGGCGACGGCGAACACCATGACGACCGGGTCGGAGAGCGTCGAGATGTTGAACAGGGACTGGTAGGTGAACCACTCGGAAACGAAGCCGTTGAGCGGCGGGATGGCCGAGATGGCAAGGGCACCGATGAGGAAGCAGACGGCCGTGACCGGCATGCGGCGGAACAGACCGCCCATCTTCTCCATGTTGCGCGTACCCGTGGCATAGAGCAGGGAGCCCGCGCCGAGGAACAGCTCGCCCTTGAACATGGCGTGGTTGAGCGTGTGGTAGAGGGCGGCCATGAGCGCGATCGTCGCGATGACGTCGTTGCCCAGGGCGTGCGCCGTCATGGACGCGCCGACACCGAGCAAGATGATGCCGATGTTCTCGACGGAGTGGTAGGCCAGCAGGCGCTTAATGTCGTGCTCGTGGAGGGCGTAGACGACGCCCAGGACCGACGAGATGGATCCGAAGACCAGGACCATGAGGCCCCACCAGAGCTGGACGCCCGAACACGCGAGCAGGTCGAGACCGACCTTGAGGATTCCCAGGATGCCGATCTTGATCATGCCGCCGGACATGAGGGCGGACACGTTGGACGGCGCCTCGGGGTGCGCCTGGGGCAGCCAGGAGTGCAGCGGAATGATACCGGCCTTCGCGCCAAATCCGAAGAACGCGAGGACGAAGCACGCGGAGGAGACGGCGGGTCCAAAGTCATGCGTACGGAAATCACTGAAGCTGAAGGAACCGCCCACGCCGTTGGTCATGAGCAGGAAGCTCGCCATGATGAGAACGAAGCCCACGTGCGCGATGACGAAGTAGAGCCAACCGCCCCTAATGGAGTTCTTGTTCTCCTCGATAACGACAAGGAAGTAGCTCGTAAGGGACATGAGCTCAAAGGCGACCAGGAACCAGAACACGTTGTCGGCGGTGATGACGAGCATCATCGAGGCGACGAAGGTGTTCATAAAGAAGCCGGCGCGCCCGACCTTGCCCGGGTACTCGTCGAAGTAGGACAGACCGTAGATGAAGCCCGCAAAGGCGAGAATCGAGATGAGGACCACGATCAGGCCCGCAAGGCCGTTGAGCAAGAGCTCGAGACGGGCGAACGGGAAGAAGAAGACCGTGTTGAGGGACGAAACGTCGCCAAGCACGGCCTCGAGGCCCGCGATGAACGACAGCACGGCCGCGACGGCGCCGATCAGGCAGCCGGCGGTCTTGGCGGCGTTATCGGCCTTGATCAGCAGAACCGAGGCGAGCGCACCGATGCACGAGACGGCAAGCGATGCGATAAACAGCGTCATGCTATCCATTGTTTACGCTCCCTTCTGCTTTCTCGGACAGACCCTGGGCCACAGCGGTAACGTCGACGGACGGACCGTTTTCGATCGAGCGCAGGCGCTTGGCCTCGTCGAGCTCGCGATCGGCCGCGCCGCCCATGACGGTCAGCGCCTTGGTGGGGCACGCCGCCACACAATGCGGGCCGTCCGGATCGAAGGCGCACAGGTCGCACTTGACTGCGCAGGTGTACTGGCCGGGAGCCCACGTAAGCAGGCTGCTCAGGGACTTAGGATACGAAGGCGTCGGGTCGCACATGCCTGCGACACCGGCGATAGACGTGCCATCGGGATGGATGGCTCCGAAGGGGCACGCGATGGCGCACAGCCTGCACCCGATGCACTCCTGCTCCTTGACGTGGATGCGATCGCCATCGTGCTCGATGGCATTCACCGGGCAAACCTCGGCGCAGGGGGCACCCTCGCAATGGTGGCAGGCAAGGGCGGCCGAAATACCGCCGGTCTTCACGAGCGCCAGGCGCGGCGTATCCTGAAGACCCTGCATCCGGTGGGCGTCGGCACAGGCGGACTGGCATGTTCCGCAGCCGATGCACCTCTCCGGGTTGATGTCGATGAAGCGGTTCATCCCCACTTCCTTTCAAAATAACGGGCCGGGCTCCCGAACGTACGGGACGCCCGGCCCAAAAAGCCAACGAGAACGGGACTACACGATTTGATTCACGTGCGTCTCGTCATCGAACTTGGCGGCGCCGGGCTCAACGTCCTGGGGAGCGGCGGCGTCCACCAGAGCCTGCTTGAGCTCGGTGTACTGACGCTCGACCTCGCCCTCGGCCCAGACCTGGTCGGCGATAGCGTCGACCTGGCAGGCGGAGAACTTGTCCTCGGGCGTGTGCGAGACCGGGTCGACCTTGTGAATGGTCAGCTCGTTGCACTTGCCGATCCACCACTGGTAGGTCATATAGACCGTGCCCTTGTTGATGCGGTCGCTCACGTCGGCGCGGCTGTATACCTGGCCGCGGCGGCTGTGGATCGAGACGATGTCGCCGTTCTTGATGCCGCGCGCCTGGGCGTCCGCGGGATTCATGCGGACAAAGCCGGGCTCGTCGGCGAGCAGCGCCAGCGTCTTGCAGTTGCCGGTCATCGAGCGGCAGCTGTAGTGGCCGACCTCGCGGACGGTGCACAGGATGAGCGGGTACTCATCGTCGGGAAGCTCGGAGGGCGCCTCCCAATCGTGCGCCATCAGGTTGGCGCGGCCGTCCTTGGTGGTGAACTTGCCACCAGCGAACATGTCGGGCGTACCGTGGTCGTTCACATCGGTGCTCTTGACCGGCCACTGGGCGTAACCGCCCTCGGGAGCCATCTTCTCGTAGGTTGCACCCACAAAGTTGGGGCACAGGCTAATGCACTCGTTCCAGATCTGCTCGGTGTTGTCGTAGTGCATGGGGTAACCCATGCGCGTGGACAGGTCCGCGAAGATCTCCCAGTCGTGGCGGCACTCGCCCTTGGGCGGAACGGCCGCGTCAAAGTGCTGGAAGCTACGGTCGGATGCGGTAAAGACACCCTCGTGCTCGCCCCAAGAGGTAGCGGGCAGGATGACGTCGGCGAGCATGGTCGTCTGCGTCATAAAGATGTCCTGGCAAATGAACAGATCCAGCTCGGAGAGCGTCTTGCGCATACCGGCCGAATCGGGCTCGGTCTGCACCGGGTCCTCGCCGTAGTTGTAGAAGCAGTGCACCTTGCCCTCGTCGACCAGGTGGCCCAGGTCGGTGAGCTTGTAGCCCTCCTCGAGCGGGAGCTTTTCCTCGGGCACGCCCCAAGCCTTGGCAAACTTGGCGCGCACTGCGGGGTCAGTGACCTTTTGGTAGCCAGGGTACAGGTTGGGCAGCATGCCCATATCGCAGGAGCCCTGGACGTTGTTCTGGCCACGCACGGGCGCGAGGCCGGAATTGGGTTTGCCGATCTGGCCGGCAACGCAGGCGATGGAGGCGATGGTGTGCACCGTCTTCAGGTTCTGCTTCTGCTGGCATACGCCCATGCCCCAGCCAATGATGGCAGAAGGCTTCGCCGTGGCGTACATCTCGGCAGCTTGGTGGATCAGCGCGGGCTCGACACCCGTGATGTCCTGTACGGATTCGGGAGTGTAGTTCTTGATGGTCTCCCACCACTCGTCAAAGCCGTTCGTGTGCTCGGCGACGAATTCCTTGTCGTAGAGGCCATCGTTGACCAAGCAGTTGGCAAAGGCGTTGAGGAACGCGACGTTGCAACCGTTCTTGATCGGAAGGTAGAGATCGGCGATACGCGCGGTTTCGATATGGCGCGGGTCGGCGACGATGATCTTGCAACCCTTTTCTTTGGCTCGCACGATACGCCTTGCGACGATGGGGTGCGAATCGGCAGGGTTATAGCCGAAGAGGAAAATGCAGCCCGCATCCTCCATACCGGGGATGGAGCATGACATGCAACCTGAACCAACCGTGTCCATCAGACCGAGGACAGTAGGGCCGTGTCAAGTACGGGCGCAGTTGTCCACGCTGTGGGTGCCGATGCACGCACGCGTAAACTTCTGCATGACGTAGTTCGCCTCATTGCCGCCGCCTCGCGAAGAGCCGGTGGTCATGACAGCGTTAGGACCATATTCGTCAATTATGGCCTGCATCTTAGATGCGGTGAAATCCAGTGCCTCGTCCCAGCTTACGCGCTCAAGATCCGCGCCCTTGGTGCGACGGATCATCGGGTGCAGTACGCGAGGAGTCAAGATCTTGGTGTCGTTGATGAAGTCGTAGCCGCTCATGCCCTTAAGGCACAGCTCGCTCTGGTTGGTGATGCCGTTGAGCGGTTCGGTACCCACGACCTGGCCGTTTTGGACCAAGAGGTTAAACTGGCAACCGGCGCCGCAATACGGGCAGATCACTTTATGCTTCTCCATGACACCCTCCCTCCTTTCTCTGCTACCGAATGCTCGGTACTTATTTGACAATCATTGGGCCTGTTTGGCCGTCCGCTTACGCCTCGTTTTCGATGGTGGCGCGGGCACGCTCGGCAGTCAGTTCTGCCAGACGCTCCTCGTCTACCAGGGTGAGGCCCTTGGTCGGACACGCCTCGGCACACGCCGGACCGCCGGGACGGTCCACGCACAGGTCGCACTTGAGCACGAAGCTCTTAGTCTGCGAACCCACGCGCACGTCGCCCATCAAGACGGGGACCTGCGTGGTCTCCACGCTCACGGCGCCAAAGGGGCATGCCATGACGCATCTCTTGCAGCCGATGCAGTTGTCCTCGTTGACGCCGATGCGATGGTTCTTTGGATCAAAGAACAAGGCGCCCGTGGGGCAGGCCTTGGCGCATGGAGCGTCCTCGCAGTGGTGGCACGCCACCGGTGCGGAGATCTCGTACGTACGCGTTACGCGCAAGCGAGGTGCGGCGATGTTGCCGGGAATATCGTGTGCCTCGATGCACGCCGCCATACAGGTTTGGCACCCAATGCAGCGTGAAGAATCGGCTACGACTCGTTTATTGCCCATGTTGTTCACTCCCTCCTGAATCCCATGCCGGAGAGACCCTGTCGACGTTGCCCCAAGCCGCCCGTGGCCTGGCATCGGCGTATCGAATGCATGCGGCGAAACAGGCACTCGGTAGAATTTCTCCAACGGTATACGGGTTAAATATACGCAGCTGAAGGGGGCAAACTTGAGCGTAGGCCCTGCAATACGGGTGTATTGCAGGGGTTTTGGCAGGTTGGGATTATTCTCTATAAGCTATAAAGGTGAGTGTATTACATGCGTACATCCTGGGGAGATTTCACACTCGTTTATAAAGGATGTAATACGTTTGATATATATTTCGCGCTCATTAACTTGAGTGCAATAAAGCAGTGGCTATAAGATTGGTTATTATTAGCGAATATTGTATTTGACCATTCATATTGCACGCTCATTAAGGGGGCCAGTGATGTCATCGACGCAAAAACGAGCCATCCTGCAGGTGCGCATTCGCGAAGAGGACAAACAGCATGCCGAGCGCCTCTACGACGCCATGGGCACATCGCTTGCCGAGGCCGTTCGCCTTTTTGTCGCGCAGAGCATTTTGATGCGCAAGCTTCCCTTTCAGCCGGTCGCCGTGCGCTCAAAGGACGGCACCGCCGCCTATGGATCGCTCAAAGCATATGGGACCCCAATCGCCGCTCCGAGGAGCGCAATGCCTGGATTGAGTACCTTGCTACAGAATGCGACGATTCGATTTTGGGTCCCGAGGAAGTAGATATCCATGAGTAGCACCATCATCGACGAGACCGTCATCCTGCGCTACCTGCTTAATGACGACGAAGTTCTATCACCGCGCGCCGCCAAGGTCATCGCCACGCGCACCGCTCGCGTCTACCCCGAAATCATCACGCGTGTCGTGGTCACGCTGCGCGACGTCTATAAGGTTCCCCGCGTTGAGATTGCTGCGGCCTTGAAAAGGCTGCTCGATGACGTCATGGTCGACGAGCCCACCGTTGTCGCCCTTGCCGTCAAACTCTTTGGCAAGACCCATATGGACTTTACCGACTGCCTCCTCGCAGCCCGAACCGCCATCTACAACGATGATGTCGTGAGCTTTGGCAAGCCCATCATCCAAGGCATGATCGATTACCGCCGCAAGCGCCAAACCGTGGCCGACATTCGCGACCGCGCCGCCGAAGCCCGCAGTCACAGCACCGACACCACCATCGACAAGCTCCGCCACCACGGTCGCCACTAACCGACAGGCAACGGCATCGCCCGCCCCTCAGCCCCATCCCCTCCTAAGTTGCGGTGAAATACGGACTGTTTCATGCCTTTAAAGGCCTCGATAGTCCGTATTTCACCGCAACTTATTGAAGGTTGGCTGCGAACGATTTCTCTATCGGGAGTCGGCGTAGGGTTTTGTTGTCGGAATACCGTAACCGCGCATCATGGCACCGAACGATTCTACTTCGTAGGTGTCCGAGAGTTTGAAATGAATGACGTTGTGGCCCATGGCGCGAAGGTTCGCATCGCGCATGAGGGCCGCTCGATAGGTTTTTGCCGCCGCTTGCTCCGGATCATTTTGAGCTTCGTCTTCAAACTTACCCAGCCCATGCAGCTCTGCCAGCGTCCATGAGCCGTCTGGCATCTGCCAGCCATAATCTGCTAGATAATAGCCAGCGTTTCCTGGTCGCGGTATCTCAACTTGAAGCTCAGGCGCGGCAACCCCAGCGAGAATCATCGCTGCTCTCGCCTCGGACTCGCCGCCATTGTCTGACCTGCCATCCATATGCTCAAAAACGTCAAAAGCACGCGCGATGCCATGCAACCCTCGGCAATTTGCCTGCGCATATGCCCGCAGCTCTTCGCGTTCGACATCGTACTCACGGGCCAAGCCATCGACATAGCCCAGCGCATAACGAAAGGCGCTCGTTCGAGCGATATCAACAACCGTTCGATACGGATCCGTCAGCGTAAACAGACCGAGACGCCACACTTCGCCCACCCGCCAGCGCTTGTATTCAACGAACTCATACGTATCACGCCTTGTAGACCGTGGCAGCAGTACTTGCACTTTATCCAGAAGCGTATACGCCGAGCCGATGCCGTAGAGCAGCGCTGCTGTCGATCCGCAAAACACAGCATCCGGTTCAACGACCGCAATAGCGGATGCCAGCTGAAAGATGCGATCTTCAACCCCAAGATTATTCCAATAGACCGGATCCGCATACACGTGGTTGTAAAGACGAAGCATGAGCTCTTCCTGCATAAGCTCACGCGCACGGCGTTCATCCCAAGGATCAATTGTTATAAGCAGCTGTCCATCTTGATGAATTCCAACGGCCGAGAATAGCATTCTTGCATATGACTGCGGAAAATGTTTGCCTTTATCGAGCATGGCCAACCCCATAACCATCACGGCGGAGAGAATACCATTACGCTATCGCATGCTTCCGTCCGCAGGCCTTGCCAAAAGCTGACCAAAAGCTTGACGTCGCAGGTCAGAGCTTCAAAAAATATTTCCACTCTCGGTAGACGGTCGCTACGACCCTCCCAACGGCATCAAAATCCAACCTTACAAATAGTTGCGGTGAAATACGGACTACATGGGCCATAAAAGCCGGAAAACAGTCCGTATTTCACCGCAACTTAGGAGGGGATGTGGGGTCCCCGGTATGTATATGAAAACGGCTCTGGCACCAAATAGAGCCAAAGCCGTTAAAACTATCCTATGGAGCGGGCGACGGGAATCGAACCCGCGTCATCAGCTTGGAAGGCTGGGGTTCTACCATTGAACTACGCCCGCAAGATATGGTCGGGACGACAGGATTTGAACCTGCGACATCCTGCTCCCAAAGCAGGCGCGCTACCAAACTGCGCCACGTCCCGAAGGTGTTGAGCAGCTAAGGTCTAAACCTTGCGTGTCCCAAAGCGAAGGAAATTATAGGGGAGACTCCCCGCCTGTGCAAGCGCAGAAACCCTAGCTCCTCGAATGTGCGACAAACCGGCTGTGGAGCAGACCGATCACAAACGCCACCACGGCGACCGGCGCCCACGCGGCGCCGATATCTGCCAGGGGAAGCGCATCAAAGGGCAGCCACGTGCCCCCAAAGAACGCATCGCGGACCGAGGTGATCACGCTCTGCACGGCAACCGCGCCGCCGACCCATACCCACACCTGCGGATGAGCGTCGCAAAAGCCGTGCACCAGGCCCATCAGTACCAGCACGATGGCAACGGGATACAAGGCGTTGAGCATGGGCACCGAGAACATAAGAATCACGTCGAGGCCCACATTGGAGAGCACGCACGAAAACGCTGCGAACACAAAGGCGAGAATCGCAAAGGGACGGCGCATGGCCTCCTCGGAGGCCTCCGCTCCCCCTTCGACCACATACGTCTCGCAGAAGTAACGCGAGCAGCAGCTGATGAGGCCGATGCACACGTTCATGCAGGCGAGAAAGAAAATCGCAAATACCACAACCGTGCCGGCAAGGCCAAAGTGCATGGAGGCCGAGCGAGCAAGGATTGCAGCGCCGTTGGTGGCGTCGGGCATCACGGTGCCGAGCTGCATACCGGCAAGGGCCAAGCCGCAATAGATGATGGCCATGAGCACGCCGGCGATCACACCGGAACGCGAAATCTCGAAGGCCACGCGTTTGTCATCGGTAACACCCAACTCGTGGATGGTCTCGGCGATGATGATGCCGAAGGCGAGCGACGCAAGCAGGTCCATGGTCTGGTAGCCGGTCAAGAAGCCTTGAACCGCAGCGCCGGCATCATAGGGAGCTTGCGGGGCAGCAGCCGGTCCCAGCGGCGAGATCACGGCAGCACCCACGACCAGCACGATGAGCGCGATGAGCGCGGGGCCCGTAATGCGACCGAGTACGCGTGTGATGACCCCCGGGCGCAGCGTAAGCACAAACGCGACGACAAAGAAGCCGACGGCAAACACCAGGCGAGCCGTGCCGAGCGAGACGCCCTCGGGCAGCAGCGGCACTAGCATCTCGAACGCCGTAGAGCTTGTGCGCGGAATGGCCAGGCACGGACCGATGGCCAGGTAGACCGCCGCAACGAAGAATTCACCAAACTTAGGATGCACGCGCCCGGCCAGCTCGCGGGCCGTGCCGGCGAGCGCGACGGCGATAAATCCCATGACGGGCAGACCGATGGCGGCAATCAGAAAGCCGAGCATGGCGACCGGCGTGGCAGAACCTGCCTGGAGCGCCAGCAGCGGCGGAATAATGAGGTTGCCGGCGCCGAAGAGCATCGAGAACAGGGCGATGCCAACGGTAACGACATGATCGGAGCGTAGACCACGCGGGGCGGATGAGGCCATATGCACACCTTTCGGGTCGAAACAAAAACGGGACGGGCAAAAACACCCGTCCCGCAAGTATAAACGGTCTAGCAGCTTTAGCAGGCTAAATCGCATAGAGCATCGATAGCCGTGTCAACTTCTTCGGTAGTGTTGAAATACCCAAACGAGAAGCGAACGATACCCTGGCGCTCGGTCCCCAGCGCGCGGTGCATGAGCGGAGCGCAATGGGCGCCGGGGCGCGTCGCAATCCCCCACCCTTGCATGAGCGCGTCCGAGATCTCGGCAGAGTCGATATCGCCCACGTTGAGCGACGCAATCGCAGAGCGCATCGGCTGGTCAAAGGCACCATAGAGCTTAATCCCCGGAATCTCGCGCACGCCGGCGAGGAAACGCTCGGCAAGCGCGCGCTCACGCGCCGCAATCGCCTCGGCCCCACCCTGGGCCTCGATAAAGTCGAGACCGGCAGAAAGGCCCGCGATGCCGTGACCGTTGAGCGTGCCCGCCTCAAGGCGCGTGGGCCACTCAAGCGGCTGCAGCGCATCGAAGCTGTGCACGCCCGTGCCGCCCATGGCCCAGGGCGCCACGTCGACACCCTCCGCCACGGCCAGACCGCCGGTGCCCTGCGGGCCCATCAATCCCTTGTGGCCGGTAAAGCACACGACGTCGAGCCCCATGGCCTGCATGTCGATCTTCGCCGTACCGGCAGACTGGGAGGCGTCGACGATCACCAGCGCACCGGCAGCATGAGCCATGGCCGCCACGCGCGCAATGTCGACCGCGTTGCCGGTCACATTGGAGGCGTGCGTCACCACCACAGCACGCGTGCCCAGCGTGACCAACCGCTCGAGCTCGTCGTAGTCGAGCACGCTGCTCGCATCGCAGCCCGCATGCTCAACGGTCACACCCTGCTCTGCCGCAAGGCGGTTAAGCGGACGCAGCACGGAGTTGTGCTCGAGCACCGTTGTGACCACACGGTCGCCGGGGCGCACCACGCCGTTTATGGCAGTGTTGAGCGCCGCCGTGGAGTTGGGCGTAAAGCACACATGGTCCGCCCTCGGGCAACCCAAAAGGCGCGCGAGCTTGGCACGGCAAACGTGAATCGTACGAGCGGCATCGAGGGCACCCGACGTGGCGCCGCGCCCGGCATTGCCGAGCGAGCACATCGCCTGCGTCACGGCATCGATGACCGTCTGCGGCTTGTGCATGGTCGTCGCCGCGTTATCCAGATAGATCATCGCACGACCTCCCACATATCAATCACGGTATAGCCCTCGGTGGGAACACCCGCCTCGGCGAGTTCGCCGCGCAGCAGTTCCTCATCGGCAGGCAACGCCTTCCACGCCAGACCGCAGCCGGCAGCGACCTCCCCGGGCACGGGAATCGTTCGCCCGGGAAGGCCGCGCTCAATGCACAGGGACTCGCAGCCCATGGCGGCCGCCGTGGTGGGAAACGTGATGACAAGCGCCGGGCGCTTCTCCCTCATGGCAACTCCAACCAATACGCTACGGGCGCACGACGCGCACGGCCTGCTCCATCTTCTCCACGATCACGTACATATTCGTGACCTCGCCCACCGCAAGCTGGTCTTTAATGCCATAGTGGTCGAGGCAGGTACCGCAGGTGAGAATCTCGACGCCCTGCTCGGCCAGGCCCTTCAGGTCATCGAGCACCGGCGAGCCCTCGACGGTGAGCTTGGCACCGCCGTTGTAGAACAGCATGGTCGCGGGCAGTTCCTCCTGCTGCGTCACGGCAAAGATAAACGCCTTCATGAGCTTGTGGCCCAGCTCGTCGTCGCCACGGCCCATGCAATCGGTGTAGACGGAAATGACGAGCTTGCCCTTGCCGGCGCTAGCATCACAGAAGGCAGCGCCATCCTTCTCGGGATCGGCCACGGCAACGGCGCCAGAGGTCGCCACGGTCACGTGCCACTCGGCGTCAGAAACCTTCTCGACCGAGGCCGTGCAGCCCTTCTCCTGCGCCATCTTGGAGATGTTCTTGACGGCGGTCTCGTTGTCGACCGAGGTCACGACGGCGCCCTCGCCATCGAGCTGTTTGAGTGCCTTAAGCGTCTTGACGACGGGCAGCGGGCAGGCATCGCCCATGGCATTGACTTCAATTTTGGTAGACATAGTTTTTCCTTTCAAAAGGGACCGCCCAGAACAGTAGGCGGTCGCATAAACGGTTTTCCTTAATGCACAACGCGAACGGCAGGACCGCCTGGTACCGGCTCGTACACGCGCCCGACGACGGCGGCGATACGTCCTTCGGCATGTAGACGGCTCGCAAGCTCATCCACATCGGCAGCAGGTGCTGCGATAAGCAGGCCACCAGACGTCTGCGGGTCGTACAGCGCGTCGAGCATGCCCGGCTCAAGGTCCTCGTCGGCCGTCACGCGCGGGCCAAAGAAGTCCTGGTTGCGGTAGGAGCCCGCGGGGATAATGCCCAAACGCGCCATGTCGAGCACCTGGTCAAAGAGCGGCACCGCCCCCGACGCAAGCTCAATCTGCACGCCCGAGCCCTCGGCCATCTCGCACGCATGCCCGATCAGGCCAAAGCCCGTGATGTCGGTGCAGCCGTGAAGCTCAAGTCCCTCGGCCAGACGAATCGGAGCCTCGTTGAGGGTGTGCATCGAGTCAAACATGGCTGCGGCCTCGTCCTGCTCGATGAGCTCGCCCTTAATGGCCGTGGTGATGATGCCCGAGCCGATCGCCTTGGTCAGCAGTAACGCATCGCCCACGCGCGCGCCGCTGTTGGCGAGCATGCGGTCGAGCGCGACAAAGCCGCTCACGGACAGGCCGTACTTGGGCTCGTCGTCGTTGATGGTGTGGCCGCCCGCGATGGAGCAACCCGCCTCGACGCACTTGTCGGCGCCACCCGCCAAAATCTGCCCGGCAACCTCAACGCCCAGGCAATTGGGGATGCACAGCAGGTTCATGGCATGGCTCGGCCGCCCGCCCATGGCGTAGATATCCGACAGCGAGTTGGCCGCGGCGATCTGGCCAAACAGAAACGGGTCGTCGACCATCGGCGGGAAGAAGTCGACGGACTGCACAAGGCCCAGGTTTTCGCCAACACGAAAGACACTCGCATCGTCGGAGGTATCGAACCCCACGAGCAAGTTGTCGTTATGCACATTGGGCAAGTCGCCCAGGACCTGGGCGAGGGCTCCGGGAGCCAGCTTAGCGGCTCAACCGCTCGCGGCAGTCATAGACGTGAGCTTAATCTGATCGTCAGCCATACGAACCCCCTTCCAACAAATCAACGACTTTAAGTATACGCCCCAGGCACGCTTCCCAAGAGACCGCCGACGGCTCGAACGTCAAAGGCGGCGCCGCAAGCGCCTGCGCGATAGCATCTGCCAGTGCGCGCTCAAACAACGGAAGGTCGGCCGCCACGGGCGTGTCGACATCCGTCATACGCGGCGACGCCACCCACGTCACGGGAGCACCGGGAAGCATCGCCTCCATCCAGGGACGAACGCCGGGCAAATCGGTCGCCACAACTTTGCAACCGCACGCGAGGGCCTCGATCGTTACGAGCGGCAGACCCTCGTAAAACGAAGGCAGCACAAAGACGTCGGAACTGCGGTAGGCATGCACGAGTCCATCGCTATCCAAGCGCCCCGCCAGCGCCACCGGCACATCCGAGGCCGCGGCCAAGCGCTCGATACGAGCGTACTCGGCATCGTCCCCGCGGCCGCCCACAAGTACCAAGCCAGATGGGCGGATGTCATCGTCTATCGGCAATGACACGGCTCGAACCAGCGACTCGACGCCCTTTTTAAAGCAAATCTTGCCCACGTACACAAGCGATCCCGGCCGCCTCGCCACGCTTGCGTCGCGACAGAAGACGCGATGGTCGTAGCCCGTCCCAATCACGTGGATGCGATCGGCATCGACGCCGCACACCAGGCCAATCTGCTCAGCCTGCTCAGCATGGAGCGCAAAGACGGCATCGAGCCGACGAACCGCACTTACGATGCGATCGCGCTCGAGCGCATGCGAACGCAGCTGGCGCAGGTCAGTCGAATGACACACGGCAACAACCGGCACGCCCCGGACGCACTCGCGCGCCAATGCGGTCACCAGATACAGGTGATGGCAGAGCACCAGATCGGGCCGAAACTCAGCCACCGCCCGATCGATTGCAGCAGCAAATGCCCGCTCAAATGCTTTGAGCATCGAAGGCGTCAGGTCACGATAGCACGTGGAGGGATAGGGCATGACATCGGACATACCGCAGATGGGAAACGGCAGCTCGGGCGACTCGAACGGTACGGCAAACACGGCAGCACGCCGGTCCAGCTCGCCTTGGGTATCACCCGGTGCCGCGCCGCAAAGCACGGCGGCGCGATGCCCCGTCTCAATCTGCTCGCGCACGAGCGCGGCAAGGTAGGTGCCGCTGCCGGTGCTATCTGGTTTTTGTGCCGTGATATTGAGGATGCGCATGTCGCGGTACACCCCTAGGCCAAGGCGGCTGCGCGGACAGCCGCGCCGATCGCTCCGGCAAAGCGAGCCTGGGGCGAGGTGGTCACCGGCGACCCCAGTAGCTCGCCCAGACGCTCCACCACATAGGCGTTCTCGCACAGACCACCGGTCAGATAGTACGGGGCGCCCGCCGCCTGCCCGGCCATAGTGGCCACGCGCGACACGACGCTCTCGATCACACCGCGAGCGATGTTCTCGCGCGGCTCACCGCGACCGATCAGGCTGATGACCTCGCTTTCGGCAAACACGGTGCACATGCTGGATATCTTGGTGGGCTCGCCGGAACGCGCAAGGTCGGCCATCTGCTGCTGGGTAATGCCCAGGCGGTCGGCCATGATCTCCAGAAAGCGCCCCGTGCCGGCGGCGCACTTGTCGTTCATGGCGAACTTGGCCACGCGGCCGCCCTTGATCGTAATGACCTTGGTGTCCTGACCACCCACATCGATCACGGTACCGTGATCGCCAAACAGGCGCACGGCACCGGTACCGTGGCAGGTGATCTCGGTCACGACCTTGTGCGCATAGGGCACGGCGACACGGCCGTAGCCAGTCGCGACCACGCGAACATCGTCACCCGTCACGTCATAACCCGCCGCTGCCAGTGCCTCGCGCAACCGCTCGGAAGCATCGACCGAGGAGAACCCGGTTGGCTGCACGCACGTCCACGCCACCGAACCCTCCCCGTCGACCACAGCAGCCTTAGCCGCCGTAGACCCGATATCGATCCCGATCCCTATCATGGCTCTCTCCCAATCTAAACATCAAAGGTAACGGCGCGTTCAGGCGCCTTAGCTCTAGGTTTCTCAGGTGCCGGAGATTGCCCCGAAAGAGGAGCGCAGCGTACTTTGGGTACGCAAGCGACGGTTTGAGGGGCAAAATCCGGTGCCTGAGAAACCTAGAGGGTTTCGATGAAGGCGGCGATGCGGGTCTCGATCTGACCCATGTCGCCGTTGCTGTAGTCGGTCTCGATCTTCATATACGGAATACCTGCGCCCTCGACAGCCTCCTGCATGCGAGCACTCTCCACGTTAAAGGTGTGGCAGGCCTGGAGCACGTTTTCGACCACGCCATCGACGTGGTACTTCTCGCACATGGCCAGCGTATTTTCCATACGACCGTCGTTGGGCGTCATGACCGAGCAGCTGATATCCAGGTAGCGGTCGGCGATGGCGCGCAGGATGTCGGGAGCCTCCGGGTCGATCATCATGGCCGCCGTGCGCTCGCCCGAGCAGTCGTCCATGCACACGACCACACCGCCGTTGGACTCGATGGTGCGACCGATCTTGTTGATCACGCCGCCCACCGGGCAGCCGGTGATCAGGATGCGCTTGGCATCCGCCGCGACCGGGCGCTCGCCCGCGTCGTAGGCCTCGCGCAGCTTGGCAACCTTTTGCTCCAGCTGCTGTGTATAGGCCTCGATATCAAAGCTGAACGTACCGGCAAACATAGTGCTCATCAGGTCGACGCCGCTCATGGCCGCCGGCTGGTTGGCCTGCAGCGCAAACATGTCGAGCTGGGCCGCACGCAGGCGGTTGCGACGACGAACCGCAGCGCGCAGGTCGTCATCAGTAATCGTAATACCGTAGAAGTTCTCGAGCTCCTCCTTGAGCAGGCGGCACTCCTCGTACCAGCTTTCACGCTCGTAGGCACGATCGCGACCCTGCGGAAGATGCAGAATGTGCGTGCGCTTGAGCTCGTTGAGCAGCTCGTACATCTTCTTTTTGCCGTCGCAGGTGGTCTCGCCGATGATCATGTCGCTAAAGTACGTAAACGGACACTTTTGCGAGTAGGCAAAGCCGTAGGTCGACTTGATGAGCGGGCAGAGGTTTGCCGGCAGCACCTTCTCGGCCTCGGGAATCACCTCATCGGACGTGCCGCACAAGGCCACACTTGCAGCGCCCGCGGCGTCGATAATCTCGAGCGGCGTATAGCTGCACAAAAAGCCGACCAGGCGATTGCCGGCCTGTTTGTAATCCTTGACGCGAATAAACGCCGCCTTGCGCTGCTCGTTGAACTCCTCAAACGTGGACGGCAATGGCTGCTCAATATTTTCCGACATATAACTCCTTAACAAACCTTTTAGTCAACCAAGGAAACGGCTTTCCCAGGTGCCCGAGGTTGCCGTGAAAGAGAAGCGCCGCGTACTTTGGTACGCAAACGATGGTTTGAACGGCAAGATCGGGTGCCTGGGGAAGCCGCCGGGACGGATACCCCTAAATGGTTTCCAAGAAAGCCTCAATCCTGGTTTGCAGTTGGCCTGCATCCTCGCCGGCGTAGTCGGTCGTGATGTGCATAAACGGAATGCCGGCCTCCTCGGCAGCCTTCTCCACGGCAAACGACTCCATCTCGTAGAGCGTGCAGAACTGCAGGGCCACGTCGACGATGCCGTCGGCATGCAAGTCCTTGGCCATCTGGACAATGTCCTTCATACGCTGATCGTTGGGCGTAAAGACGGCGCAGTTAATCTTAAAGTAGCGCTCGGCGATGGCGTCGAGCATCTCGTCGACCGTCTCACCGGACTCGTCGACCAGGTCCTTGTAGTAGCGCGAGCCCGTGCAGGACTCCTCGCCTACCACAACGCCGCCGGCCTTCTCGATGAGGTTGAACAGCTTCCAGTTGGGCACGGCCATGGGCGTGCCGGTGTACAGGATGCGCTTGGTCCCCTTGGGCGCCACGCCCTCGCCGGCCTCAACGCGCTGCTCGCACTCGGCGGCCATCTCGTTGATGGCTCCGGTCAGACGCGGCGTGTCGTCCATAAAGGCGGCCTGAACGGTCAGCAGGCTGTCGAGACCGCTGATGGGCGCCGGATCGGCAGCGCGCGTGGCAGCGAGGCGCTGCAGGGCGCGACGCTTCTCGTTGACGGCGTGGATGGCAGCCTTCAGGCGCTCGGGCGTAATCTTGACGCCGCACTCTTCCTCGATCTTGGCGGCAAGCTTTTTAACCTCGGCCTTCCAGGTCACGAGCGTCGACTCGTCGTGCACGTTGGGGATATCCATGACGTACATGTTCTTTTGCGTGGCAAAGAACTCGTAGGCCTTCTTCTTGCCATCGCAGGTGTTCTCGCCCACCACCAGATCACTCGACTCAATGTAGGGGCAGACCTCGCCCAGCTTAAAGCCGGCAAAGCTCTTGATGAGCGGGCAGGTGTTGCGCGGCAGATGCTCCTCGACCTTGTCGGTCGCCCAGTCGGCACCCGAGCACAGGCCAACGGGGATGCCATCGCAGGCAAGCACGATCTCCTCGGGCACGTACACACAGAACGAACCGACGATCTTGGTGGCCTCGCCGGCCTCCTTCTTGTCGAGCATCTCCTTAATACGGCCGCTGTGGATGTTGGTGGCGACAAAATCCAGGTAGGACGTGGACTTGGGGCGATTGTTCTGCGTCAGGAACATATCGCCGTACATCTGGCCCACAGCGCCCAGCAGCATGTCGTGATCGGCAAGATTCATGCCGAGGCTCTCCCACATCGGATGGAAATCGAATTCTTCAGCCATGACGGTTCCCCTCTCGAACCAAATACGGATAACTACGGTATTGCTGCACGGTGGGCGGCGAAAACCCAGCCGTGCCTAAACCCGGAATTTTGGGGAACCTGCTTTGCGGTCGATTATTTAGTTGTGCGTCGTCTCTCCCGGAGCCGTGAACATACCTGCTCATATGCGACTCCGAGCCATATACAGGGCGCGCGCGGCAACGCGGCGAATGTATGTCGTCTGCGGCATGTGCGCGTCCTCCTTTACAAGTTAAGGTCAACTATATCAACGGTCGTCGACCATGCGAACACCGTTGACATTCGTACGACAGCGTCGTGTGCCGCCGTTTAATAAATAATTATCTGTGTTGATAAGAGTTTGTCATTCCCCATTAGGCGAACGGCAAGACAAAGCCGCCGAGACTTATATCCCCGACGGCATTACCCGGCGCTACCGACAAACCAGATGGATCCTGCTGGCATCAAAATGCATACGCAGGGTCTCGCCTTCTTGCGGTAACCCATCCGCTGGTACGCTCAATTTGTTGACCTTCCACTGCAGACGCGTTGGCGCATCGGCCCGCGGCGCATCCAACAGCACCAGGCGCTCAAAACGCGAATCGCTCACGCGCGCCACGTGCAGGTCGTAGCTGTTGCGACCCCGCTCGGCACGGTTGTCCACATGGAAGTAGCTCGCGCGAATGCCCAGGTACGCCACATTATCGGGAACCTCGCGACCCACGTTAAAGGTCATGCCCCAATCGAGCGCCTCAACTTCTTCGTCGCCGATCTTGCGCGCCCGGCTTGTGTTCTTGCAGCCCGTCAGGCGCAGTGCCGCCAGCGTCTGCGGACGGCGGACCACGTCCTCGATGGAGCCGATCTCCTCAACATGCCCGTCGTGCATCACGCAGATGCGCCCGCACAGGCGGCACGCTTCGTCGATGTCGTGGCTCACGTAGAGCACGGTACGGTTGCACACATCGAACAGGTCGAGCATGTTCTGCTCGAGGGCGCTCTTAAGATAGGAATCGAGCGCGCTCATGGGCTCGTCGAACATAAAAATGTCCGGATGCGCCGCCACCATACGGGCAAGCGCCACACGTTGCTGCTGACCGCCCGAGAGTCGCGCGGGATAGCGGTCGGCAAAATCGGCTAGACCGAAAATGCTCAGATAGCGCTCGGCGAGCTTTTTGCGCGCGGCGGCGTCGCCCGCATCCTTTACACCGGCGCATACGTTATCGGCCACCGTCATGTTAGGAAACAGCTGATAGTTTTGGAACAACAGGGCGCATTTTCGCTCCTGGGGCGACAGGTTGATGCCCGCCGCCGAGTCAAAAAAGGTCACGCCGTTGACAACGATCTTACCCTCGTCGGGCGTCTCCACACCGGCGATGCAGCGCAGCGTACAGCTCTTGCCGCAACCCGAGGCGCCCAGCAGGGCCACGCGCTCCTCGCCGGCCTCAAGCTGCATGTCGAGCACAAACCCGGGATAACGTTTCTTAATATCCAAAACGAGCGACATAGCTTATCGACCTCCCTGCGGCGCCGCATCATCACGCATGAGCTCGGCCAGCGCCTCGCGATCGATACGTAGCGCATCGCCGCCGACTGGGTCGAGCGAATCGCCCTGTCCGGCGAGGCCTTTGGCCTGTTTGCGCTCCGCACGGGAAAGGCCACGTTCGCGATACTTTTGCGAATGCGCCGTGTACATATTGATGAACAGAATGACCAGGAAGCTGAACACGATTACGACCAGGACCCAAAAGAGCGCCACCGACGTATTGCCACCCATCCACTCAAAGTAAATCGCAATGGGGATGGTCTGCGTAATACCGGCGTAGTTGCCCGCAAAGAACAGGGTGCAGCCAAACTCGCCCATCGCGCGGGCAAAGGCGAGCACCGTGCCGGCGGCAATCGAGGGCCAGCCAAGCGGCATCATGAGCTTGGCAAAGATGCGACGCTCAGACCATCCCAGGGTTCGCGCGGCGTCGAGCATCTGCGCGTCAAGACTCTCGAAGGCTCCGAGCGCCGTGCGGTAGACCAGCGGAAACGACACGACAACGGCCGAAATGACCGCCGCGGGCCACGTAAAGACGATCGAGATGCCGTGCGCGATAAGCCACTGGCCCACCCCGGTCGATCGACCAAATAGCATAAGCAGCAAAAAGCCGCAGACCGTGGGTGGCAGCACCATAGGAATCGTAAAGACCGAATCGAGCAGGCCCTTGATGCGACTCGAGGTACCCATAGTCTTCCACGCGGCGAACAGGCCCAGTGCAAAGGCAATAACGAGGGCAAGGCCGCTCGTTTTAATGGACACCCAAAGCGGGCGATAGTCGATGTCGCCCAAAAAGGAGGCCAGAGAGGTCAAGGGCCCCTGCTCATCCCGCAACACGACAGACGATGCTTCTACCATTTGAGCGCTATCAAGCCAACGCGCGCCGCCCTTGGCATCACCCGAGGCTGATGCAACCACCACATAGCGGTCCCCATCCGCACCGCGCTCGTCAAAGCCATAGGTATACCCACCGGCATCAAACGTTGTTTCCGCCGTGACATACCAAGGAAGATCCACGTCCCCTAGCTGCGCACCTCCCATGCAGTTTGCGCTGTCGAGCTCACAGACGAGGGCTTTGAGACCCGATACGCACTCGTTGTCCTGCGGATCAAATCCATACTTCTCGACCGCCTTGGGCGATATCCACACAACAACGCGATCGGCAGCAGGCGCCACCACAAGGTCCACGTCCTCGTCAACGGGAAACCGGTAGCCCTCAGGCTGGCCCTCCATGGCACGAGCGGTCCCCTTGGCCAGCCGCTCAAAACCCTCGATCCCATAGGAAAGCCCATGAGCGGTCGCAGCAACCTGGGCCCCGTCCTCAGCATCCCCAGCAAACGCAAATCCCGGCACCCAGCAAAGCGCAAAGGTCAAAGCACAGGTGACAAGCATGCGGAATCTATTAAGCACGAAAAGCTCCAAGCGAATACAAGGACGGAGTGAAACACAAAACGATGGAATTATCGCGCCAAGCCGCACTACGCGGAAAGCTCAAAGCCGTACTTAGCCCAAATCTTCTGAGCCTTCTTGTTGGTCAGACAGAAGTCAATGAACGCCTTGGCCTCGTCGGCATGCTCGGAGCTCTCGGCAACGGCACCCGGGTACACGATGGGCTTGTGCGAATCCTCGGGGCACACGAAGGCCTCCTCGATGCCGTCGTAGCGGAAGATATCGGAGCTGTAGACAAAACCGGCCACGCAGTCGCCTGTGGACACATAGGCGGCGGCGGTACCAACTTTGTCGGCCAGTGCGACCTTGTCGGCGATCTCAGGCGCGTACTCGCCGTCGTCGCCCTCGGTGCCGGTGTAGAGGCCCACAGAAGCCAGCGCCTGGTTGGCGTACTTGCCGGCGGGAACGGTCTTGGCGTCGCCAATGGCGATCTTGCCGTCCAGATTCGCGACGTCGGCGATGGCCTCGACCTTGGTGTCGGAGCCCTCGGCACGAATAATCACGAGATCATTGACGAACATGTCCTCACGTGTGTCGACGTCGACGAGCTCGGCGGCCTCGGCGTCGTCCATGGTGCCCTTGGAGGCCGTGATGAGCACGTCGACGGCGGCACCGGCGCGCATCTGCTCGACAAGGTCGCCAGACGCCTTAAACTGCGTGTCGGCAAACGTGGTGCCGGTCTGCTCGGTGTAGAGCTCCTGAACCTCGGGCAGAGCTTTCTCGAGCGAGTTGGCGGCAAAGACCTGCAGCTCGACAGCTTTCTTGGAAGATGCCTTAGCAGAACCGGCATCAGATCCGGCCGGCTCGGACGTCTTGCCGCCCGAGCAGCCGGCAAGACCAAGGCCGGCAGCGACGGCAGCAGAGAGCGAGACGAATCCGCGGCGAGAAACCATATCGAACATGTTCAACCCTTTCGAACGCTATGCCCGGGCACCCCGCCGCAGGCTTTAATCTGCAATCAGATTATACTTCCGTGCGAATAATGGTAGTGAGAAATTATTCTCGCTAGAGAATATAGTTTCGAGGTACCGTACCCCTCGGCGTCGCTTCGGCGGAAAACAAAGGCGGAGCGATCGATAAGGTCGCCCCGCCGCAGGTAAACCGCTTAATTGGTATGTCCGCCGCCCGCTGTCATCTGAGCCGCATGCTCCAGCTGGTCACTTACGGCCTCCCAGCTTTCGCGGGCGGCCTTCGTAGAACCGGGAAAGTTTACGACAAGTGTATGACCTCGTTGCATGCAAATAGCGCGCGAGAGCATGGCGCGGCGCGTCTTGGTCATCGAGTACGCGCGAATCGCCTCTGCAATACCCGGCACATCGCGGTCGCAGACGGCACGCGTCGCCTCGGGCGTCACATCGCGCATCGAAAGCCCCGTGCCGCCGCAGGTGAGCACGACATTGGCGTGGCACTCATCGGCGGCTTCCACAATGGCATCACCAATCTCGCTGACGTCGTCGCGCACGACCACATGTGAGGAGACCGTCCAGTCCTGCGCCTCGATAAGCTCCTCGAGCGCGGCTCCAGCCTCGTCCTGAGCAAGATCGCGTGTGTCCGAGCACGTCACAATCGAAATCTTCAACTCCATAGCGATCCTCCTATAGCACCGTTCCCTCAGGCAGGTCGACACGCACGACGTCCACGACATCTCCCGCCTTGAGCTCGCACGGTCCTTCGTCAATACGCAGCAGGCAGTTGGCCCGCTGCATCGTGCCGAGCAGCGCCGAATTCTGCGTCTTGGCCTCGGTCACCAACAGCTCACCGGTCTCGGGGTCGCGCAAAACCGTGGCGCGATCGAAGAAGCGTCGGTCCTGGCGCTTTTTCACACCGTGCGTGAGCGTCGCCTGCTGCACGGGACGCGCGCCCTCGGCAAAGCCGCGCATCTTACGAATCGCCGGGCGGGCGAGCATCTCGAAGCCCACATACGCCGCGGCCGGATTGCCTGAAAGCCCCAGGTAAGGCTTACCCCCGAGCAAGCCAAACGTAATGGCCTTGCCGGGACGCATCGAGATCCGATCGAACAGAACCTCGCCCTCGCGCTTGACCAGCGCCGTCACATAGTCGTAATCGCCCGCCGAGGCGCCACCGCTCGTAATGACAAAATCGCACTCCTGCACGGCACGATGTACGAGCTCGGCAATCGCCTGTTCATCATCGGGAGCGATGCCGTAGAACACGGGCTCGGCTCCTGCATCGAGCGCCTCGGCCATCAGCGCCGAGGAGTTGGAATCGCGAATCTGACCGCGTGCCGGTACCCTACTCGGTGCGACCAGTTCCGTGCCCAGCGAGATGATGCCCACGCGCGGGGCAGCGTGCACCTTCACGCTCGCGTATCCGGCGCTTGCCAGCAAGCCGGCGCCGGCCGGAGCCACGACCTCGCCGGCGTGCATCACAACATCGCCGGCATGGGCCTCCTCGGCAGCCGAGCGAACGTTCTCCCCTACCTTGGCAGGCGCCGAGAAGCGAACGTGCGAGCCCTCGTTGCCATCGCCGTCAAGCACGTCGACGATCTCGTATTTCACTACGGCGTCAGCACCCTCGGGCACCGGCGCGCCCGTCATGATGCGGACCGTCTCGCCCGCGCCGACCACGCCCTCAAAGACATGGCCCGCTGCCTCATGTCCTACGACGGAGAGCGTCACCGGAGTGTCACCGGTGGCCGCAGCAAGATCGGCTGCGCGCACGGCATATCCGTCCATAGCGCTGTTGGCAAACGGCGAGATGTCGATATCGGCCACCGCGTCCTCGGCCAAGGGAAGACCGGCGGCCTGCCACACGGGAATCTCGACGAGATCGGTCGGAGCAACGTGCGACAGAACGATCGACTGCGCGTCCTCCAGCGGAATGAGTTTCTCTGCCATATGCACCTCTTTAATGCCACGGCGCACAACAGGGACGCCGATTCTTTATGCTTGTCTCAGTATAATCCCCCGACGCGCGACCGCGATTTGGCCTGTACCCGCAAATACACCTGTCGGCCGCAAGCCGCGAAACAGAATGGAAAGCAACCCACCGGCTCGTCGCGCTTGCCACGTTTTATAATGCTTGCGTTGCAACCTAAAAGAGGAATATATGGCTCATAACAACAAACCCGAAAGCGCAAACGAAGCGCAGGATCATTCCCAGCCGCTCGACGATGGCGGCTTTTTCTCCCTTAGCGACGTCATCATGGCCGGCAGGCGTCAACTCACCCGCTCCGAGCAGCTCTTGGCCGCCGACACACGCCGCAACGCCCGCAACCTGTTTGCAAGCGCCAAACTGCTCGCGCTCGTCGTCATCGTCTCGCTCGCCATGGGTGTTGCCGCTTGGGCATTTTTGGCCTCGCTGAATATCGCGACCGATTATCGCGAGCACCACGTGTGGATTTACGCGTTGCTTCCCGTTGTGGGCGTTGCCACCGCATGGGTGTACAAAAACCACGGCCTTGCCGCCAAACGAGGTAACAACCTGGTCATCGACTCCGCCCTGGGCACACGCCTTATCCATATGCGCATGGCCGTCCTCACCTTCGTCTGCTCCACACTCACGCACCTCACCGGCGGATCGGCCGGCCGCGAGGGCGCCGCGGTGCAGATTGGCGGCACCATCGCCAGCAACATCTCGAGCCTCGCCCACCTCAAAAAGCATGACCACCACGACCTCATGCTCGCCGGCATCTCGTCGGCCTTTGGCGCCGTATTCGGTTCACCCCTCGCCGGAGCCTTCTTTGGCATGGAGATGTGCTTTATCGGCAAGATCGACTACACCGCGGGCATCTACTGCCTGGTCGCCTCGTTTACCGGCTACTTTACATCACTTGCCCTGGGAACCGAGTACGAGGCGAATGTCATCGCCAGCGTTCCCGCCATGACGCCCAAAACGGTCGTCATCGTAGTCACCAGCGCCATCATCTTTGGTCTCACCGCACGTCTCTTTGCCTGGTCGGTTCGAACCGTCAAGAGCCTGTACGGTCGCTTTATCACCAATTACCTCGTCCGCGCACTCATAGGCGCACTCGTGGTTTTGGCCGCCTATGCCCTCCTCGACGCCTGGGACTACGCCGGCCTTTCCACGTGGCTTTCCGGCGCTGGATTTGCAGGCAACACCACCCTGGCGGACGCAGCCATCAAGTTGGTCGTCACTGCGCTTACCCTGGGCGCGGGCTTCCAAGGCGGCGAGGTCACGCCCCTGTTTGGCATCGGTGCGGCACTCGGTGGCTGGATCGGCTGCCTTACCGGACTTGACCCTAGTTTTCTGGCGGCGCTCGGCATGCTCGGCGTGTTCTGCGCCGGTCTCAACGTACCCATCACCACCTGCATGATGGCCATCGACCTGTTCCACGGCACGGCAGCCGGGTTCTTTGTCATCGTGGCCTTTATCAGCTATCTCGCCGGCGGACACCGCGGCGTGTACCCCGCCCAGCGCATCATCTCGCCCAAGCGCCGTTCGCTTATTGTGGACGAGGGCGGCACGGTGGCAGAGGCTATCGAGCGCCACAACGACCTGATAGAGTAGACGTTAGTATTCGCCGTGCAGCCGCAATCGGGAGCAATTCGACCTGAGCGCGACCGCACTGCCATGTCACACGCCGGGAGTCGCCCCATGCACGCAACTGATTTTGGTCGCACGCTCATCATCGCCAACCCAGCCGCCCAGTCAGGTGCGGCACGCGAAGTTGCCGAGCGCCTGCAACGCTTTTTGGACATGACTGCACGCGCATCCCAGTTTGACCTGGTGCTGACCGAGCGAATGGGACACGCCAAGGAGCTGGCTGCCCAGGCAACGAGCTATCGCACCGTTATCGCGCTTGGCGGTGACGGCGTGATCCACGAGGTCGTCAACGGGCTTATGACGCAGGATGAGGCGGTCCGCCCCGCTCTTGCCGTCCTGCCCGTGGGCTCCGGCAACGATTTTGCCCAGACGCTCGGCATCGACGATTTCTCCGGCAAGGACTTTGGCGCACTGCTCACCTGCGAGCTGCGGCGTCAGGACATCGGGCGCATTCGATCGTGGAGCCCCGCGAGCGGCAGCGGCGAGGCTACCGTTGAGTACTACGACCAGACGCTTTCGGTCGGCATCGATGCCGCCATCGGCCTTGGAACCACCGAGCTGCGCAAAAAGACCGGCTTGACGGGCGCGCCGCTCTACACCCTCTCGGGACTTGAGCAGTTTGGCCTACGCTATCGCAACTACCCCATGACAGTCAGCTTTGACGGGGCACCCGCCGAGCGCGTAAGGGCGATTATCATGGCGATTCAGCTGGGTCCTACCTATGGCTCGGGCTATCGCATCTGTCCAGACGCCGACCCCTGCGACGGCGTACTCGACGTCTGCTACGCCTGCGGCCCCGTTCCGCGCACGGTAGCCCTGCCAATGTTTCTTTCGGCCAAAGATGGCCACCACACCAAGCTGCCACCGATTCGCATGCGCCGCTGCCGCCATGCCGAGCTCACCTTTGAGGAGCCCGACTACCCCATCCAGGCCGACGGCGAGCCCGTTGTCGCCTCACGCATCGAGGTCGACATCCTCACCGGCGCCCTCCACGTCTGGCGCCCCACCCGCTAACCCCTCATTAGTTGCGGTGAAATAGGGACTGTTTATGCAGCTAAAGCCGCCAAACAGTCCCTATTTCACCGCAACTTATTGAGAAGATCATTCCTCCCCGCCCGGCTTGCGACGGTTGGCCTTTTTAATCGCGTTGAAGTGCTTGTCATTGAGCCTGCGCTGGCGAGAGCGCTGAGGCACCTTGGTCTTTACGCGTCGGCGCGGTGGACGCCCGCGCCGCTCAAGCTCAGCGCGCAGCTTACGCAGGCAGCTACTACGGTTTTGGAACTGACTGCGGCTCTCGCGCGCCGTCACGGTAATTCCCGAAGGGATATGTTTCATACGCACCGCCGAGTCCGTCGTGTTCACGCCCTGCCCACCCGGACCCGTCGCGCGAAACACCTGCACCTCGCAATCGCGCGCCAACTCCTCGGCCGACATCTCGGCATAGCGCGCATACTCGCGCCATCCCATCTTGTTCTCATCCATATCAACACCTCCCCTCATACAAAAAATGTGACAAAGGGACGGTCCCTTTGTCACATCGCATACCAATCGCTTGTGTTGTGCGCTTAGGCGAAGGTGATCTCGCCGGTCTCGCAGTCCATATCGGCGATACGAGCCAGGCTCTCAACGCGAAAGCCGCGCTCGCGGAGCTTATCGCCGCCGCCCTGGAAACCCTTCTCCACCGCAATACCAATACCGGACACCTCGGCACGCGCAGCCTCGCAGATCTTGATAAGACCCTCGAGCGCGCAGCCGTTGGCCAAAAAGTCGTCGATGATCAGGACCTTGTCGCCCTCGGACAGGAAACGCTTGCCAACGATGACCGGGTACTCCTTCTGTTTGGTAAAGGAGTAGATGGTCGTGGCATACTGCTCGCCGTCAAGGTTGATGGACTGCGCCTTCTTGGCAAAGACCACCGGCACGCCGCCAAAATGCTGAGCCGCGATGCAAGCCATGCCAATGCCCGAAGCCTCGATCGTCAGGATCTTGTTGATCTCGACACCCTCGAACAGACGGGCCCACTCGGCACCCATGTGGTCGAACAGCTCAACGTCGCACTGGTGGTTGAGGAAGGCATCAACCTTAAGGACGTTACCGGCCTTTACGATGCCGTCATGGCGAATACGATCCTCAAGCTCCTGCATGGCGCAACCCCTTCTCGCGGCAACGATACCGCGCGATTAATAAACGTTGTTCGATAGTCTACCACGGACCGACCCCCGCCCGTCCCACAAGCCGCATCGCACCATAAAGCCGCAAGACCAGTAGATGAGCCGATTCGTGGCAAGCCTGCTTCCACAAGCTAATGGCGGACGCGTATCCTCACCAAACGCACCATGGCAAGCGCAAAGCCCACGGCGGCCACAGCCATGAGCACGTAGAACACCGAGCGAAAGCCGAACAGGAACACACCCGGACGTCCTTCAACAAAACTGGTCACGGCCTCGCCCATTGCCACGCTCATCTGCCCATACAGGATATGCGACGCCGCCGTAATGCCGAGCGCCATGCCGGCGTAGCGTGCCAAACTACCCAGGCTGCCCGCAAAGCCGAGCGCTTCGCGCGGAGCCGAGCCCATGTACAGCGAGTTGTTGGGGCTCTGGAAAATCGACGTACCGCACGACATAAACGCGGCACAGCACACAATCACAGGGATGGAAGAGTGCTCGTCGAGCGTACTTACCGCAAAGAGCCCGCACACGTACACGCCCAGGCCGACCGCCGTGGGACCCTCGCAGCCAACACGGTCCGAAACCGCACCCGAAAGCGGGCCGATAAAGGCATTCACCATCGGCAGCGCCAAAAACAGCAATCCGGAAATGTCGGAACCAAAGCCGTGGGCGTCCTGAAAATAGAACGGCAGGATAAACTCGGATGCGCCAATACCAACGAACACGATGAGCATGCAGGCAAGGTTGATGGTAAAGGCCGAATTTGCAAAGCAGCGACGAGCGGCCTCGGCAAGGGACATGGGACGGTCGCCGGTCTCCGGCTTAACATGCGGCAACGTGTAGAGCCCCACGATAAACGAGATGACGCCAATGGGCAGGTTGATGAGGAAGATGCTCTCCCAGGGAAAGCTTGCCACCAGCATGCCACCGAGCACGGGGCCACACATCATGCCGAGGGCCACGAAGGTCGCGAGAATACCCATGGCACGGCCTCGTTCGCGCGCCGGAAACGACTCGGTGATGATACCCATGTTGTTGGCCATGGCCGCCGCGCAACCGACACCCTGAACAATGCGTGCCAGGATAAGAACCTCGAGCGAGGCCGAAAGGCCGCACAGCAGCGAACCGACCGAAAAGACGATGACGCCCAGCTGAAACACATTCACCTTGCCGCGCACGTCGCCCAGACGGCCAAACGGCAACATAGCCACGCAAGTCGCAAGCAGATACACCGAGCTCACCAGCTGGATGCGGTCGAGGCCCACGCCCAGCTCCTTTTGCATCACGGGCAGCGCCACGGTCACGACGGTCGAATCCAGACACACCATAAACGTCATGATGAGCACGGTAAACAGAATCGCCCACTTGTTCTTGCCATGGGTGTCGCCCTCTAGGGCAATGTGCTCGCGGCGCAGCTGCTCTGCAGTTTTCTCCATATCCATCCTTTCGAGTGGCGCAACGCAAAAACGGGGCCCCAATCGCCTGCAAACTGCCGCGATTGGGGTCCCGCCTACGGAATCGGAACGAAAGGTCGCCGAAGCTTTCTGCCAGCATCGGCGCCTTGTACGGAGCTAGCCTAGCACTGCTCGAGTGCCTGCTCAAGGTCGGCAATCAAGTCGGCCGTGTCCTCGAGGCCGCACGACAGGCGCACCATGTCGGCGGAGATGCCACAGGCGATGAGCTCATCATCGTTCATCTGGCGATGTGTGGCATTAGCGGGATGCAGGCAGCAAGTGCGGGCGTCGGCCACGTGCGTGGCGATCTGGGCGAGCTTGAGGCTCTTCATAAAGGTCTCGGCCGCCGCGCGACCACCGTTAAAGCCAAAGCTCACAACGCCGCAGGTACCGTTGGGCATGTATTTCTGAGCGATGTCGTAGTACTTATCGCCCTCCAGGCCCGGATAGCTCACGAAGCGTACCTTGGGATGGCTCTGCAGGAACTTGGCAACGGCCAGGCCGTTCTCACAATGACGCGGCATGCGCACGTGCAGGCTCTCGAGCGAGCTGTTCAGGAAGAACGCCGCCTGCGGGTTCTGCATGGGGCCGAGGTCGCGCATAAGCTGCGCAGTGGCCTTGGTAATAAAGGCGCCCTCGCGACCGAACTTCTCGGCATACGTCACGCCGTGGTAGCTCTCGTCGGGCGTGGTAAGACCCGGGAACTTGTCCGCATGAGCCATCCAGTCAAACTGGCCGTGGTCAACGATCACGCCGCCCAGGTAGGCAGCATGTCCATCCATGTACTTGGTCGTGGAGTGCGTGACGATGTCGGCGCCCCACTCAAAGGGACGGCACATCACGGGCGTCGGGAAGGTGTTGTCGACCATCAGCGGCACGCCGTGGTCATGTGCAGCCTTGGCAAAGCGCTCAATATCGAGCACGGCAAGGGCGGGGTTTGCGATCGTCTCGCCAAAGACGAGCTTGGTATTGGGCTCAAAGGCTGCCTCGAGCTCCTCATCGGTGCAGTCGGGGGCGACGAACGTGCAGGTCAACCCCATACGGCCCATGGTGTGGGCGAGCAGGTTATACGTACCGCCGTAAATGGCAGAGCTTGCGACCACATGATCGCCGGCACCGGCCACGTTAAAGATCGCGAGGAAGTTCGCAGCCATGCCCGAGCTCGTGAGCATCGCGGCGGTGCCTCCCTCCATCTCGCAGATCTTGGCGGCAACGAGATCGCACGTGGGGTTCTGCAGGCGGCTGTAGAAGTAGCCCGACTCCTCCAGGTCAAACAGCTTGCCCATATGCTCCGACGTGTCGTACTTCCACGTGGTGGACTGGTAGATGGGCACCTGGCGCGGCTCGGCATCTCCCGGGTGATAGCCGCCCTGAACACATGTAGTACCGATGGTCTGCTCGCTCATATCTAGCTCCCTTGCCTGGGTTTTAGTTTTATTCGGTTCACGATACCGCTACCCCGCACCCCTCTCAACCCATCCCCAAGGTAGGTTATGGGACAAATTGATCAGGGGTATTTATCTCAAGCCTTGGGCATTTGCTCGATTGATAAAAACGAGGCATACATGAAGCTCTCGATGATTACATGCCCCGTCACGGGTACCATAGGCGGGTACACCGTGACCAAGGAGACAACGATGAAGCAAATCGATACGGCCCAGCTCGATATCACCGCCTGTCAGGCTCAGGCTGCCGAATACCACGCACGTGGCTTTAACTGCGCCCAGGCCGTCGCCTGCACGCTCGCGCCCGCCGTCGGGCTCGACCCCCAGGTCGCCTTTACCCTCACCGAGGGCTTTGGCGCCGGCATGGGCGGCATGACCGAAACCTGCGGCGCCATCTCGGGCGCCGTGGCCATCATGGGCTTTGTGATGAGCGACGGCATGGAAAACCCCAAGACCAAGGGCCAGACCTACAAGCTGTCGCGCGAGATCGCCAAGCGTTTTGGCGAGAAGAACACGACAACCGTCTGCGGCACGCTCAAGGGCATCGGATCGGACAAGGGTCCGCTCCGCAGCTGCCCCGGCTGCATCGACGATGCCGTCGAAATCGCCTGTGATGTGCTAAAGAAGCTCGCCGAGTAAACGACAGCAACAGAACACGACGGCCGGCGTGCTTGGGATCCATCCAAAAG
>DBFALE010000003.1:0-12344 GCA_048230835.1 Collinsella sp.
GTATTAAATGGGTACCAAACGTCAATGTAATCTTTACTGAATTAAAACCAAATATCAAGGCTAGCTGCGCGGATAATTGCTCATAAAGGGACGCTCCCTGAAAAATTGATACCCTGATATTCAGCGTTGTCCCAACTCATGGCAACCATGAGCTCAGACGGCTTGCTGCAGAAAATCGATACGATACAAAAAGAGAAATACCCCGTGATACCACAGGGCACTTCTAACAACTAACACTCTTTTAAATGGAATTATTCCCACTCGTTGGCGCCGGTTCTGACGTCCTGTCATTCCAGTTGCATCCAGTTTTCGGTGCCGTCTCGAGCCGAGTTCCGCCAGGTAACGCCATGTCGTGCTTCGTCGGCCTCGGGGACATAAGCTGGGACAACTTCAAAACCTTTTTTCAAACTCAGAACGTTGAGTTTTTGTTTTTGTCCCAAAGGCCACGATTGGCCGCCTTTGGAGGCTCGATAGCGCCGAAAACGCTCGTTTTGAAACTCAGCCGCTCTTTAGCCTGAAAGCCGCCAGCTGCAATCGCAAGCGAATCAACGCAGGTGGCTTGCGCACCATTCGCAAAACCCCAGGTCGCAGACTTTCGCCATCGGTGGGCAAAGTGAGTAGTCTCGGGTGGCTTGCCCATGAGTTAGCGAACGAGCCCTGAGATTCCGCTGACGTCCGGAAACGCTTCGAGCTCCCTTGAATTTTCAGACAGTACATGATATAAGGCAATTGGTTTCCCGTTAGGAAGGCTTCCAAGTGCCGGGGACGTTTTCCCCGGCTTTTTTCTTATCCGGGAAAACTCCGCGGTAGCCCTACGCGGCGCTCAGAACTCCTGCTAGCCGAGCAGCCACCTCGCGAGGTCCAGCACGAGAACGCCCTCCCGGGTATAGGGCTCGTGCCTCGTGCGGGCGATGAGAACCTTCGGGAACGCATCCCTGACGGACAGCAGCGGTGCGAGCTCCCTCTCGGTTTCGAAACTCGAGATGTTTTTAAGTTTCGAAACTGAGGGGCGATGCACGTAGGCATATTATCGAGAATTCGAAATTCCGACCCCAGTCACAGCATGCCGGCAGCGAGGTCAATGCGCATTCGCACGTGCTACAATCCAACCACCAGAGATGAAAACACAGTCCCCGTCGGGTAGTCGTGGGCGTGCGCTAGTCCGCATCAGTAACCTGCCTCCTTGGTTGTCCCTTCTCTGCATGGTCATCTACATAAAGGAGGAACCAACCATGCAGATCAGCGTGTCGTCCACCCTGACCGTATATCACGACGGTCAATTCTGGGTCGGGATGGCGGAGCATGTCGAGGACGGAAGGTACGGCGTCGCCCGCATCGTCTTCGGCGCGGAGCCGTCCGATGAGGAGATCCTGCAGTTCGTTGTCGGCAAATGGGAGAAACTCTCGTTCTTCGGTGACGACCCGGTCGAGACGAGCAAACCCGCGAAGAACCCCAAGCGGCGCGCCCGTGAGGCGGCGAAAGTCCTTAAACGACCGGCGGTGAGCACCAAGGCACAACAGGCGTTCGCGGCACAGCGGAAAGCGATGAAGCGGGAGTCGGCTCAAGCAAGAAGCCAGCGTCGCGCGGATGAGGCGGAGACGCGCTTCGAGCAGCGAAAGTTGAAGCGCAAGCAGAAACATCGCGGGCATTGATCGCTATTTGCAGCAAGGCAAACCATATACAGCAGCGGCGCCAGTTCCACTTGAAGCCGACGCCGCGTAGACGCTGATGGTGACGACTATGCACGGGCACGGGCGCGCCACCGCACTTCACAGCTTGTTTCTCAAGTATTTGGGACGCACACGCGGCGTTCAAAAATGCGGAGCGACTCCGCATGGCTCGAGACTGAGCCGAGATGCCCTACTTCTCGCCCTCCAGCAGCCCCACGATGTGGTCGATGTCGACGGCAAAGCGAGGCCTTCCCTCGCGCTCGTAGCGGTCGAGGTATGCCTGGCACTCGGAGACAATGCGTTTGGTGTTGCCATCGATGATGCGCTGGAGCGTCTCGTAGTAGGCCGAGCCCTCGGTCCTGAAGCGGCGCTGGTAGGCCTTGGTTATGGGGAACATCTTGATGTAGTGGATGCCGTGGCGGCAGCCGGGGCGCGTCGTGGGGCGGGGTGGCAACGCAAAGTACTGGTCTTTGGGCACGTTAGGGGCGATGTTGGAACGCAGCGGCACGGCGAAGTCCCTGCGCTTTCCGCGGAAACGCAGCCTCACCACCACGATGCAGGGGCGATTGTGCTTAAGCATGAGCTCGCGGTCGCCATCGACGAGGTCGAAGAAGTCCTGGGAGATGGATACGATCTTCATCGGTTGCGCCCCCCTTCATACGAAGCGGGGCCCGCATCGCTGCAGGCCCCTACAGGTGGGCGATATTCTACGCCTTGCGGCACCCCGTCGCCCACGGAGGCTAAACGTACACGTAAGCCGTACTCTGAAAGCCGCGGCTTCCGGCAAGTAGTTTATACCACGAAAGGTCGCTTTCGATGCGCATAGCTCGCAAAACAACACTCGCTGGGCCGTCACCCCTGGCCGTTACCCTCCAATCTTCATTGGAGTCAGCAGGTCAATTCATATAGTCATGGGGGTTTATCCTAAAGGGAATCAAATTTATACCCCCATAACTAAGGATTTTTCTATTCCCACTCAATGACTAGAGCCCTGGTGTAATTGGCTGGATCACCGTTCCGGGAACCGGTATCGACCTACCTGTCCGCCAAGCTCCTTCTTCAGCTCCAGCCTAGTATCTGACTCGCGCCGTTATAAGCGAAAACCGAAGAGATGCGTTTTAGCCAAGAAAATAAGGTTAGCCTTATCTTACTGCATGATTCGTGTGTTATAGTTAGATGTCTCTAACTATTTGGGGGCGATAGCAATGCACGAACGCAAGGGCTTCTGGGACAAGAATGCCGGTCGGTACGACCGTTTCATGCGAAAGGACCGGGCGGCGTATGAGAAGATGTATGAGCTGATCAGGCCGGTGGTGAAAGCAAAAACCGTACTGGAGGTTGCCACCGGCACGGGGCTTATCGCAAAGAACATCGTGAATGCGGCGGCGCACATCGAGGCTACAGACGCTTCTGCAGAGATGATCCTTGAAGCAAAGCGGGACAATCAATCCGCAAAGCTGCACTTTTCCGTACAAGATATGTTCCGCCTGCCCTATGCACAGAAGTCCTTCGAAGTGGTGATCGCGTCCAACGCGCTTCACATAGTGCCGCATCCGGAAAAGGCCCTGCAAGAAATCAGGCGGGTGCTGAAGGACGACGGCGCGCTCATCGCGCCAACCTTCACCCACGCGGGGAACTCGGTTCCCGGCAAGGCAAAAGCCTTTTTAATGAGTATGGCGGGATTCCCCCTCCATAGCAGGTGGACAAGCGAGGAATACCGGTGTTTCCTGCGTCAAAACGGCTGGTCGGTGCAGAAAAGCGCGGTGCTGAAGGCCTCGTTCCCGTTGACCTATGCGGAATGCACGAAATCGGAGGGGCCAGATGTCGTTCTTTGAAAACACCCGCAAGCCCGTGGGCCTCGGCGGAAAACTTATGGTTGCAATGATGAATCTGGGCCACGGCCCTGTGGCGCGGTGGGGACTTCGATTTCTACGACTTGCGCCAAACGCCAAGGTGCTAGATTGCGGCTGCGGCGGCGGGGCGAACATAAAACGGCTGCTGGAAAAATGCCCGCATGGCGTCGTCAAGGGCATCGACTATTCGCCCGTCAGCGTGGAGAAGACTAGAAAGCTCAACCGAATTGCGATTCAGGAGGGGCGTTGCGCCGTTCTGCAAGGCAGCGCGGCGGATATGGCGTTTGAGGACGCCATGCGGGCATTTTTGCATCCATCCTGCACATGGCGATAGGCATGACGGTCATAGCGGCTGTGCTGGCGGCAATTATGACAGTTTTTATTCACTGAGGAAGAAACCTATGAAATGTAAAATTGAGAAAAACACCGTTCAGGAGACGCTGATCCTCCCGCTGTATTCCCGGAAGCTGTGTACGGAGCTGTACCCGAACCTTTATAGGGATGAAACAGCGGTTCGTCTGCTCGACCAAATCGACTACGACTTTTCAGAGGCAGCGAAAAGCTCCCGCAGCCTGATGCAGCGTTTTGGTGCGCTGGAGGTGGCCATGCGGCAGGGTGATCTTGCTTTCGAGGTACAGGATTACCTGAAAGGCCACCCCAATGCGGCGGTGGTCAATCTGGGCTGCGGACTGGACAACACCGGCAGAACCTGCGACAACGGAAGATGCAAGATTTACAATCTGGACTTCCCGGATGTGATTGCCTTGCGACAGCAGCTACTGCCCGCCGGGGATCGAGAACAAAATATCCCCTGCGACCTGAAAGACACCACATGGTTTAGCAAAATCGATGCCTCCGGCGGGGCGGTGTTCTTTGCCTCCGGGGTGTTCTATTACTTTCTGACCCAGCAGGTCCGGGAACTGGTGCGGGAGATGGCGGACGCTTTCCCCGGCGGTGTGCTGGTCTTTGATGCTGCCAATCGGACAGCAGTAAAGATGATCGCAAAAACATGGCTTAAGACTGCAAAAATCAAGGATGTGGGGGCATATTTTGCGGTTTCGGATGCCGCCAAGGAAATCGGCACGTGGGACAGCCGTCTGCAGGTCACAAGTCGCGGCTATATGCTGGGTTATAACGATTTGAGAGACCCTTCTGTCAGCGGCTTTTTCCGGTTTCTCGCAAGGGTCGGTGACAACGGGATGAAAATGCAAATCGTGAAAATAAGATTTTGAGAGACAAAAATGCAAAAGACGAGCGCTTCTTGCCGCCCAATTGGCAAGAAGCGCTCGTCTTTTCTTAACGCGTTGTATGGCGGAGAGAGCGCAAGTTACGCGAGCGCCCTGCTTGCCAGCTCGGCCGCGCCGAGGATTCCTTGGTCGCCGCCGCAGCCCGGGGCGCAGATGTAGCGCTCCATGTCCTTAAGCTCGGCGGTCTGGATGTAGCCACCCAGATATTCGAGGGTTTTCTTGCGGACGATGCCGTAGAGCTGCTCCTGGTGCATCACGCCGCCGCCGAGGACGATGCGGCGAGGCGAGTACATGAGCACGAGGTTCGCGCACATCTGCCCCAGATAATCCCCCTCGAGCGCCCACACCTCATCGTTGTCCGCGAGCTCGGCCGCGGGCTTTCCCCAGCGCGCGGCAATGGCGGGGCCGGAGGCGAGGCCCTCGAGACAGCTCGCGTGGCTCGGGCAGACGCAGCGTCCCTCCTCGGTGGGACGGGTCCTTACCAGCATGTGGCCGGCCTCGGGGTGCAGCATGCCGTGAAGGAGCCTGCCCGCGCACATGACGCCCGCACCCACGCCGGTGCCGATGGTCACGTAGACGGCGTCCTCGAGCCCCTTGCAGCAGCCGAAGACCACTTCGCCGAGGCAGGCAACGTTCACGTCCGTGTCGTAGGCCACCGGAATCCCGAGGGCGTCGGCGAACGCGGCGCGAAGACCATGGCCTCGCCACGCGAGCTTGGGCGTCTGGAGGATGGAGCCGTAGCGCTCGTCGTTGGGGTCGACGCAGGTCGGGCCGAAGGCGCCGATACCCAACGCGTCCACATCACGGACGGTGAACCACTCGATCATCTGCGGGACGGTCTCGGCGGGCGTAAGCGTCGGGGTCTCCATACGGTCGAGGACCTCGCCGTCGCCGGACACCACGGCACAGACCATCTTGGTCCCGCCGGCCTCGAGGGCGCCGAGCCTCATTTGCTTTTCGCTCATGTGATCCTCCTTACAAAGGGACGCCCGCAGTCATGGTCAACCGCGGGCGCCCATAACGTTGGCTTGTTTCGAGGCGACCCTACCTGGGCACGCGGTCCTGCCTTGCGGCAAACGGGGCGAGCACGGCGTGCGGCTCGCTTTGGTACCAGTAGGCGACGGTGGAGATGTCGTCCTCGCGCTCGTAGAGCTTGATGTCGTCGTTGCCGAGGTCCTGGAACGTCACGCGCAGGTCCTCCTTGAACGAGATCGGGTCGGGAAGGTGCCACCTGTAGAGGCCGTGCCTGGGCAGCGCGTCGTCGTTGGTCGCGAGCATCGGGTTCGGGTTCGGCTTGCCCGCGCTGAAGCGGTCGCGCGTGGCGTCGCGCGTCGAGCGGTACGGGTAGCCGGCGAACAGCGTGTTGAAGCACTGCGCCTCGGGCAGCGCGTGGGGCGGCCTGTCGAGGAAGGCCCAGGCACCGCCGAAGTAGTCCTCGGCTCCCGTCGAGGTGACCGTGGGGAACTCCTCGTCGCCGTCGAGGAAGAACTTCATCTCGCCCTCGCCCCACCAATAGCGCTCCAGGGCGCACAGGGCCATGTAGGTGCCGACGTAGTAGCCCTTGCCGCGCACGCCGTCGAGCACGGTGTAGTCGACGCCCCTGCGAGTGCTGCGCTCGCGGTTAAAGCGGGCGTGGAAGTACATGGCGTCGTCCGGCACGTCGGTGAGCGCGTAGTTGAACGTGTAGAAGATGTACTTAATGAACCCGGGGTGCTCGCTCGTAAGCGTGACCTTGGCGTGCTTCCTGAAAGGCATCTCGAAGTAGCAGTTCATGCCGCCCGTCGGGTTCACGCAGATGGGCATCGAGTTGACGATGGCGCGCTCACCGAAGCCGTTGCAGAAGAAGTCGCCGACAGGGCACTCGACCGAGGGGGTCTCCTCGTCGTCCCAGTAGAAGCGCAGCACGAGGTCGCGCATGACGAAGCTGCCGGCGGCGGTCTTGTCGGGGACGGTCATCCAGATGTGGCGGATGATGCCGGGGCCCTCGATGTCCGCGAGCGTGATGGTCTCGCCGGACTCAAGGGGCACGCAGCACGAGCCCTTGCGGCCGACGCCGAGGTGGCTGGCCGACATGGCGGCACGGCCCTTCTCGCCCGTGATGTTCTCGGGGGTGATGGCGCGGCTTTCCTCACCGCCGTGCATCCACACATCCTTAAGGAACTCTCTCATCGTCGACCTCCTCTATTCGTCGTCTTCGCACTCGGCGGAACTGGCACCGTTCACGTAGACGATCTGCTGGCGCGCCTCGTCGACGAGGGCGTCGAAGTCGAGTTTCTCGTCGGGGCGCGCGAGCGCGACCGTCATGGCGAGCGGGAGGTTGACACCCGCGATCACGTGGATCCGGTCGGAGGCGAAGCGGGAGAAGCGCTGGTTCACGCTGCCGCCGAGCGCGTCGGTAAGGACGACGACCTCGTCAGTGCCCGAAAGCGCAGCCTCGACCGCCGCGTCGAGCCCCTCGCCGTTGTCGTTCACGTAGGCGCACACGGCGTTGACGGCGTCGCTCTTACCCGTAAGGAACTCGAGGGTGTCCTTGAAGCCCTGGGCGAGAAGGGAATGGCTCGCCACAACTATCTTTCTCATTGATTCACCAATCTCTTGGGTCGAAGCTAGGCGAGGATGCCGGCGGCGGAGGCGACCATCGCGAGGACGATCACCACGAGGATGAGGGCCGTCATGCTCGCGTTCTTCTTGGTAAGAAGGTAATACGCGCTTCCCGTGATGGCGGCGGGGATCATGGCAGGCAGGATCTTGTCGAGCAGCGGCTGAATCTCCATCGAAACGTCGCCGAAGCTGAAGCTAATCGGGCAGGTGACGCCGATGACCGAGGCGATGAGGCAGCCGACCACGGTGAGGCCGAGCACGGAGGCGGCGGCAGTGAGGTTGGGAAGCTTCTCGCTGAAGTCGGTGACGAGCTTCACGCCCTGCTTGTAGCCGAACTCGAGGGCGTGCATGCGGACCCAGAAGATGGCCAGGATGAGCGCGAACCAGATGCCGGCTCCCACGGGGTTGCCCTCGATGGCCATGTAGGCAGCGATGGAGCCCATGATGGTCGGGATCATGGTCATGAGCAGGGAGTCGCCGACGCCGGCGAGCGGTCCCATGGTGCCGATCTTCAGGTCTTGGACGGCGTCCGCCGCCGCTAGGCCGTCGCGTTCCTCCATGGCCACGCAGGCGCCAAGGATGATGGCGGCGAGCCAAGGCTGGGTATTGTAGTAGCGGAAGTGGTTGTTGAGCGCTTGCTTATAGTCCTCGTCGTTCGTGTAGATCTTCCTCAGGACCGGCGAGAGGGCGTAGGCGACTGAGGCGCCCTGCTGGGTCTGGTAGTTGAAGGTGCACACGCTCATGAGCCAGCGCCAGTTCGCGTTGCGCAGATCCTTCTTGGTGACCTTGTAGCCGGAGGGCTTGCCCTCGGCGACGGCGGTGATGTTCTCGTTTTCCATGGTTACTCATCCTCTCCGATGAAGGCGTCTGCGGAAGCGTGAGCGGCGAGCTCGGTGTCCCTCTCGGCACGCTGGTAGAACGCGATCGCGAGGGCAACGCCGACGATGGCGGCGCCGATGATGGGCACGTTCAGGAAGGCCGAGAGGAAGAAGCCGACGAGCAGGTACTGGAAGTACTTGCCGGTGGGCATGTAGCGGAGCAGCATGGCGATACCGATGGCCGGGAGCATCTTGCCGGCGAGGGTGAGGCCGGAGAGGAACCACTGAGGCATGACCTCGAGGAGCCAGTTGACGGCGGGCTGGCCGAGCGTCACGGAGACAAAGACGGGCAGGGCGGCGCACAGGCCGAAGAGCGCGGGGCAGACCCACAGGATGGCGTTCATCTGATTGAACTTACCCTCGTTGCAGAACTTCTGGGACTTCTCGACGACGAAGCCGTTGAGGATCTTGACGATGACGTCGAGCTGGATGCCGAGCATGCCGACCGGCAGGCCGATGGCGAGGCCCGTGTCCGCGCCCAGGGTCACGCCGTAGGCGGTGGCGATGATGGCCATCGTGCCGTAGTCGGGAATCGACGAGCCGCCGAAGCCCGCGACGCCGAGCTGCATGAGCTGGATGGTGCCGCCGATGACGAGGCCGGTCTGCCAGTCGCCCATGACGACGCCGGTGATAAGGCCCCAGAAGACGGCATAGTTGACGAAGATCATCGGGATGCCGTAGTAGTCCACGTGCTTGATGAAGGCCAGCAGGGTCAAAAGGACGACCTGCAGGATAGTGAAGTTGACCATGATCCCTCCTTAGATGAGGTCGGCGACGGAGACGGGCTTGTCGGCGGGCACGAACTGTGCCGTCACCTTGACGCCGCGGGCGATGAGCGCCTTGTAGCTCTGGACGTTCTCGGCGGAGGCATAGGCGCGCTGGGTGAGCTGGACGCCGCCCTCCTTGACGAGCGAGCCGCCGACGATCAGCGACGGGAGCTCGATGCCCGACTCGACCAGGTGAAGGATCGTCTCGGGCTCCTTGGCGATGACAAAGACCTTCTCGCGGTCGTACTTGCCCGCCGCGAAGTTCTTGAGCGCGGTCTGCTCGGAGATGATCGAGACGGCCATGCCCGCGGGGCGCGCCATCCTCATGGTGGACTTCAGGACCTCGTCGCCGGCGACCTTGTCGTCGATGACCATGACTCGGGTCGCGCCCGACACCGGGGCCCACTGCGTCACGATGATGCCGTGAAGCAGGCGATTGTCGATTCGTGCCATAACAACACTCATGTTTGCTCCTATCAAATGAAGTTTTACGTTCGGTACTGCCTCGGCGCTATCCGGATTCGCGCCGGGCAAGGGGTTATCGGATTATTGAGGACGCGCGGTCGGCTTGCGGCGGCGCGGGGAAGGTCACTCGTCGAGCAGGAGGTCCGAGGAGCCGAGGCGCTCTTCTCGCGCCGGGGCGGCGCTCACGCTTATGTAGTCGAAGACATATGCGATCTCGCTTACGGGAACCTCTACGCGATAGCGCGTCGAGATGCTCGAGAAGCTCTGCCTGAAGGACTCGATGAAATCGGCGCGTTCCTCCTCGAAGCGGTCCTGGCCAACGTAGGTCTCAATGGGGTTTCTGGTAACAAGGCGCTCGACGAGACAGCAGAGGTGGACGTAGAGCCCAATGATGGCGTTGCTGCCGATCTTCTCGCCTGTCCTGCGCTGAAGCTCGTGCACGGCGCTCTCGATCTCGTGGAATAGCCGCTCCGGGTCGAGGATGGTGATGGAGCGGATGACGTTCTGCAGCGTCATGTTCGAGAGCAGCTTCTCGTGGAAAGAAGAGAGCTCGGAAGCGTCAAGCCACCTGCCGAACACGGCATCAACCTTAGAGGCGGACGCCGTCGACATGATGTCCTCGAGGGCGACGAAGGGGACGGAGGCGACCCCGGGGTCTCCCGTGCCGATGACGGCGCAGACGCGGTGCTCGGAGAAAACGGCGTCGTTCGACCCGTTCGCGACGAGCTGCTTGAAGGGCCTCGTGAGCAGGCGCGCGCCTATGGTGCGCGGGAGGCTCTGCGAGACGAGCTGGCGTATCCTCTCCGCGGCGTCGACCCCGGACTCGGAGCAGAAGACGATGGCGTCCTCACGGTTGACGCGCTCGATCACCTTGCAGTGCGTCACGCACGCGGCGGTCGCATCGCCAAGAACCTCGGCGATGGACTTGCCGCCGAGCAGCCCGACCCCGATCTCGAGCGCAAGACCGGTAGAGACGTTGTTCACCACGCCGATAGTGGAGTCGGTAACGTTCTCGAGGGCCTTATAGGCCTCCTCCAAGGAGCCCATGTCGACGAGGAACACGACCCCGGTGCAGTAGGAATGGCGGTCGACGAGGCGCTGGAGCGGACCGACGATGTCCTTCAGCTGCTGGTCGTAGGGCATGTCGACAGCCTCGTACACATGCATGCCGAGCATACGGTTCGCCGCGTCGGCGATGCTCGTCGCCGTTGAGTAGCCGTGGGACAAGATGACGCAGAGCGTCCGAAGGGCCTTCGCATCGCGAGACTCCGATGCGACGCACAGCGTCAGAAGCGTCTTCGTGAAGTGATCGAGCGAGATTCCCAGCGCCCCTTCCACGTCTGCGGCGACCTGATCGGAGACACTCGAGGCAAACGGCAATTCGGAGGTCACGGCACCAAGGAGATGGGAGATTTGCTCCGCACAGGCAGACTTTCGCCTAGCCAGGCCGATACCCGGCCACAACTGCAGGCAAATCTCCTGGGCCAGTAGAAAAGCGACCTTCCTCGAAAGCTCGATGCCATAAGAAGAGCCTGCGTCGGCAAGGACCGCGCCCACGACGCGCTCGAAGGCGCGCGACCTCGAGGAGGCGACGCCGTGGTCGAAGATCAAGTGATCCTCAACGCCGCGCACAGCGGAGACAGCTTGCGAGACAAGCTCGGAGACAGAGAGCTCCCCGGCGCAGAATCGCTCATCAAGAGAGCACAGGGCATCGAGCGCCTGCTCGACCGGCCCTGTGCTCTCGGCGGCATCCAGAGACGCGTCAATCAGAACGCCATCGTCGGGCTGTTGATCGATCTGCGCGGAGGAGAGGAGCCCGCTGGGAAGAAGATACGGGCGAACGACGACGTAGTCGCCCTCGCGATTGAGGAACGCTTTGGCGCAGCAGTTCGTCACGCAGGCGCGCAAGCCGGCGATGTTATCGGAAAAGTCCGCGTTCACGAGACAACGGTATGCGCCGCGGCTGATCTTCACATCAGAACCGATTCGGCACCCCTCGCTGCGCAGGAAGCTCAAGATGAGATCCTCGCGCTCCTCGGGGGTCCGCTCCTTGAGTGAGGGGACGCGGGCACAGATGGGCATTTTGCTGTAGGCCGAGGAAACCTTCAGATCATCGGCGGAAAGCGTCGTCGAAAGAACGAGGCGAGCGCGCGGCGCATCCTGGGAGGCATCGAGCCCGAGGGCCGTCGCAAGGCAGTGTTCCATCGCAGAGGGAGAAAGTGCCTCGATGCCGTTGACAAAGACCACGCCCCCGCGCGATTTCGCGATCGACTCGTCAAGAAGTCCATTGAACGAGGCGGCGTCCGGGACCCCGGTGCAGTCGATGCGCAAATAGGAGGAGTCGCGGGACAGCAAGCCCTGGTTCTTGCCGTACTCGTACACAAGACGAGAAAGGAAAGACTTGCCGACACCCACGCCGCCGCTCAAGAGGATGGGCAGGCCGAACGGAGGGTACTGAACCGCAGCCTTGCACTGCTCGACAACGGAGCTGAGGCTCAGGTCAAAGCCCACGGCACGCGCGAAGTCACGGTGATCGGCGATTCCCGTCGCCTGGATGAGGTCGGCGAGCGAGGCGCACTCGCTTGCAGAGAGCTTTACCTGAAAACGCTTCTGGAACGCGCGGCGATGAAAATAACGGACAGGCCTGCCCGCCACCTTAACCACAAGGCCGGCGCGAACAAGGTCGTTGAGGTACTGGCTCGCCAGACTCCTGGAGATGATGATGGATTGGCAACACCTATTTGGACGATTCCGGGAGGGACAGCCCCGCCTCCCTGAACTCGACCGGAGACATGTAGCCCAGCGTCGAGTGGATCCTGAAGTTGTTGTACCAGTGCACGTAGTCCGAGAGCTTGGCCCGGAG
>DBFALE010000004.1:0-80080 GCA_048230835.1 Collinsella sp.
CTGAGCTACCCAGCCATTTGAGGTGTGCCTTGTTTCAAGGCTTGATTAGTATAACCAAGGACGCGTTCCGGTCAACCGAGAATTTAAAAAAAGTTTTTGAGCACAGCCTCGGTTCTATAAATCGGCACGTCAGAGGCATCAGCCGGCAGCAAGAAGTTTTTCGCTCAGAGCCGCACGGGCAAACTCACTTGGCGTCATCCCCTCGGCAGCCGCCCGTCGACGAATGGCCTCCTTCATTCCCAGAGGAATCTTGACCGACAGCGTTGCCGTCCCCTCACCTGAGAGCGGGGGCCGTCCACGCACGATCCCACCAACGGTGTGTTCGCCATCCGGAAACTCTCCGCGCTCGTACGACTCGCACCACGCGTCAATCATTTCATCCGTTACAACCTGACCATTAGCGGCCGTATACGTCTTGCCCATCATCGACCCCTCTGCCGAGCTCGCTCGATCTCTTGCCAGAATTTCTTCTGAACCGGAGACAGGGCATGAATAATGAGCCATCCACGAATTAGTTCGACCGCAACAAGTTCCACACTTCGACCATCTGGAAGCCATCCAATGGCAAGCCATCTCGGCGGCTCGTCCTCCGACTCGCGGCGAATGCACTCAGTAACCGCGAACCAGGCACCAAGCACCTGCTTTTCCGTCAAGTGTTTTTTGGCGTTCGGATGGATCTCAACATCCATGCATCTTCTCCTCCATCTTACCCAATTTCGTATGACGAAAGTCTGCTGTCGCCAATCTCTTACGCCGGCACTTGTTGGAGGGCGGGAGGTGTAGCGAGGATTGAAGGGCGTTCCAATACCGCCCAGGCGCCGGGGCAGGAGCACATACACCAGGGGCATACGTTTTCGTAGCGCGCGAGGATATTGCCGCGTGCATCGATGAAGGCGATGTCGATGGGATAGGCCATAAAACACGTATGGACCGAAGAGCAGCGTGGAAACGCCATGACGAGCGGCAGGCCGTTGGCGGCAAACGGACGCCGTCCCAGCATGCCGCGCAGGCGCACGACAAACGACTCCGCCACCGCAAACTCGGCCGGCGTCCAACCCAGCCTATTGAGTGCCCGCGCGTAGGCGATGTAGGACGAGACCGCGGTCACATGACCACCCCCGGACGCCATGGATCGACCGTCACCGCGCGCTCGTGCGACAACGTTGTCGGCGCCCCCAGCGGAACGCCAGCGATGCTGAGAGAAGTCGGCCACGGCTCATAGTGCATGGTGCAGGTGTAGGTCCTAAACGTACCGGATAGGGAGAGCAGGCCACCATCCGATGCCTCCGCGCCTTGCTCGCTCGACACTTCGATCTGCAAGTCATAGCCTTCCATGGCATTCAGAATTTGAGTCTAAACCGTCGCCGAGGCATCGGCAGAGCTCTCGTCACCCTCCCCGCCCGGCGCCACAGCGTGCGCCAGCACGATGTCGGGCACCACGCGGTCGAAGCGCGCGACAGCGCCGGCAAAGATCATGACGTTGTACACAATGAGTGCCAGCACCAGCAAAACGGGCGTAACCACTGCCATCTCCACCGTCGCTTGGGCGCGCTCCTCGCGCAGACGCATGCGGATACTCATTACGACCCACCGCCCAGAGCGCCAACCAGTGTCGCGACATCGACGGTGAGTGGGATGGAGCCGCCGCCGGGCAGAGGAATCTCCGCAAGCGTGAACACCGTACCGCTAATGGTGCGTTCGACTTGATATTCCAACGCCTCGCAAAGCGCCTTGGGATCGGTCACGCCCAACGGAATACTTCGCAGTTTGTCTTGCGCTTGAGAGAGACCAGCAATGTCAGATCCCGGACTCTTAATGACGTTGGCGGAATCGGTCAGCACCGGCTTTCGCAGGCGCAAGTCGCACGGTTCCAAACCCAGCGCCGCCACGGACGCCGAAACGGTATCGCCGAGCCACGATGCAATGGAGCCCAACGCACCGCTGCCCCCTCCTAGGTCTTTAATCATCTCGTCCATAAGTTCGTCGGCCGAACCTTGGATATCACCGTATCCCACGAGCAGCCGTCCCCAAACATCCATGACGCCGTCGAGCACGCCGGCAACGCCGCCCGAGCGTTCCTTCAATGTCGAGAAAAATCGCGAAAGCACGTTGTTTTGCGCCGTCGCCTCATCGGGCGCCAGCACCGCGGCAGAGATAGCACCGCGATCGCCAAGCCTGACTGCCGTGTTAAACGAGGAGTTAAGTTGATCGGGGCTGGTAATGTCACCCGAAACTGCAAATGCGACCACGCCGTTGCGTCCAGGTGGGGCGATACGCGGGCGCTCGCCGGAAAGCGCTTTAATGGCCTGGTCAAACGCATTGCCCGCACGGTCGGCCTCATCCTCGGTCTGACGCTCAAGTTCGAGTTCTTTGTTGCGGCATTCGACGTAGTCTTCCAGAGCCTCTTTGAATCGATCAAAGTGGTACTCAAAGCCGTTTTCGATAGAAGTCGAAGGAGCCGCAACGGCACCGAGCGACGAAACACCAAAATGGCATCTATTGCATTTGTCCTGCCCGTCATAAGCAGCAACCGAGGCCAGCCCGCATGGCGCCCCCTTCTTATAGTTGGGGCAACTCGTTCCGTAATGCAGATACGTCTTGCCATCGATGGCACTGGTTGGCCACACCGTATCGGTATAGAGTTCCGTCGCTCGCACCTCGTCAGTGTTGCGCGGCAACAGCGGGATATAGGAAGCGACTTCATCTCCGTCCTCGGTTACATATGCACGATTGACCTCTGTACTCGCATAGGTGTAAAACGCCTTGCGCGCCGCCGACTCCGCCTTCGTCTCGACGCTTGAACCATGCGGTTTTTCGTCTGCCAGGCGTTGACGGTAGTAGGTCTTCGCGCGGTCGAGCGCCACCTGTGGCTCCCACGAAATGCTCGAGGCATAATGCGGGTTCTGCTCACCCGAGAGCTTTGCCAAACTCCTCGCACGTTCCCACATGCATGAACAGCTACCGACCGAAGCCGGAACCGATCCACCACAATCCGCCAGCCAAGCGCGCTCTTTAGCCTTCGCCGTGTCCTCAGAAGCCTTCCGCAGCTCCTCGGCCGCACGCTCTAAATCATCTGATGTGTCTTTAATGGTATCGGTCGAGATCTCTGACCCTTTGAGCGCAGCGAAGTCCGATTCGGATGTCCTGGGCACGGCAAGCGCCGTACCGGTATAGGCCACACTATCGGTATCCTGCGCCGACACCGCCTGCGTGGCACGCGCGGCGATCAGATATGGCAGAGCCGTCTCGATTTTCTGTAAGCCTTCCGATGCGCTTTTGGCAAACTTGTTGCGCGTTTTAATGATCTCAATCCCGGTGTCGACCATATTGCCGGCAACTGGTTCGGCACCTGGAATGAGGATGGCGACCAGGCCCGTCCCGATTGTGGCAAACCCCGCCAGCCCCAGACTCAAGATGCTCGCATCAACCACCGTGGCAGCCGTGTGATAGGACGACACTACGTTGGCACCCGCCAGCGCGCCGCTATCGGCCGCCACCTGGGTATCCCCGGCACGCGACATGCTCCATATCGCCGCGGTCGACGAAAACAACAACGTGAGCACCACTAGGATGACCACGGCAGAAGAAAGCGTGGTGTAGGCACCGTCTTCGATAAACAGATCGACACCGGCGCGGCCCATAAAGCCGCCTCGTTTGCGATGGCAGCTCGGACGGCGCGTCAAAACGCATCTAGACCAGAAACGCTTAATCCCATGCAACAATCCACGAATCATAATCTCCCTCCAGCCATTCGGGACGCGATTGATACGAGACATCGACCTTGAGCTCAACGTAGCCACCCTCGGCGGTACCACCCATAGCCTGCGCAAACGCACCGATCACAGGCAACGGCTTGACCTCGCCGGAAACGGACACGGACGAGACGCCACCCGCATCGGCCCGGCCAAGCTCAATATCCCACGACAACGGCCCGCCGGCATGAAAGATCGAAACGTTGGGCACTGCGGCAAGCCGGCGGCGGGTGAACTCCTTAAGATCGTCGTCCTCCGCCGTCGTCGTGATCATGAGCTGCGCGGTCTCGGCGGCGGCAGACTCCATGACCGCGCGCGTATAAAGCAGGCACACCGGTTGCAGTGCGAGAAGGATGAGCGTCAGAAACGTCGGCAGCAAAAAAGCGGCCTCGACCGTAGACTGCGCCCAGTCCTCGCGCGCGATATCAATACAACGCGATGTCCTTAGCGCCCGCAGCGGCGTCGATAACCGACGTCGAGGCAACGCCATGGGATGCCGCCCGCTCAACCAGCGCCGCCAAGCGTCCATCGGTGCCAGCACGCCAAAGTCCCACAATCGCCAGCACGATCGATAACAGCGCCACCGTGACGATGGCGTATTCCACAGTCGCCTGGGCAGATTCCTCGCGCAGGACGTCATGCATTTCACGACCCCTCCTTTGAGTTCGATGCCTGCGGGCTCAGGCGGATCACGCGCAGGCGGCACGAGGCATCGCCGGCATCCGCGGCAACCGTCACCATATCGACCCAGCCGCGCCCATCGCGCACGATGGCGCCCCATACGTTGCCCTTAATATCAAGATAGCCGCTCAGGGCGAGCTGGGCCGTTGGCACCTCGCGGTAGGCGCGTAACATATCCGCCGCTGCCTCGGTCATCGGTCGGTCCTCAGACCATGCAAGCCGGACCGCAATCGCGTTGTCCCCAGGCGAATCCGTCGCAGTGCCAGACCGCTTGTCGAGCGTCCGCAGAAAGGTTTGCGCCGTGACAGCGACATCCGAATCGTCCGCATCTCGCATCTCATCTTTTTGAGACGGCGCCGCCGAATCTGAGCCCGAATCGAAGGCGGCCCCAGGACGCTGCTGCCGCGCGGCGTTAAGCCCCCAAAGCACCGCCGCTATCGCCACGGTCAGGCAAGCAAACACCAGCAGCACCCCGATGGGGCGCTCGCCCTCTACAGGCTGTTGATGCCCTCGCTGATAGCGTTCCATAGATCTTGGACCTTGCCTTTAAATGCAACGATGGCAATAATCGCGATCACCACAAGCACGCCCACCAAAATGGCGTACTCGGTGGTACCCTGCGCGCTCTCCTCCCGCAACAGCTCCTTGGCATGCTGGCGAGCGCGGATCGCCCGGCAAAAAGCCCAGTTCCAAGCCTTGTCAGCAACTTCGACCATCGTGTTCATGTATTCCTCCCTACATCATCCCGCCTGCTCCCAGCAGCGGGCCCAATATGGACAGAAGCAACGCCGGCAAGATGAGCGTGCCGGTGGGAATCAGCAGCTTGACGGGCGCACGCTCGATCTCACGCTCGACCGCGGCGCGATGAGCCGCACGGATCTCGCGACTTTGAGCGGCCAGCGTCTCGGCAAGTGGGGCACCCAGGGCGAGCGCCTGCCCCACCGTGATGGCAAAGGTCTCGAGCGCTCGCACGTCCAGGTCGCGCGCGGCGGCCAACAACTCGTCCTCACGCGTGCCCACGCCCACCTGCCACGCCATGCAGGCCCGCTCAAGGCGAAGAGCCAGCACTGACCGGCGGTTGGCGCAGAAAATCTCAAGCGCCGCATCAAACGAAAGACCGGCCGAAAGGCCCAAGCGCACAACATCGATCATCTCGGACACTTCGCCGAGCGACACTCGCGCCGGACCGCCCGCTCCAACCGCGCCCTTCATTCGCGCGGTCAGAGCATCGACCACCGAGCGGCCCGCGGCAGCGACCAGCGCCGCCTCGCGCTTGCAGGCCCCTGCGATCTTGCGTGCATCCGCCCGATCCAAACCCGTCGCGACAAATACACTCAGGGCGCACAGGCAAGCCGCAACTGCAACCGGGGCGCTCACAGCTCCACCCGCATAATGCGCCGGATAACCACCAGGGCAACGGCGTTGAGGGCAAGACCCAGCACCACAGCGCCCGCGCCGGCAGGCGTCGCAAGACCGCGACGAAAATCTGCCGAAAGCAGCGCCAACACCGCGCACATGCCCGCCGGCATCGCCGCGACCATATGCGCAGACATGCGAGCCTGCGACGTCTTAACATCCAGGCGGCGCTTGAGCTCGATGCGCTCCCCCACCATGCTCGACGCCTCGGACAGTAAGTCGGCAAGCGGAGCACCGGTGCGCTGAGACACCTTAAGCGCCAAGGTCACAAGCGAAAGGCCGGGGGCGTCGATGCGCACGAGCAAGTCATCGAGCGCGTCGGTCGCCGAGATGCCGCAATCGATCGCCGCCGCCACCCGCAAAAACTCGGTATGCACCGGCTCTTGCGCATGAGCGCCCACAAAGCGCATGCCCTGGGCCAGCGAATGTCCCGAGGCAAGCGACATGGAAAGTGCGGCAAACGCCTCGGGCATGGCCTCTTCTGCATCGTGTTGCTCGCGCCGGCTCTCAAAGCCATCCCGAGCGGCGCCAACGGCAATCGGAGCAACAAGTCCCAAGGCAAATCCGAGGGGCGATAACGACACCATCGTTAGCAAAACGCAGCAGACACCGCTCGATAGCAGCAGAAACGCCAAACGCCCCGAAGCATCCTCGATCACGTGGCCAAGGCGATGCGCCGGAGCCAGCGATGCCCACGAACGGGCGATCTTTTTCAGCAGATCGTTTTCCACCAGCTCACGCGGCAGCTTCTCTGCCACCGTCTCGAGCACCTGACGCGCCAGCTCCGCCGGCGGCACCTGCGGCACACGAGGTTCCACCCCGCACGCCGTCGCAACAGAAAACCCTGCCAAACCCCCTACGACGAGGGGCACAGCGACCTCCATTCGTCCACCTCCTCTTGTGTGAGCGTCCCCGACCGCAGGCCTTCTGCGATAAACGGCGGCTCGCGGTCAAGCGTCCAGGTGCGCTCGGCGGCATCGAAAGTCACATAGCGCTCGAGCTCTACGCCGCCCGACGCGGCACGACGCACCCCCGAATACGAGGAGACGAAGCGCCTGCCATCGGCGTGGCGCTCGGACATCACGATGCCGTCGAGCGCCATGGCAATCTGCTCCTCGATGAGCTCGCTCGGCAGATCGATGCCATAACGCGCAAGCAACGTCAGACGCACCACGGTCTCCTGTTCTGAACCCGCATGAAGCGTGGTGAGCGACCCGTCGTGGCCCGTATTCATGGCCTGCAACATGTCGCAGCACTCGGCACCGCGCACCTCGCCCACCACGATGCGGTCGGGGCGCATGCGCAGGGCATTGGTCACCAGGTCGCGGATCGTCACCGCGCCCTCGCCCTCAATTGAAGCCTCGCGCGCCTCTAGACGCACCACGTGCGGATGATGCGCAAACTTGAGCTCGGCAGAGTCCTCGATCGTCACGATGCGCTCGCCGGTGGAAATCTCACATGACAACGCGTTGAGCAGGGTGGTCTTACCAGATCCCGTGCCTCCCGCAACCGCCAGGTCCTGTCGCAGCGACACCGCGCACGACAACAGCTGCGCATACCAAAGCGGCAGCGACCCCAGCCCCACAAGCTCGTCCAGCGAGCAGATGCGGTCCGAGAACTTTCGGATGGTGAGAATCGGTCCGTCAATCGCCACAGGCGAAATCACCGCGTTGACGCGATAGCCCGTTTTGAGGCGGGCGTTGACGATGGGGCTGCGCTCGTCGATACGGCGGCCAAGTGGCGAGATGATGCGGTCGATAAGCACACGGATCTGCTCATCATCCTCAAACGCATGCTCGATGGGGTGCAAGACGCCGCCGCGTTCAAAGAAAGCCGAGCGGCAGCCGTTAATCATGATCTCGGTAACGGTGTCGTCCTCGATGAGCGGCTGCAACGGCCCCAAGCCCACCACGTCATCCAAAATCTCGTCGATGATGGTCTCGCGCTCGGACGTCGCGAGATCAGTCGGCTCCTCAACATTGAGCGCCGCCTCCACCGCGGGACGCAATTCCGAGCGGGCAAGTGCCGGGTCGATATAGGCGCTGATACGCGCCACTTCGTCGTAACCCATGCGGTCCATCACGGCGCGCTTGGTGCGTCGTTTCACCGCGCGGCGACGCCCCGCATCTACAGGCGCTGCCCCCGCTGCAGCGCCGGCAGCCTTAATCCTCGTTTGCAGGCTCATCGCTGATCACCCTCGCGCGACCAGGGAAGGCGGATACGCGGGCGTTCGGTGCGCGTTGCACGGTCGGCGACCATATCGCTCCAAGGGCCGACGGCGCACCCCAGTTCCACGAGCATCTCGCGCGTGGCCTCGCGCACGCTGGTCGCAAAAGCGCTGGTCTGCCCCACTGCCTCATCAGCGCGCCCAAACGCCATGAGCGCGGCGAGATCCTGCCCGCCATCGGCGATACGAATCTTGGAGCTCAACGCACAGGCAATCTCAAAGCGCATGGCGACGTCCTCGTCTGCCCCGCGCGCACCGAACCGGTTGAACACGGCGCTCATGCGCGTGCGCGGCACACCTACTCGACTTGCCAGTTCAATGACGCGCGACGCCGATGCCGCGGACGACACCGCAGCATCGCCAACGACCAGGCAACGGTCGCTCGCCGCCACCGCAGCCGCCACGGCGTCGCCCCAAAAGACCGAGGTATCGATAAAGACCACGTCGGATTCGCGACGCAGAACATCAAGCAGTAGCTCCACCGGACATGCCATGAGCTCGGCTTGCTCGGGCGCCGCGACGGGACCCCAGAGCGTAACGCCCGGCGCCACGCGCATCGATGCGGCCACGATATCCGGCTCGGCAAGCGCGCCCGCCACCGACGGCTCGATAAGTGCCGCCATATCGCGCGGAGCATCGACGCCTAACAAGTCGTAAAGGTTTCCAAACATCAGGTCCAGGTCGAGCACGGCGGCACGCAAGCCCAACAGCGACGATGTGTGTGCCATGGCGGCAATGATCGTCGACTTGCCGCAACCGCCCGAACCCGAAATGGCGCAGATGACCGGAGCTCGATGCTGCGGAGCGGCAGCGTCTGCCGGCGGCATCGGAGGCGGCGGGGCGGGCGTCGGTGACAGCGTCCCCGTCTCCCCCGCCGCAACCACACGCTGCGTCCAAGCCGGCATGGCAGCTTGTTCGGTCTGCGAGGCAGGCTCGTTCTGCGCAATCTGCTCATGCTGCATCAGCGACAACTCGCCGCACCCGGCAAAGCCCTCAACTTCGTCGAGTTCATCCGCCAGATTCACGCCGTGCACGTATCCCATATCTACAGCCGGGGAGTCGCCAGCATGCTGCGCCGGCCCTCCAGCGTCATCGTATACAAGGGGGTTCCGGGGGCGCCGACCATGCTCGGCTTCCGCTTTTCCATAATCATCAACACGCGGGCCTCTTGTAGCGCGAGGCGCCCCGGGTTCCCTATCAACAAAAGCATCGGGCTCAATCGTCATGCACCGATCGGAATCAACCGCTCCCTCGCCCGCGCGCCCGTTGCCGCATATACTGTGCGCAGCGATGACCTCGGTCGCCCCCGCGCGAAACAGCCCCTCGATATCCGACGGATCGAGCGCTTCTATCAACACGACCACGCGACTCACGCGGCCTTCGGCCGTCAGGCGCGCAACAGTCTTGCGCACATCTTCGGTATCAAACAGAGACGCCGCGATGATGGCAGCCCCGCGGCGCGACGGAAACGCCCGCGCCATGGAAACCAGCCCGTCCAGGTCACCCACGCGAAGCACCTGTGCACCCGTATCACGGCCCTCGACTTCCCGCTGCAACAGCCCGTAATCGCCGCACGCGCAGCACGCAAGCCAGATCGCCTTCATCACTCGTCGCCTCCGCTCTTTTTGCCGCGCGCCGTGGCGGGAATCGTCAAGCTGACCGTTCCCTTGCCCGATGCCCCCAGCAGTTCCTTGACGTCTTCGGGGTCAGCCGCCAGCGTCACCCATTCGATCTTGCCCTCGCGCGTGGCACCGGAATCTTCACTGGTATCGATCACGTACGCGCCGCACAACCGATCGGTTACGCCGTCTTTTTGCACATACACATCCACGTAGCTGCCCACGCCCGTAGCACCGCCGACCGAGTGCTCGGCATCGACCGCCACCGAAACGGCGACCTTGCCCTTAGGCACCTCGAGCTTGTGACTCTCGGCCTTGGTGTAGACATTGCAGATCACGGCGTTTTTGGGAATACGCGAAGTCGTCACGTCGCCGCGCACCTGGCGCAGCTCGGTCGCCGCGTCACGCGGCAGCAGGCTCGTCAGCCATTCCTGGGTTATGACATTGGTCTCATCGAGGGTCTCGCCCACATCGATATCGCGCGCCGCGACGCATACCTCGACGCGATCGCCACCGTACTTGGCCAAGGTCTCAGCCTGGACCTGTTCGGCTTGCGAGCGGATCGACGAGCCGTAAACCATGCAGAGCAGAGCAGCGAGCACGCCCGCGACCAGACTGATGGCGATGCGCTTGCTCTTGTTCACGGCCGCTCCTCTCATGGCAGTGCCGGGCGAATGCCCGTACCACCATTGTCTGGGCGGTCAGAGTGCAAAGCGGCGCAATCGCGATCTTGGTTTTCGATGTCAAACCAATCGCCGACCAAAAGCTGACCAGCCCGTCAAGCTCATGGCAAGGTTTTGGTCAGCACGTCAGCAAACTGCATGTTTCGAGGCTTTTCCGCAGCAAAAAAGCCGTCTCCCGAACAGTTGGGAGACGGCTGTCATAGGAAAAATCAATTACAGATGAACATCGGGATCGAGTATTTGAGCGCTCACGCGCATGGATGACGCCAGGTTTTGGAACGTTTCCAGCCGCAGGCTGTCGATCTGCCCGGCGTCCTCGGCCTCGCGAACGGCGCAGCCCGGCTCATGGGTATGTGTGCAATCGCCAAACCGGCACGCGCGCGATGCCTCGACAATCTCGGGGAAGGCGCGCGCCAGACCCCGCTCGTGACCCACGAGCGGTAGACTGCGCAGGCCCGGGGCATCGGCGATCACGCCGGCGTCGCCCGGCAGCGCCACCATCACGCGCGCGACGGTAGTGTGACGGCCCTGGTCGTCGCGTTCGCGCACACCGCCGGTCGCCAACGTATCGTGGCCCAGCAGTGCATTGAGCAGCGTCGACTTGCCGGCACCCGACTCGCCCAGAATCATGGCGCAGCTCCCGGCAGGCACGCAGGCACGGACCTCGTCCAGGCCGCGGCCCTCGGCAGAGGACGTCACGATCACGCGCACGTCCGGACCCACCAGGCGGCGCACGCGGTCCAGATCGCGCTCGAGCTCCTCGGCATCGCAGCGGTCAGCTTTGGTAAGCACCACCACCGGCTCGGCATCGCAGTCAAGAGCCAACACCAGCGAGCGCGCCACGCGGTCGAGCAGCACCTCACCGGCACCGAGCGCCTGCACGATTAGCACGCAATCCACGTTGGAGCAGAGCACCTGGCGCTCTCCACGGGCACGGCCGCGCCAACGCTCAAAGCTCGTACGGCGCGGCAGCACGCACTCAATCACGCCCATATCGTGCCCGGGAGCGCGGCGCACCGCCACACGGTCGCCCACGGCAGGCAGCAGGACCTCGTCCTCGCCGCGCGACTTGGCAAACCCCACTGCATGCTCGGCGCGGAAGGTATCGTCGGCAGTCGCCACCAGCGGAAACCCGCGATCCAAGCGCACCACGGCACCCAGCCGCATCTGCTCGGGCTCCTCAGCATGTGCGCAAAAGTCGTCAAATGCCGCCTGCTGAGCCCCATCGACCGGCAGGTCATCAAACGCCGGAACGTCCTGCAGCGCGTCAAGCCCCGGTACGCTCGCCAACAACTCCTCGGCAGACGCGGGGGCCTCGGTCGCAAGCTTCCGACGACGATCGCGCTTAGCCCGCGCCCCCGTCGTCTTTTTCTTCGCTTTAGCCTTAGCCTTGCCCACAAGCGCCTCCCAGCACCATAAATCACAACTGATCAGGTATTTTACCCACAAAAAAGAGCCGGTCGAGCAAACGCTCGACCGGCTCACACACTTTCCCTCAGCCAATGGTCCCGAGAGGCTATTCAAAGGCCCGACGCCGGGAGGGGTTTCTTCTGAGCGATCCCACAGCGCGAAGCGCGAGGACCAGCGAAGAAGAAACCCCGCAGGCGGTCGGGCCGGTGGGAAGGATGGCCTTTCGACCTACTCCTTCTCCACAGCGCGCATGATCGCCTTGTAGATCTCCATCAGCGGGATAATCAGGAAGGCCAGGCCCAAAGCGGCAAGAACGCCCTTGAGCTCAAGCGTCACAGGGCCGAAGAACATCTCGGCAAGCGTCGGCTGCACGGTCACGATCACCGTCAGCACCAGTGCCAGCGCGGCGGAAGCCCACAGCCACTTGTTCTGCTTCTTCATGGTGAACAGCGACGCACGACGGCTGCGCATATTGAAGCAGTGGAAAATCTCGACCATGTTGAGCGTGATGAACGCCATCATCACGCCTTCCTCGTCGGCATTGCCGGCGATCATATCGGCGATGTGGATGTAGCCCATGTCAAAGTACACGCCCACAAAGAAGCTCGCCAGCACCAGCACGGTGATGATCAGGCCCTGGACCACGCAGTCCAGACCCATATGTCCGGCAAAGACGCCGTCCTTGGCGTTGCGCGGCTTGCGCTTCATGATGTCGCCCTCGGCATCCTCCATGCCCAGCGCGAGCGCGGGGAAGCAGTCGGTGACCAGGTTCACCCACAGCAGCTGCACCGGCTGAAAGATGGTAAAGCCGATGAGCGTGGCGATAAACACCGAGAACACCTCGGCAAGGTTGGCCGAAAGCAGGAACTGGATGACCTTGCGGATGTTGTCGTAGATGCGGCGCCCCTCTTCGCAGGCACCGATGATGGTGGCGAAGTTGTCGTCGGCAAGTACCATGTCGGCGACGTTCTTGGTGACGTCGGTACCGGTGATGCCCATGCCCACGCCGATGTCGGCGCGTTTGATGGACGGGGCGTCGTTGACGCCGTCGCCCGTCATGGCCACGATCTGGTCGCGCGACTTCCAAGCCTCGACGATGCGGGTCTTATGCTCGGGCTGAACGCGGGCGTACACGCCGTAGTCCTCGATGTGCGCGTCGAGCTCCTCGTCGCTCATGCGATCGAGGTCGGCACCGGTGATGGCATGGCTGCGATCGGTGACGATGCCCAGCTGCTTGGCGATGGCCACGGCGGTGTCGATGTGGTCGCCCGTAATCATGACGGTGCGAATACCGGCATCGTGGGCCTCGCGGATGGCGTCGGCGACCTCGGGGCGGACAGGGTCAATCATGCCGGACAGGCCGCAGAAGACCAGGTCGTGCTCGAGCGCAGCGGGGCTGCAGTCGCTCGGGACCTCGGTGTAGGTGCGGCTTGCCAGCGCCAGCACGCGCAGGGCCTCGTCGGCCATGGCCTTGTTGGCGGCCACGAGCTCGGCGCGACGCTCCTCGGTCAGCGGAACGACCCTGTCGCCGTCGTAGATATGGGTGCACAGGCCGATCACCACGTCGGGCGCGCCCTTGGTGTACTGCTCATACTCGCCGTCCAGGGTCTCGACGACCACGGACATCATCTTACGGCCCGAGTCGAACGGGGCCTCGCCCACGCGCGGGTGCTCGGCAGTCAGGCCAGTGAGGCCCGCCTTGCCGGCGTCGTTGACGAGCGCGCACTCAGTCGGCTCGCCCACGGCCTCGCCCAGCTCCTCGTCCCACTGGGCATCGGAGCACAGAGCCATGCCGGCCAGGAACTTCTCCTTAGGCGCGGCGAGCTCGTGCTTGACGACGGTCATCTTGTTTTGGGTAAGGGTGCCGGTCTTGTCGGAGCAGATGGTCTGTGTGCAGCCGAGGGTCTCGACGGCAGAGAGCTTGCGGATAATCGCCTGGCGCTTGGCCATCTTGGTCACGCCGAGCGACAGCACGATGGTCACGACGGCGACCAGGCCCTCGGGGATGGCGGCGACGGCGAGCGAGACGGCGACCATAAAGGTGTCGAGCAGGGCGGTCGGGTCGGTGAGGACGTTGCCCACGCCGTGGCGGATGATGTCGACGCCAAAGATGACGACGCAGATGACGATAACCATGATGGTGAGGATGCGGCTGAGCTCGGCAAGCTTCACCTGCAGCGGCGTGAGCTCTTCCTTGGCCTCGGCCAGGGCGCCGGCGATCTTACCCATCTCGGTGTTCATGCCGGTACCGACTACGACGGCGCGGCCACGGCCGTACACCACGGTGGAGCCCATGTAGCACATGTTCTTGCGGTCGCCGAGCGGCACGTCGTCGGTGCCGGCGGCGAGCTCGATCACGTTGGCATGCTTCTCGACAGGCACGGACTCGCCGGTAAGGGCGGCCTCCTCGATCTTCATCGTGGCGCTCTCGAGCACGCGGCAGTCGGCCGGGACGGAGTCGCCCGCCTCGAGCATGATCACGTCACCGGGCACGAGCTCGGCGCTCGGCAGGTGCACGAGCTTGCCGTCGCGCAGCACCTTGGACTGCGCCGCGCTCATCTCCTGCAGGGCCTCGAGAGCCTCCTCGCTTTTAGCCTCCTGGACCACGCCCAGCACCGAGTTGACGATAACGACGAACATGATGATGGCGACATCGGCAAAGTCCGCCTCGCCCTTGACCATGCCCGTGAGCGCGCTGATGACGGCGGCAACGATCAGCATGATGACCATGGGGTCGGCCATCTGCTCAAAGAAGCGCTTCCACAACGGCGTCTTCTCGGCTTCCTCGAGCTTGTTAGGGCCTGTCTTGGCGAGGCGCGACGACGCCTCGTCGTTGCTCAGGCCGAGGTCCTCATCGACACCTTGGTCGCTGAGTACCTCCGCCGCGGCGGACAGGTATTCCTTTTGCATATAGAGTCCCCTCCTGGGATTCGGGCCACTCAGCAGATTGATGCCCGATCATAATTCCCAGGAGAAGGGCAAGGGCTCATCAAGGCTGCCGTGCTGAGCGGCAGTTGATAGTGGAGCTATGGTACCCCAAAGCGGCGCGTCTAGCCAAAACATTCCAATTGGAAACACGGCTCGAGTGCAACGATGCAGACCGTATGATGTTCGACATTGATAAAACGTTTTTTCTTCGGTGCATCATCAAACTGAAATATCGCCCAGATAGCAGCGGTTAGAACGGTTGGTAAAGTTTTTGCATATACCGTTTATTCGCAAAAAATGAACTTCTAATTCGGCATACGGTCGATTTTTTGGGGTATTCGGTCGGCATTTCGTTATAATCATCTCAGTTTTATTTCTTATGGTTTATCTATCAGCGCAAGACGATGTCAGATGGAGGTCTGAATGTACAAGCGCACCAAGATTGTATGCACCATGGGTCCCGCCTGCGATAGCGACGAGACCATCCGTGAGATGATCAAGGCGGGCATGAACGTCGCCCGTTTTAACTTCTCGCACGGATCCTACGACGAGCACCACGGTCGCATCGAGCGCGTCCGTCGTATTTCCAAGGAGCTCGGTCTGCCCGTCGGCATCCTGCTCGACACCAAGGGCCCCGAGGTCCGCACCGGCCTTCTGGTCGACGGCAAGAAGGTTGCCGTCAAGACCGGCGATAAGATCGTCGTCACCGCTCAGCCCACGTCCGAGGATTTCCACGGCACCGCTGAGCACATCTCCCTCGACTACCTGGCTCTGCCCTCCGAGGTCGAGAAGGGCTCCCTTATCCTGATCGATGACGGTCTGGTTGCCCTCGAGGTCGAGTCCGTCAGCGGCCAGGACATGACCTGCGTCGTTAAGAACGACGGCCTGATCGGCGAGCGCAAGGGCGTCAACATGCCCAACGTCAACATCTCGCTGCCCGCCATCACCGAGCGCGATCGTCAGGACATCCTCTTTGGCCTGACCGAGAACATCGACTACATCGCCGCTTCCTTCATCCGTGACGGCGAGTCCGTCCGCGGCATCCGCGAGCTTTGCCGCGAGAACGGTGGCGAGCACGTGACGATCTTCCCGAAGATCGAGTGCGCCCTGGGCGTCGAGAACTTCGACGAGATCCTCGAGGCTTCCGACGGCATCATGGTCGCCCGTGGCGACCTGGGCATCGAGATCAAGCCCGAGCTCGTTCCCCACATCCAGAAGGAGATCATCGCCAAGTGCAACGCGGCCTACAAGCCCGTTATCACCGCTACGCAGATGCTCGACTCCATGCAGCAGAACCCGCGCCCGACGCGCGCCGAGGTTGCCGACGTTGCTAACGCCATTTACGACGGCACCGACGCCGTTATGCTCTCTGGCGAGTCCGCTGCCGGTAAGTACCCGGTCGAGGCCGTCAAGATGCAGGCCAGCATTGCTCTCGAGACCGAGAAGTACCTCCCGGCCCACGCTCCGCTCGAGGTTCCGGCCGACGCTCATGGCACCCGCGTTGTTAACAACGTTGTGGGTATGTCCGCTGTGAACATGGCCACCACCGTTGGCGCCAAGTGCATCACCGTGCCGACGACCACCGGTCGTACCGCTCGCCTGATTTCGCACTTCCGTCCCAACATGCCGATCTGCGCGTTCTCCCGCCACGAGTGGGCCGTCCAGCAGATGATCATGTACTGGGGCGTTATCCCGCATCAGGCCGAGATTACCCAGGGCACCGTCAACGGCACGATCGTCAAGGCGATCGAGACCGCTAAGGAGCTCGGCTACGTCGAGGCCGGCGACCTGACCGTCGCTACCGCCGGCGATCCCCGCATGAGCGTCCAGCTCGAGGACAAGGTCTCCTCGACCAACGTCGCTTACGTCGCTCAGGTGCGCTAAAACGCACTTGCAAGCATACTTGCATTGCAAAGGGCCCGGAAGGCTTCGCCTTCCGGGCCCTTTTTCTGTGCCAATGCCGCCGCACGGCAAAACACGCACTCATTTCTTTACCAAAAGCGCGAAATCCACCCTTCGAGGCCCAAAAAATAAAGCCCCAAGCGCTAAAAGTGTTCGCCCGGTGGCAAACCCACACCTCACACAGGGCTGATAAATCGTTTTAGCAAGAACCAAATCGACCTGGTTTTCGGAAGTATGCGGCAAATTCTGGAACCTTCGAGCACACCCTGTTTTTTCGCAACAAAATGCCTGATAAACTAGCCTCAAAAGCCAGGTCCGCTCATAGGGTTCAGATTTTGCCGCATACTTCCGGAATGACGCTGGCACCACTCGCTTCAAAGAGATGATTTCGGCCAGGAGGGCATTATGGACCTGACGCTTTGTGGGCAATCCGCCTTTAACTACTACCGCATCCCGCCGCAGGTATTAGGCCTTTACCCCGCCATTAGCCTTGGCAATATGGATCGCAGATGTTGTGGCCTCGGAAGTCATGCAGTTGTAAAAGACCTGCTTCACGCACCACTTCACAGGCTTGTATTCACTCGGGCACAATCCGGGTCGCGAAGCCTGTTTAAATCGCACCTCCTGACCCAAGAACCACCTCCGGGGTCGTTTAGGCAGACTGAACATGGGTTTGATGTCACGTCACCGGAGTTCACGCTGCTCAGCCTTGCCACGCAGGTCTCACGCAACCAGTTACTCATGGCGTGCTACGAGATGTGCGGCTCCTTTGCAGTGTTTAAGCCCTGCGAGCGAACGCAACAACAACTCGATGAAGCCATTTCGCTTAAGTTCATTCCACCCAACTGCGGCTGGGAGCGAGTTAACGACACCAAGGGCAATGACACCAACTTGTGGAAGCGCACGCCGCTTCTTACCGCAACGGATATCGCCGCGTTCGCCAAGCAAGCCGCAGGCCTGCGCGGCGTCAAACAACTGCGCTGGGCGGCCGAGCACATGACGGGGCAGGCCGCCTCGCCCTTCGAAGTACAGACCTCCATGCTTATCTCGCTCCCCCGCGACGAGGGCGGCCAGGGCATCGAGATCGCCAACAACGCGCGCATCCCGCTCAGTGAAGCCGCACGTTCGCTGTATGACAAAACCTGCTGCTACGCCGATATCCTCATCGAAAGCGCCACCGACAGCATGGGCATCATTCTGGAATGCCAAGGCCGCTCTGCCCACGACAGCGAAGCCGCGAGCCTCTCCGATGCCGAGCGCGCCACCGCACTCACAAGCATGGGCTACGACGTCATCCAAATTACCTATGACCAGATCAAGGAGAAGAAGAGCTTCGACCACATAGCCGAGCTCATCCATAAAAAGGCCGGGCTTCCCCACATCCCAAAGACCAAACAGGAGCGCATTGCCGAAGATACCTTACGGCAAGAGCTACTTGTCGATTGGGTTGAGCTATTCACTGCCGGGCCGGCCAGCTAGCAGCTAGCAATCAGGGGCAGCGCAGGCACATCGGGCGATTCGACACGGGCGGCAAAACCCGCCTCGGTCAGCTCGATGACCTCGGTAAACGTCGCATCGAAAAACTCCTCGGTTAGCAGGCGATACGGCGGATGATCGGGCTCACCGGGGTTTTCGCGCACGATCTCGTGCATAACGCCAATGGTCTTGAGCACATATTCTTTATGGATGGGATACTGCCCAAAACGTGCCGCAGCGGTATACAGGCGATCGGTCGCACGCGGGATGGAAACAATGCCGAGCGTCTTGCCAAACCAGTCAAAGTCGCCTTGCTTTTTAATGCGGAACTCCTCGCACGGCTTGCCGCCATGCGCCTCCAGGTACTGATTCACGCGCGTATTCCATACGGTATCGGCCACCAGATGCGACCAGACACCCAGTGTCAAATCGAGCAACGACTGCGCCACATCTTCGGATGCAAGCGAGAACTCACAGGCGCCGGGACCGGCAACCGGCTCGGCATCCCTGTAGCGCTGGGGATAGTGCACGCGATTCAGTCGCCCGCGCTCCTCGACAATCGAGGTAGCCGCGGCTGGCGCACCGGTGGGCGAACTTTTGAGCAGCGGCGCCACATAGGTGTCCCAAAACTCATGCTCGCGCGGCTTAGGGATAGGCTCGGGCTTTGCAAAGTGCGTAATGCGGTACGGGATGGGATCGGCGATGCCAGGGACCATATAGCCCACGAAGATATCCGGAACCACACAGCCAAACAAAAAGGCATTGCGGTCGCGCACGCTCTTGGCAAGCGCACCGATGCGCTCCAGCAAACGCTCCGTTTGAGCGATATGAATGTTCCAGCTTGGCATAGCCACCCCCATAAAAACCTGGATAACTATACCATCACGCCAAAGCCACGCGGGCGGCTACGCGCGCTCTACGCAGCAACTAGTCCGTCGCACCGCTTTCAGTTCCATACGACGGCGAAGGTGCCTCGACCACGTGATGATATCGATCGATATAGATGGCGCGGGCACCCAGGCGTCGCACCAAATCCTGGTGATGTGTGCTCATCAAGACCGTCTTACCCGCCGCGACGTAGGCCAGCAAGAAGTTGACCACGATGTCGCATGAATCCTCGTCGAGCCCATTGGTAGGCTCGTCGAGGACCAAGATATCCGGGTTCATCGACACCACCGCAGCCAGCGCAACACGCTTCTTTTGCCCACCCGAAAGCTGATAGGGAGAGGCGTCGGCAAGGTCGGCAACCTGGAACAGCCCCATGGCATCGCGCACGCGGCGCTCGAGCTCGTCTGCCGGCAGACCCATCTGCGCGGGACCAAAAGCAACTTCCTCGCCCACCGTGGCGCAGAACAGCTGGGCATCGGCGTTTTGGAATACGAAGCCCACGCGCTGGTGGAACTTCTGAGCAGCAGCAGAATCCTTCAGATACGCCGCATCGACCACGTGCCCGTCAAACAGGTATGCCCCTGCGTCCGCGAGTTCAAGGCCGTTAATAAGACGCATAATCGTCGTCTTGCCGCAGCCGTTGGGACCGAGCAGGGCAACGAGTTCACCACGATCGACCTGCAGCGACACGCCATCGACAACCGTATGCCCCGCATAGGAGAACACCACGTCGCGCAGCTCGATGAGCGGCGCGACCTCGGCGCCGCCCGCACCGTTCGTGCCCGCCGCACTATTCATATCGATCGTCAAAACGTCGCCCTTCCCCATTTGCATCCCCAGCCGGAACCAGCAGTGCCTACAGCACGGCGCATAACACTGCCAGCAGCGCCACGCCGGCCGCGTAAACCGCATCGCGCCAGCCAAACCCGGCGCGTGCGGGCGCCGGATACGCGCCGGCAAAGCCGCGGCAAAGCATAGCCTCGTCCATTGCGCGGCTGCATTCCATCGCCTTGATAAAGGTCATGCCCATGATACCCGCGATCGAATCCGTACGCGAAAATCCCTCAGGCGCACGGCCAACGCTGCGCAGCATGACCGATTCGCACAGATTGTGCGCCGTGCGACCCAGCACCTCGATGTGTTTGAGCGCCATATCGAACGTAAAGATAACTTCGTCGGGTAGATGCAGCATCTTGAGCGCCGACGACATGCGGCTCCACGTGAGGGTCCACGAAACGCCCAGCACCAGCGACACATTAATAAAGATCTTGAGCGCAATCTTGAGCATGGCGCCCGCGGCAGAAGCGTCCAGCAGCAAGGCGGGCAGCGCCAGAACCACCGCGAGCCCCGCGGCAGCCAACGCCGGCACAAAAGTCGCGCGCAGCCCGCGTACGGGGCGCACGGCAACGAGCACCAGCGCAATGGCCGCCATCAACATGAGGTACAGCGGGCTCTGCGTCAGACACACGCACAGGACGCAAACGAACATCCCCACCAGGCGTACCGGAGCCGAAACGCAAGAAAGGGCGCGGTCGACCATCGACCCGCCCTCGTGCGCGCCTCCACCCAGGCGAACCCGCTCAAGCAGGCTCGCCAGGTGCAGGACATTCTTTTGCATCACACGATGCCGAGCCCCCGCGGGCTCGTAACGCTGCTCGACCGCAAGCCAGCTAGGCAGCTCGGCTATTGCCATGAGCACCGCTTTCCTTGACCGTCAGCGAGACCAGGCGGAATACGATGGTAAGCACCGCCACGCCAATCACACCCGAAAGAATATACATCGCAGCCTGGCCGGCAAAGCCAAGACCTTGTTCCTCGGAATAGGCCTGCAGATAATCGCCCGTGGGCAGCGCATCGGCAAAGGTCGGGGTATCGAGGCCGACTGAAGCCTGCAGGCTGTCGTCGCCAGCCTCCTGGACGGCGGTCGCGGCGCCCTCAGCGTCCCACTCGCCCCAGGCGTCACCCGTGGCCAGCAGGCCCAGCGGCGTGGCCACGACAAGCACGGCGACCAAGATGAGCGTGGGGATCAGCGAGGTCTTCTTGGCAGCAGCGCCCTCGGCGGCAAGCTGGCCATCGACGGCCTCGGGACCGACGATAACGCCCGGCGCCGTCTTCTTAATGAAACCGTAGATGGCGGCCGTCGCCACGCCCTCGACCACGCCGGCAACCAGCATATGTGGGATCATCATGGCAGGGATGGCAATAGACAGTGGGAAGGGGCAGTACAGCGGAGCGCCCGAAGCATTCGTGAAGAGCATCGGCTGAATACCAAACTCGATTGCCGCGCACAGGGCCGCCAGGCACAGGCCGACCCAGCCGCTCACGATGGCAGAAACCGAGGTGCCCCAGCTCTTGTCGTGCAGACGGCTGTTGAGCGCACGAAACACGATAGCGGCGGCAAACGGCAGCACAAAGGCCATGTTAAAGCAGTTGGCGCCAAACGACAGAACGCCGCCGTCGCCAAATAGCAGCGCCTGCAGCGCCAGCGCGACCGAGACGGCAATGGCAGCGGCCTCCGGGCCCAACAACAGCGCGATGAGCGCGCCGCCAACGGCGTGACCAGTGGTGCCACCGGGCAGCGGAACGTTAAACATCATGAGCAAGAAGGAAAATGCTGCACAGATGCCCAGGAAAGCCATGTGCTCGCGATCGAGCGTGGCGCGCACCTTCTTGATGCAGTGGACCCAAACGGGCACCATTGCCACCGCCATGACGGCATCGGTCTGCGGGGACAGATAATTATCTGGAATGTGCATGTACGCCTCCCGGTTGTCGACGCACAGAATTGCAACGCCGCTTAAATCACCTTGTCAGTATTACGCATTGTCAGATTCGTAACACGCCGCGGGCTATCATAGCAAAACGGCGTGCTGCCGACAAAGCAGCACGCCGTTATGTAATGCGCGTGTCATATATGCAGGATCAACGGTGCCTTATACCGAACACCGCGGTCACGCAAAGGCCACAGCAACCGCCATCAGGCCCTACGCTCCCAGCGCAAGCCCTAGCCGCGGACCTCGCCGTTTACGCCCTTGCACACCTTGGTGACGATCTTCTGGTGCGCCTTTTCGACCTCTTCGCTGGTGAGCGTATGGTCGTCAGAGCGATACGTAAGCGCAAAGGCCATGGACTTCTTGCCCACGCCCACGCGGACCGGATCGCGGTAGACGTCGAACAGGCGCACGCCCTCGAGCAGCTTGCCGCCGGCGCTGGTAATACGGCGCTCAAGATCCTCGCAGGTCACGGAGTTATCGACCACGATAGCCAGGTCGTGCTCAACGGCAGGGTACTGCGAGAACTCGCGGTAGTTCTCCTGGTTGCGGGCGCCCTTGATCAGCTTGTCCAGATCGAGCTCAAAGGCAACGACAACCTCATCGATGCCCATCGCCTCGCGCGCCTCGGGGTGAATCTCGCCGACCCAGCCCAGCACGGTGCCGCCGGACAGAACCTCGGCCGCACGACCCGGCTGCAAGAAAGCGTAGCCCTCGCCCTCGACGGGACGGAAGCGAACCTTCTCGATGCGCAGCTGGGCGAGCAGCTCCTCGACAATGCCCTTGCCAAAGAAGAAGCGCAGCTTGCGGTACTTCATGCTCCAGGACTGCTCGCTCCACTGACCCGAGAGCACGCCCGCCACGGACTTGGTCTCCTTGGGCAGGCTGGCGTTCTCACGACCGTGGAACAGGCTGCCGACCTCGTACAGGTGCACGTTGGGCGTGCCGTGGGCCTCGTTATAGGCAACGGACTGCAGCAGGCCCGGCAGCAGCGAACGACGCATCTCGGTCTGCTCGGCTACCAGCGGATTCATGAGCACCACGGGGCAGCCGCGGCCCTCGGTGGACATGCCGATCTTCTCCAGGTCGCCCGGGGCGGCAAAGCCAAAAGTCGTGGTCTCGTTGAGGCCGCAGGCGCGCAGGATCTCACCGACCTTACGGGTGAGCTTCTGCTCGCGGGTCAGGCCGCCGATGTGGTTCTTGGCAGCCGGAATGGTCGCCGTCACGCGGCCCATGCCCCACAGGCGCAGGACCTCCTCGATCAGGTCGATCTCGCGCGGCAGGTCGGGACGGAAGCTCGGCGGGGTGACCACGAAGTCCTCGCCGTCGCGCTCGACGGTGCAGCCCAGGCGGGTGAGCGAACGCTCAATAAAATCGGGCTCGATGTCGGCACCGCAAATGGCGTGCACGCGGGCCAGGCGCAGCTTGATGCTGTCGATGGTCTTGGGTGCCGGGAACACGTCGACGTAGCCGGGAGCGACCTCGCCGCCGGCGATCTCCTCGATCAGCGCGCAGGTAACGTTGGCGACATCCACACAGCCGGTCTCATCGACCTGGCGCTCAAAGCGAATGGAGGCGTCAGAGATCAGCGACAGGTCGCGGCTGGTGTGCGAGGTGCGACCGGCGTTGAAGCAGGCGCTCTCGACCATCACGTCGACAGTGTCGTCCTCGATCTCGGAATCCATGCCGCCCATAACGCCGGCCAGCGCCACGGGACGCTCGCCGTCGGTGATGAGGCCCATGCCGGCGTCGAGCGTGCGCTCCTCGCCGTCGAGGGTCGTGAACTTCTCATCCTGCTGGGCGGCGCGAACCACCACGCGACGCCTGCCCTCGCGCTCGGCAAAGGTGTCCAGGTCAAAGGCGTGCAGCGGCTGACCGGTGAGCATCATCACGTAGTTGGTGATGTCGACGATGTTGTTGTGCGGGCGCACGCCCAGGGCGTTGAGACGCTTGACCATCCAGTCGGGCGAGGGGCCGACCTTCACGTTGCGCACGATGCGGGCGACATAGCGGTCGCACAGGCCCTCGTCGGCGATCTCGACGGAAAGCTCGTCGTCGGTCGCGCGGCCGGTCTCGGCCTTGATGGTGGGCAGCTCAACGTGGAAATCGCGATCGAAGATGGCGCCGGTCTCGCGGGCCATGCCGATCATGGACAGGCAGTCGGGACGATTGGGCGTGATCTCGCAGTCGAGCACGGTGTCGCTCGAGCCCACGTACTCGGCAAACGGCATGCCGCAGGGCGTATCCTCGGGCAGGATCATAATGCCGGAGTGGTCGCCGCCCAGGCCGAGCTCTCGCGCGGAGCAGTTCATGCCCATGGACACGACGCCGCGAAGCTTGCTCTTCTTGATCTTGACGTCGCCGGGAAGCACGGCGCCGATCATGGCCGTGACGATGTGGTCGCCGGCCTCGAAGTTCTGCGCGCCACAGACGATCTGCAGCGGAGCGGGATTGCCGTCGGCGTCGAGATTCTTGTCGCCCACGTCGACCGAGCACACATACATGTGGTCGCTATCGGGATGCGGGGTCTTGGTGAGCACCTTGGCAGTCACCACGTGGTCGAAGGACTCGCCCACGGTGTCGATCGCCTCGACCTCGGTGCCGGTACGGATATATTCGTCCGAAAGGGTCTTGGGATCCTCCGGAATATCGATCATGGTCTTGAGCCAGTCGTAAGAAACGCGCATGTAGCTCTCCTAGTTCTTAATCTCCGCATAGGGAGGAATATCAAATGAAGACGTTCGCCTTAGGGTTGTCCAGGTGCCCCAGGTTGGCGTGAAAGAGGAGCGACGCGTACTAAAGGTACGCGAGCGACGGTTTGAACGCCAAGATGGGGTGCCTGGGCAAGCCTAAAATTGGTTCAGGAAGCGCATATCACCTGTCATGAGCGTTCGCAGGTCGGGCAGGTCGTAGCGCAGGGCCGCGACGCGCTCGGCGCCAATGCCAAAGGCGAAGCCGGTGTACTTCTCGGGGTCAATACCGCAGTTGATCAGGACGTTGGGGTCGACCATGCCGCAGCCCAGGATCTCAATCCAGCCGCTGTGCTTGCAGAAGTTGCAGCCCTTGCCGCCGCAGACGTGGCAGCTCACGTCCACCTCGCAGCTGGGCTCGGTGAAGGGGAAGAAGTGCGGGCGATAGCGCGTCTTGCGGTCCTCGCCAAACATGCACTTAACAAAGTAGTCGAGCGTGCCCTTAAGGTCGCCAAAGGTGATGCCCTCGTCGACGACCAGGCCCTCGATCTGGTTGAACTGCGGCAGGTGGCAGGCGTCGGCCGTGTCGGGACGGTAGACGGTGCCCGGGCAGATCATGTAGATGGGCGGCTTTTGCGACTCCATGGTGTGGATCTGCACGCCCGAGGTCTGGGTGCGCAGCAGCACATCGGACTCGCCGTGGGCGTGAGCCTCGGGGTGCGCGACGCTGCCGGGGTTGTTGTCGACCACGTAGAAGGTATCGCGGGCCGAGCGGCTCGGGTGATCCATGGGGGCGTTGAGCGCGGTGAAGTTGTAATAGGAGGTGTCGACCATGGGGCCAGACTCGACGGTGTAGCCGATGCCGCAGAAGATGTCCTCGGCCTCCTCGATGATCTGCTTGATCAGGTGCTGGTGGCCGATCTGCGGACGGATACCCGGTAGCGTGATGTCGACGGCCTCGTGCTCGAGTGCGTGCTTGAGGGCGGCGGCCTTCATCTCGGTGGTGCGCTCGTCGAGCATGCCCTCGATCAGCTGGCGCATCTCGTTGGCGCGCTTGCCCATCACGGGACGATCCTCGGGGGCGAGCTTGCCCATCATGCGCATCAGGCCGGTGATGCGACCCTTGCGGCCGAGCAGCTCAACGCGCGCAGCCTCGAGCTTTGCGGCGTCGTCGGCGCCTGCGACGAGCTCCTTGGCCTCTTCCTCGAGTTTGACCAGATCATCAATCAGACTCATGTCTTCCCTTTCGTCTCTCGCGCTCCCCGCTTGCCGAGGCGGCTGCCGCCGCCTGGCGTTGCGAAAACGCGGCCCGGTTCGGTAACAAAAAACCGTCCTCGGGCATGTGCATTGCCCAAGGACGGTTGAATTCCGCGGTACCACCTTGTTTGACCCGGCGGATGTCTGGCCCGCCGCGCCCACTCTTTGCCCCTTGTCGCGAGGCTCACGGCTTCCCTACTGGGGCTTCGCCGCCGCTGGCCGCGTGCCCGTTGAGGTCGCTGCTCGGGAGTGAACGCTTGGCCCTTGCCGCCGCAGGAAGGCTTGCAGCCCATGACCTTCCCTCTCTAGCCGGCGACGCGGCGGGCAAAACCCTCTCCGTCAACGCATTGGGCTATAGGATAACACATTGTTTGGGTGTATCGCCGCGTTCTGTTTTGTTCGCGCTGGGTACAAGGCAGGTAGCTGTGCAAACTGGCCGTGTGCCCATCCGTGGCGCTCGGCTCGCGAGATCAAGGATATGGTATGGGAAAGAAGCACGATAAGAAGGCCAAGCCCGCAGCGGGCAAGACGCCCAAAGGCATGAAGGTCGATAAGGCCGTCAAAAAATTCCGCAAGCTCGAGGGCAAGCTGTGGACCCGCGAGTACCTGCTCAAGATTACCGAGTTTGACGGCGCGACCATTGCCCCCGCCAACGGCGCCGCAGCGCGCGCCGACGCCATGGGCACCCTTGCCGGCGAGCACCACAAGCTCCTGACCAGCGAAAAGTCTGTCGAACTTGTGCGTTCGCTGGCACGCGAGACCGTCGCCGGCGGCAAGATCGACGACCCGCAGCTGCTCGACGAGATCCGCGTGCTCGGCCGCGACCAGCGCGAAGCGAGCGTCATTCCCACCGAGGAGGCCGAGGCCTGGACCAGGCTCACCTGCGAGGCCGACGCCGTATGGCACAAGGCCAAGACGGCCAATGACTGGGCGAGCTTTGAGCCCTATGTGGATAGAATCGTCGGCCAGCTTAAGCATCAGGCCGAGCTCATGGACCCCAAGCGCGACCCATACGATGTTTGGCTCGACCAGTACGAGCGCGGCCTTTCCACCGAGAGCTTCGACGCGTTTTGCGACGAGGTCAAGGCCACGGTCGTGCCGCTCGTGCACGCCATCGGCGAGCGCGGCCAGCAGCCCGCTGCAGACTTTTTGCACGCGCATGTGCCCGAGGCCGCCCAGCGTGCCATGAGCTTCGACCTTATGAAGCTCGTCGGCCTGAACTTGGACGACACCGCGCTTGCCTTTACCGAGCACCCGTTTAGCGAGGGCTTTGCCGTGGGTGACGCGCGCATCGCGACACACATCTACGAGGACGATTGCATCTCCAACGTCTACAGCATCATCCACGAGGCGGGACACGCCATGTACGAGCTGGGCGTCAATCCCGCCTATGCGCGCACCTGTCTTGAGGGCGGCACCTCCATGGGCATCCACGAGAGCCAGAGCCGCTTCTTTGAGAACACCGTGGGTCGCAGCCGCGCCTTTATGGGACCGCTGCTCGAGGTGCTGCGCCGCCACGCACCCGAGGTCTACGGCGACGTCGACGAGGACACGCTCTACCACGCCGTGAACATCGCGCAGCCTTCGCTGATCCGCACCGAGGCCGACGAGCTCACCTATCCGCTGCACGTTATGGTGCGCTACGAGATCGAGCGTATGCTGTTTGCCGGCGAGGCCACGGCCAAGGACATCCCCGCGCTTTGGAACCGCTTCATGGATGAGTACCTGGGCATTCCCGTTCCCGACGACACGCACGGCTGCCTACAGGATACGCACTGGAGCGGCGGCTCGTTTGGCTACTTCCCCACCTATGCGCTGGGCAGCGCCTACGACGCCATGTTTGTGCCGGCCATGTGCCGCGACGGTGTCGACCTCAACGGCGCCTGTGCGAGCGGCGACCTGACACCCGTCCGCGCCTGGCTGGGCGAGCACATTTGGCAGTGGGGTCGCGCCAAGGACGCACCGGAGCTCATCAAGGGCGCCTGCGGCATGGCATTCGATGCCCGCTACTACTGCAGCTACCTGCAGGACAAGTTCACCACGCTGTACCAACTGTAAGGATTGACCAGCACGCCATCGCCAACCATGTTGACACCGATGTCTTGGCAACGTCAGCGAAAACGACCCTAAGCGAGCAAGGTGACGTGAAATGAAAGGGCGCTGACCTTCTGGTCGCGCCCTTGAAATTGAACGTCAGATTGCCGCTTAGGGTCGTTTGCAGCGTCGAGCAGTTACGCGGTTTGGTAAAACCGCGTAACTATAAAGCTTCCAGCGCGTTGGCGATGCGCTTCATGGCAGCATCGGCGGATGCTTGGTCGGGCGCCTCGGCCAGCACGCGGATAACCGACTCGGTTCCGCTCTTGCGCACGAGCACGCGGCCCTCGCCTGCCAGCGCAGCCTCGGCCTCGGCGATGGCGTTCTGCACGCCCATGTTCTCGAGCGCGGCGTCCTTGTCCGCCACGCGCACGGCCACCTGCGCCTGCGGCAGCAGCTTGCACGGAGCCGTGAGCTGCGAGAGCGTCTCGCGCTCGGCACGAATCACTTCCATCACGCGCAGCGAGGTCATAATGCCGTCGCCCGTGCGCTCGATATCGCCAAAGATCGTATGGCCCGTCTGCTCGCCGCCCAGGCTGTAGCCGCCCTCGCGCATCTTGACATACACGTGACGGTCGCCCACGCCGCTGGTCACGGCGCTCAGACCGGCAAGCTCCAACGACTTGATCAGGCCAAAGTTGCTGGCAATCGTCGGCACCACGGTACCGCCCGAAAGGCGACCGTGCTTGTTCAGATACACGCCGCACACGTACAGGATCTGGTCGCCGTCTACCACGCGACCGCGCTCATCCACGGCCAGGCAGCGGTCGGCATCGCCATCGTAGGCAAAACCCACGTCCAGGCCCTGCTCCACCACATGGCGCTGCAGACGCTCCATATGCGTGGAGCCGCAGTCGACGTTGATGTTAAAGCCATCGGGCGCGGCATTGATCACGCGCACGTCGGCACCGAGCGCGTCAAACACCGGCTTGGCCACCGAGGAAGCCGAGCCGTTGGCGCAGTCGATACCGATCTTGACGCCCTGCAGCGAAAAGTTCGCACTTGCAATGAGCGAAGCAATGTAGCGGTTGCGGCCCTGCATGTAGTCCACCGTGGCACCGATGTGGTTGCCCGTGGCCAACGGAACTTCGCTCTTGCCATCGATGTAGTCCTCGATGAGCTCCAGTACGTCCTCGTCCATCTTAAAACCGTCGCTATTGACGAGCTTAATGCCGTTATCGCAAAACGGGTTGTGGCTCGCGCTGATCATGATGCCGCAATCGAAGCAGCCCTCCACGGTCTGATGCGCCACGCCCGGCGTCGGGATCACGTGCAGCATATAGGCGTCCGCACCGCTCGCGACCAGACCGCTCACCAGCGCCGCCTCGAACATATAACTCGAGCGACGTGTGTCCTTGCCCACGATCACGCGCGCCTTGGCCCCGCGGTTGGCGCCGTAATACCAGCCCACAAAGCGGCCGATCTTGTACGCGTGCTCTACCGTCAGCCCAACGTTGGCCTCGCCGCGAAAGCCGTCGGTGCCAAAGTACTTCATGCGCTCTCCTTACAAAATAGGGGCGAACAGATTGCCTGTCCGCCCCAAAATGGTACTCGATTATCTGCGCTACCAGAAAAACCCTACGCCGACGCGCTGTCGCGAGCCGCCTGGCATGTAGGAGTCTGACGCAGCATAAGCGGCTTGTCCCCCGCCTCGGCCGACGTGGTCAGCGTATACGTGATCGTCGTCGTCTCGCCAGCATGCAGGTCAACGGTGCCCGAATAGAAGGGGATTCCATGCCACGTAGCGGCACCAAGACCAAACTGGGTGCCCTCAACCGTAAGGTCACTGATGTTGCCGCCCGTCGGGGCAAACAACGAGACATTCAGACGCTCGTCGTCACGCGCGGCATCGGGCGCGCTCGCCGCAACGTAGTCGGGCAGCTTGCCAGCCTCCTCCTGCGTCATGATGTTCGTCAGGGTAACGGTGATGCGATAGGAGCACGTGCCGTCGCCGTTCTTCACGCCCTGACCAATCTGAGTGTCGGCGTTCAGATACCAGTCGAGCTTGGAGAAGCTCAGGTTGTTAAAGTAAACGCCGGCAACGGGATCGGCACTCGGATCATCCGGATCGGGCAGCGAAGCGTCAATGCCCGTCTCTTTGATGGCATTCTGCTCATCATCGTTTCTCATCCACGCGATCAGGCGGCCCTCTTCGGCACCGCGCTCAACGGCGCTGACAAGCTTCGTAACATCGACATCGCCGATACCGCCAAGGACCTTGTCGAAGGCAGCGCTGGCGACGGATGCAAAGATGCCGTCCGACTCCTCGACCGGATAGTTCCAGTACACATCGTGCATGAGGACCTTTGCGGCGTTGGTGCCGTCGACAACCGTTCCGTCGGGCAGTGACACGTTACCGACCAGGCCCAGCAGATACTGCAGGAACACCGGGTCGATACCGATGACGCCATCAACGTCCTGTCCATACTGGGACTTCCACAGCGCGGCGACACGCTGCGAGTTGCGGGGCCAATCAGGCGAATAGGTATTGCCCGAGTTGTACAGGTTGCTGTGGTTGCCGAACAGCGCCTCATCCTCTTCGTCGACGCTCTCGACCGCCTCATCCTCGCTGAGTCCAATGCGGGGAACAAACTCGCCAATCGACATCTGACCGTCGGTGACCGAAATCAGGCCCTGCGAACCGCCAAAGCCGCCGCAGGCACGAATCTCGACGTTGTTCATGGCGTACATAAGGTAGTTGCGCGTCTGGCCGTTGGCGCCGAGCATCTGGGGAAGGACGGGGGCGACCTTCTCCGCCGCGTCAACCGCGCCGTTGAGGGTGGCAAAGCCGTCCTTGGCCTTATCGACCAACTCGGTCACCTGGGAAATATGAGTATCGCCAATGCCCTGGACCTTCTCGTTGGCGCTCTTGAACACCTTCGAGCTGCTGGAAAGCGAATCGGCGACCGCCTGCAGCGCGGACACGTTAATCATGCCGTCCTGGAACAGCTTGCCGGGCGTAGCCTGCGAAAGGTTATCGGCCATGGGAACCAGCGCATTGCTCGAGACATCGGACAGGGCGTCAATCATGGTGCGGGCCGCATTGATATCGCTGCCATACACCGGGATAAACGAAGCCGCCGCCCACAGCGGGCTCGAGGTCTCCGCCTTCATGCTGTTACAGAGTTCATCGATCTTCTTCGCGTCGTCAGGCAGCGTCGAAAAATCGCCCGACGTGACCTTGTCCTTAAGGCCACCGACGATCTCGACAGCCTCCTTCGCTTCGCTCTTTACGGTCTTTGCCGAGTTAAGCAGCATAAAGCCGCTCGCGCCAAGCGCAACGAGAAGCACCGCGACTACAGCGGCAATAATGGCGCCAGTGTGACGCTTCTTGCCCTCGCCCTTGCGATGGCGATGACGGACCAGACCGTCAGAGGTCGAACCCGACGAAGCATCGCTACCGTAGTTCAAGCCAAAATCGTAATAATCTTCCTTGGAACCCGAGCCCGCAAACTCGGCACCGCTATCATCCAGGCGGGCGAACGTGCCAGTCTCGGAGGCGCCGGTGTAAATCGTGCCAAGGTTACCCGTAAGCCCCGCGCCACCGGCAGAGGGAGTATTGTTGGCGGCCTTGCCGGCATTAACGTTGCCGGCAGCATTCGCGACGTTGGCAGCACCTGCGTTGTTCGCAGGCACCGAAGGAGCCCCGCTCGGCTGCGACGCGGAGGTTGCACCGCCCGCAAAGACATTCCCTTTTGCACGGCCGGTCTTTTTTGCCTTTTGAGACTGCTCGTACAGAGCGGTAAACATCGCCGTCTCGCCCGGGGACACGCGCTTACCGGAACCGCCCTGTCCAGCGCCGCTCGGCGTGCCGGCCTTACCAACCCCGTTCGGACGCGGCGGAACTGCAGGGCGGCCGCTATCGCTGCCCTTAAAGTGATTACCAGCCATAAAGAAATCCTCGCAATTGAGTCACAATGAAAAAGTCCATAACGTTACTAGTTTATGGCATTTTGAGCGTCGACAGCTAAACTCCAGACACGGACGTCAATTGGCGAAAATGCGGCACAACATCTTTTCCCGTCTTGGCGGCGGCGCTAGCTACACCGTGAGGAACATCATCACGATGATCATGGCAAAGCCGATAAGGTCGGTCGGCAAAAACACCGTGCCCAGCATAACGGCGCTCGTGATGGTCGCCGAAACCGGCTCCACAGTTCCGATGAGGCTCGCACGCACCGAGCCGATGTCCTTAACGCCCTGCATATAGAGCATGTAAGCAAAAAACGAGCCGATAACCACGAACACCGCGAGCGCCTCGACGCCGGCAGCGTCGAGTGCCGGCATATGCGCCCAGGGCTGCACGAAGACACATGAGATCACGCCCGCCGTGAGCATCGCCGAGCCCGTGACGATGGGGCTGCCGTATTCGGGCAGGATCTTGGCGGGAATCACCGCCATACACGCGGCGCTGACCGCACACATAAGACCTGCTGCCAGGCCAAGCGGCGAGATATTCAGGCTGGTGGGGTCGCCGCCGGTGGCGATTAAAAAGGTTCCACCCAGAGCCAGGCCAATGCCGATGACTTCGCGAGTACGCGGCATGCGGCGATCGATCGCGCAGGTGTAGCCCATGATGATAACGAGCTGCAGGCACTGGAGCACCGTCGCGGCTCCGGCGTTCGTCAGGCGCACGGCCGAAAGATAGCAAAACTGGTTGAACAGCAGGCCAAAGGCGGTAAAGAGCAGCAGCTGCTTGCGATCGGCGGGTGTGGTCCAGAGCTTAATCAGGCGCTCGCGGTCGCGCGTAACAACCACGGCCATAAAGAGTAGACCGGCGAGAATCTGACGCACGCTCATAAGCCACAAGGTATCGACGTGGTAGGTATCGAACAGAAAGCTCGCGCTGGTGCCCGAGAAGCCCCAAAACGAACCGCCCACCAGCGTAGCCAAGACGCCCGTGATCATCTTGCGCGTCGAAGCGCTGTTCAGGCGCTCGCGCCAGGCGCGGCGGGTGCTACGGCTGAGCTCGTCGGTGCCCTCGGGCACATCAATGTTCGATATATCGGTCATCGGCACCGAAGCCCCTGCGCCTTCGACCTGCTCGACACACTCTTTGCTCATTCCACTCCCCCGAAACAGCCTGGAAACAATTCGGCTTACCTTACCACGGCGAAGGCATCAGCTAGAGGCTTGTCCGCTTATCGGTAGGACAATTCCGCAGACGTCTTTCCATAGCTCGATACCGCAATGGCCTTGCATTATGCGACAGCCAAATCACGGCAGCAGGCTCTTTTGAAATGGATATAACAAAGCCCCCGAATTCCACAATGTAAGCGATTTTTAAAAATGTTCTTGCCACCGAGTTCAGGCTCCGTTATATTATCCCTTGCGCGCTTGCGCACCCTTGATCGGGCGTTTAGCTCAGGGGGAGAGCGCTTCCCTGACACGGAAGAGGTCAGAAGTTCAAATCTTCTAACGCCCACCAAATGTTCGCAGCCCAGAGACTATGTCTCTGGGCTGTTTTGTTTTATGTCGCCAAATCCGCTGGCAGCTCCAACCGCCCAAGCAACCACCCTGCCCATGCACAAAACCGCGTCAATAGCCACCGAGGCCGAGACCAACGCGTCTCGAACCCATCCGAGCCGCAACTTCTCGACAAAACGCCGCGATGTCTGCGCCCTGCGGTATCCTTGAGCCACTTGCACCTGCAGCACCAAGGAGCCGCCATGCGCACCGAGCTCGATGTCCCCTTTTCGCACAAAGAAGAAGCCAAGGCGCTGGGCGCCAAATGGGACCGGACCAAGAAGATCTGGTATGTACCCAGCGGCGTCAACCCCGAGCCCTTTGCCGAGTGGCTGCCCGGTGTTGACCGATCCGACCCCTCAGCGCCGTATATATATCTAGTACTGGGCAAGCGCGAGTGCTGGAAGTGTCACAAAGAGACCTCGGTCGCGGCCTTCGGCATTCCCTATCGAACCGATAACGACGAGAGCATCGCCATCGCGCACGCGCCCAACGAAGCCAGGTACATTGCCATCGACACGGCCAACGCCAACGCACTCGCCATCGTGCCCGCTCTTGGCTGCGTGCCGGGCGAGATCCGCGACTATCTTTCTAAGCGCTGCGGCTACAAGCCCGTAGGCGCGCGAGCCTCCAAAGCCCCGTCGCTCGGCAACACGTGCACCAGTTGCGACGCGCTGCAAGGCAGCCGCTATCTGTTCGAGGAGCCCTCGTCCCCGTTTGCCCTCACTGCCATCAACAAGCTGCCGGCACTGGAGTTTATACGCGTCGAAGTTGCCGGCGTCTTTGGCGTCCCGGCCACGCGTACCGACTTTGACCAGGCGCTCTTTACCTGGGCACGCGACCATCACGCCGAGTTCCACAAGCAACTCGGTGAGGGGATTTATTTGTAGAGGCAAAAGACACTCACAGCCAACTCCTCCGCATCACCTATCCCTCGTCGCCGGCGTCGTACACGATATCGAGGCCACAAACAGGGCATTTCTCCGGATACACCGGCATATGAACGCCTGTCCGTTTTCTCACTTCGTCGCTGAGTCTGTCGCGCGCATCGATAAACCGAATGTCGAGACACGGTATTTGCGAGCCGCAGCAAGGGCAGGTGACGACAAACGACCCGCAATCAACCTCTACGCTCGGAAACATATTGTTGTCTATAAGGGCACACGGCAGTTTTCCGTACTTCCCCATCGCAATATCGCCTCGCCAGCTCATACACGCTCCCCTCTCGCTATACAAATCAGGAAGAGCATGCACCGGCGGGCGGGCGCGAGATTGCATCGCCACGCGATCCGATCAAACAACACGATCGTCAAAGAATGCCAAAGCCAAATACGCTAATACGGCAGAAGCCCCGCCTTTTCACGCTTCTTTTCCGAGCGATCGAACTCAATGCGATGGGCCTCAAGAAACACCGTATCGGGTCGCCACTGACGCTCATTCGGCTGCCTTAGCGTCGCACCCGCAAAGGAAGCGTAGTCGGTCTTATCCAGCAGGTACGATCCGCACAGCCGATATTCGCCGCAAACAGGCTCAAACGAAATCAGGTGAGCATCAAATAGGGAATGAAGATCGCGCCGAAGCAGAATACCGTTGCTGGCAACCTGCGATTTGGGTCCCGAGTAATTCTCGATATGTGCAGCCTCCAGAGCTTCGCTGACGCCGCAGTCCGACACCGCGCAACGGCCATCATAGGCGGCAACGAGCTGCTTGCGGAACCATTGCTGCCCCAATCGCTCGCGCCTTAACGCATAGCGGACCTTTTCGTCGTCGGTCACACCCTGTCCGGCAAACTCAATATCGACGGGTATGTGCTTCAGATAACTCATGTCGGGCGCAAAACGAGGGTCCGGTCCGCCTTTATGAACAGGACCGTGCAGAACAAACCATCCGTTTTCGGGCTCGAACCGCTCAACAAACGCAAGGCCGAGCACCTTATAGCCCACCTCGGTTGCAAATATGACTCCGACTGGGACGCCACATTCCATGCAGTTGAGCATTTTACGGTTGTAATTCTGGTCTCGAGAACCAACGGCGCCTGGCGCTTGGACCGAATACTTAATGACCCACGTACCGTCATCCAAATAGAGCGGAGGCACATCGGTGTAGAAGCTCTTTTTAGAGTTATGGACCGAAAGCGCAAAGATCTTATTGGGATCTTGCTTCACCCGATCCTGGCCCGGCCAGAAGATCCCTGAATCCCGCGTTACGGGAAAGAAGTCCGAGCCAATTCTCAAACGGTACTGATACTGAGGGCTATCTTCCTTGGTGTGGTGCGGAAGGCTGGTCCAAACGCCGCCGCGCTGTTCCTCACCCAGAAACCACTCCCATGCCTCAACGTATTCGGAAGGCACGAGACTGCAGGCGCGGTCATAGCTTGGTCCATCCATCAACGGAACAGCAAGGTCAATGTCGTTCATCGCCAGCACCTACAACCATACGAACGCGAGTCATGCCCCTCAATAATATGGCCGAGAGTCAATTATTACGAGATCTCATTCCGCGATCGGCACATCGTTGATGCTCTCGGTTTGCCGCTGGCGTGCTTGTACCCCGCTACCCCACTTCCCTGTATACTGATGTAGCACGTGTTTCATCCGGGCTTGTTGGGCCGGGTCGTTCATGGGAGGTTCTTGTGGCTGTTTCGAATCCGCCCAAGGGAAGCGTTTCTTCTTCGTCCATCAAGCCGGTTACGCGCAAGGCCGTGCGTTGCCAGCGCGAGGTCGCTTGGCTTGTCACGCAGGCGGCGGGCAGGCTTGTGGCGACCACTCAGGACGTCAATGCGCCTACGCCGAGCTTTGTGTTAGCGGCGGCGCTGGATTTTGTGCGCCAATTGGAGCTTGCCGCGCAGGATGCCAACGGCCACCTCGACTACCAGAACGTTATGGCGCCCGACCTGCAAACGTTCTGTCACATGGCCAAGTTGCCTGCCGCGCCCAATGCGCTTTCGGACGCAGGCTACATGTTTACGCTCTCGGGCGCGGACCTTATCCGCGACATCTATGCATACTGCAGCGAGCTCGCCGAGCGCCACGTCTTTGACGCGGCAGAAGTCAAACCGGGAAATGTCATCAAGCTGGTTCTCAGGCTGTTCCTGATAGACGGGTTCGGGGCCATGCCGGCGTAAGCCGAGTCTTTAGCATCACCGTCGACTGGGCAACAACCGCTTTACCTTAATGGACGCCAATCGAGGGTCGATTATTGGGTCGCCTCGTCCACTAACGCATCTATCCCACGCGCTCCGACAGTCGATACTTGCGGTTGCGGCTCGTCGCCGACGCCGTAGGTTCAAGCTCGCCCTGTGCGATGAGCGCATTGACGCGTACCCTAACCTGGGAGACGGTGAGTCCCGTGCATTCTGCCAGCTCGCGCGTTCCCAACTCGTCATAGCGCTTGAGGGCCGCCATGATCAGGTCCCCGCCATGATCGACCTGCTCAACCTTTGAGCGATAGAGGACAACCTTAAACCGGTCAAAACCAGGGCAAAACAGAGGCTCCGACAAACCATGCGCGTGCATGGCGTCAAACATCATCGGGATGCCTGAGCCATTGCCCTCAGCCGGCGAACCTGCACCATCCGGCAGCGGAACAATCGACATCAGTTTCACAAGCGTCGCATTGCGACATCGGGAGCTGCCGTCAAACAGGTTCTCGCGAGTCTTTCCTCCGTATAGGCCGCCGGGGTTCGTCACTTCGATACGGTCATCAAAGACGTCAACAGCGATCGACTGCCCACAGAACCGGTCTCCGTATTCTCGGTGGATTACGGCGTTGGCGATTGCCTCGCGCAGGACCTCCTCGGGAATCTCCAGCGAGTCGACACGCGAGACGCCTTTGATCATCGAGGTTCGTCGTAAATTCTTGGCGACCGCCGCGACGGCATCCGAGATCATTTCACCCAACGTCCCCTCGCAGATCGTACGGTCCATGAACCTCAACGACCCCGCCGCGCCCTTCTGCGTTCCGGCATAGACCGCCACATCGATAAAGAGCTTGGGATAGAACTGCTGGGGATAGGCACCCGCGGCCAGGAGCCCGGCCTTAGTAACATTGCCCTGCGAGTCGAGGAAATTCAGGCGCTCCAGCTTCGTTTTCTTGTCCGGCGCGCCGCGCATCGCACGAGGTGTCAGTGAGAAAGCACGCTCTATCGTGCGGTCGACCAGGGCCTCGTCAAGATCGCCTGCGACCGCGCCGGGCACTGCATCGCGATCACTGGGGCTCGCCCGTTCATACGATGACAAGGACAGGACCTCGGTCGACGAGAGCGGAACATCTTTATCATCGATGCGTTTGTAGCTGCCGCCTTGAGCGCCCCGCTCTATGACATAACAAGGCTTGCTCGACGGGTCGAGCTCCTCAATCGTGATGACCAGAACCACGGTGCCCTGGAGCTCCACGCGTTCAATGGTGTATTTGGGCGGATTGGCCAGTTTTCCGCGCCCGCCGGCATCACCCATGCCCGCTACGAATTGGTTGAGCACCTTCTCGGTCTCAAAGTTCTCAACCGGGACAAAGCCCGCGCGCTCGCTCACGCCGAGCACGATAATTCCGCCAGCGGTATTCGCGAATGCGCTAACCGTTTCCCATACGTCGCGGGAAAGCGTCGTGGCGCTCTCCTTGACCTCGACGTTAAGATCGTCCGAGCCCATGCGCTTTAAAGACTCGAGCAGACCGGTCAGCTCGTTTTCGTTCATCTGCATGTCCTTTCGCTCGGCCCGACGGAGAATGCCACGAATAGATTTCCTTCGTCTCTCAGTTATCTCTCGTAATTATCTCTCATCTTACTCCTATCTCTCATATTAGAGATAAGTGAGAGATGAAAGATAAGATGTCTGCCATCTGTTTCATTTAAACATGTTTTTGCTGGTAGAACAATCATTATTGAGACAATACCATGATTGCTTGTCTCTTTGCTGATCAGTTATCTCTCATATTTATCTCTCGTCTTTCAGTTATCTCTCATATTAGTGACGAATGAGAGATGAGAGATACGTGGGTGATGAGCGAGCGTGAATTTTTGGACGGTCGGAAAATCCGTCAAACAAAAAACGGGGCCGGCCTTACGCCGAGCCCCGTTTTCAAACGGTCAGTTAGTTATCCAACGCGCGAGCATAGCAGTCAACATTACGCCGCTGCGAACACTCCCAAGCCCGTTCCGATGATGCAGATCGCGAAGATGCCAATAATAATCCAAATGGTCTTGACACCCTTTTTGTACAGGGCAACGCAAGCGAACGTTGCCAGCAAGGGCAGCAGACCGGGGAAGATTGAATCGAACAGATCCTGCAGGACAATCTCCGAACCACCCACGTCAAAGGTCAAAGCCGTGGACAGCGAGACCTGTGCCGCAATCATCGCGCCAATGACGGTCATTCCGAGAACGCCGGCAGCATGCGTCATGCGAGACATAAGGTTGTTCTCTTCGGACTGCTGCAGGAACTTGGTTCCCAGGTCGTAACCCAGATGGGCGGCGACGATACGCGTTGCAAAGTTAATCACGGAGTAGATGAGCGCGTACACGATGGGGCCGAGCGGGTTGCCCGTCGACGCGATGCCAATACCAATGCCGGCGGCGACCACGCGGAACGTACCCCAGTAGAACGAATCGCCGATGCCGGAAAGCGGTCCCATGAGGCCGACCTTCATGGCGTTAATCGAGGACGTGTCGAAGTTCTTATCGGCAGCCGCCTGCTCTTCCATCGAAACCGTTAGGCCGGCTACAAACGGAAGCACATGAGGCGTGATGTTAAAGAACTCGGTATGGCGATCAAGCGCCGCATAGTAATCGTCGTCGTTGGGATAGATCTTTCGCAGGGGCTTCTGAATGGTGTACATGAAGCCCATTGCCATCATCTTGTCGTACGACTGCGAGCACTGGCTCGTAAACTGGCGAAGGAACATGCTCCGATACATATCGGGGCTCATAATCGCGTCCTTCTTGGCCTCTTTGAGGTCGGTGTTCTGGGTAGCCATTAGAAGTCCTCCTCTTCATCTGCAGCAACCGTCTGCGGACCGGACGAGCCCTCGCGGAAGGCCAGGAGCAGTGCGACGCAAATGGCAGCTGCGGCGACGCCGATAACGTCCATCTTGAGGTAGATGACCATAATGAATCCCAGGAACAGCCAAGGAAGCAGCTTGTTGTCGCCCATGGTCCTAATAAGAAGAGCGAAGCCGATGCAGACCATGACGCCGGACGCAACGTTGAGGCCGTCCATCACAAACTGCGGAATAGCGTTGAGCGCATTGTTGATGAGGTCGGCACCAAAGAACAGCGAGCAAAACACCAGCAGTGCAGACGGAATGCCAATCGACAGCGGCACGATGGTCAGATGGTACAGGTTCGCCTTGGCAAGATCACGATTTGCCAGAGCGGTCTCAATCTTCTTGCAGGCAAAGGCACCCGGAACGGCGTAGCAGAAGTTGCGCCACACCTGAAGGAAGACGGAGACGGGAAGGGCGAGCGCGACGGCAGTTGCCGTGCCCGTACCCGTAATGACGGCAAACGCGCAGCCAAGCACGCCGGAGGCATAGACCTCGGGAGGAACCGCCGCGCCGACCATGATGGCGCCCATGAACATGGACTCCAAAGCAGCGCCGACGATAACGCCCTGCTGGACATCGCCAAGGATCAAGCCGACAAACAGGCTCGTAAACAACGGACGACCAAGCATCGTAATGCCAAATAATTGCTCGTCCATGGACGCAATAAATGCGACCAGTGCAACTAAAAGATACTGGACAACCATTTCGATCAACCCCAGAAACAGGTCTGCAGGCGAGGCGTTCTGCGCAGCTCGCCTGCAGACAACCGCAGCAATTTGAGAGGATTAGTAGTTCATCTGGTGATAGTAGCGACGCGTGGTGAGCGGGTGGTTGCGGACGTGCTCGAGATGGCAGCTCAGGCGCTCGGTGATGGTGTAGGTGACCATCGGGGAGACGATCTTGCGGAACTCGGGGTCGCTGAACGGCAGCTCGACCTCGGCGGTGTCGAACTTGTTCACGCGGACATGGACGCCCTTCTCGTCGGCGAGCATGTGGGTGAAGTTGTCCACGCGGTCCATGAGCTTGCGGGTGTCGTCCTCGCCGTAGAGCATGATGAGGCTCGTGCCCTCCTCGCACAGCTCGATGGTGCCGTGGAAGAACTCGGCGGCGTGGATGGACTTGGTCTTGATCCACTGCATCTCCTCGAGGATGCACATGGCGTAGTCGTAGGCCTCGCCCCAGAGCATGCCGGAGCCGATCACCATGTGGTAGTCGGTGTCCTTGAAGTCCTCGGCCATGGCGGCGCAGCGCTCGTCCTGGGCGTCCTTGGCCTTGATGAGGTACGGGGCGATGTTGCCGAACTCCTCCATGAAGGTGTCGTACTTGGGGAAGGCGCCGGCGTTCTTGAGGAAGCGGGCGACCAGCGTGATCTGGTAGGTGTAGATGGCCTCGCACAGGACGTCGTCCTCGGCGAAGCTGAAGAACTTGTAGTCGGCGTACTCGGTGGCCGGGGTGTTGTCGTTGGAGACGTACATCAGCGTGCGGGCGCCCTGCTCCTGGCAGAACTTGGCGGCCTCGATGATCTCGGGAGTGGTGCCGGTGCGGGTGGAGAAGACGCAGACCGAGTCCTTGTTGAAGGCCTTGGGCGGGCATGCGAGGAACTCAGCGGCGATCTCGCAGTGGACGTCGACGTCGGCCGTGGTGGTCTCGACCCAATACTTCATCGGGAGCGTGTGGGCCCAGGTGCCGCCGCAGCCGATGAAGAAGATGTTGGAATAGCCCTGCTCGCAGACCTTGTCCACGGCAGCCTCAATCTGAGGACGGAGAGCGAGGGCATCGCTCACAACCTTCTCGTAACGAGGCTCATCGAAATTGAACATCCCTTACTCCTAACTCACTTGGATGAACCCTTCATTCATCCCATGACGTTATAATACTTTATATAACTAACTATGCAAGAGCTATTTCAGATTTTTTTTGATTTTTCTTTAATAAAAAGCCCGCCGATTAAATGATCGACGGGCTTAAGAAAGGAGGACCTGGTTAATAAATGCTAGACAATGGCATGTTTCCAGCTAGAAAACGTCCTTGGCAAATACCTTTGAGTCATTGGGGACCTGACGGATTTCGATAACCACGCCATCGTTCACAAGCTCTTGGATATGCTCGGCATCGGTTTCGGTCGCAAAGATCGCGGGGGTCGGATGAAGCGTGGTCTCGGGAGACTTTCGGGTTCCGCCCAAATTGATCTCCTTGATGTCTTTGCAACCCTTAGCAAGGCGATAGGCATCCTCGATCGTCTCGACAATGATAAACAGCGAATACTTGTCGGTAACGCCGCTGTTGAGCGCCTCGATGGCCGCGTTTACGTCTTTTATGACGAGCTTCACGCCGTTGGGGCGGTCGAGCCTCAAAGCGGCTTTTCTCATGTCGTCTTTTGCCACGGCATCGCTGGCACACAGGATGCAATCGACATCCAGCGCATGCGTCCAAGACATGGCGACCTGGCCGTGAATCAATCGGTAATCAACTCTCGTAAGCTTAATCATCGTAATCATCTCCGCACGTAATAAAGGTAATGACAGGTGTGGCCCTTAGCTAGGGCTCGAACCAGAACTAACTAGAACTCTTCTTCTTCGACATCGGCAAGCATGTCCGCCGCCTCACAAAGCATGATAAACGAACGTGATCCCTCGACCGCAGCTTTGGCCTTGTCCGCATCCAGGGAGTCCAGCTGTGTAGCCATTTCCACCAGCAGCGGCAAGTTCATTCCGGTGATCAACGTAAACGATCCGGCGGTCTGTCTCTGAATGAATTCGTTGTTTACAGAGCCGCCAAAGATGTCAGTCACGACAAACCAAGAGTCGGCAGGGTCCTTCGACTCCATCCAAGCATCGATAAGCGCTGCGACATCCCTCGTGTCGTCATCGACATAGGCGCACAGACACTCGATTCGGTCGTTGGCGCCCATCAGGATCTCGAGAGAGCTCTTCATACCTTGGGCGAGATAACCATGACTCGCTAGCAATATCTTATTCATAGTTCTCCAATATCAATAAGACGTACTATATTGTCATAACAAAGTATATTAGCAATCTACCCTACGCGGTGTGTCTATTTTCCAAATCCGCGAACGGTAGCAATTGGTCGGTAAATTGACCAATCTATCTCTAATTTACAAATAGAACTTCAGTCGCTCGGTGCAGTACACCTGACGGGAGATGAAAAGCGGCTCGCCGCTTGGAGCATAACGTCTATCGACAAACAGAAGCAGCGGAGAGTCCAGCTCCACGTTAAGGTATGCCGCCTCGAGCTCGCTCGCATAGCAGACCTCGAGCGTACGCGTGTTGGGGCCCATCTTGATCCCCTGGCGATCGAGTACCGCCATCAGCGAATCCTCGAGGGATTCATGCTCCAAAAAAGAAAGCACAGCGGAATAGCTATTGGTTTCCAGCATCGTGGGCTTGTCATCCACAAGGCGCAGACGACGACTACGCAATACCTTTTGGGTATCGTCTACGCCCAGGAACTTCGCGTCTCGCAGGCTTGGGAAGTCCCAGCCCATTGCGAGAACCCTGGTAGACGCCTGTTTTCCCGCAAGCTGGCACGAATGGGTAAAGCTCTCACGGTCGTCCGCGGCATACATCTGTGTGTCCGACGAAACGAATGTGCCCTTGCCGCGGGCCCTCTCAACAAGCCCAGCATCTTCCATTTCTTTAATTGCGGAGCGAACCGTTATTCGGCTCACGCCAAATTGCTCGATGAGCTCCGCCTCGGTCGGGAGCTTATCTCCCGGGCGGTACGTGCCGTTGGCGATCGAATCAGAAAGCGCACGGACAATCTGTTTGTACAGGGGGACAACGCTATTTGCTTCAACCATATCAACCATACCTTTGCAAGGAATCAGCAGTTTATAGATAGATGACTTATATTGTATTAGAACTTTTTAGGAGTCCATATATTTCCTAAATGATTCGGTAAACGGGGTGTTATTTCACTTTAGCGGGGTGCAGCGGCTACCCGCGGCATTCGTTATCAACCTAGCTAGGCTAGTCCACCCACATCGTCTTCAGTTCGCCGCAGAGCCGCGGCCCCATATGGGTATACTCTCGGGGATTCGACTCGATTCGCCCCCGCTGGGGCGTCAAAGGAGACTGCATATGCCCACCACCTCAACCGACCCGCGCGCCGCTGCTGCCGCGCTGCTGGTGCCCGGTACCACCTGCCACGGTTTTGCCGTCGAGCGCTGCGAGACCGTGCCCGAGCTCGACTCGGACGCCTACGTGCTGCGCCACACTGCCTCGGGCGCTCGCCTGCTGCACCTGGCGTGCGACGACGAAAACAAGGCCTTTGCCATTGGCTTTAAGACGCCGCCGGCCGATTCCACCGGCGTGTTCCATATTCTTGAGCACTCGGTGCTGTGCGGATCGGCTAAGTTCCCCGTCAAGGAGCCGTTTGTCGACCTGATCAAGAGCTCCATGCAGACGTTCCTCAACGCCATGACCTACCCCGACAAAACCATCTACCCCGTTGCCACCACCAACGAGCAGGATCTGTACAACCTGATGGACGTGTACCTGGACGCGGTGTTCAACCCGGCCATCTATACCAAGCCCACCATTTTTGAGCAGGAGGGCTGGCACTACGAGCTGGACCTGCCGGAGGGCGCCGAGGGCGAGGGCGACGGCAGCGCCGCCAGCCTGCGCGAGGGCACGCTGCGCTATAACGGCGTGGTGTTCAACGAGATGAAGGGCGCGCTGTCCGACCCCATGAGCGTGCTGGACGACGCCGTCAACGCCGCGCTCTATCCCGACACCGCCTATGCGCACGAGAGCGGCGGCGACCCGCGCGCGATTCCCGCGCTCACCTACGAGCAGTTCCTGGATACGCACGCGCGCCACTACAATCCTTCCAACTCCTACATTACGCTCTACGGCGACCTGGACGTGGACCGCGCGCTGGCCTTTTTGGACGAGCGCTATCTATCGCAGCCGAGTGCCGCGAGCCGCCGCATGGACGCTGCCGTTGCCGCCGGCGAGGACCCGTCCACGCTGGCGCCCAATCCGCTGGGCGTGCAGGCGCCTGTGACCTGCGAGTACAAGCGTATCGAGATGGCCACCACGCCCGAGAACGCCCTGGTGGGCTTGGGCCTGGTGCTGGGCAGTGCGCTCGACCGCAAGCGCACGATCGCGGCGGACATCCTGTTCGAGGCGCTGCTGGGTTCCAACGAGGCACCGGTTAAGAAGACCATTCTGGCAGCGGGCCTGGGCGGCAACGTGGTGAGCTACACCGCTGCCGAGAGCCTGCAGCCCTACGAACTCATCATGCTGCAGAACGCGCAGCCCGGCGTAGCGCGCGAGCTGCGTCGCGTGTTCCAGGACGCCTGCCGCGACCTGTGTGAGCACGGCGTTCCGCGCGAGCGCCTGGAGGCCATCATCAGCAGCAACGAGTACGACCTGCGCCAGCGCGACTACGGTATTGCCGACGGCGTGGCCATTGCGTGCGACGCGCTGAGCACGTGGCTCTACGATGACGACGCTGCGACGCTGGCGCTCAAGTATGGCCCGGTGTACGAGGAGCTGCGCGGCGAGCTGAACGGCACTTACTTTGAGGACCTGCTGCGCGAGCTCGTGCTGGAAAACGACCACATGGCTCTGGTCGAGCTGGTGCCGGTAGACGCCGCCGAGGGTGCGGAGGGTGCCGAAGCTGCCGAGCTGGGTGCCAAGCGCGACGCCATGACCGATGCCGAGCTGGCCGACGTAGTCGAGCGCACGGCTGTGCTGCGTGCCGCGCAGGAGGCCGAGGACACGCCCGAGGACAAGGGCACGCTACCGCGTCTGCGTGTATCCGACATTGGCGATGCGCGCCCCGAGCCGCCGCTTGTTGTGGACACGACTGCGCCCATCCCCTGCCTGCGCCACGGCATCCCCACCAACCGTCTTGCCTACGCCATGCAGTATTTCGACCTGAGCTGCGTCGCGTTTGAGGACCTGCCCTATGTGACGCTGCTCTGCCGCCTACTCAAGCAGCTGCCCACGCGTGAGCATTCGGCCGAGGAACTCGACAACCTGCTCGCCGGCAAGCTGGGCTTTTTGAGCTTTACGACCGAGGTCATGACGCAACCCGACGTGGACGGCGTGCGCCCCTACCTGCTGGTGAGCGCCGGTGCCCTGTCCGAAAAGATCGACGCGCTGGCGAGCCTGCCGCGCGAGGTGTGGTCGAGCACGCTGTTGCTCGATGCTGACGCCGACCGCGTTCGCGACGTGCTCACGCAGATTCGCATTGGGCTTGAGCAGGGCTTTATCAACAACGGACACTCGGCGGCGCTGGGTCGCGCGATGAGCTACAGCTCGCCTTCGGCCGTGGTTCGCGAGCAGCTTTCGGGCGTGGACTTCTATCTGTTCCTGCGCGATCTGCTCGAGCACTTTGACGAGCGCCTGGACGGGCTGCGTGCCAAGCTTGCCGCGCTGGCAGGCCGCATCTTTGTGGCCGACGGCTGCATGGCGAGCTTTACCGGCAGCGACGAGGACTTTGACGCGTACTGGGATGCCGCGGGCGACCTGGGACTGGGCGCTGGCGACGGCACCGATGCCGGCCGCAACGCGCTCGTGGTGCCGACGCCGCGCGACCGCCACGAGGCCTTTGTCATCCCCAGCGACATCTGCTTTGCGGCAAGCGCGTGCGACCCGCGTCGTCTGAGCATTGACGTGACGGGCGCCTGGGCGGTTGCCGCCAACGCGCTCTCCTACGACTACCTGTGGAACGAGATCCGCGTGAAGGGCGGTGCGTACGGCTGCGGATTCCGCGCGGCCGGTGAGCGTCAGACGGCGTTCTACACCTACCGCGACCCGGCGGTCGATCCTTCGATTGAGCGCATGGAACGCGCGGGCGCATGGCTCGGCAGCTTTGAACCCGACGAGGCCGCCTTTGAGGGCTTTATCGTGAGCTGCGTGAGCGGCATGGACGCGCCGGTGAAGCCGTACGCGCTCACCAAGCGCCGCAACACGACCTACCTGGCCGGGCTCGATCCGCACGCACGCGAGGAGCGCCGCGCCCAGATGCTCGCCGCCACGCCCGGTGAGCTTCGCTCGCTCGGCGCCGACGTGACGCGCATCGCAGCCGAGTCGCCCACCTGCGTCTTTGGCGGACGCGACGTCATCGCCAAGAGCAACGCCGGCTTCAACGTCATCGACCTGCTGGGCTAACCACAACAAAGGTAGATTTTTGGGACATGCCTGAAAATCTACCTTTTTCTTTTGCCGCTGCTTGGGTGGGGCAGCTCACCCCGTCCCACCAGTTTATCTAAATCTGTAACATCTAGGCAGCAATATCGGCTCCAGATGTTACAAATCGAGACGTTTTCGGATGACGCCGGCCCTTTGTCTCAATCTGTAACATCTAGGTCCGATTTTGCCGAGTTACTGTTACAGATCGAGACAAACCGCCGCAGACACCCGCCCCACCAGCAAAAACCACCACGAAGGGGCAGGTGCCTTTGTGTCGGTTCGAACACTTGTTCTATACGTACACATGTTCTATATTAGGGATGCTTGCACCGGACTTAAATTGCAACTAGGATATAGTTGCAGAATGTGAGGCGGGATGACTCGGACCGATAAACTCATCGCCCAACTGCTTAGCTGCCCCTCGACGTATCGGTATACCGATTTTTTAAAAGTCATGGCTTCATATGGCTTTGAAATGGACAACAAAGGCAAGACATCCGGATCGCGCGTTCGCTTCTACAGGCCATCAGATGGCAGGATGTTCGTAATGCACGCGCCACATCCATCTGACGAATTGACAGCGGGGACCATTCGAAACATCGTTCGATTTCTGCAAGATGTCGGAGGTAGTCATGAGTAACGTTTTGGCATACAAGGGTTATTTCGCCCCAGTCGAGTTCGATGCCGAACAGCATGTGCTAACAGGTATGGTCACCGGCATTAGGGACGCAATCGTATTTGAAGGCTCCACAACTGAAGAAGTGGAGCAATGCTTCCACGACGCCGTCGACGATTACCTTGAGTTTTGCGCCGAGAAAGGCAAGGAACCCGAGCGGGCTTTTAAGGGCTCGTTCAACGTAAGAACGGGCTCTGAGCTCCACAAGCAAGCGGCGCTGGCAGCGGCAAAGAAGGGTGAGTCACTCAATAAGTTTGTGACTGAAGCAATCGCTGCGGCGTTATAGCATTAACGCATAGGCCCAAACAACCACAAAGGGCGCAGCTCACAGGCATATTTGCGGTGGCTTTACTGCCCATATCGCGTTTGCCCAGATAAAACCTGCCAAAATAAACCTGTCCCTTTTTGGCAGGTTTGGGAGAGAAGGTTGAGATGGATAAGGCTGAGTTGCGACGGGCGGTGATTGCTCGGCGCGATGCTATTGATTTGGATGTGCGGGCGGCAAAGTCTGCTGTTGTATGCGCGCGGCTTGTTGAGCTGATGAAGTCCAGCGGCACTGCGGGGCAACGCACCGTTGCCGTCTATGCCGCGATGGGTTCCGAGGTCGACCCCGCCGCGTTTGCCGCCGCGGCCGCCGCGCGTGGCTGGCGCGTAGCCTATCCGTGCATGCTCTCGGCAAGCGACGCCGCCGCATGCGGCCAGCGCATGTGCATGCGGGCAGTCTCTGCCGGCGATGCGTCCGAGGCCCCGTTTATCGCCCACCCTACGCGGGCCTTCGCAGCCACGGACGTCGACAGCGACCACTTCCCCATCGTGCCCGCCGCCGAGCTCGACATGGTTGTCGTGCCGCTCGTGGCTTTCGACCGCACCGGCGCGCGCCTGGGCTACGGCGGCGGCTGTTACGACCGCTACCTGCCCACGCTTTCGGCAACATGCCAGGTCGTCGGCATCGCCTTTGACGAGCAACGCGTCGACCACGTTCCCACCGATGCGCACGACCTGCCGCTGTCCCACATCGTCAGCGCCTAGCCGCCGCTGTATCGCACCCGCAAGATGAGCGTGGAAAATCTCCCACTTTGAGCCCCCTTACGAGCTAAAAACGGGAGATTATCCACGCTCATTCAACAAGCGTCCGAAAATCCACGCTCGTCCGTCCGATTTTCCACGCTTGTGCAGCCAAACGCTCTGCAACTGCCTCAGCACGCACGCGGCACGCCGGCGACCTTGAGCTTGCGATCGAACTTTGTCGGATCCCTTAGATCATCCCAGCACAAGCGCACGATCTTGCAGTTATCAAGCAGCGAAAGCCTCGACTCGCGCTGGCGCTCATCGAACTGCGTCTTCGCGAGCTTGCCCTCCTCCGCTGCCTTCTCGCTTTTAACAAATCCGTCGAACTCCCCGATAATCAGCCGGTCGCCCACGCGCCACAAGTAGTCGACGCGATACGGTCGTCCCGGCTCAACCGGGTCGAACAGCTCAACTTGCAACTCCGGCGTCTGCCAGCCGCGCTCGATCATCAGGGCACGCGCCTTGGACTCGCCGCCGCTTTCCGACAGCCCATCGGCACATCGTGCAACCCTGCGCGCCGTCACAACACCGCGACGATTCAGGCCAAGCTTGTCGACAGTCTCAACGAGATGCTCCTTCGACAAAAGTTGCTCATGGAGCGCCGAATCCGCGATGATCAGTCCCTCGACAAACGATGCATCGACCAAGCAATCCGTAATCGTTTGATCGATATCGGTTACGGCGATATCCATCTGGGTGGCCCGTGTTTGACGAGCATAGCGATGACGAATGACCTGAGAGCCCGGCGTCGTCGATTGGGGCGGCATCGCGGCGATATGGATGTGCGTCAAATTGGCATGCGAAACCGAAAGGCCATAGATAACAGCCGCCGTATAGGAGCAAAATGTCCAGTCGGGGTGCTTTTGCGCAAGCGCCCGCACCCGATGCAGATAACGCTGCCGAAACTTGAGCTCGGACCAGTATTCCGGACGCGCATACAGCCCCGGCATGACCGCTTCGAGACTTCCCGCCTCCGCCCGCCGCTGAATCTGCTTTGCCTCCGCCGCCGTGCGCGCGTACACGCAGCTCATCTGCTGTTCGCATGCTTTAATGTGACTTGCAAGCCTTTGATTCGCCGTCATGTTTCCCATGTCGCCTCCCAAATCTTGGAACGGCGCAAACGTACCAGACGGTTTCATGCGAAGTCTGACCAAATACCGTCCAGGCGCTGACCAAATGCTTGACGGTTTTGGACGTTTTAGGCTGATGTCTTATATCTGCAGGTAGGGCGGTTGTCGAGAGGTCCCTGTCTCCACATTTTGAGGCCTTGGTCCATCGGATTATCAGAAAGAAAAACCCGTCGAGATTCAAGACTACGCCAAATGCGACTTTGCCTCTGCACGCACCGTCGCTTAGCCGAGCCATCGACATCTACATGCCTAAAAAATGAGCGTGGATAATCTCCCGTTTTGAGCCTAGTTTCAAGCCAAAAGTGGGAGATTATCCACGCTCGATTTGTAAATGTCCGAAAATCCACGCTCGTCCGTCCGGATATCCACGCTCGTCACGCCGCCGGCACAGCAGCAGCCGTAGCCTAGTGCTCCTCGCCGGCGCGGGCCAGGTCGTAGGGCGTCGTCTGGTAGACGTAGTAGTTGAGCCAGTTGGTGTAGAACAGCTGAGCCTGGCTGCGCCAGACGTTGCGCGGCTCGGCGGTGGGGTCGTCACCCGGGAAGTAATGCGCCGGCACCTGAGGGTTGAGTCCGCGCTTGACGTCGCGCTCGTACTCCAGGCGCAGCGTGTTGGTATCGTACTCGGGATGGCCAAAGACAAAGAAGCGGCGGCTGTCGGTCGACTTGACGATGTACAGGCCCACCTCGTCGGACACGGCCACGACCTCAAGCTGCGGCTCGGCCTCCACGTCCTCGCGGCGCACATCGGTGTTGCGCGAATGCACGGCATAGAAACGGTCGTCAAAGCCGCGGACCAGCGGGCTTTGCGGCTTCACCAGATAATGCTCGAACACGCCGCTCGCCTTTGCCGGCAGGTCGTACTTCTGGATACCGTAATGATGGTACAGGCCGGCCTGCGCACCCCAACAAATGTGCAGCGTAGAGTGCACGTGCGTGGTTGACCAATCCATGATCTGGCAGAGCTCGGGCCAGTAGTCGACCTCCTCGAACGGCATCTGCTCCACCGGCGCGCCCGTGATGATCAGGCCGTCGTAGTGGATGTCGCGGATGTCGTCGAACGTGCGGTAGAACGTCTCCAGGTGGCCGGCGCTCACGTGCGTGGCCTCGTGCGTCTTGGTGCGCAGCAGGTCCACCTCCACCTGCAGCGGCGTGTTGGAGAGCTTGCGCATGATCTGCGTCTCGGTGGCGATCTTGGTGGGCATGAGGTTGAGGATGAGCACGCGCAGCGGACGGATGTCCTGGTGCAGCGCGCGGTACTCGGTCATGACAAAGATGTTCTCGCTCTCGAGCTGCGCAGCGGCGGGGAGGGCGTCGGGAATGCGAATGGGCATGGATGCTCCTTACGAGTCAGTTGCAGCTATGGTACAACGACCGGCCCCATCCGCGCGAGCACATCGCCCAGCGATGCCGTCAGCGGCCAAATCACTCCAAAAGTAGAGATTAAGGCATGCCCAAAAATCTATGGCGCTTTAGCCTAGCAAAGTGACGGCAGGACGCTACAATGGTTCGACGCGAAAAACTCGGCTGGAAGGATACTCATATGTACCAGACGCGTAAGATCGGTGTGGTCGGCCAGGGCCACGTAGGAGCACATGTCGCCAACAGCCTGCTCATGCAGGGCATTGCCGACGAGCTGTACCTGTGCGATATCAACGAGGCCAAGGTGACGTCCGAGGTCCAGGACCTGCGCGACTCCCTTTCGTTTGTCCCGTATAACACCAAGATCGTCAACTGCTACGACCACTACGAGGAGCTGGCCTGCTGCGACGTCATCGTCAACGCTGCCGGTAAGGTCGCGCTGGCCGCCGGCAACCGCGACGGCGAGCTGTTCTTTACCACCGACGCCGCCCGCACCTTTGCCAAGCGCATCGTCGACGCCGGCTTTGACGGCATCTTCGTGAGCATCTCCAACCCCTGCGACGTCGTGTGCACCGAGCTGTGGCACCTGACCGGTTACGATCCCAAGAAGATCATCGGCTCGGGCTGCGGCCTGGACTCCGCCCGCCTGCGCACCGAGATCTCCAAGAAGGTCGGCGTGAGCCCCAAGTCCATCGACGCCTACATGATCGGCGAGCACGGCTTTAGCCAGCTGGCTGCCTTTAAGGCCGCGACCATCGCCGGCAAGAGTCTCAACGAGCTTCAGGCCGAGAACCCCGACAAGTACGCCTTTGACCACATGGAGGTCGAGGAGCTCGCGCGCAAGGGCGGCTATGTGACCTACCAGGGCAAGCAGTGCACCGAGTACGCCGTCGCCAACTCCGCCGCGCGCGTCTGCGCCGCCGTGCTGCACAACGAGCACGCCGTGCTTTCCGCCTCCACGCTCATGACCGGCCAGTATGGCGAGGAGGGCATCTTTACCTCCCTGCCGTGCGTGATCGGCGCCGAGGGCGTCGAGGAGGTCTACACGCTCGACCTGTCCGAGTACGAGCTCGAGGGCTTCCACAAGAGCTGCCAGCACATCCGCGACAACATCGCCCAACTCGACTGGTGGGACGCCGAGGCCTACGACGCAAAGTAGGCCGCTGGCTGCCGCAACCTTGCGAATCTAAACGCGATGCCAAGCGGGCCGCGCCGAAAATCCCCGGCGCGGCCCGCTTTTTTGACTCACGCAGTGCCCTTGCGAATCGAAGGTGAATGCTTTTCCCGTTACTTAGTACTGCTCGATGCCCATGTAGCGACGGACCTCGGGGCTGTGGTCGAAGACCTTGCCGCGGGCGGCGCGCAGCTCGCAGCTCATGTTGTAGAAGAAGATCGGCTCCAGGTACGAACGCACGCTGGCGGGCACCTCGCCCACGCCGTACTCGAGCGCGTCGAGCACCATGACCGTATCGGTGTGCGTGTTGAGGAACGCCAGCGCGCGTTCCTCCATGGGGCGGCACTCGCCCGATCCGAGCTGCACAAAGTAAAACACGCCGGGCTCGGTGGCCTCGAACGGGCCGTGGAAGTACTCGCCGGAGTGAATATAGCAGCAGTGCTGCCACTGCATCTCCATGAGCGAGCAGATAGCCATGGCGTAGGTCTGGCTAAAGTTGGGTCCGGAGCCCAGGATATAGAAGAACTTGTGCTGCTGGCAGAGCTCGGCAAAACGGGTGCCCAGCTCGGCATTGACCTTCTCGCGCGCAGCGGGCAGCAGCGCATCCATCTGCTTGAGACCCTCGTACATGTCAGCGAGTGCCTCGTAGCCTTCCTGCTGGTCGAGCAGCTCGGCGGCGATCAGAGCGCCGATACCCTGAGGCACCTCGGCCTGCGGCACGCCCTCGCCCCAGGGGTAGACCCAGGTGGTCCACTTGCCGTTATCGATCTTGGAGCCCTCGCAGTCGGTGAGAGCAACGACCTCGGCGCCAGCGGCCAGCGCCATCTCGCAACCGTCGACGACCTCCTGCGTGTTGCCACTGTGGCTGCAGGCAATAACGAGCGACTTCTCGCCAAGGCTCTTGGGGGCCATCAGGCAAAACTCGCGTGCCGTGTAGACCGTCGAGGTAAACGTGGTGGCCTCGCGCTTGAGCAGCTCGTTGGCCGGCATCAGGTCAATCATCGAACCGCCACAAGCAATCCAAAAGACATTCTCAATCTTACCCTTGCGCTCGATGATTTCCTGAACCAGATCATGTGCGTTCATCCTGATGTTCCTCCTTGTGTGGCGGTTTTGAACGACGACAGCTTGTACCTGCGGTCGTTCTATGTTGTCCTATTTATAGCACGCACGACGACGCTCGTGAAGTCATTTCACCAAACTTGTTCTATGTTGTTCTATCTATGGACGTTAGATGTCGAAAACATAGCGCGAGCCCACGATCTTTTGGCGTCCGAGCAGCAAGGGCCGATCGTCCGCATCGGTAAAGTACGCCTCCATATAGAAGAGCGGCTCGCCGACCGGCACCTCCAACAGCGGGGCCGCCTGAGCATCGGCGAGCGCGATCTCCACGGTGCAAGGGTCGGACTTGAGCGGTGCGCGGCCTGAATGCTCGGCAACGAGCGCAAAGATCGAGTTATCGGCGAGGTCCTTATCGGCAAGCGTCTGCAGATAAGGATGGTCAGCCAGCACAAAGGCGTTGTTCTCGAGCATGACGGGCACGCCGTCGGCTGTGCGTACGCGCTCGACCACGATAAGCTCGCAGCCGGGCTCCACGCCAAAGAACGCCGCATCCTCGCGCGTCGCCGCTACCACCGTGCGCGACACCAGACGTGCACCCGACACCATGTCGTTGGCAGCGCAACCCTCGGTAAAGCTCTGAACGTCACCCTTCTGGACAATCTTGCGCTTGAGCTTGGGCGCGCACACAAACGTGCCCCTCCCCTGCTGGCGGTTGAGATACCCCGCGCGCGACAGCTCCTCGATGGCGCGGCGCACGGTAATGCGTCCCACGCCGTAGTACTTCGCGAGCTCCATCTCGGAAGGAATGCGCGAGCCGGATGCGTACACGCCACGCGCGATCTCGCCCTTTAGGTCGTCCATAACCTGCTGGTACAGCGGCACGGCGGATACCTCAGTGCGCTCGGTTTTATCGTCGGATGCCATCGTTACGCTCCATCCCGTGCATGCTCGGACTCAAACTCTTCAATCGCCGCCATAAACTGCTCGCCAAAGGCGTCGGCCTTTTTCTCGCCGATGCCGTTGACCTGGATAAGCTCATCTCGCGTCTGAGGGCGCAGACGGCACAGGCCGCGCAGAGCCTTGTCGGAGAAGACCATGTACGGCGCCATCTCCAGCTCGGTCGAGATCTCCTTGCGCAGGGCACGCAGGCGCTCGAACAGCTCGGCATCGTCACCCACGCGCGGGCGCTGATCCAGCTCGACCTCCTCGCGTAGCAGATCAACCGCACGGCGGGCGCGGGCCGAGGCCTTGCGCTTGGACGCGCGACGCTTAACGGTAAAGGCAAACGCGTCGTCCTCGACCTCGCCGGCACGCGGGCCCAGGCCAATGACCGGGTACTGCCCCTGCGAGGTAGCCAGATAACCGCGGCCGCACAGCTGGCCGATGATGTCCTTGATGCGCCCGACCGATTCGCTTGACAGCTCACCGTAGCCGCGGTCCTCGTCCAGATGCATCTGGCGAATGCGCTCGGTGTTGCCGCCGTGGAGCACGTCGGCGATCAGCGACTTGCCGAAGCGCATGGGTCGCGTGGCCACATAGCGCACGGCAGCGCGGACCATATCGGTGACGTCCTCGACCTCGAACTGCGTGAGACAGTTACTGCAGTTGCCGCAGCCCTCGACCTCGTCCGTGGCGGTGGCGCTCGCACCGGCCGCGGCAGCATGCTCGGCCGCGGCCTCGTCGCCAAAGTAGCGCAGCATGTATTCGCGCAGGCAGCCGGTGGTATTGCAGTAGCCCTCCATCTGGCTGAGCAGACGATATCGATTCTGGAGCGCCCACGCGCGCTGCTCGTCGTCGAGCGCTTCATCGGCAGCATCGCCGCGATCGATCAGAAAGCGGCGCATGCGAAAATCGTTGCCGTTCCACAGCAGGTGGCAGCTGGCCGGGTCGCCATCGCGGCCGGCGCGGCCCGCCTCCTGGTAGTAGGCCTCGATGCTCTCGGGCACGTTGTTGTGGATCACGTAGCGCACGTTGGGCTTGTCGATGCCCATGCCAAAGGCGTTGGTGGCAACCATCACCTGGATATCGTCGTCGATAAAGGCGCGCTGGCTTTGGCGGCGGGCCTCGTTGCCCATGCCGGCATGGTAGCGGCCAACGCGAATGCCGCTGGGGCCCAGCGCCTCGGCAAGCTCACCTGCCAGCGCATCGACCGTCTTGCGGGTCGAGCAATACACGATGCCGCTCTCGCCCGAATGCGCGATCACATAGTCGCGCACCCACGCTGCCTTGGCTTTGTCGCCCATCTCCTCGCAGCCAAAGTAGAGGTTCTTGCGATCGAAGCCCGTCACCACCGTCGCGGGGTTTTGCAGACCGAGCATCTGCTGAATGTCCGTGCGCACACGCTCGGTCGCCGTGGCGGTAAACGCCGCCACGATGGGGCGCTGCGGCAGGGAATCGATGAACTCACGAATCTGCAGATAGGCGGGGCGGAAATCCTGACCCCATTGGCTTACGCAGTGGGCCTCGTCAATGGCCACGAGCGGCACGCCAATGCCGGCGGAACCCGCAGCCTCCTGCGCAAAGGCCAAAAAACGCGGCTCGAGCAAGCGCTCGGGCGCCACGTACATAAGCTGGTAGCGGCCCTCGCGCGCCCGCTTGAGCACGGTGTTTTGCTGGGCCGGAGTAAGGCTGGAGTTGAGATAGCTGGGTCGCGCACCCGCCGCGAGCAACGCACGGGTCTGGTCCTCCATAAGCGACAGCAGCGGACTCACCACAAAGGTGATGCCGGGCAGCATGAGCGCGGGCACCTGGTAGCAAATGGACTTGCCGGCACCCGTGGGCATAACACCTAGCGCATCGCGACCGGCAAGGATCGCATCGACCATGCGGTCCTGTCCCGGGCGAAACGAGGTGTAGCCAAAATAGGCGCCGAGCGTGTCGAGCGCCATCTGCTGCATGCTATCGGTCATGGTTTCCTAACGTCCAAGTCATCTGCCGCCGATTATACGCCGCCACGCGGACCGGTGCCGCACGGCTGTCGGCCACGGGCAACGCAATCCAAAAGGAACGAGCGTGGGATTTTTGGACACTTTCCCAACGGCTAATCTCTTGACAAGCGCGCAAACGTCGCTGGTTGAGCATAAGTCAGCGAAAACGCCCCTAAGCGAGCAAGGTGACGTGAAAGAGGAGGGAAGCGTACTTTGGGTACGCGACCGACGATTGAACGTCAGATTGCCGCTTAGGGGCGTTTGCAGCGTCGAGCCGTTACGCGGTTTGGTAAAACCGCGTAACTTACATGACCATAACGTAGCGCGATCCCACGTAGTACTGCTTACCCATCAAAACCGGCTCGTCATCGGGACCGGTAAAGCCGGCACGCAGGTTGAGCAGCGGATCGTGCGGAGCAATGCCCAGCTCGGCCGCCTGCTCGGCGTTAGCTCGAACGGCCTCGACCGTACGGTAGCCAACCGAGACAATCGGCGTTCCGCCAACACGCTCGACCTCGGCAAAAATCGACTTGTCCTCAAGATCGGCCGTCAACAGCTCACGGTAGGCGTCAAACGGCACAAAGATGTTCTCCTCAAAGATGGGCTCGCCGTCGGCCGTACGCACGCGCTTGATATGCAGCAGCAGCGCATCCTTCTGCAGGCCAAAGAACTCCATCTCGTTTTGGCGCGCCGGAACGATCTGGCGATCGATCACGTGCGCACCGGCCTTCATGCCGTTGCCGGCACACAGCGCGGTAAACGTCTGCAGCGTCGAGGCGTGAAACTGGCGGTTGATGTGCGGCGTGGAGACAAAGGTGCCGCGGCCCTGCTGCTTAACCAGGTAACCATCGGAGCACAGCTCCTCGACAGCGCGGCGCACCGTAATACGGCTCACCTCGTACTGCTCGGCTAGTTCAAGCTCGGACGGAATACGCTCCTTGGGTGCATAAACACCTTTCTCGATCGCATCCTTGATTTCGTCATAAATCTGCTGGTAAAGCGGTGCATTTTTGGGCGCAGGCATATCTGATCACTCTTAGCAAAATAGCTAAATTTCTAATACGTATATAACGTCTAGTTTCATGTTACCTCATATTGATAAAACGATACACCCTCCCTACCAAAAAGCGACAGCTTCATTTTGGTAGGTTTTATCTGGGCAAACGAGAGCCCTCGAAAGCAACGGGGCTTTCGGGGGGCTCGTTCGGATGGGTTGCGCAGGACCGGCAAAATGCCAATACCCTACTTGCCGTCATCCTGCTGCAGGCTGTCCTGTTCGCTGAGGCGCGCCTGCCTGCTGGCCATGCGTGCGGGCTTGTCGGGATCGGGAACGGCCGTGGGCATGGGCTCGTCGACATGACCGCCCCACCAGCCGCCCACAAAGTTGAGCGTGTGGAACACATTGATCACGGCGCCGGAATCAATGTCGCACACCAGCTTGATAATGTCTTGGCTCTCGTAGGTCGAGACAACGGTGTGCAGCAAGTACATCTTTTCGCGGCTGTATCCGCCAATGACCTCGGCGCAGCTAATGCCGTGCTGAAAATGGTCAACATAGGCGGTCATGACCTCATCTGCCTTGCGCGTCGTGATCTGCAGCGTCACGCGGTCGTAGCGACGATAGAAACTGTCGATGGTCTTGGTCGAAATAAACTGGAACACGATGGAGTACGCCGCCTTGTCCCAGCCAAACATAAAGCCAAAGATCGCCAGGATAAAGCAGTTGAAACCAAAGATGACGCCCCAGATGGTCTTGCCCGTGTGGTTGGAAACCCACAGCGCGATAAAGTCGGTGCCGCCGGTGGATGCGCCGGATTTAAGCGCGATGGCAGCGCCCAGACCCGAGACCACGCCGCCAAAAATGATGAGCATAATCTTGTCGCCCAAAAACGGGGCGAAGTGAAAGATGTTGAGGAACAGCGACGAGAGCACGACCTGCATCATCGAGAAGATGACAAAGCGCTTGCTAATGCCGCTCCAGCATAGGAGCGCCACGGGGATGTTGAGCGCGAGCATGCCGAGTGAGATGTCGATGTGGACGCCGCCCAGCGAGGTAACGCGATCGAGTAGGACCGCGACGCCGGTAAGACCGCTCGGAAGCAGGTCGGCGGGCCGAATGAACGCCTGGATCAGGAATGTCTGGAGAACGGCGGAAATGGTGACCGCCACGGCGGTGATGGCGCGGCGGACGATGGTGAGGCGGCCGAGCACGAGCACGCGGTCCGTGAGCTGATCGATGGCGTTCGCCACGCAGGCTCCTTTCGAAGGCAGATATAGTTATGGGGCATGCCCGCGATTGTAGCATGGAGCGTGCGGGGGCGCTTCAATTCAACCTCCCTCGACAACCAAAACGGGACCAGCAACCCCCACGACCAAAGGGCAAAATTCCAAGTGAGTAGACTTTTTACGATCTGCCGAGCACACCCAAAACCGCCACCCCTGTGACCTGCGGTTTTACAAAGGAAGATATGCATTGTGCTCGGCCTGCGCCAAAAAGTCTACTCACTTAGTCCGAATCGAAGCCAAACGGATCAAAATCGAAACCAAATTGAGCCAGTCCACCGCAAAAAACGTTTGAACCCGTGCTTCTCGCGGCGGATTGACACTACAAAGCGGCCAAAATGTCGGTCAGATTATCAATAACGGCATCGGCTCGCGATTGATCGAGGTTGACGCCCTCGTGCGGACGCAGTGCCAGGACGCGGGCGCCGGAACGTTTGCCAGCCTCGATCCCCAAAGGCGAATCCTCGATAACCAGGCACTCGGCAGGCTCCACCCCCAGCGCCTCCATGGCACGCAGGTAGATCTCGGGGTCGGGCTTAAACGCACTGCACTCGTGACCGCTGATGGTGTAGTCCAGCACATCGGCGATACCGGCAATCTCTACCAGCTCGTCAATGAGCTCACGATAAGACGAGCTCGCGATGGCACACTTCACGCCGCGCTCGTGCAGTGCGCGCATCACCGGCTCCGTCTGCTCGTTGAGCAGCTCGGCATACGGAACGGGGTGGTCCGGGCTGTAGACCTGCTTGTACTCCACGCGAAGGCGCTCGCGCAGCTCAACATCGTCGGGCACCAGCGCCTCCCAAATGGCCGGCTCGTTAGACCCCGAAAGATCGGGGATCTCGTCAAAGTGGAACCCCTTCTCCTCCATAAACGCCACGCGACGACGGTTGTAGAACCACTCGGTATCGACCAGCACGCCGTCCATGTCAAACAGCACTGCTTTGATCATACGCATCTCCTCCCACCTGCCAAATAGAGACAGGTTTATTTTGGTAGGTTTTATCCTGGGTTTTGCGACGCGACAGGCGTGCCCTCCCAAGAGCAAAAAAGGGGACGGGGCGCAAACCCCATCCCCTCTCAATCAACCCGTAAGGTCTACTTACTTGTGATTAGTAGGAAAGCTTCCACATGTAGCGACGCATGGTCAGCGGGTGCTGACGGGCCTCGGCGATCTGGTTGCCGTACTCGCGCATAACGGCGAGGTGCAGCAGCGGGTTGAAGTAGGTGACGACGCTCGCGGGCACGGCGTCAGCCAGGCCGTAGTCCTTGGAGTCGATCAGAGCGACCTTGGCGCCCATGCGCTCAAGGAAGGTGAGGGCGCGGGCGTCCATCGGACGGGTAGCGCCATCGGACATGAAGAAGACGTAGGGCTTACCCTCGGTGGAAACCTCGAACGGGCCGTGGAAGTACTCGCCGGTGTTGTAGGCGGCGGCGTCGATCCACTGCATCTCGGTGAACAGGAAGGCGGCGTGAGAGTAAGCCATCTTCTCGGAGGCACCAGAGGCCATGAAGTAAATCATCTTGTCGTCCTTGAAGTCCTCAGCGAACTTCTTGGCGAGCTTCTTGCAGGACTGAGCAGCGTTCTCGCAGAGATCGAAGACGTTGGTGAGGCCGGTGATCATGTCGTCGTACTTGTCATAGCCCTCGGTCTGCTGAAGGATCTCGAGAGCAAGAGCGATGGCATAGCCGGGCTTCTCGCACTTGGCAGCGAAGTTGGCGTGGAAGCCGTGAACGATGACGTAGTCGGCGTCGACGGTCAGAGCGGAGCCAGCCTTGTTGGTGAGGGAGACGACCGGGCAGTTGTGCTTCTTGGCGGTCTTGTTGGCCTCGACGGTCTCGGGCGTGGAGCCACCGAGGGAGCAGGTGATCACGAAGGTGTGCTCGTTGACCCAGGAAGGCGTGTCATAGTTGAACTCGTTAGCGGTGAAGATCTGAACGTTCAGCTTGTCCGTGTTGTTGGCCAGGAAGTACTTGGCGGGGTACAGGTCGGACATGGAAGCACCGCAGCCGACGAAGGCGACACTGTGGATCTCGTGGTTGGACAGGACGTCAGCGACGATCTGCTTAGGGAGGTTAAGGTCGATCTCGTACATCTGACACATTCCTTTCGATTTTTGCGGCGCCACATTGCCGGGCGCTCGCAGGGTTACCGTGATTTGGACCGAGTCGCCGGCCCGTTGAGGATGCGACAAAGGGACTGTCCCATTGTCGCATTTTGGGGATGGAAGCCTGCCTGGGGTATGGGATGCCAGGCAGGCCCCCGGGGGAAAGCGGTTAGACGCTTGGTCGCGACTAGGCCAGGATGCCGGCCGCGGAGAGGGCGATGCCGCCCACGATGGCGATCACGAGAAGCCAACCGGTGTTGACGTTCTTCTTGATGAGCCAGTACATAAGGCCGGTGAGGCCAAGGGAGATCATCTGGGGCATCATGCCGTCCAGGATGTCCTGGATAACGACGGTGCCCTCAGCGAACTGCAGCGGGGTGGTGGCGCCGATCAGCGTGGCGATCATGCCGCCTACGGACATAAGACCCACGATGCCGCAGACATACATGAGCTTCTCCATGAGGTCGCCGCCCTGAAGCTTGCTCAGGTACTCGTGGCCGCCCTGATAGCCCATCTTGGCTGCGAACCAAGTGATCAGCACAGAGGGGACAATGGAGATGAGCATAGCCAGGATCGGGCCCATGATGGAGCCCTGCTGAGCCAGCTGAACGCCCAGACCAAAGGCGATAACACGGATGGTGCCCTGGAAGAAGGAGTCACCGATGCCGGAAAGCGGACCCATGAGGGAGGTCTTGACCGCGTTGATCGAATCGGGATCGAAGTTCTCGGGATCCTTGGCGTACTCCTCCTCCATGGAGGCGGAGAGGCCCAGGATGAAAGCGCTCGTCTGCGGGGTGCAGTTGTAGAACGCCATGTGACGGTGGTAAGCCTCTTTCTTAGCAGCGAGCTGCTTGGGGTCGGACTCATCCGGATAGAGGCGATCGAGCGTGGGAACCATGCCGTAGAGGAAGCCCATGTTCATCTGACGCTCGTAGTTCCAAGAGGCCTGGATGGCCCAGGAGCGCCAGAAGAACTGGCTGACCTTCTTGTTCAGGGACACGTCCTTGGTTGCGGTTGCCATAGTGTGTTCCTCCTTAGTCTTCGTCGTCTTCGAGCGGATCGTAGTCGGAATCGACACCGGCGGCTGCATGGGAACCGTTGAACTTGAAGCCCATGAAGACGACAGCCAGGCACACACCGATCAGAGCGACCGCGATGACGGACAGGTTGAGGTAAGCGGCGAGCAGGAAACCGATGAACAGGAACGGAGTCATACCCTTCTTGATCATCATGGTGAGCAGCAGGGCCAAGCCGTAGGCAGTCATGATCTTGGTCGAAACGTTAAGACCAGTGGACAGCCACTCGGGAACCATGTTGACGATGGCCTGAACCAGGTCGGTGCCAACAAAGACGGCGAGGAAGATCGGCAGGAAGTACATGATGGCGTACAGACCGGAGCCGGCGCAGATGTGCATACGGTAGGCGGTCTTGAACTTTCCGTTATCGATCGCGCTATCTGCCACATGGGTGAGGGCGGCGATGATGGAACGGAACACGATGCCGAGGAGCTGACCCAGGACGGCGACCGGGATGGCGATCGTCATGGCGGTCTCGGCGGAAGCATCGGTCAGGCACGCAAAGGCAGCGGCCACGATGCCGCCCAGGACCATATCGGGCGGAACGGCGGCGCCGACCTGCACCAGGCCCATGGACACGAGCTCGACGGCGGCACCGACGGCAAGGCCGGTGGGCACATCGCCCAGCAGCAGACCGACGAGCGTAGCGCCAACGAGGGGCTGCTCGAAGTTAAGACGACCGAGCAGGCGGGAGTCCCACATGCAGAACACGCCGACGAGGCCGACGAGCACCGCACTGATGAACGTATTCATACCCTTCTCCTTTCAGTCAGGCAAAAGCCTGGTTGATTACAGCTTGGCGTCGATGTCGACGCTCTGATACGTAGGGGTCTGCTGGACGTAGAGCTTGATGCCCATGTCGAGCAGCTGGTTGACGTCGGCCTTCTGGGTGGCGTCGAGGAAGACGGAGCTGTCCTTGCCGCCGACTTGATCGGCACCGTCGTGGTTGGCGGTGGCGCCCAGGTTGATGGCGTCGAGCTTGTAGCCCTGACAGAACTGCAGCATCTCGGCAGTGTTGCCAAAGACGAACATGACGCGCTCGCCGAGGGTGTTGAGCTTATCCATCTTGGCGAGGGCACGCTCGACGGTGAAGACGTTCAGGCGCACGCCCTGGGGCTTGGCCAGCTTAAGAGCGCCCTTCTTGATGTCATCGTTGGCGGCAGCGTTGTCGACGACGATGATGCGCTCGGCCTGAACCTTGGTGGTCCAAGTAAAGACGACCTGGCCGTGCAGCAGACGGTAGTCAAGACGTGCGAGGACGATCTTGGCGGGACCGGAGCTGTGACGGGACGCCTTGGCCTTCTTGGCGGGAGCCGCGGCGGCCTCGACCGGTGCGTTGGGGTTGGTCAGACCGGTGCGGGCCTCATTGATGAGGGCCGCGAGCTCGGCGCCCTTGACGGGGGCGGGGCTCATAGCAAGCGTGAGCGCCAACGGGATGTTGAAACCGCTGACAACCGTGAACTTCGTGCCGTTCTTGGAAAGCTCGACCATGTTGTTGTTGACCGAGCTGCCGAGCATATCGGTCAGCACATAGACGGTGTCGTCCGCGTTGAACGTGGCGATCATAGCCTCAACCTTATTGGTGATGGGCTCCTTGTCGTCACGAGCAAGCGACACGACGTGGACGTTCGACACGTCGCCGAGAACCATCTCGAGCGTGTCTTTGGCGCCTGCGGCCAGGCCGCCATGAGATGCGAGAATGATCTGATTCATCTTGCCTCCTCCTTTTCGTTATGGTCATTATAACGTCTTATACGTTGCTTATATTGCTAATTAGTATAAAGACCGTTCGCGGGTGAAAATCGACCGTTGACGGGTTTAACGTACTCGAAACGTTGGACTGGGTAGGCCGGCGCTAGCTGGATAACCCCAGGTCAGACCCTGCGCGCAATCCCCTATCGCACGAAGTACCAGGGGCTTTCCTGTACGGTGGGTTCCAGCGCAATGCCGGTGCGTTCCTTAAACAGATCCATGTCCTGAGATTTTTCGGTCCACCACGCGTTGGGCTTAAAGGTCATGCTCTCAATGACATGACCGACAAACACACTGTTGCGCAGCTTGGAGAAGTCGGTGTTCATAATCAGGATGGACGCGAGCACCAACACGATGCCCAGGACTTTAATCGCGCCGGCGGGCTCGGCGTAGACACCAATGCCCACCAGTACGGTGACGACCGTCTCGAAAGACATTACGACGGGAACTTTCGATGTCTCGAGCCCCATGGACAGACCCTGCATATATAAGATGTAAGCAACGGCTGTGGGGATGAGTCCAAAGCCAAGGAACAGCAGCAGCAGCTGTGGCGACATTGCCGCGGCGACATCCGGCCACGGAGCCGCGATAGCTGCCATAACCGCACCGCCAAAAACAAAGCCCCAAAACGTGACAGCCAGCGGGTGGACCGTCTTGGTTGCTATTCGGCTAAACACCGCGAGCGACGCACCACAAAGGCCTGCAATCACGCCCGACGTGACGCCCCAAACCGAAAAATGAAAACCGGAAAGGTCGCCATTGGTCACTGCAAGCACGCAGCCTACGATGTTAAAGACAATGGCAACGAGCTTGTTGGGGGTCACGTCCTCGCGATAAAGCACGCGGCCGAGCATGACGCCAAACACCGGCGAGGTGTAGAGCAGCACCGAGGCCGTGGACATGCCCACCTCGCCCATGCACTCGTAATAACAGGTGTTGGCGGCGGCCAAACCGACGATGCCGACAAGCGCACAGGGAACAAGCTCTTTAGGGCTTGCCTTGAACAGGGCCAGCGGACCCTGAGCCACGGTAGACCCCTCACCCGGACGGCAGCCCATAAACATCAGGACCGGCGCCAAGATAAGCGCTCCGACCAACAAGCGAAAGGCAGCCATGCTCTGGGACGAAACGCCCATGGCCGAGATGCCGTTTACAAAGATTCCGATGCTGCCCCACATAAGCGCGGCGATCAGCACCAGCACATAGCCCAGATTGCTTTTCTTCAACGCAGCCTCCTCGATATTGTTTCCAATATGTTTCGTACTACGTTATAGTCGTTATATACATTTTTCAAGACACAAATCGGCGAGCGGATAAGTGATCCGTTTTCCTCCGCCCCCAGCGGATTACTGGGCGGTTGCGGTGAAATAGTTCCTAAATAGAGGCTTCAAGCCCCCAAGCAGGAACTATTCCACCGCAACTTATGAGGACATCGAGCTGTTAGGCCGCTCTATCCCCTAGTAGTCCAGCTTCCACATGTAGCGGCGCGTCATGTAGTCCTTGTGGGTGACGGCAGAGAGCGCACGCATGTACACGTTGTTGAGGATCGGGGCAAAGATCAGGTGATTGAAGTACTCGCTCACGCTGTCCTTGATGTCGTTGAGGCCGAGCTCCTTGGCGTCGAGCTGATAGACGCGCTCGCCACCGTACTGGTTGACGAAGCGGATGCCGCGCTCGTCGTTGCAGCGGCTGCGGCCGACGCTGATGAGCTGGAACAGCGAGGTGCGCTTGTCCAGGATCTCGAAGGGGCCGTGGAAGAAGTCGCAGGTGTTGATGGTGCAGGAGTCGATCTGCAGCATCTCCTGCACGTTGCAGATGCTAAAGACGTAGGCGGCACCAAAGAGCGGACCCTGAGCCATCACGTTGATGCAGGGCTTGTCGGCGTTTTGCTCGGCCCACTTGGCGGCGAGCGGACGGGTGTACTCGACGGCCTTGCGATAGATGGGGTCAACCAGGTCGAAGGCGGCCATAGCGGTCTCATACTCGGCATAGCCCTCGGTCTGCTGCGTAAGCTCCATGGCGATCATGGTCACGACGGCGGAGTTGGTACGGCCCATGCAAGACTCGTCGACGGCCAGGCTGTCATACTGAATCTTGTAGTCGCAGACCTCGGTGAGGCCGGACTCATCGACATAGATGGCGATGGTGCTGGCGCCGTGGTCCTTGGCGACCTGGGCGGCGACGATGGTCTCCTTGGTGCCGCGCATGGACACGACGACGGCCAGGGTGTTCTCGTTGACATAGGCGGGCGTGGCGTGCACGAACTCATTGCTGGTGTAGCTGGAGCTCACGACCTGCGTGGCCTCGTGCTCCATAAAGTACTGGGCAGGATAGTTGCCGCCGTTGGATCCGCCGGCGCCAATCCACACGACGCGCTTGATGCCGCCCTTGTCTGCCTTGTCGGCCAAAACCTGGGAGACGACGTCCTTAACCTGTTCCTGAGTAGTCATCGTGCATCAGCCTTTCTTCTCGTTTGATGCTCTCGATGGCATACAAGTTACATACATGTTTTGGTTATGTCGACTAGTTGTATGCTATATTTGTCTTAAAAAATTTGCTGATACGGTTTTCGATAACTTGATACCAGCGGTTTTGTTGTTGTATTGAATACATGCTTGATTAGATACGCATACAGGTTAGATACAGGTTGATCGCATGAACGCTTCATCTAAAAAGAGACTGACCCAATACGAGCGCTTGGCGGGCATGCTGCGCGACCGCATCGCCTCCGGCACCTACGCGCGCGGAGACAAGCTGCCGTCCGAGATGGAACTCATGGACGAATCGGGGCTGTCGCGCAGCACCGTACGCCACGCCCTTAAGGTGCTCGTTGACGAGGGCCTGGTGCGCACCGAGCGCGGGCGTGGCGCCTTTGTGGCCGACACGCCGGCACTCCACGAGAACAACCTGGTGTTTTCGAGCTACACGACACAGGTCCAGGGTCAGGGTATGAAGCCCACCACGCGCACGGTGGACTCGGGCTTTGCCAAGGCCGCGGGCAATGCGGCCAAGTTCTTCGATGTCGCCGTGGGCAGCAAGCTCGTCAAACTTGTCCGCCTGCGTTATCTGGACGATGCGCCGCTGTGCCTGGAGACCACCTATCTACCACCGAGCTTTGAAGCACTCATCGATCGCGATATCAACGGTTCGCTCTACGCCACGCTGCGCCAGGAATTCCATCGCGCGCCGGCACAGGGACATAAGACCTTTGAGGTGTGCTATGCCTCGCAAAACGAGGCGTTTTTGCTCAACGTTGGGCGCGGGCAGGCGCTGATCCTGATCACCGACTACGTGTACGACACCGACGGCCGACCGCTCCATGTCTCCAAGCGCATCCAGCGCACCGACCGTGCCAAATACACCGAGCCCATCGGCTAACCTGCCAAAATAAACCTGTCCCTAAATGGTAGGTTTGAGGAGGTCGGGGAACCAGGTTGGTTTGGGTTGGTTGGGGACGCGCTCGGCTAGGACCAACTCCATCCAGCACATGTCGTACCAGCGGCCGAACTTTTGGGCGCAGCGATCGAAGGCGCCCACCAGGCGATACCCCATATGGGCATGGAAGTCCTGGCTGTTGTGCGTCAGGTACTCATCGTCCTTGTCGTGCGGCACAGCGATGAGGGCGCACATGTTGGTGATACCCATCGCGATCAGGCATTGCTTAAGCGCGTCATGCAGCTTGCGGCCCAGCCCGCCGTGGCGCACATCACGCGCCAGGTAGATCGATGTCTCGACCGACCAGTCGTATGCCTCGCGGCTGTTAAGCGGACTCACATAGGCATAGCCTACCGGATGCCCGTCCAGCTCCATCACCAAATACGGATAGCGTTTGAGCGTGTGTTCGATGCGCCCGGCGAACTCCTCAACGCTCGGCACCTCGTATTCGCAGGTAATCGCCGTCTGGCGCACATACGGCTCATAGATAGCAAGCAACGCCGACGCATCATCGGGCGTCGCCAGGCGAATCGTCGGCTCGGACATCTCGGTCATACAACCCTTCTCCCCAAAAGCAAAGGCCGCCCTGCGCCAAACCCAGCGCAAGGCGGCCCCTCGTCATTACATCAGGCTACAGGACAGCCGCCAGCGCGTCGATGTCCTCCTGCGTCGTGGCCCAGCTGGTGCAAAAGCGCACCACCGTGTGGGTCTCATCGTACTTTTCCCAGTACTCGATCGAGGCATGCTCGCGAATGCGGGCCATATCCTCGTTGGGCAGAATCACGAACTGCTGATTCGTGGGCGTCTCCAAGAAGAACTGGTAGCCGCGCTCGTGCAGCACACGACGCAGCGCCTGAGCGGTCTCAATCGCCTGGCGACCAATCTCAAAATACAGGCCGTCGGTAAAGAGTGCCTCGAACTGCACACCCGTCAGGCGGCCCTTGGCGAGCAGTGCGCCATGCTGCTTAATACGCGGAATGGGATGCGCCGGAGCGTGCATGCCGCAGAACACCACAGCCTCGCCGCAGAGCGCGCCGCACTTGGTGCCGCCGATGTAGAACACGTCACACAGCTGCGCCAGCTCGGGCAGGGTAATGTCGCACTCATCGGCCGCCAGCGCATAGGCCAGGCGAGCACCGTCCACAAACAGCGGAATCTCGCGCTTCTGGCACACCGCGTGAATCGCTGCGAGCTCAGCCTTGGAGTACAGCGTGCCGTACTCAGTCGATAGGCTCACGTACACGGCGCCCGGGAACACCGTGTGCTCGTAGCTCTCGTTTTCGTAGAACACCTGGATATAGTTCTCGAGGTCCTCAGCGTGCATCTTGCCCTCGTAGCCGGGGATGGTGAGCACCTTGTGGCCGCCAAACTCGATGGCGCCCGCCTCGTGACAGGCGACATGGCCAGTCTCGGCGGCAACGACGCCCTCGTAGGGCGCAAGCAGCATGTCGATCACCGTCGCGTTGGCCTGCGTGCCGCCCACCAGAAAAAACACGTCGGCATCGGGGGCCTGGCAGGCCTCGCGAATAAGTTGCTTGGCGCGCTCGGTATGCGCATCGGTACCGTAGCCGGGCTGCGGCTCCATGTTGGTATCGACGAGCGCCTGCAGCACCGCTGGGTGTGCGCCGTGGGAATAGTCGTTGTTGAACGCGAGCATGGCAATCCTCTCTTACCGGGTATCGGCCAGATGATTCAAACGGAGCTATTGTACGCCGTTGGGATAGGCAATGCGCGCGGCAAGGCACTCAAGCGCCAGTACCAGGGCAAAACCGCAGCTCACGTCGCTCAAAAAGTGTGCACCGATCACGATGCGGCCAAGCGCGACGAGCGCCGCGACCACAGCCGCCGCCCAAAAGATCACGCGGCGACGCGAAGATTTTTCCTTAAAGGCTGCCGCGGGAAGCCCGGCGAGCATAAGGCCAATCGCCGCATGCGCCGTGTGTCCGCTCGCAAACGACTTAAAGCCGTCCTTGACTACACCGGCGGCAATATAGGCCCACTTGTCAGGGTTGCCGATCACCCACCACGGCTGAAACTCGAGTCCCTGCGTCACCTCGATCACGCGCATGCGTGGGCGCGACCACAGCGGCTTGACAATCACGTTGAGGATGATGGCCTGAGCGACCCACACGACAAGCACCATCAACGCCCAGCGCGTGAGCTCGTCGGGCTCGGTCGTGCGCGTGAGACGATAGACGATAAGATTGGCGGCGATGACCAGCACAAACGTCAGCACCAACTGAGCCGCGATGAGTTTGCCGCCAACCCTCAGGGACGAAACGATCTCGTAGCCGAGCAGGCCCACGTTGATGAGGATGCCGAGCACGGCGAGCCATTTGCTCCCCCTGGAGTCGGGACGCACCGCGCGCACGAGCATAACGCCCGCGATGCTCGCCGTCAGCTCAAACGGCAGCTCGCCGGCCGCCTCGATAAAGCGACCGTACATGCTGCCGATATTGAACAGCGCGCTCGAGATCTGATAATCGAAGAAGCTGCCCACGCCCAGACAAAGACACAGGACAACCGCGATAATGGCGACATCTTTCTTATAGATGTATCCGAACATGCTTTCCTCTCGATGGAGCCAGATTGCCCAAATGGGGCGTTTGCAGCGTCGACCCGTTAGTCGTCGTCGCTGGCACCCAGCTGTTGCAGCAGCATGAGCGCGGCCGCCACGGGGCCGGTGCCGTCGTTGGCGTCGAGACCGCGACCCAGGCCGCTGCCCGCGCCGGCGCCCGCCTTGTAGGGCACCGATAGCTTGCGGCTCTTGGGGAAGTTCACCGCGCCATAGCGATTCTTGAACTCAAAGGCCACCTTCTTGGGAACGTCAACCCCCAGGAAGGTAATGCGTCCACCACTGAGCGTGACGCTCTCGAGCCCCAGGCGCTCGCCGCGAATACGGATGCGCGCGCGGTTGAACAGGTTGAGTCCCGCCAACGGCAGTTCGCCATGCGCGGCCTCGGTCTCCTCCTGCACCTCGTCGATACTCTCCAGGTCCTCAGCCGCAGCGAGCTTGCGGTACACGAGCACGCGCTGGTCCACCGCCGGCATGTACTCCTCGGACAAGAAGTAGTCGGCCGGCAGGTTAATGCCCACGCTCGCCGCCTCCACGCCGGCATCGTCGTCGCCGCGCGCCTCGGCCACGGCCTGCCCCAGCATCTGCGTAAACAGGTCAAAGCCCACACTCGACAGGTTGCCGTGCTGCTCGGCGCCCATGAGCGAGCCGGCACCACGGATCTCCAGGTCACGCATGGCGATGCGCATGCCGCTGCCCAGGTCCTGAAACTCGGAAAGTGCGGTCAGGCGTGCCGTAGCCTCCTCGGTAAGCGGCAGCTCGCCCGGGAACATAAAGTACGCATAGGCCTGCGTGGCAGAGCGGCCCACACGGCCCTTGAGCTGGTAGAGCTGCGCCAGACCTAGGCGCTGCGAGTCCTCGATGATCAGTGTGTTGGCGGTCGAGTTGTCGATGCCGCTCTCCACGATGGTCGTGGCGATGAGCACGTCGATCTTCTTGGTCGCGAACTCGATCATCACGTCCTCGACCTCGCGCGGGCTCATCTTGCCGTGTGCCACGCCCACGCGCGCCTCGGGCGCGGCCTCGTGCACGCGTGCCACGGCGTCGTCGATGGTCTTGACGCGATTGGACACGTAATACACCTGGCCGCCGCGGCCCACCTCCAGGCGAATCGCTGCACTCACCACGTCGGGGTCGTACTCCCCCACGTGCACGATCACGGGACGACGCCCGGTCGGCGGCGTGGTGATCAGGCTCATATCGCGCACGCCGCTCGTGGCCATCTGCATGGTTCGCGGAATAGGCGTTGCCGAGAGCGTGAGCACGTCGATTTGCTCGCGCAGGTTTTTGAGCTGCTCCTTGTGCTGCACGCCAAAGCGCTGCTCTTCGTCGATGATCACCATGCCCAGGTTCTTGGGGTTCACGTCGGCAGAAAGCAGGCGGTGCGTGCCGATGAGCACATCAATCGTGCCCTCGGCAAACGCCTTAAGCGCGCGCTTTTGCTGCGCCGGGGTGCGGAAGCGGCTGAGCACCTCGACCTCCAGGCCAAACGGGGCAAAGCGCTCAAAGAATGTCTCGTAGTGCTGCTGGGCCAGAATGGTCGTGGGGCAGAGCACCATGACCTGGCGGCCGGAGTCCACGCACTTAAACGCCGCGCGCAGGGCAACCTCGGTCTTGCCAAAGCCCACGTCGCCGCACAGCAGGCGGTCCATGGGCTTGGGCGCTTCCATGTCGGCCTTGATGTCGGCAATAGCCTCCAGCTGGTCGCGCGTCTCGTCGTAGGGAAAGCTCTCCTCCATCTCGATCTGCTCGGGCGTGTCGGGCGGGCAGGCGATACCGGTAATCGACGAGCGGCGTGTATACAGGTCGACCAGGTCAAACGCCAGCTTTTTGGCATTCTTGCGCGCCTTGTTGGTAGCCCGCGTCCAGTCGGCGGTGTTGAGCCTGGTCAGGCGCGGCTTGTCGCCGTCGGGGCCAACATAGCGCGTGATGCGGTCGACCTGCTCGAGCGGCACGTAGAGCTTGTCGCCGTCGGCATATTCCAGCAAAAAGTAGTCGCGCTCCTTGCCGCCCACTTCCTGGCGCGCGATCTCGCTAAAGAGCGCGATGCCGTGAGTGGCGTGCACCACGTAGTCGCCCGGCTTAAACGGAAACGTGATCTGCGTAATGTCCACCTTGCGGCGGCTGCGCGCGCGGTTGGCATCCATACGGGCGTTGAGGTCGGCGATCGAGAACACGGCCAGGTTGGCATCGGGCACCACCACGCCCTGCGGCAGGGCGGCATCGACAAAGGTCACGCGTCCGCGCGAGATAGTGGGCACGGCAGCACCGGCGGCAGCCTGGGCCGCGCCCGCCTCGAGCGAGCGGGCGTTGAGCGCGTCAGCCTTACGCTCGCGAATTGCAGCATGAGCATCCTGACGGGCAGCACGATCGGCAGAATCTGCCGCCGCCACGCGCACGCGCTCGCCAATGACGCCGGCGTTTTCGGGCGCGGCCGTCAGCGATTCCTCAAAGGTAATGCCCTCGTCGCCAAAGGTGAGCTCCATCGACTCGCGCGCGCCGCGGTCGGGAATGGCAAACACGCAGGCATAGCGCTTGCCCACGACTTCCTGAACGCGCGTCATAAAACGGTTGTCCGAGCCTGCGATAGCAGGCTGCTCAATCTTGAGCTCGGCCGTCACCGCACCGCCGGCACGGATGAGGCTTACGTAGTTCAAGCGCTGCTGGGCACCAAAATCGAGCTGTTGAGCGCGCACGTACAGACCATCCAGGCGGTCAATCCCTGCCTCGCCGGCACGCGCCTCGATATCCTCGTAGGCGCGCAGGCAGTCGTCGAACAGCGAGCGCGGCTCGGACAGAACCACGAGCGCCTTGCCGCTCACGTGCGCCAACGGGCTTACGGTCTGGCCGTACATCACCGGCAAAAAGCGGTCGAGCTCGGGCGTGACGATGCGCGCATCCACCATCTCGAGCAGCGCCGCCAGTTTGCTGTCATCCTGGCTGGCGCGATAGAGCGCCACATGCATGTTGTGGACGGCCTCGTCGGTGAGTGCCAGTTCGCGGCAGGGAAAGATTTCGATGCTGTCCTCGTTGCCGATGGTCTGCCCCGTGGAGCTCACCATGCGGCGGATGCGGTCAATCTCGTCGCCGAAGAACTCGATGCGCACGGGTGCCTTTTCCTGTGCGGGGAACACCTCGACGGTGTCGCCGTGAACGCGAAACAAGCCGGGCGCATCGGCGGCGCCGGCATTGGTGTAGCCCATGCCCACCAAGCGCTGCGGCACCTCGTCAAAGGGAATCTCCTCGCCCACCGCAAAAGTAGTGGACTCCCAGTAGCGGCTCTCGACCGGCGGCACGCAGCGCAGCAGCGCGCGAGCCGAGGCGACCATGATGCAGTTGTCCCCGCGCACGATGCGCCCCAGAGCCTCGCAGCGCTGCGCCACCACGGCGTCGTCCGGCGCCTGCTCGCGCCACGGATAGTCCTTGCGCTCAGGAAAACGACACACGTGCGCCAGGCCCACGTAGGCGGCAAGGCTACGCGCGGCGCGATCGGCCGCATCCTCGCCGCTCACGATATAGACCGTCGGGCGCGGACGGCGCGCAAACTGGGCGGCCGCCATAAGCGTGCGGCCCGACTGCGACACAGCCAGCGTCACGTCCTCGCCGGCATCGAGTCCGGCCTCGACGGTCTGCAGCGCCTCGGCAGTGTAGAGCTGCGCGGCTATACGGTGAATGAGCATGCTGTTCCTCCGGCATTGCAACGCCAAAAGCCCGCCGGGGCAAGCTCGGCGGGTCGTACGTCAAATACATTGTCTGTCATGGTAGCGCATGGAGAGGACTCCGGCTCAAGGGCAAACCCAGCCCCGCAAAAAACGCCAGACGAAGATGCGTTCCGCCCTACCCCGCTACGCGCACGCTGGGGCACAAATCTGCCAGCGGGCACTCGTCACACTTGGGTTTGCGGGCGTCGCAGATCTCGCGACCGAAGGTGATCCACTGATGGTTAACCGACTCCCAATACTCGTGCGGCAAAATCTTGAGCAAATCCTGCTCGGTCTTGAGCGGCTCCTTTGCATGCGTCTTGGGACTCAGCATCAGGCGGTGCGCAATGCGGTTGACATGCGTGTCCACCGCAATGCCCTCCACGATGCCATACCCCACGTTGAGCACGATGTTCGCCGTCTTGCGTCCCACGCCCGGCAGCTTCACGAGTTCCTTCATGTCGGCCGGCACCTCGCCGCCATAGTCGGCGACGATCATCTGCGCGGCCTCGACGGCATGCTTGGCTTTGCTCTTGTAGAAGCCGAGTGACTTGATGGTGTCTGCCACGTCAGCCACGCTCGCCCCGGCCATGGCCTCGGGCGTGGGCCACTGGGCAAACAGCCGCGGCGTCACCTTGTTGACCTGCGCATCGGTCGTTTGCGCCGAGAGCAGCACCGCGATCAGCAGGCGGAAGGGATTCTCGTGGTCCAAAAAGCACTCGACCGGGCCATAGCGACGGTTGAGGCGCTCACACACCTCGATGGCGCGCTCGCGCTTGGCGGCATTGGTCTCGCGTGGCATAACGACTCCTCGGCTCAACGGCACAATAAACTTATGGGCACAATTGTCCCACGTCCGAGACGCTTACGCCTCCAAGAATGCGCCGGTCTGACGGCTCCACAGGCTCGCGTACTCGCCACCCGCCTCGACGAGCTGCGCATGCGTGCCGTCCTCGACGATCTCGCCATCGGCCAGCACCACAATGCGGTCGAGCGCCGCCACGGTAGACAGGCGGTGCGCCACCACAATGGAGGTACGTCCACGCATCAGGTTTTCGAGCGCCTCCTGCACCAGCGCCTCGGACTCGCTGTCGAGGGCAGAGGTCGCCTCGTCGAGCACCAGAATCGGCGCGTCGGTTAGGATGGCGCGGGCGATAGCCACGCGCTGACGCTGGCCGCCCGAGAGCTTGACGCTGCGCTCGCCCACCATGGTGTCAAAGCCACGGGGCAAGCGGTCGATAAACTCCAGGGCGTTGGCCAGGCGCGCGGCCTCGCGAATCTGCTCATCAGTGGCGTCGGGGCGGCCGTAGGCAATATTCTCTCGAATGGAGCGGTGGAACAGCAGCGCCTCCTGCGGCACGTAGGCAACCTGGCGGCGCAGGCTCTGCTGCGTACAGCGCGAGACATCCTGACCGTCCACGAGCACGCGGCCGCCCTGAACATCGTCCAGGCGCAGCAGCAGCTTGGTGAGCGTCGTCTTACCCGAACCCGATTTGCCCACCAGGCCCACGCGCTGGCCCGCCGCCACATGAAGTGTCAGGTCATCGGACACGCTCTCGCCCGCCGCAGCGTCACGGTACGCAAAGCTCAGGTGCTCAAAATCAATCGCGCCCTCGGTCACTTTGAGCTCAGGGGCGTCCGGGTCATCTGCCACCAAACGTGGCTCGTCCAGCACGCGCGTCATCTCGGCCGCATCGCCCAGCGCGCGGTTAATGCGCTGCATCATGGAGCTTACGTAGTTCAGGCGCATGGTGAGGTTATAGGTGTAGGTAAAGATCATGACGAGCGAGCCGGCCGAAATGCCAAACCACGCGTTGCCGCCCGCCACGAACACACTCACCACGGCCATAGTGATGACGATGAGGCCCGAGGTCGTAAAGTTGCGCTGCATCATGGCGTGCATCGAGACCGTCTCGGCGTCGCGCGCGGCACGATCGGCGGCGTCGAACAGATCGCGTTCAAAGTCCTCGCGCCCGCAGGTCTTGACGGCCAAGATGTTCGTGACCGCGTCGGAGAGCACGCCCGAGAGCTTGTTCTGCGCGGCGGACGTCGCGGCCGAAAGCGGCATGATGCGCTTGTACATAAGCCAGACAAACGCAATGTAGACGACCATGATGCACACCAGGATCACGGTAAACGTCGGTACCACCGGGGCGAGTGCGGCCACGGTGCAGATGACCGAGGTGATGGTGGGGATGAGCGAATACACCGTCACGTCGACCAGCCCCGTATAGCCGCTCATAAAACGGCTCGTCTGGCTCACGAGCGATCCGCCAAAGCGGCTGGTGTGAAATGTCATGGATTGATTGGAGAGCGTGTCGAAGCACAGGCGCGCCAGGTGATAGTTGCCCGCAATCTCGAGCTTGTAGACGGTGTAGTCCTGCAGCTTGGAGAGGATTTGGCCCACCAGGTTAACGAGTACGAGCGCCAGGATATAGGGGCCGAAGACCTCAAACACCTGATCACCCGCCACGGGACCGGCTTGAACGCGGTCGACAATGAGGGCCATCACATAGGTATTGGCAAACGTCAGCAAAAAGATGTAGCCCGCCGACGAGAACACCGAGAGAAAGACAATCAGCGGCTGCGTGCGCGTGACACCCCAAAACCGCTGCAGCGTGCGGCGCACGGTGGAGCGTTTCAGCGGACTGGTGTTTCTCTGAGACATGGGCTTCCTTTCGCGTCTGATAGGGCGAAACGCCATTGTTGCACATTGGAGCACGCTTCAGACAAGTGCGATACGAAAAGCGGTGGGGCGCCCGCGTTTGTGCCGGTGCCCCACCGCTTTGTTGCAATTAGTCCTCGTCTTCTTGGTCCGCGAGAAGACTCGCGAACGTGAGTCCCAAGATCTCATCGGCTTGGTCGGCGTCTTCCAGCGCGTCGATGTCCTTGAGCTTGCGCTCCATGACGTTGGTGCGCGTGGTGATGATGCCCTCGACCGTTTTGCCCGCGGTCTCGATCTGCTGCTGGGCGCGGCGCAGCGCCTTTTGATAGCGCGGCAGCTCGGCCTTGACGGCGGAGAGCACGCGCAGCACGTCGTCGGTACGTTTTTGCAACTTAAACGTCTGATAGCTCATCTGCAAGCTGTTGAGGATGGCCGCCATGGTGCTGGGACCGGCAACGTTGACGTGATAGTCGCGGCCCAGGGTCTCGATAAGCCCGGGGCGGCTGACGACCTCGGCGTACAGTCCCTCAAACGGAACGAACATAATGCCAAAGTTGGTCGTTGCCGGCACACTCAGGTACTTTTCGCAGATGTCCTTGGCCTCGCGCTTGACCATGGTGTCGAGCGTCTTGCGCGCAGCCGCCACGGTCTCCGCATCGCCCGACTCCTGCGCGTCGAGCAAGTGCTCGTACGCGTCGCCCGGAAACTTAGAGTCAATCGGCAGCAGCACGGGGTCGCCCTCGTCCACCGGCAGCTTGACGGCAAACTCAACGCGCTCCGAGGCGCCGGGCTTGGTGGCGACGTTTTCCAGATACTGGTCGGGCGTAAGGATGTCCGCCAGAATTGCACCCAGCTGCACCTCGCCCAAAATGCCACGCGCCTTCACGTTGCCCAGCACGCGCTTAAGGTCGCCCACGCCGGTGGCGATGGACTGCATGTCGCCCAGGCCCTTGTACACGGCCTCGAGCTGGTCGCTCACCTGCTTAAACGATGCCGACAGTCGGTCGTTGAGCGTGCGGGAGAGCTTCTCGTCCACCGTCGCACGCATTTGATCGAGCTGCACGTTGTTGTCTTTGCGGATGGCGCCCAGCTGAGCATCGACCGTTTCGCGCACCTTGTCCAGGCGATGCTCGATACCCTCGCGGTTGGCACCGAGCTGTTGGGCCGTCTCGCGGCGCAGGTCATCCATCCGGTCACCAGCTTGCGAAAACTCACGTGCGATGGTCAGGTAACGTTGCTGCTCCACGGCCGCATCTGTCGTCTGCTGCTGCGCGATGGCATTGGCCGTGCGGCGAGTTTCGGCCAGCGCGACGTTCAGGGCATCGAGCGCGTTGTTGGCCTGCTCGAGTGCTGCCAGCGTTTCCGCGCTACTGTCGCCACGCTCCCGCAACTCGGCACGCAGGCTCTTGAGCTGGAGGGCGCAAGCCACAGCAACCCCCACCGCCACCAAGGCGATCACAACAAGCACAATATCAATAGCAGACATAAACTCCGCCCAACAAACCCAATCGAGCACCAATCAAAACCGCGATCAATCTTACCCCGCCATACGCACCGGGCGCCCGGCCCCTTCTTGGGCGCCCCTCTCCTCCGCATATTCCATAATGCGGCGCGCCGTCTCCCTGCTCACCTTTGAGTCATCACCGGCTAAATATGCGTACACGTTTCCCTTATTCAGATTCAAATCGCGGCAGAGACCGTAGCGCGTTACACCCGATTCCTCTAGCGCTCCCAACGTTCTTTTTCGCATCAGGGCGTTGATTCTTCTGTCCGCCACTGGCTTTTCCTTCACCGCTCTATACGCACGCCAAACGTTGGCATAACGATTAGGAAGTTTGTCCTCGGCGCATAGAGATGCCAGGCTACCCGTTTGGGCGTACAAGGACAAAACGCCTCGGTAACCCTCTTCCATCCACGAACCCTCGGATAAGCCCAGAACGTATTCGGCTTTGCCCTGTGCCAAAGCGAGCAAAAACAGGGGCTCCGCCACGCGCGGCGCAACCGTCGTCGCTTGCTTAACCAGTTTTCTAAAACTGAGCGACTGCTGTCCGGATAGCTCTCGGCAATAGCCTTTTAAGAATCCCTCAAAGGTCAGATTCAACCGAGCACCTCCTTTTTGTATTGGCTGTATGCGCAAACCATCTCTTGATAACTCCGCTCCGAAGGCGACGACGCCAGCGCCTCGCCCTCGTCGAATATAAGCCGTTCGAGCAGTCCCCAATCAAGTCGGTCGACGAATGCCTGGCTATGAAGATCGATGATGTCGTTCGGACGACAGGCATAGAGCTTCATTACCGCCAGGTCCTCCAAGGATGGCGTAAAGTACCTGATAAAGCGCGCCCCAATATCCAAGGGAATCAAACGATCTTCGTAATTGAACGGCATCTGATTACAATATGCCACCGCCATACCATTCACCTCGGGGTATCGAGCTATGATCTCGCGGAGGCACCTATCTGCCTCAAACACATCAATGTCATGTGTAACCGAACGATTCGTCACATCGTTTAGCATGAAGGCGCTTCCTCCCACCAATACAACGTTCGGCCTGTCGTCTCTTGGACCTATTTCCAGCTCCGCCTCTTCGTCAATGCCCAAAAGAGTCTGCTCTAAATCCTGCTTATACATAGCAAATCCTATTATTATTTATCTTCAATAATACTATTCAGTCGCACGACAGGACCCACAGGATGCAAGAATTCTGCTCGTGGCGATAATTCGTACACCCTGGAAGTCCTAATGTGACAAACGCTAACTCTCCCAGCCGGCGCGGATGGTTGTTGCGACATCGCCTAGGCGCTGGCCCAGGGCCGCTAGATGCTGGAGCACCTCATTGGGCGAGGCACCGTTGAGAATGCACGTGAGGGCATATGAGGCCAAGAAGATTGCCGCAAGTCCTAGCGGAATGAGCACGATCATCGCCAATGTGCGCAGGCGCTGGCCCACGCGGCGACAACGCGCACGACGCTTGTCGAACGCGAGCTCCTGCGCATATGAATCTTGCTGTACGGAATAGGCCTCTGGTGCCGATTCGCACCCGGGCACGGCTGCAGGTACAGCAGCGGGCACGACGTTTTGCACGGGCGCCTGGTTGGCAACCCCTTGCATTTGCATCTCTATAAGCCGCCGCTGCTGCCGCAGCATGCGCTCGGCTTGTTGCTGTGGGGTCTCAAGAAACAGGTCCATGTTGGCCTCCAAAATCGGAGCGTTCGACGCTTACGACCAGCATCCCGCACCGCCATGACCGCGACAACGCAATCGCCGGCAATAGCCACAAAGTTTCTTTTGCTCAAAAGCTGTCGAAAAGCTCAACAACTCCCCTACCAGCACTTTCTCTGAGCTTTTTTCGCCAGCAATCTTTTGGCCTTCCACCCTTACGCCAACTGACCAAAATCTAACCAAAAGCTTGACGAAAATTGTGGAGACCGGGACCCCACACAAAAAGTGCCGCCCCAAAGGGGCGGCACACAAACCAATCTATTAGCCAAAACTCGTTGGCAAGCCCGCGTCGTCAGACCCGCGGCGCATGCCTTTGCCTCGCGTGACTCTGCGAAGCCGTGAGCGAGAGGGAAAGGGATGCGCCGCGGGTCTGACGTCCGGAGCGGTGAAACCAGCAGTTGCCCTGCGCTCCGTGGTCGGTGAGGACAGACTACATGCCCGCGAGACCGCGGGCGGCGGTGGCGCACATAAACGCCAAGGCTAAAATCACGAGCGAGCCCGCAATGTCTGCCAGCACGCCCATTGCACGACGCTCAAACAACCAGCTCTCAAAGTGCGGGGCGACGTTGCGCCAAACACGCCACAGCAAGATGCCCATACCGATGACGCCTGGGATATTGAGCAGTAGGATCTCGGAGCACAAAAGACCGATCAGGTTGCCGGCGGCAAAACCAGCGTCGCCCTCGCAGTATTTGCGATAAATCATGTACAACATGTACGCCACAAACGGCTGCAGGCACGCAGAGATAAACGTAACCACCATCGAGGGGTCCTGAGAAAAGACATCGGTGAGTTTATCGACACTCGTGGCATCTTTCGAAGCCAAGAACAAGCCAATGACCACCACGGGCACCACGCCCAAGATAACCTCGACCAGAGTAAACAACTTAGCAGTCAGATCCTCGCTAGCCGTATTGAGGTGAGGCGCCCACTCAGGATGAGCATGCGCGCCAACCTTCTTGTCCTTCTCGACACGATCGACCTTTTTACCCTCGGCAACCCGACGACCAGGATCCTTGCGAGTTCCCGCCGCAGCAACCCGAGCCCGAGACTTCTTACCCATACAAAAACACCCCATCAGGTAGTAGATAAACTAAAAGTCGCCACCCAGTGTACCCCACCCATGAACGGTGCCGTCCCAACCAGTCCCCATACAAAAACGTGCCGCCCCGATAGGGGCGGCACACAAACTTAGTTATCAGCTTTTCTGTAGCGAGCACGCAACGAACCAAAGCGGGCCGGGAGGGCCGGACTACCTTCCCTCAACGCGACCCTGCGAAGCCGTGAGCGAGGAGGGAAGGTAGTCCGGCCCTCCCGGCCCGCTTTGGTTCGTTGCGTGCTCGCTACAGAAAAGCTGATAACTAAGTTTGTGTGCCGCCCCTATCGGGGCGGCACGTTTTTGTAT
>DBFALE010000005.1:0-58857 GCA_048230835.1 Collinsella sp.
CTTTTGGATGGATCCCAAGCACGCCGGCCGTCGCCGTTAGAACTCGGCAAACTCGGGAGCGCCGACCTCAATCTCCTCGCGCCCCGCCATAAGCTCGCGCATCTTGGCGCAAAATGGCTCCTGCTCCCCCGCCTTAAACACCAAGTGAAGTGTCACGGCATCCGCGTAATCGGTATCCGAAACCTTGGCACCTGAATCCTGCGCCAAACGGAGCACCTGCTCGTATTGCGGATAGGCCACATGCACGTCAACAGGCACAACACTTGTCATCTCGACGATCTGCCCGGACTCCTGAGCCGAGGCCACCGCCGCCTGCGTCGCCGCAGTATAGGCACGCACCAAGCCACCCGGGCCCAGCAACGTTCCGCCAAAATAGCGCGTCACCACGCAGCATACGTTTTTGAGACCAGCTCCACGCAACACCTCGAGCGTCGGCATACCACTCGTGCGGCTCGGCTCACCATCATCGCTCTGGCGCTCGCGCCCATCGACCAAAATCCACGCGGGAACATTGTGTCGAGCGTCGTAATGACGTTTGCGAACCATCTCGATAAAGGCATTCGCCTCATCCTCGGACTCAATATGGACGAGCTGGGCAATAAACCGGCTCTTGCGGTCCACAAACTCGCCCGTAGCCTCAATATTCGATTGCAGAGTAAAATAGCTGTCCAACAAAGTCCCTCAACAGAATAAAGCGCAGCAACAAACAGCCTCAATAATACGGCAAAGACAGCACCGTTGACCTCGCCAACAAGAACGGAAACGCCAATGATACCGTCACCAACAGCGAGAACCCGTCAGCGCGAGCAAGGTGCCTTGAAAGACGAGGGCATTGACCTTATGGTCATGCCCGAAGGCTTGAAAGGCAGATTGCCGCGCTGACGGGTTCGCAGCGTCAACAAAGTGCCGAGTGGGCTTGTAAGCCGGGTTCTGTCGTGAACGGTCATTTATCTTGTCTGCACGTTACCGTGCAGCTCCACGCACGCTACCCGAACGCGGACCGGGCCGGCCCATAGCGTTCCTATTCGCGCTTGCTCCGGATGGGGCTTGCCAAGCCGCCGTGTTGCCACGACGCTGGTGGTCTCTTACACCACCGTTTCAGCTTTTCCCTTTACGCCTTGCGGCGCAGGTGGGAGTCTTCTTTTCTGCGGCGCTTTCCGTCGGATCACTCCGCCCGGCCGTTAGCCGGCATCCCGCCCTCTGGAGCCCGGACTTTCCTCACGCGTGCTGCAAGCAGCACATCGCGCGACCGTCTGGCCCACTCAGCAGTGCAAGAGTGTAGCACACCGTTGTCACAGGCAATGGCACAACACAAGCGTTCGACACGATAAACCAAGAACCACGCTATGCAGTACAATAGTATCGTCGATGGGCAACGTCGTCAGTCGAGACGCGACCGCGCTCCGCACCCCTCCGTCTACTCGGTGCGTTCCCGCCTCCTCCCCGAGGCGGGATGTCGGCATTTTTTCATGCACCGACAACCCAATAGCAAGCAGACAGACCGGACAGCATTGCGCACGGGCAGCATCGCGCGCATCAGCAGCAAATACAAAAAGGGACCCATCCATTACGGACGGATCCCTTACAACAAATGATCGTCAAACCGATTTACTCGGCGTCGGTCTCCTCGTCCTTCTTCTCGGAAGGCAGCGGGGTGACCTCGATCTCGACGCCCAGAGTCTCAGCAGCGGACTTCATGGACAGGGAGATACGACGACGGTCGAGGTCGATCTCCATGACCTTGACCTGAACCTTGTCGCCCACGTGGGTGACCTGAGAAGGCTGATCGACGTGCTTGTTGGCCATCTCGGAGATGTGCACCAGGCCCTCGATGCCCTCGCCCAGGTCGACGAAAGCGCCGAACGGGACAAGCTTGGTCACAGTGCCCTCGACGATAGCGCCGACGGGGTACTTCTTGACCAGTGCGCGCCACGGATCCTCGGTGGTCTGCTTGAGACCCAGGGAGATGCGCTCGCGGTTGAGATCGACGTCGAGAACCTCGACCTCGACCTCCTGGCCGACCTTGACAACCTCGGAAGGATGGTTGACGTGGTTCCAGGAAAGCTCGGAGATGTGGATGAGGCCGTCGATACCGCCGAGGTCGACGAAGGCGCCGAAGTCGACGATGGAGGAAACGGTGCCCTGGAGACGCATGCCAGACTTGAGCTTGGACAGGATCTCGGAGCGCTCGGCCTTACGGGACTCCTCGAGCACGACGCGACGGGAGAGGACAACGTTGTTGCGGTTGCGGTCCATCTCGATGACGCGAGCCTCGATGCGGGTGCCCATGTAGGAGGTGAGGTCCTTGACACGACGGAGGTCGACGAGGGAAGCGGGCAGGAAGCCACGCAGGCCGATGTCGAGGATCAGGCCGCCCTTGACAACCTCGATAACCTCGCCCTCGACGTTCTCGCCGGAGTTGAACTTCTCCTCGATGCGGTTCCAAGCACGCTCGTACTCGGCACGCTTCTTGGACAGGACCAGACGACCGTCCTTGTCCTCCTTCTGGAGAACCAGAGCCTCGATGGGATCACCGAGTGCAACGATGTCTGCAGGGTTAGCGTCCTTGCGGATGGACAGCTCGCGGACCGGGATAACGCCCTCGGACTTGAATCCGATGTCAACGAGCACCTCGTCATGCTCGATCTTAACGACAGTGCCGTTAACGAGATCGCCCTCATCAAAGTCGGTAATCGTACCGTCGATGAGGTTGTTCATCTCCTCCTCATTGACATCGTCAAGAGAGAAAATGGACGAGTTCTGAATCTCACTCAAAGGTGGACCCCTTTCGAACTACGGGGCCCCGATTGCTAGGACCTACAGAAGGGTGCGACAAGCACACAACGTTTAGGAACACTCGGGAGCCGACAGATACTAATGTGACGCTTATGCAATCACGTTCGTATAGGTTACGGGGAAATGAGTTCGATTTCAAGCGTGAACTGCGTTTTTTTACTCGTGTGGAGACTTTTTCGTAATCTTATGGACGACCGTCTCCACAACTTGACGATAAGCAGTTTGCCCATACACCTTTAGGGTAAAGTATCCGAAGCCAACGATTCTGGAACGATTTATCGAGAAAGGTGCCCGCGTGCTCAAAGCAGTCGTTTTCGATATGGACGAAACGCTTCTTAGCATCAACCTCAACGCATTCATCCTTCGCTATTTTAAGGATGTTTCGTCGATGCTCGCGGATATCGGTCGCCGCAGCCCCGGTGGCACGATGGCACGCCTCGGCACCATCTTGGTCGACCTCAACGCCAATCGCCGAAGCGGCACGGATAATCGCACCAATCTTGAGTTCTACCAAGAAGAGGTTGAGCGCCGGTGCGGCATTTGCCTCTCCGATCCCCTCATCTACGAGGCGTTTACCTACTACGACCGCGAAGTTCTTCCGTACAAGAACGACGATGTCATCAACGCCCACGCCATGCCCGGCGCACATGCCGCGCTCCAGGCCGTACAGGATGCAGGGCTACGTTGCGCGCTCTTTACCAACTCCAGCTTTCCGCAGGGGGCCATCGAGTGCCGCATGGGTTGGGGCGACCTGGCCGACGCCCCCTTTGAGCTCGTCACGCACATGGGAAACACCACCCGCTGCAAGCCCGATGCCACCTACTATCTAGAGCAGCTTCAGGTGATGGGGCTCGAGCCGCACGAGGTCCTTATGGTGGGCAACGATCCCAAACGCGACTTCCCCAGCCCCACCTGCGGCATTCAGACTGCCTATGTGGGCCAAGGTAAGCCCAGCCGAGCCACCTGGTGCGGAACGATGGAAGACTTCGCCCGCGACTTCAACGCCGTTATCGAAGCCTTCTACGAACACCAAATAGCCAACGAACTGTCCTAACAGACTCGAGTCTTGCCGATCATGATGTTTAGGATCTCGACGTCGGTATCCTTCATGCCCACGCGGCCCACGTAGCCCATGCTGGCGATTGTCTGCTCGACGGTATCCTGGATCAGGCCCTCACCGGCGCGGAAGCCGCGGCCCTGCATGGCCATATCGTGGCCCAGAATCGCAGCGTCAACGGCAGCGGAAATCTTGGCGGCACAGCTTGCCTTGGCGCCATCGCACACGATGCCGCCCACGTTACCGAGCGTGTTCGAAACCGTCGCGCCAATCTGCTCGCGCGTGCCACCACACAGCCAGGTAATCGCGGCGCCGGCGCCGCACGCGGCGCAAATAGCACCGCAAAACGCCGAGAGCGCACCAATATAGCTCTTGATATGCACGGCGATAAGATCGGACAGCATCACGGCGCGCACCAGGCGCTCGTGGTCGCAACGCAGGTACTCGGCATACTCCATGACGGGCAATGCGCAGGTAATGCCCTGATTGCCCGAGCCGCACACAATGGCGACCGGCAGCGCGCAGCCGTTCATGCGGGCGTCGGACCCGGCGGCCGCACGGGCACGGGCACGGCAGGCGACGTCATCGGCACGAGCACCCAGCAGCGTACGACCCACCTCGGCGCCCCAAGCGTGCGCAAGGCCCTCGGCACTGATTGCGCCATTCAGCTCAATCTGACGCTCAACGGCAGCACGGGCGTCCTCAATGTCACCGTCCTCGATAAAGTCGATGATGGTCTCGATCGACATGGGCGTGTCGGCGTTATCTGCCGCCCGCTCGGCCACCACGCGCTCGGCGCAGGCGGCACACTCCCCCGCCGACTTGCCGCATACCGGAATACCGTCGAGCGTATGGCACGTGACATTGGTATGGTGATCGGTAATCTCGACGACCGCGGTATGGTCCCCGGCCGTGGCAGTCACCTTGATGTAGAGGTTGGGCACACCCTCGACAAGCGACACATCGCAGTAGTCGGCGTCGGCGAGGAGCTCGGCCACGCGAGCACGGTCTTCATCGTTAACGCTCTCGAGCACCTCGAGCGCGCTCTTGGCGTCGCCGCCCACGGCACCCAGCACGGCCGCGGCCTCAATACCGTGCATACCGCCCGAGTTGGGCACGGTCACGCTCTTAACGTTCTTGATGATGTTGCCCGAGCAGGCAACATCCATATGATCGGGTTCGCAACCGAGCGTCTGGCTCGCCAGCGCCGCTGCATAGGCAACGGCAATGGGCTCGGTACAGCCGAGCGCGCAGACAAGCTCACGGTTCAAAACATCGCAAAACGCGGCATCACGGATGGAATCGGTAGGCATAGGTATCTCCTGCTTGCATAACGGGCTGGGCTCTCAAGAATGGTTAGTTCCTTTATTTGATAACAATGCATCAAAAACCGCAACCATGGTTCCGGCGGACGGCGCTCGAGCACAAATTGGTGGCATTATTCATGAGAAGCCGATCTTGTTGCCTGCTAAAGCGTTTGACCAAAAAACGCTCGAGCGTTTACGCAAAAGTCGCGCTATCATGCAGTCGAACGCGGTAAACACCTTTAGCATTTGCGCCGCACAGACCAGAGAGGAACCATCCATGAAGATCGGTATCGGTAACGACCACGCCGCCGTCGAGCTCAAGAACATCATCTCCGAGCACCTGAAGGAGCGCGGCTGCGAGGTCGTGAACTTTGGCACCGACACCTCCGAGAGCTTTGACTACCCCATCGCCGGCTACAAGGTGGGTAAGGCCGTTGCCAACGGCGACGTCGACCTGGGCATCCTCATCTGTGGCACCGGTGTCGGGATTAGCCTGGCTGCCAACAAGGTCGAGGGCGTACGCGCCGTCGTGTGCTCCGAGCCCTTCAGCGCCAAGCTCTCCCGCATGCACAACAATACCAACGTGCTCGCCTTTGGCGCCCGCGTCGTGGGCTCCGAGCTCGCCAAGATGATTGTCGACGAGTGGCTCGACGCCGAGTTTGAGGGCGGTCGTCACGAGCGTCGCGTTAACCTCCTCAACGAGATCGACCACACGCGCGGCCTCAAGGTCGTCGACGAGGCCTAAACATCTCAGTGCCACAAGCTAACAGCAGGGGCCCGCTCGGAACTCATGACCGAACGGGCCCCTTCATAGATTTTGGAATAAAAGGGCGCCGCGGATGGAGTTCCGCGGCGCCCAAGCCACACGCTAACAGCTTTAAGGAGTCAAAGCTGGTTTAGCCAAAGAAGCGCTTGATCTCGATCTCGGCGTTCTCCAGGCAGTCGGAGCCGTGGATCACGTTGGCGTTGACATCGACAGCGAAGTCGCCGCGGATGGTACCAGGAGCAGCGTCAAGCGGATTAGTAGCGCCCATGAGGGTGCGCATCTTAGCAACAGCGGAGAGACCGGAAACGACCATCTTGACGACCGGACCGCTCGTCATAAAGTCACAGAGACCGCCAAAGAAGGGCTTGTCAGCCAGATGGGCGTAGTGCTCCTCGACGGTAGCGCGCTCGAGCGTGGTCATCTCCATGCGCTCGATGACAAGGCCGCTGCGCTCAATGCGAGCAACGATCTCGCCGATCTTGCGGTCGCGCACGGCGTCGGGCTTAATCATGATGAAGGTCTTCTCGATAGCCATAAAAGTAGCCTTTCAAGTAGGTTCGCGCGTGCCCAAGTCCCATTCCGGCACCCGCCTGGACTGCATCGTAACAGAGTTTTAGCTGCAGTTAAACAAAAAGCTGTTTATTGAAACGTTGCAATTTATTAAAGCGCTCCATATGTGTCACTTCTGTTTCGAAGCCCGATTAGAGTACCATCCGACCGCCCATCAACCGCGCCGAACAGAGCAGGCGGTCGGTTGCCGCCCGCGAACGTATCCCCTTCACAACCTGCCCAAAGGTCCTACAGAAGTTCTCGACAAGCCCCTCCCCCATAGCAACAAAATACGGGCTCCCACATCAGCAGGCGCCCGTAAAGCGAAAACGATTTATCAATAAATGGACAATACGTCTTCAGCCAAACCTCTACTTTGCCCCGTGACCCATCTCGACGACCTTGGTCAGCGATCCAAACACGCCCTCGTCGGCCACGAGCTGTGACTCGGCACGCTGCAGTTGCACGGCAACGGCGGCAGGAGCGGTGCCGCCCTCGGTCGTGCGCGCGGCGACAATCGACGGGATGTCGAGCGCCTCGGTAATGTCGCGCTCAAAGAGCGGGCTTGCCTCCTGGAACACTTCAAACGGCAGGTCCTCAAGATTGCAGCCACGCTTCTCGCACATCAGGACCAGATGGCCCACCACGGCATGTGCCTCGCGGAACGGCAGGCCACGCTTGGCCAGGTAATCGGCAACATCGGTGGCGGCAAGGTGTCCCACGCCGCACTCGCGCGCCATGGCATCCTCGTTGACGGTCCAGGTCGAAATCATTCCGGCCATAACGGACAGGCACTGCAGGAGCGTGTGAGCGGTATCGAGCGCGCCCTCCTTGTCCTCCTGCAAGTCCTTGTTATAAGCAAGCGGCAGGCCCTTCATGGTTACGAGCAGCTGCACCAGGTTGCCATAGACACGGCCGCTCTTGCCGCGAATAAGCTCGGCAAAGTCGGGATTCTTCTTCTGCGGCATGATAGACGAGCCGGTGGAGTAGGAGTCGGAAAGCGTGATAAAGCCAAATTCGGAGCTCGACCACAGCACGATCTCCTCGGAAAGACGCGACAGGTGCATCGCCATGACGGAGCCGGCGTAATGCAGGTCGAGCAGGAAATCGCGATCGGAAACAGCATCGAGTGAGTTAGGAATCACGCCCGCAAAGCCAAGCTCGGCAGCCGTCATCTGGCGATCGAGCGGATAGCTCGTGCCGGCAAGCGCGGCAGCACCCAGCGGACAGTTGTCGGCGGCATCAAAGGCGGCCTTCAAGCGTGTAAAGTCGCGCGCGAACATCCAGGAATACGCCAGCAGATGATGCGAGAGCAGCACGGGCTGAGCATGCTGCATGTGCGTGTAACCCGGCAGAATCACCTTGTCGTACTTCTTGGCCGCATCCACCAGCACATGACGCAGCTCAAGATTGGCCTCCATGAGCTCCTTGGCCAGCGCCTTGACGCCCAGGCGCGTGTCGGTCGCCACCTGGTCGTTGCGCGAACGTCCGGTATGCAAGCGCTTGCCAGCCTCGCCGATGCGACGCGTCAGCTCGCTCTCGATGGACATATGAATGTCCTCGTCGTTGATATCGAAGGTAAAGTTGCCGGCATCGATATCCTGTTCGATTCCGGTCAGGCCCTCGGCAATCGTCTGCTCGTCCTCGGCACTGATGATGCCCTGGGCGGCCAGCATCTTGGCATGCGCCTTAGAGCCGGCGATATCCTGCTTATAGAGATGTTTGTCGACCGGCAGCGACGCGCCAAACTCCTGCGTGACCTCGGCCACGCCCGCCTCAAAACGACCGCCCCAAAGAGCCATGGAACCGTCTCCTTTCTCCAAATACCAAACGAAGCGCCCAATGAAATGCGCCATGTAGATAAAGCGATTTTTCAACCGCTAGTTTTGCATATTCCCCACCGTGCGCGAGGCCATATAGCTAATTTGCAAAGAAGTGACGCACCATGCACTTGGCGCCCAACGTCTCCCTCCGGATGTTGCCCTGCGAACCATCGATCCAGGCCTTCAGGCTCATAGGAACGTCCTCGACCTTTGCAGCATCGAACTCGGGCGCGAGGGCAAGCAAAGCATGCGCGATAGCATTGAACATAATGGATACTCCTCATATATATAGGCGCAAGGCCGACAAATTGATAGAAAGAGCCCCGCCGGACAACCCCGGCGGGGCTCGGACTCAGCCGCAAGCGCGGCGTCATATATGCGGGCGGAACGTAGGGGCCACCGATGTTAAGAAGTGTCAGCAAGCATAACGAAAGGTAGGGACCCCATGCGCCCGTTATGTATCACGCGGATGGGCCGCGCGGATACCAAGGGAAGGAGGCACTAGGCCTGAGCGGCGGCAGAGCTGGGACCCTGGACCTTAGCCCACGTCTTGAGCGACAGCGTATCGATCTCGATAAAGCCGGCACTGGCCTTCTCGTCAAACGTGGTGTCGCGGTCGTAGGTAGCCAGACCGTAGTCATACAGGCTAAACGGGCTCTTGCGGCCGACGACATGGCAGTTGCCCTTAAAGAACTTCAGGCGGACGGTGCCGGTCACGAACTTCTGGGTGTCGGCCATAAAGGCGTCGAGCGCGTTCTTGAGCGGGCTGTACCACTGGCCGTTGTACACGGCGGTGGCCCAATCCTGCTCGAGTTTGATCTTGGTCTTGAGCAGGTCGCCCTCGACGCAGATGTCCTCGAGTGCCTTGTGGGCGGTGATGAGCGTCAGGGCTCCGGGAACCTCATAGCATTCGCGGCTCTTGAGGCCCACCAGACGATCCTCAACCAGGTCGAGACGGCCAAAGCCATTGTCGCCGGAGATCTTGTTGAGGGCGATGACGATCTCGGAGAGCTTCATCTTCTTGCCGTCGACGGCGACGGGCTTGCCGGCCTCAAACTCAATCTCGGTGTAGGTCGGAGTGTCCGGCGTGTCCTCGGGGTTCTTGGTCATAACCCAAGCGTCGTCGAGCGGCTCGTTCCAGGGATCCTCCAGGTGACCGCACTCAATGGCACGACCCCACAGGTTGTCGTCGATGGAGTAGGGGTTGTCGTTGGCACCCTCGGGAACCGGCACGTTGTGGGCGTGGGCATAGGCGACCTCGTCGGGACGGCACTTCAGATCCCACTCGCGCACCGGGGCGATAACCTTGAGCTCAGGGTCGAGGGCCTTGACGGCGGCCTCAAAACGGACCTGGTCGTTACCCTTGCCGGTGCAGCCGTGGGCGACGTAGGTCGCGCCAAACTCGTGGGCGACCTCAACAAGCTTCTTGGCGAGCAGCGGGCGGGAAAGAGCGGAGAGCAGCGGGTACTTGTTCTCGTACATGGAGTTTGCAGCGATGGCCTTAGTCAGGAACTCATCGGAGAACTCGTCGCGCAGGTCGAGCACCTGGCAATCGAGAACGCCCAGGTCGAGCGCCTTCTGCTTCTTGGCATCCAGTCCGGTCTCTTCCTGGCCCACGTTGCCGCAGACACAAACGACATCGAGATTCTTCTCGTCCTGGAGCCACTTGACACATACGGATGTATCAAGACCACCGGAATATGCGAGAACGACTTTTTCCTTGCTCATGGCTGTTTCCTTTCGCCCTTGGTAGCTAGTTAGAACATCGGTCAGTTGCAAGTCATTTCAAGGTCATATACCGTGCAATATCAGGTTAAATAGCAAAAATCAGCACATACATGCCCTAGAAACATGCAGCAATGTCGTACTAAAACCCAACGACCTCAAAATGACTCTGTTGAGGCAATTCGCCCCATGCGGACAGAGACGATTGTTATCGTCGTCGGGAAATTGCGCGCTGGCGTCGGATGGCATTGTCTGCAGTGGTGATGATCTTTACGAACTGCATCTGCCTCTCCTTTCACCTATCGCCGGGCGCAATTCTAATATCGTAAACGGTACCTTTTCCTCGGTAAGCGGTTGTTTTTCCGTCTCCGTTTTCGATGGTCGCTATATTACGATAAAGTGCCCGCTGCACAAGCGACAAATTCAAATTTCTGAAAAGTTTTTTCATTAGTTTGTGAAATGCAGTGCAAATACGCTGCGTTCCTGCGAAAATACGCCTGACTACGAGTTGATGGTTATAACATCTGAAACAATTTCGAAACGAAAGGCTCGCTTTTATGCAAACTTACGAATCGGACGCCAATATTGGAAACATTAAGATTCTCGCCGTTGATATGGACAAGACGCTTCTCACCGACGAGCGCGTGCTACCTCAGGGTCTTGATGAGCGCCTGGACAAGCTCGCCGAGGCTGGCATCGTGTTCTGCCCCGCTAGCGGACGTCCGGCCCCCAAGCTTGAAGAGATGTTCGAGGGCATCAAGAACCGCCTCGCCTTTTGTCCCGACAACGGAGCCTGCGTCATCTATCGCGGCAACTATATCTATAAGAGCAACATCGATGTGGCGCTGTATCAGCAGGTCTTGAGCCGTGCCTCGGAGGACCCGCGCGCCGTTCCCGTCCTGTGCTGCTTCGACGAGTTCTACGTGCTTGCCCGCGACCATCAGTACCACGACGAGATCAGCGTCTACTACAACACAATCAACTACGTCGACAGCTTTGAGGGCATTGATTTCGAGTCCAACAAGATTTCGGTCTTCTTCCCCGACTACGACGCCGAGCCCGCTTTCCGCGAGACCTATAGCCCCGAGTTCTCGGACAAGCTCTACGTCACCAACGCCGGGCGCGAGTGGATCGACTTTATGAACCTGGGTGTCGACAAGGGCGCCGGCGTCGCGCACCTGTGCGAGCACCTGGGCATCGATATTGCCGACGCCGCCGCCGTGGGCGATACGTACAACGACATCCCCATGCTGGAGCGCGTCGGTCACAGCTTTATCGTGGACAATGCCGAGGAGCACATGAACGCGCACGCCAAGTGGCGCATTCCGAGCAACAACGACGGGGGCGTACTGACGCTCATCGACGCCATCTTGGCGGCTCGTTAACGTGGCTCGTCGGACCTGGCCGGGCGAGGCGGGTAAGTTTTTCGTTCGGTCAGGTCCTGGGCTCGCTCGGAAAGCACATTAAGTGCTTTCCGGCTCGTGCGGAATCTACGAAAAACTTACCCGCCTCGCCCGGCCAGGTCCTAGGGTGACTTGCTTGCCGCCTAGATGGCGTCTTGGCGTCTAGATACTTGGCTGAATAATTATGGATGAAGGGAGTTCCTTGCTGAAAGGGACTCCCTTCTGGTTTGGCTGCTTTGGACCTGTGGCTGTTTTTCTATTTCGCGTCGGCCCAGGTTATGCCGGTGCTGGCTTCGGCGATTAGGGGAACGCGGAGGTCCACTACGTGCTCCATGACGTCGCGGACCATGGTGGTTAGGCGCTCGACTTCGTCGATGGGGCACTCAAAGTCCAGTTCGTCGTGCACTTGCAGGATCATGTGGGCGGCAAAGCCTTCTTCTTCCAGGCGACGACTTACGCGGGCCATGGCGATCTTGATGATGTCTGCTGCGGTGCCCTGCATGGGATGGTTCATGGCCGTGCGCTCGCCAAAGCCGCGGAGTTGCGGGTTTTTGGCCTTAAGCTCCGGAATATGGCGGCGGCGGCCGTACATGGTCTCGGCGTAGCCCGTCTGCTTGGCGCGTGCCACCACGTTGTCGAGGAACGTGCGCACGCCCGGGTAGGCCTCGTAGTAGCGATCGATCATATCGCGCGCCTCGGCCATCGAGATATGCAGCGACTGCGACAGACCGTAGGCCTGCTGACCGTACACAATGCCAAAGTTCACGGCCTTGGCGCGACTGCGCAGGTCGGGAGTTACCTCGGACACGGGAACGCCAAACACGCGCGCCGCCGTCTCGGCGTGGAAGTCCTCGCCCTCGTTAAAAGCGCGCACCAGATGCTCGTCACCCGAAAGATGCGCCAGCAGACGCAGCTCGATCTGCGAGTAGTCCACCGCCAAAAAGACGCTGCCCTCGCCTGCCGAAAACGCCGTCTTGACGGTACGACCCAGCTCAGAGCGCGTCGGGATGTTCTGCAGGTTGGGATCGCTCGAGGACAGACGCCCCGTTGCCGTGATGGTCTGGTTGTACGTAGTGTGCACACGACCGTCACCACGGCGTAGCGGGCCCAACGTGTCCAGATAGGTTGACTTGATCTTGGACTTCTCGCGCCAGTCCAAGATCAGGCGCACGATCTCGTGGTCGCGGGCAAGGTCGCTCAACACCTTGGCGTTGGTCGAATAATAGCCGCGCTTAGTCTTCTTGAGGCCCTTGGTCGGAAGCCCCATCACATCAAAGAGCACATGCGACAGCTGCATGGGACTGCCAATATTAAAGGTCTCGTCACCCGCCAGGTCGCGAATGCTTCGCTCGACCTCGGTAATCTGGGTCGCCAGACCCTCGGACAGACTGTGCAGGCGGTCGGGGTCCACGAGCATGCCCGCACGTTCCATCTTGGCAAGCACCGGCACGAGCGGCATCTCGATGCCGTCGAACACGTTGGCGGCGTTCTCGCGGGCCATGTGGTCGCGCAGCGGTGCGACCAGCTCCAGCGTCAAGGCCGCCGTGCGGGCGGCAGGCGCCGGAGCGTCCTCGCCGGCACCCTCTGCACCGCGCGCCGCAGGCAGCGCCATCTGCAGATAGGTATCGGCCAGATATGCCTCATCGAACTCGGAGCGGTCGGAATCCAGCAGGTAGGCGGCAACCACGGTGTCGAAGATGCGCGTGGAATCGGCAGCGAGCGGATCCATGAGCTCGGGCTCAGAAGAATCGATGGGCGAAAGCTCGTGCAGCAGCGCCTTCATATCCGGGCTCGCCACGCGACCCTCCATAAACAGGCGCGCGAGCACGCCGGCAATCACGCCGTAGACGAAGTTGAAGCCCTCAACCTCAGCCGCCGCACCGCTGTCGCCCTCCTCGAGCGCGAACAGGCCCTTGGACGTCGCCAACCACAGCGTGCGCGTCAGTCCAAAGAGCGCGCCCTCTTCCTTGTCGTCGTCCACCACGGCGGCGACCCACTCGCCGGCATCAATCGCGCGGGAAACCTCAGCCGCAACGGCACCAAGCGCCTCAGCATCGCCGGCGGCCGCGCGAACTATCGCAGGTATCTCAAACACACTGGAGGCAGCAGCAGCCCCGCCCTCGCCGCCGATCAGCGCCAAGAAACGGTTCTGCATAGCGGTGATACCAAGCGTACCCAGCGCCGCGGAAACCTCATCGGCAGAAAACGCCGGGAAGGACGTCGCCTCAAAATCGAGTTCAACAGGCGCATCGGTGCGGATGGTCGCCACCTTACGGCTCAGCAGCGCGTCGTCGATGTGTGCACGCAGGTTCTCGCCCATCTTGCCCTTGACCTCGTCGGCGTGTGCGATGACCTCGTCCAGGCTTCCGTACTGCGCAATGAGCGCGCTCGCCTTTTTGGGGCCGATGCCCGGCACGCCGGGAATGTTATCGGACGTGTCGCCCTTCAGACCATAAAAGTCGGGCACGAGCGCCGGCGTGATGCCGTGATACAGATCGTCCACGCTCTCGGGCGTCATGATCGCCACGTCGGACAGGCCCTTGCGGGTCGAGACCACGTTGACGTGCTCGGTCACGAGCTGATACATATCACGATCACCGGTCACCAGCAGCATGTCACAGCCGGCCTGCTCACCCAGGCGCGCCATAGTGCCCAGGATGTCATCGCCTTCCCAGCCCTCGGACTGCAAAATCGGCACGTTGAGCGCGACGAGCAGCTCCTTAATCATGGGAAACTGCGTGTGCAAATCGGGGTCCATGGGCGGGCGCTGAGCCTTGTACTGCGGCAGCATCTCCATGCGCACGCGCGGCTTGCCCTTGTCAAACGCCACAACAACGCCGTCGGGATTAAAGGCGTCAATCATCTTGAGGAACATATTCAAAAAGCCAAAGATCGCGTTGGTGGGACGACCGTCCGGCGCGTTCATGGTGGGCGGCACGGCGTGGAAGGCGCGGTGCATGAGCGAGTTGCCGTCGATAACGGCAAAGGTACGGCGCTTGTCAGACATATTGAATACCTCGCTTTGGGCTGGGCACGGTTTGCTCACTCCAGTTTACACGCTCCCCGCCCCACGGCCACCGCACATCAAGCTCCCCCGCCACCGTGAGCCCGCGCGTGATACGATGGCTCACGGTACATCAACCAGCACGATCGATCCGAAAGGAGCCTGCGTCATGGAGCGTCCCTGCGCATGGAAAAAGTACACGCCACAGCAAGTCGAGGAGCTCGAGGAGCTTTGCCGCGGCTATAAGCAGTTTTTGAGCGAGAACAAGACCGAGCGCCTGTGCGTCAAGACCGGCATCAAGATGGCCGAGGAGGCGGGATACGTCGACCTGGAAACCGTGATCGCCGAGGGCCGCGCGCTCAAGGCCGGCGACAAGGTGTACGCCGCCAACCACGGCAAGGACCTCATGCTCGTCAACCTGGGCACCGCCCCGCTCGAGCAGGGCTTTAACATCCTGGGCGCCCACGTGGACTCGCCGCGCCTGGACCTTAAGCAGAATCCCGCCTTCGAGGCCGGCGACATGGCCTACCTCGACACGCACTACTACGGCGGCGTCAAGAGCTACCACTGGGTCGCTTCCCCGCTCGCACTCGTGGGCGTCATCTGCAAAAAGGACGGCACCACCGTCGACATCAACATCGGCGACAAGGCGGACGACCCGGTCTTTACCATCTCCGACCTGCTGATTCACCTCTCGAGCGAGCAGATGTCCAAGCCTGCCAAGGACGCCGTCGATGCCGAGATCCTCGACGTGATCGTGGGCGGCCGCCCCGTCAAGTTTGACGAGGACGACAAGGACGCCCCCAAGGAGCCCGTCAAGCAGATGTTCCTGGACATCCTCAAGGAGCAGTACGACGTCGAGGAGGAGGACTTCCTCTCCGCCGAGATCGAGGTCGTGCCCGCCGGCCCGGCCCGCGACATGGGCCTCGACCGCTCCATGATTCTGGGCTATGGCCACGACGACCGTGTCTGCGCCTATCCGTCCATGCTCGCCCAGATCGACGTCGCCAACGTGGAGCGCACGAGCATCACACTCATCGTCGACAAAGAGGAGATCGGTTCCGTGGGTGCCACCGGCATGACGAGCCGCTTCTTCGAGAACACCGTCGCCGAGATCATGACGCTCGCCGGCGAGGATAGCTCGCTGGCCCTGCGCCGCGCACTCGCCCACAGCCGTATGCTCTCCTCTGACGTGTCCGCCGGCTTCGACCCGGGCTACGCCGGCAAGTTCGAAACCAAGAACGCAGCCTTTATGGGTCGCGGCTTGTGCTTTAACAAGTACACGGGCAGCCGCGGCAAGGGTGGCTCCAACGACGCCGACGCCGAGTATGTGGCCCTCGTCCGCGACATCATGGACGAGGCCGGCGTAGACTTCCAGACCTGCGAGCTCGGTCGCGTCAACGCGGGCGGCGGCGGCACCATCGCCTACATCATGGCCAAGTACGGCATGAACGTCATCGACTCCGGCGTTGCCGTCCTGTCCATGCACGCCCTGTGGGAGGTCGCCAACAAGGCCGACATCTACGAGGCCTACCGCGGCTACAAGGCCTTCCTCGAGCGCGCCTAACCAACCCTTCATCAGTTGCGGTGAAATACAGATTAAACTGGCCCATAAACGGCCAAAACAGACCGTATTCCACCGCAACTTCCTTTTTTGGCAGAGGAGAGTCCATGCTGCAGGCCATCATTTCGCCCGCCAAGCAAATGCGCGCGGCCCAAGATGCTTTTGAAGTCCTGGGCATTCCACCTTTTGCGCACGAGACGGCTCGCCTCCACCGCGCACTGCTAGATATCGAGCGGAATGAAGGCAGCGGCGGCCTGCAGGCCCTTTGGAACGTGAGCGACAAGCTGCTTACAACGTGCCTGGATACGCTTCACGAATTTATGCCCGTCCTGAGCGATGCCGACCTCGCCGATCCCGATATCGCGCGTCGAATCTCCCCCGCCATCATGTCCTACCACGGCATCCAATACCAGAGCATGGCGCCCGAGGTGATGGATTCCGCGCAGCTCGCATGGCTGCAAGACCATCTCTGGATCCTCTCGGGACTCTACGGATGCGTGCGCCCCTTCCACGGCGTGTCGCCCTATCGGCTCGAAATGGGGGCGAAGCTCTCCGTCGACGGCGCTCGCGATCTCTATGCCTTCTGGGGGAATCGACTCGCGCAGGCAATTGCGCCGGCCGGTTCCGACACCACTATCGTCAACCTTGCCAGCGTGGAATACGCCAAAGCCGTTCTGCCCCATGCTGCACAGGATACAACGGTTATCACCTGCCTTTTTGGCGAAGGCGTCCGTAACGGCAAGCCCATCCAACGTTCGACCGCCAGCAAAAAGGCACGCGGCTCCATGGTGCGGTGGATGGCAGAAAACAAGCTCGAGGATGCAAGCGAGCTCACCGCGTTCGACGTTGGTTATCGACACTTTCCCGAGCTCTCATGCCCAGGCACCCTCGTGTTCATCAACGAGCACTCTAGAGCCGGCACCCAACACTGACCCGCTCAGCTTTCTCCATATAACTTGCGGTGGAATAGTTCCTATTTGAGCCTTTTATCGCACAATCAGGAACTATTCCACCGCAACTTTTATGAATTGGCTGCTAGGCTCGACACCCATTCTGCTAGACCGTCGGCCTTTGCAATCCCATTTGTCGAACCGTCCTGATAGACAATCTTGACGTGCTCAACCTCGGACACCGCAACACCCGTCGGAGGCTCCAAACGCCATTCCGTCAGGGCGATATCCATGGTCGTGGGCACGTCCCCCTGATCTTTGAGCTTCACCGTCAACGTTTTAAACGTCGCATCATACGTCACGCGTTCGATTTCCTCACCAGGAATAGACCCACCACTCAGCTGCAACTGCACAAACTCATCGCACGGGTACCAATAATCGCCCGGAACGGCGAGCGTATTGGCATTACCGCCAGTACTCCTCACCGTCATAATCGGTAGGCTATCATCAGCCTCGAACTCCCATGCAGCGCCGCCGCGACCACCAAACGTCCAGATACAAAAGGCAATCACCAGCACGGCAAGCACCGCAAAACCGATCGCGACAAGGCCATGGTGCGCACGGCTTTCCTCGGCCGATACATCCCATTGCGTCTCTCGATATAGATGCTTGTCTTCCATGTTCGCCTCCTCACAGGCACGCTCGTTAGGCCAATCGTACCCATTCGAGCTATACTTGAGCCCATTACATAAACGGGGGGCTTGCAGGACAAGACGGCAGGCTGAGATTGGGCGCGCCCGCCCTGACCCGCAAACCTGATATGGGTAATGCCAACGAAGGGAGCCGTGCCAATGAGCACACAGACCGAGCCCAAGCTCGTCACGCAAATCGACTTCGCCCGCGCCGGGCAGATCACACCGCAGATGAAGGAGGTCGCCGAGCGCGAGCATCGCGACCCCGAGTACATCCGCGAGCGCGTGGCCGACGGCCGCATCGCCATTCCTGCCAACATCGTGCACATCAAAAAAGGCATGCGCGCCTTTGGCGTCGGTGAGGGCCTGTCCACCAAGGTCAACGTGAACTTGGGCATCTCGGGCGACAAGGCCGATGCCGCCGAGGAATGGAAGAAGGTCAAGATCGCCGAGGACTTTGGCGCCGACGCCATCATGGACCTCTCCAACTCGGGCAAGACGCGCCAGTTCCGCCAGCAGCTCATCGACGAGACGCCGCTCATGGTAGGTACCGTCCCCATGTACGACGCCATCGGCTACATGGAAAAGCCGCTGGTCAAGCTTACCAAGGACGACCTGTTCGAGGTCGTGCGCGCGCACGCCGAGGACGGCGTGGACTTTATGACCATCCACTGCGGCATCAACAAGTCGGTCACAAAGACCTTTAAGGAGACCGGCCGCCTCATGAACATCGTGAGCCGCGGCGGCTCGCTGCTGTTTGGCTGGATGGAGGTCACCGGTAACGAGAACCCGTTCTATGAGTTCTACGACGAGCTGCTCGAAATCTGCCACGAGTACGACGTGACGATCTCGCTCGGCGACTCCTGCCGCCCGGGCTGCCTCTACGACTCCAACGATGCCACCGAGACCGCCGAGATGATCGAGCTGGGCAAGCTGTGCAAGCGCGCCTGGGCCGCCGGCGTCCAGGTCATGGTCGAGGGCCCGGGTCACATGGCGCTCGACGAGATCGCCGCCAATATGAAGCTGCAGAAGCGTCTGTGCCACAACGCCCCGTTCTATGTGCTCGGGCCGCTGGTGACCGATATCGGTGTGGGCTACGACCACATCACCGCCGCCATCGGTGGCGCCATCTCCGCCAGCTCCGGTGCCGACTTCCTGTGCTACGTGACGCCGGCCGAGCACCTGTGCCTGCCCAACGCCCAGGACGTGCTCGATGGCCTCATGGCCACTAAGATTGCCGCGCACGCCGCCGATATCGCCAAGAAGGTGCCGCACGCCCGCGACATGGACGACAAGATGGGCCAGGCGCGCCGCAAACTCGACTGGGATGCCATGTGGAAGTGTGCTCTCGACCCGGTCACCGGCAAGAAGCGCTACGAGGAATCCCCTGCCGCCACCGAGGGTACCTGCACCATGTGTGGCAAGATGTGTGCCGTCCGTACCGTCAACAAGATCTTCGAGGGCACGACGATCGACCTGGGCATGGAGGATTAGCCGGGTCTCGAAATCGCTTATTTCTCCATACCAACGTCCGTCAATTGTTGACATGTGAACAATTGCTTACATTTGCGTAAAGATTGCATCGCCCGCCCGGGATCGGCATACAGCCGGCCCGGGCATCTTTATAATGCGGGGTAAAAGACCCATTTGAATCCGACCGGACAAGGGAGCGAACATGGATCGCAGTAAGGTACCCGCCGTTCTATCCATCGCAGGATCCGATTCCAGCGGTGGCGCTGGCATTCAGGCAGACATTAAGACCATCACGGCGCACCGCCTGTATTCCGAGACGGCCATTACAGCCATCACCGCACAGAACACCCTGGGCGTCACCGCCGTGCAGGATATCTCGCCAGATATCGTAGCCGCGCAAATCGACGCTGTCTTTGACGACATCCGCCCGAGCGCCGTCAAGATCGGCATGGTTTCTTCTGTCGAGATTATCGAAGTCATCGCCGACCGCCTGAGCGCCTGGAACGCAACGAACGTGGTCGTAGACCCCGTTATGGTCGCCACTTCGGGCGCTCGCCTCATTGCCGAGGATGCCGCTGAGGCGCTCACGCGTCGCCTGTTCCCGCTAGCGACCGTCATCACGCCCAACATTCCCGAGGCCATGGCGCTGCTCGACTACGAGGTCGATTCCGAGCGCACACAGCAAAACGCTGCCATGCTCCTCACCCGCCGCTTTGGCTGCGCGTCCCTCGTTAAGGGTGGGCATTTTGTCAACGAAGCCAACGATGTGCTAGCAGAGCCCGCGCCGCTCGATGACGAGGGCAACCATCTGGGCGATCCGCTCACCACGTGGTTCCGCCACAAGCGCATCGAGACCGGCAACACACATGGCACTGGCTGCACGCTTTCGTCCGCCATCGCCTGCGCATTGGCACAGGGCATGGATCTTGCCGACGCCGTCAACGCCGGCAAGGCCTACCTAACCGGCGCCCTCGCCGCCGGCTTTGACATGGGTAAAGGCTCCGGCCCCGTCAACCACATGTGGCAGTATTAAGATTTGCAGCCCAAAGCCACCACAAAGGGGACAGACACCTTTGCGGTGGCTACCACAAACGTCTCGATCTGTAACAGTTAGAGCCCATTTTTCGGCCCACCTGTTACAGATCGAGATATTCAAATTCCGCTGAGAAGATAATCTCGATCTGTAACAGTAACTCGGCAAAATCGACCCTAGATGTTACAGATCGAGACAAACGACCGATATCGACCTAAATAATCTCAATCTGTAACATCTAGCCCGTTTTCGGCCTTACAACTGTTACAAACCGAGACAAACCAACGAAACAAGCCGCCGCAAAGGACCCCTTTGTGGTGGTTTGGGGTCACGCTACTCACCGAGCATCTCCTGGAGCTTGGTTGCCACGGCGTGCCCCAGGCTCTCGTGGCTTTCGGGCATCATATGCAGATAATCGATATCGCCCGGCTCGGCAAACTCGGCGGCATTCAAAAAGTCGCAGCCAAACTGCTCAGCCACGTGCGCATAGTACTCGCCAAAATGCTTAGATGCCTCAACGGAATGCTCGTCAAAGTCGGTCATATACACATCAGCGATCTGCGGCTTGATCTTGATAGGAGCCATCAGCAGAATGCGCGGACAAGGCGCGGCATCGGTCCACGGAAACGCATGGACGGCGCGAATCAGCGCCATGGCGCCACGGGCGATATCGGAAGCCGTCACGTTAAAGACCGTCTTGCAGTCGTTGGTGCCCAGCATGATCACAATGGCATCCAGCGGCTTATGGGCCTCGAGCAGCATCGGAAGCGCGCGAATACCGTTGAGGTTAGTGTCCAGATGGCACATATCGTCGCGCACCGTCGTGCGGCCGTTGAGCCCCTCCTCAATCACATGCCAGCCATCGCCCAGGTCACGCTGCGCCACGCCGCACCAGCGCACATCCTGCGCATAGCGCACCGCGGTGCCATCGCGCATACCAGCCGGATCATAGCCATAGGTGTTGCTGTCACCAAAGCACAGAACGTTTTTCATCGTAAGCCCTTCCTTTAGTAAAAAGCCGACGGGAGCAGCCCCCGTCGGCTCGGCATGTCGCATCACGCGCACCGTTTACAGGTACTTGCGCCAGTCGTCGTCATCCTCATCGTCCTCGGCAGCGGCCTGAGCCTGCTCGGCGGCACGGGCGGCCGCGGCGCGGGCAGCAACCTGAGCATAGGACTCCTCGTTGCGCTCGGGGAAGTTTGCCAGCACGTGCTCGAACTTGGCAAAATCCTCATCCCAGCGCGTAGAAGGCACGGCAAAGAACACCTGCTTGACCTTAAAGTCGCCCGATGCGAGCTCCTCGCGGAAGAGCTCTGCCACGGCCTCGGCGTCAAAGCCGTTGTTGTCGCAGCCCCAAGCACCCAGCACGAGCTTCTCGCGACCCAGCTCATCGCAGATGGCAAGGACGAAGCGGATACGGTCGCGCAGGGCATCCAACAGGGCGTCGTCGCTCACGCGGTACTCCTGGCGGGCACGCCTGACGTTGGGTGCGGCGGCAACGATTACATCGGCGTATGCGTGCACGTGGTTGCGGTCGAAGCGCACGGCGGGCACCACCAGCGCACGATTGCGGTACAGCTCGCAGTTGATGTTGCGGCGACGGTTCTCGCCGTACCACTTACGCTGCTTGTCGAGTACGTTGTACAGGTACGAATCTGCGCAGAGCGTCGCCTCCTGGCCCAGGTAGCCCTGGATATAGCCGCCGCCCGGATTGGTAAACGAGGCAAAGGCAAGCACGGCCATATCGCAGAACTGCGCATAGCCGCGGCCGTTATCGAGGATTGCCTGCGTGGCGGAAGCATCAAGCACAGTGACCTCGGGCAGGGCCGGAGCAGGCTCCTCGGCGGGCTCGGACTCAGCCTCGTCGGCCGACTCGGCGGACTCGAGCGCCACCTCGGGCTCGACCGCGGTCTCCACCTCGGCAGCGTCAGCCTCCACAGCCTCGGCGGCCTGCTCCTCAGCAGCCGCCGCCTTCTGGGCCTTGGCCTTCATCGCCGCGACAAAGCCGGCAGGCATACCGTCGAATTCGCGCACGCCGGCAAGCGAACGCTCGATGTCCTTGGCGCAGGCCTCGGACACAGCCGCCACATGGCGCTCGGCGGCCTTGGCACGCGCCTCGCGCTTGGGATTGGGCTGACCCGCTCGGTTAGACCTGCGGTTACGGTTCCTGTTGTCGACATCTGCCATACGTGGCCACCTTTCCTGTCGCTGCCGCTATCGGCTTTTCCCATCCATGATACCCCGCCGCGTACAAAAAAGACGGCCCCGAAGGACCGCCTTTCGCATCGATTTGCACGCACGGCAAGCACCGCCGCAATTCGCCACTAGTCGCGACGACCGAGAATGTTCAGGATGCGCAGGAACACGTTGATAATGTCCACGAACAGGTTGGACGCCATGAGCACCGCATTGGGCAGCGTGGGCGGCACCGTCGTGGCAACATAGGTGTCGTAGCCAATAAACCCGGCGAACACCACGATCACGATCAGATCGGTGATGGACTGCGAGACGCCCATGAACATCAGCACGATCTCGACCAGAATCGTGGCGAGCAGAATGCCAAAGCCGATGCCATATACGCGCTGGAAAAACTTGGGGAACGTCACGCCCAAGGCACCAAAGACAAAGGTGATGGCGGCCGTGGCGATAAAGGCAGTGTTGATAGTGGGCAGGTCATAGTTGGCAAGGCCAAACGACGCGGTCAGGCCAAAGGTGCTCGCAAAGATCACGTAACCCACGAGCGACAGGCCCACGGACTGCTTGCCCGCAGCAGCCGACATCATGACGATACCGACAATAGTCAGGATAAACGAGCCAAAGACCAGCGGCAAAGCGGCGCCGCTCATCATCATGCGGGCAAACGCCATGGTGCTCGTAAAGTAAGCACCGGCGCCCATGGCGCAAAAGCCCAAGAAAATGAGAGCAGACATGGCGAGATTGTACGCGCGCGGCGACATCTCCTTGGCGCGACTTGCGCCGGTCTCGATGGGGCCGTTCTGATAGCCCTGGATATCGTTCATACTTCGTCCTTTCAAAAAGCGCACGACAGCGCCGTAGGTGACAAGATTCCTGCCATTGTACCCGAATGCCGCACGTCCTTACCTACGGCGCTCGCCCTCAAGCGTACGATCAAAGGCCCAGACCCACCAACGCATCACGTGCGCCTGCGAGCCGTCCGCCCGCTCGCGCGCCTGGTCCTCCAGATACAACTCGGTCGCGTGCCCACCAAAACGCACCTTATATGTTGCCGTACGGATGCCGTGGACCATCAGGCCAAACCCAGTGGTCGAGATAATTTCGTCGATCGTAAAACAACGGCCGTCGACCCAGCAGACGGTGACCGGCACGACCTGTCCGCCCGCGAGGATGCGAGCCACGACGTCCACATACTGCTTGTGCACGCGCCGAGTTTTGCCGTCTGTCTGTCGATATTCCATGCCCCCTATTATCGAACGCGTGTTTGCATGCTGTAAAGCGAACAGACTGTGGTTTTGGAGTGTCGTAGCAATCGCACGTGTCCGCATGGCGTGTTAGCAAAAAAAACACCCGCGGTCAACAGGGCTAACATTCAATTTTAGTGCCAAAAAGTTCACTTCTCCCATCAGAACTCGGTAAAGAAACCCGCAGGAGGTGATACGATTTATCATGTTTTTGTAACGTGCCTGCAAACTTCGAGAAAGCCCATATATGGACGTAACGTTCTCAACCTTCCTCGGCCAAATTGTGTCGAACCCAGTCCTTGCCGTCACCGTGATCCTCGCGTTGGGCGCCATCTTCGTCAATGGATGGACCGACGCGCCCAACGCCATCGCGACCTGCGTCACTACGCGTTGCATGCCCGCCCGCGCCGCCATTCTCATGAGCGCCGCATTCAACTTCTTGGGCGTGCTCATCATGACGCACTTTAACGCGAGCGTCGCCAACACCATCTCACATATCGTCGACTTTGGCGGAAACAGCACCATGGCGCTTGCCTGTCTGTGCGCGGCGCTGTTCTCCATCGTCGTCTACGGTGCCACGGCATCGCGTTTTGGTATCCCCACCTCCCAAAGCCACAGCCTTATCGCCGGCCTGACCGGTGCCGCTATCGCCCTCGGCGGCGCGAACAGCGTCAACGTCCACGAGTGGATGAAGGTCATCTACGGCCTGGCGCTCTCCATCGGCCTGGGCTTTGTCATGGGCTGGATCCTGTGCAAACTCGTCTCGATTCTGTTTGCCGCCGCCAATAGGCGACGTGCCAATGTCTTCTTTAAATACGCTCAGATCGCGAGTGCCGCGGCCATGAGCTTTATGCATGGCGCGCAGGATGGACAGAAGTTCATCGGCGTGCTCTTTTTGGGCGTGGCCTTCGCCAACGGCCAGACGAGCGTCGGCGATGCCGGCATTCCCATCTGGATTATGCTGCTGTGCTCGGCCACCATGGGTATCGGCACCAGCGTGGGCGGCGAGCGCATCATCAAGTCCGTCGGCCAGAGCATGGTCAAGCTCGAGAAGTATCAGGGCTTCTCCGCCGACCTCGCAGGCGCCGCGAATCTGCTGCTTGCCACCCTTACCGGTATCCCCGTGTCCTCCACCCACATCAAGACCTGCGCCATCATGGGCGTCGGCGCCGTCAAGCGCCTTTCGGCCATCAACTTCGGCGTGGTCAAGGACATGATGTTCACCTGGTTCTTCACCTTCCCCGCCTGCGGAATCATCAGCTTTGTCATGGCCAAGCTGTTCATGATGTTCATCTAGTCAAACCGAGCGTCCATCCGGACCGTTATACTTCGCCCACCCGTCTTCGCCTCGAAAGGACCCACCCATGGCAAAGAAACCCGATTCGTTCTACTTTGACAACTACGTCGCCTGCGCCGATCTTGCCGTACAGGCTGCCGAGCTTCTCACCAAGATTTTCGAGAACTTCGATCCCGCGAAGATTCACGATATGCTCGACAAGATGCACGCGATCGAGCATGCGGCCGACAAGAAGCATCATGAGCTTGAAGACGCCCTGCTCACGGCCTTTATCACCCCGCTTGAGCGCGAGGATCTGGACCTGATGAGCTGCTCGCTCGACACCGTGCTCGACCGTATCGAGGGCGTCGTGCAGCGCGTCTACTTCACCAACATCCAGAGCATCCATCCCGATGCCATCGTGATCGCCCACAAGGTGACCGATGCCTGCCGCGCCATGAAGGACCTGATGGTCGAGCTTCCCAATTACCGCAAGTCCAAGACCCTGCGCGAACTCGTCATCCAGATCAACACGATCGAGTCCGAGGCCGACGAGCTCTACATCAACGCTATGCGCAACCTGCATGTCAACGGCAAGGATCCGCTCGAGGTCATCGCCTGGCGTGACGTCTACGCCTTCCTGGAGTACTGCGCCGACTGCTGTGAAAATGTGGCCGATGTCGTGGATTCGATTGTCATGAAGAACAGTTAATTGGGGGTACGTATCCCACCGGTCGCGGGCCCGGCCACTAATAACCTTTTTCACTCCGGCTGCAAGCAGAGTCGTTCAAAAGGTTATTAGTGGTCGGGCCCGCTCCCTTATGTACCCCCATTGGGAACTTTGGCTGATAGTTATAGTGCAATGAACGTTTGGCTGAAGGGACCTTTGGTATCCGTTCGGACACTTTGGCCCTTGATGAGCGTGTGGCTGATTGCTGCTTTGGGTACTCTTTGGGTTACGTTGGGTTTGTTTGATTTTTAATTGTTGGAGGGCTTGTATGTCGTATTTGGATTTGGCTCGGGGTCGTTATTCTTGTCGCGAGTTTGAGGACCGTTCTGTTGAGCAGTCGGTGGTGGATGCCATTGTTGAGGCTGGGCGCATTGCTCCTTCTGCTTGTAATAATCATCCTAGCCGCGTGATGGTGCTTGATACTCCGGAGCTGTTGGAAAAGGCTGCTGCTTGTCAGCCTCGGTTTGCTCGTGATGGGTCTATCTTTGGGGCTCCGCTTATCTTTCTTATTTGCAGCGTTACCGACGATGCCTGGGTGCGCCCTTATGACCAGATGAACTCCAGTGCCATCGACACCTCGATCGTCTGCGATCAGATGATGATGGAGGCCGAGGAGCAGGGCCTGGGGACGTGCTGGGTGTGCCATTTTAAGCCCGAAGTGGCCTGTGAGCAGTTCAGCCTGCCCAAAGGCATCTATCCCTATCACATGCTCGTCTGCGGCTATCCTGCCGACCATATCGCCGATCCCGAGCACCGCGAGGCCCACACCATTCCCCTCTCCGACTTCCTCCTCAAGTAGATATTTGGGACATGCCTTAAAATCTACCTTTGACCGCTCACCCGTTCGCCGAGTTCTGTGCCCTCAAACGCAGGACTCGGCGTTTTGTTTTGCAGACTGCGTACAGCCACAAAAAAGGACCCGCAAGCTGCGGGCCCTTTCTAGGCGCTAAATGATAGCTGGATGTTAGTCCAGGTCGTCGGCGGCGAAGTTGTCGATCGGTGCGAAGGGATCGGCAACGGGGATAACCGGCTCGGCGACGGGCAGCGGCTCGGCAGCAGGAACGGTCACAGCCGGAGAAGCGGCGGAACCGACCGGCGTGGAAGCCATGAGATCAGACGGGAAGGAGTTCTGAGCATCGTCCATGAAGTGCTGAATGAGCTTGAGGTACTCGGCCTTGAACTCCTCACGGGAAGCCTTAAGACGGTCGATCTCCTCAAGCTCGGCCTGCTTCTCGGTCAGGGCCTGACGGATGACCTCGCGGGCCTTGGCGTCGGCCTCGTTGCGGATACGGTCAGCGTTCTCGTTGGCGTCGTTGACAATGCCCTCGGCGGTCTGCTGGGCAGCAATCAGGGCAGCGGAAATCTGACGCTCCTGAGCGGAGAAGTCGGGTGCAGGAGCGGCCACGGGGGCGGCGGGAACGGCCTGTGCGGCAGCATCCTGAGCCTGAGCAAGCTGGGCCTGCGTATCGGCAAGCTGCTGCTCGGTAGCAGTCAGACGACCCTTAAGATCGACGATCTTGGCGAGCATGGCGTCGACCTCAGAGGACAGGGTCTCCAGGAAGACGTCGACCTCGGCGGGATCGTAGCCGCGCTTGGCCTCAGAGAAGGTCTGAGCCTGAATGTCAGCAGGGGTAATAGCCATAACAAGTTCTCCTTTATCTTCGCCTTGGCGCCGTGCGCCCGACGTGAGTTACTAAGCCAGTTTTATATGAGTATACCTATAAGAAGTTGCAGAACCAGCTTCTGCACCAACTGCAACGCAATAATCGCAACGACCGGTGAAAAATCGACGCCGCCCATGGGCGGGATAAACCGCCGGAACAAATTGAGCCACGGGCCGCACACGCTATCGAGAACAGCGGCGATATCCTGTAGCAATCCACCCTGCTTCATGGGAATCCACGTCATAAGGCAGTAGACCACGATGAGCGTGGAGTAAAAGTTGAACAGCGTATTGACCAGCTGGACAATGGTGTAGATGTTGATGAGAATCTCCTCGTCTTGTCTTTACTTAAGGTAACCGTCGGCACGGAGCTTCTTGAGGTCCGAATCCTTGACCTCGCAACCGGCGGGCAGCACCATAAACACGCGATCGCCAACCTCTTTAACGGTGGCACCCAGGCCGCAGGCAAACCCGTAAGAGAAGTCCAGGACGCGCTTGGCGACCTCGGTACGAACGCCCACAAAAATCAGCGCGACAGGCTGCTTGGTGCGCACGCGGCGCACGACGGTCTCCACGTCGTCATAGCTCTCGGGGCGCAGGACATAGGCCGGCAGCTGCGGCGTAGCGTTGATGATGTTGCTCGCATACGCCGAGGCATCGCTCGGTGAGGGAGCAGGTGCGGGGGCAGCAGCGCGGGCACGCGTGCTCTCGGCGTAGCTCGACGGCGTGTCGTAGGCACCGGGACGATAACCGCCCGCAACCGTCTCCTGCGAGCGCGATGGCGGGTTGTAGGTCGTAGCATGGCGAGAATCGTCGCCGACCAGCTGACCGGAGCGCGTGTACACGGCCACCGACTCGGCCTCGCCGCGGCGCGTCTGACCCAACAGGCCGTTGCTCGGCTCATCCTGGGTGTAGAAGCCCTCGCCCGAGGCACCGCTGTAACCGTTGTTCTGGTAGCCGTCGTCATAGCCATCATCGTAGCCGTAGTCGTCGTCCTGACCATAACCCTGGTCGTAACCCTGCTGGCCGCCCAGGTGCATCTTATTTTTAATCTCGTCAAGGAAGCCCATGGTTGTGTCCTCTCGCGGTTTAGTGCAGGCGCTCTGATAATCAGTGCGCACTTCAGAGCCTTATTTTACTGCAAACTCCGGGCTAAATACTACCCTGCCCAGGCGAACGAGCGTAGAGCCTTCCTCAAGAGCAGGCTCAAAGTCCTCGCTCATGCCGCAGGAAAGTTCGGGCAGGCTCAGATCGGAGTGCGTCGCCTCAAGCTCATCCCTTAGTTCGCGAAGTCCGGCAAAAGTGCGGCGCGCCACATTCTTATTCCCCCGGGGCGCCATAGTCATAAGGCCCTGCACACAAATTCCCTCAAGCTCCGCAAGCTCACCTGCGGCGTCTCGGACCTCGTCGGGCGAAAAGCCGCCCTTGGACTCCTCGCCGCTCACATTGACCTCGATCAGCACACGCTGGGGGCCGGAGAGCTCGCCCGCCTCAATCTTGCGGACCGCACGGCTCGAGATAGCCTGAGCCAAATGCAGCGATCCCACCGAATGAATCAGCTCGGCCGAGCCCAGAACCGCATTGATCTTGTTGGTCTGCAGGTTGCCGATCATATCGAAGCGCACCTCGGGTAGCTCCGGATGCTCTACGAGGCCCGCAAGCTTGCGAACGAGCTCCTGCGGGCGGTTCTCGGCAAAATGGCGATACCCCGCCTGAATAGCGGCAACGGTCTCATCAACGCCAACAGTCTTGGAGACGGCAATCAGGCGCGCGGCATCGTGGGGACGGCCCGCGCGATCGAGTGCTGCATAAAAACGTTCGAGAATCTGCTCGCGGCGAGCGCGTATCAAGTCCAAATAGTTATCCATTGCCAATCGCCTCCGCAGACAGCCAAACAAGTAGTCCCATGCTAACGCAAGAGCGCGGCCTCGCATGTGCAAGGCCGCGCTCACTTAGGTATTTACAATCTTTCGACGAACGGGGCCGCCCTACTCCTCGTCGTCCTCGGCGTCGTCCTCGTCCTCGAGGTGCTCGAGCAGGTAGCGGAGACCCTCGCTCACCTCGTTAGCGGGCACTTTGGCAACATAGTGTGCATCGACGGCAGGCCTCATGATGACACCCTCGCCCGAAGGCACGCGCATGCTCTCAAGCTCATCCTCGTCCGTACGGGCGATATCGCCGGCAGTCATACGCTGTCCGGTCAAAAGGAAGGTCAGACGGCAGGCGGCATCGATCGAAATCGAGGCGATACGATCGAGGTAGCGCGAGACCATGATGGCGCGGCGCAGGTCGTCATAGTTGCTGTCGTCGTCCATAAAATCGCCCGTGTCCATGCGGTTAAAGGTGCGGAAGAACTTCTCGTACGCCGCATGCACCGGCTCGTCCTCGCCGGCCAGGTTGCAGATGATGGACATGTCGTTGGTGACGAGCGCAGAAAGTGACGAACCCAGCACCTGGTAAACAGCCTCGGCCTCGGCCTCGACCGTAGCGACGAGTTCCTGGGGCAGCGAGATGTCGGCCTTGACCATGTGACGCGTGGCGCGGCAGATCTGGCGAACCTTATCGGTCATGCGCTGCAGGTTAAAGTCGACGTAGATGATCGTCTGCAGCAAGCGGAAGTCGGAGGCGACCGGCGACTGCGTAGCGATCAGGTTGTAGCACACGGCCTCCAAGTTGGCGCAGCGCGCATCGATCGAGAGCGTGCGCTTCTTGGTCTTGGTGGCGAGCTTGCGATCGTCGGTCACATAGGCCTTCACGGCGTCGTGAAGCGCCAGGTCTACAGCCTCGTAGATGCTCAGCATCTCGTGACGGGCTTCGATGAGCTGACGGGAAAACAGTTTGCGCATGGTTCACTCCAATCAGTTGGGTGCGGTCATGCCGCCCGCACAGTGAATACGCACCGGACCAGGTCCGATCGGCTTGGGACTAGTCGCACCGATCAGCCAAAGCGGCCGGTGATATAGTCTTCCGTCCGTGAATCCACCGGGCTGGTGAAGATCGCGTCGGTTTGACCATACTCGATGAGCGTGGCGGGCTCGCCGGCAACTTCCTGCAAGAAAAATGCGGTGTAGTCGCTAATACGAGCGGCCTGCTGCATAGAATGCGTGACGATGATGATCGTCATCTCGGGCGCCAGCTCGGCCATCAGATCCTCGACCTTGGAGACGGACGTGGGGTCGATGGCGGAGCAGGGCTCGTCCATCAGAAGGACATCGGGCTGCACCGCAAGCACACGCGCAATGCACAGACGCTGCTGCTGACCGCCCGAGAGCGCCAAACCGTCCTTGTTGAGCTGATTGGATACCTCTTTCCAGAGGTTGGCGCGCTTGAGCGATTCTTCCACGATGTCATCGAGGTCGCTTTTGCTAGTCACGCCCTGCAGACGAGGGCCAAAAGCGACATTCTCGTAGATGGATTTGGGGAACGGGTTGGGCTGCTGAAAAATCATGCCCACGCGACGGCGAAGGTCGACCGGGTCGACGCCCTCGGCATAGATATCGTTGCCGTCGAGCGTCATGGTGCCCTCGACGCGGGTGCCCTCGATCAGGTCGTTCATACGGTTGATGCAGCGCAAAAACGTCGATTTGCCGCAGCCCGAAGGACCGATAAACGAGGTGATGGCGTTTTTGGCGATGTTGAGGTCGAGCCCCGTCAGCGCATGAAAGTCACCGTACCAAAAGTTGAAATCCTTGGCCGTGATGGCCGCTTGCTCCGGCGTGGGAGCGGACTGATAGACGGACATGGGACTCCTTAACTAGCGGCGTTTGCGCGAAAGATAGCGCGCAAACAGGTTGAAGGCCAGAATAATCGCCATCAGCAAAAGCGCGGTGCCATAGGCTGCGTTCATGTTGATGCCGTCGTTGGCAAGCAGGTACAGGTGGACCGTCATGGGGCGGCCGGAATCGAGTGGCGAGATAGGCAGGTTGATGGCCTGACCCATGGTGTAGAGCACCACCGCAGTCTCGCCGATGGCGCGGCCGATGGCAAGCACGATGCCGGTGGCGATGCGGCCAAAAGCCGAAGGAAGCACGATCTTGGAGACGACCTGCCACTTGGTGGCGCCCAGGCCATATGCACCCCAACGGATATAGCGCGGAACGGCGCGGATTGCCTCCTCGGTGGTACGCATGACAATAGGCAGCATCAGAAGTGCCAGCGCCAGGGCGGCCGAGACCATCGAAAGGCCCAGACCCATAGCCTCGACAAACAAGGCGTAGCCAAAGAGGCCCATAACGATGGAGGGCACCGAGGCCAGGGCATCGGCAGCATAGCGAATGATGTCGACGACCTTGCCCTGTTTGGCGTACTCGGCCAGATAGACCGCAGCCAGGACGGCAACCGGCGTGCAGATGAGCATGGCGAGCGCCGTCACGTAGATGGTCGAGACGATCGTGGGCCAAATGCCGCCCTCGGCGTTGACGCCCTGCGGCCAGCCGAAGATAAAGTCGAGCGAGATATGCGGCAGGCCGTTGATGACCACGTAGGCGATGATGGCGATCAGCACCAGCGTGGTGATATAGGCCGCGGCGCGAAACACGCCGAGCATGATCTTGTTGGACAGATCCTTGTTGATGCGGCCCTTCTTGCCATGGGAAAGGGCACGCTTGATGCGCTCACGCGACGAGGTCGTATCGACCGTCGTGTCAACGGAATCGGACATAGCCTACCCCCTCTTCTTGGAAATCAGACGGACGATACCCACCAGTGCAGCGGAGATGATAAACAGGACAACGCCCATGCCGAACAGAGCCGAGCGGTGCAGGCCCGAGGAATAACTCATGTCGAGCGCAATCTGACTCGTGAGCGTCGAGATGGGGCTCGAGATGCTATCCGGAATGACCGGGGCGTTGCCAACGACCATGAGCACGGCCATGGTCTCGCCGATGGCACGCCCCATGCCCAAGACAATCGCATCGACGATACCCAACTTGGCTGCAGGCAGCACGACCTTGTAGATGGTCTGCCACTTGGTGGCACCCATGGCATAGGATGCCTCGCGAATGCCCATGGGAATGGAATTGAGGGCATCGATGGTGAGCGTGGTGATGGTGGGGACGATCATGATGGCGAGCACGAACCACGCCGTCAGCGCGCCAAAGCCAAGACCGCCGGTCAGCTGCGCGATAAACGGACGGATGATGATCATGCCGAAGAAGCCGTAGATGATGGAGGGGATGCCCGCCAGCAGGTCGACGGCGGGGCTGATGAGCTTGCGCACGCGCTTACTGGCGATCTCGACCAGATACACGGCTGTACCCACACCCAACGGCACGCCCATGGCAAGGGCACCGACCGTCACCAGGCCAGAGCCCGCCAGCAGCGACATGATGCCGTAGTGACCCTCAGAGGGCGCCCACGTAAAGCTAAAGAAGTCCACCAGACCGATGTCGGTAAAGACCGGCAGCGCCGAGTACGTGGTAAAGACAAAGATCAGGATGACGGTGACGACCGCCAAGAACGCGCAGGCAAAGAAGATCCGCTGCAGCGCCTTCTCCTTAAGATAGGTGCTGCGCGATACGAGCGCCAGCTCGCGCTTCTTGGGTGCCTGAGCATTCTGCTCAGTCTGGGAGTTTTCCTGTGCTTCCATGCTACTCACTCCCCTTCTCGTCGTTGGTGACGGGAATAAAGCCCGCCTCGCGAATCTGCTTGTCCATCTTTTCGGACGTCACGTAGTCGATGTAATCCTGCGCCTGCTGCGAAGGCGCACCCTTCACAAAGAAGTAAAGGTCGCGCGAGATGGGATAGCCGCCACTCGCGACCGTCTTCTCGGACGCCTCAACATGATTGACCGAGACAGCCTTGACCGAGGTCTTGGCGTTGAGGCTATCGACGAAGCCCAGCGAAATGTAGCCGATGGCCCCACGCGAACGAGATACCACGTCGCGCACCTGGCCCGTACCCGAAAGAACAGCCGAGCGGCGATCGAACGGCGTGCCATCCATCACGATGGTACGGAAGGCCTCGCGCGTACCGGACGCCTCGTCTCGGTTGATGACCTGAATCCTCAGGTCCTCGCCACCGACCTCTTTCCAGTTGGTGATCTTGCCGGCGTAGATATCGCGGAGCTGCTCGGTCGAGAGGTTATCGACGGGGTTGTCGTCGTTCACGATGACCGCAATACCGTCGTGGGCAATGACGATGGGAGTCAGGCCCAGATCCTGTTCGTCGGCATTGAGTCCACGGGAGGAGCTGGCGATATCGGCCGTGCCGGCGCTGACGGCCTCGATGCCAGCGGAAGAACCCAAACCGGAAACGAGCACGTCGATGCCGGTCTCCTCCTTAAAGCCCTCGGCCGCAATCTCGGCGATAGGAAGGCAGGTCGTGGAGCCGGCCACGGTAATGGAAGAGGTAGAAGATCCCGAAGAACAGGCGCACAGCGTAAGCGTAAGCACAGCGGCGCTCAGGACCGATACGATCTTTCTCATAGCATCACGCCGATCGCAGCATGGCGCCCACAGGTGCCGTCCTCGTTACGGTAGGAATAAAAGCGGTCGTTCTGACGCACGGTCGAAAGCTGGGTATCCACGATATTATCCGTGTCGACACCGACATCTACCAGCGCCTCGCGAATGGCAGCGGAAAGATCAAGCATGCGAGAGGTATTCGCATCGATGCAAGAGAACTCGGCGGCAAAGCGATCCATGAGTTCCTGGGATACCTCATATTCGTCACCCAAGATATGGGGGCCGATATAGGCGGAAACGTCGCTCGCATCGCAACCGGCAGCATCGCAAAGCGCCTGGCACGCCTTGGCGGAAATACGTGCAATCGTGCCCTTCCAACCGGAGTGCACCACGGCAAATCCGCCGGGGGCCACCAGCACCACGGGAACGCAGTCGGCAAAGCAGAGCAGCACGGGCACGTTATGCGCCGTGCAGACGATGGCATCACAGCCCTCGGCAATCTGCTCGCGAACGTCCTCAAGGTCATCGGCGCCGTTCGAGGTCACCGCAACGATATGATCACCATGGACCTGATTGGGAACGAGCAGGTTGTGCTCGCACTCGGCGGCACCCATAGCCTCGAGCGCACGACGACGATTTTCTTGAACAGCAAAGGGGTCATCGCCAACATGCGAGCCCAAGTTGAGTGAGGAGTACGCATCTTCGGAAACGCCACCGGCGCGCTCGGTGAAGGCAAAGCGCACATCGGATGTCGCGCCCTCCACCAACGTAACTCCATCATGGTCGACACGCGAAACTTTGTCCGCACGTGCTGCCATACTAAAGCCTCCTAATAACACAAGTACCGCGGCATCGCCGCTACAGCCCGCGTTTATACGGCTGTCATACTTCTCTAAAAGGATACCTGCTGCGCTGGAGGCAATCGTAAAGGGAACGTAAAGAGATTGGAGGTTCTAGTTTACAAAGTCGAAATAAAAAGGGCGCGTCCATACGGACACGCCCCTGTGCACAACAATGCAAAGAACGACTTAGAAGCTACCGCGCTTCAGGAAGTCGGGAAGCTCGAACTGATCGTTGCCGAAGTTAGGAAGCTCGGTGCCACCGACGTTGCGGGTCGGAGCGGCCTGAGCCGGGCTCGTGGCAGGAGCGGTGCGCTGCGGCTCAGCGGAGGCAGCGGCCTTGCTCTGAGACTGCTGAGCAGCAAAGAGCTCGTCCTGACGGTTGACGTTGGAGTCGGAGAAGCCCGTAGCGATGACGGTGATACGCACCTGATCGCCCAGGGACTCGTCGACAACGGTACCGAAGATGATGTTGGCCTCGGGGTCGACGGCGTTGGCGACAACGTCGGCGGCGTCGCTGATCTCCTGGATGCCCAGGTCCTTGGAACCGGCGATGGAGAGCAGCACGCGCGTGGCACCATCGATGGAGCTCTCGAGCAGCGGGCTGGAGATGGCCTGCTGGGCAGCGTCGACGGCACGGGTGTCCCCAGAAGAGGTACCGATACCCATCATGGCGGTACCGGCCTGCTTCATGATGGTCTTAACATCGGCGAAGTCCAGGTTGATGATACCGGGGACGGTGATGAGGTCGGTGATGCCCTGGGTGCCCTGGGAAAGGACGCCATCGGCAATCGCGAAGGCCTCGAGCATGGTGGTCTTCTTCTCGGCGATGTCGAGCAGCTTATCGTTAGGGATGACGATCATGGTGTCGACGCAATCGGAGAGGGTCTTAATGCCCTCCTCGGCGCTCTTCTTGCGCTTGCGGCCCTCGAAGGTGAAGGGCTTGGTCACGACGGCGACGGTCAGCGCACCGACCTCGTTCATCGCGATATCGGCAACGATGGGAGCAGCGCCGGTACCGGTGCCACCGCCCTCGCCGCAGGTGATGAACACCATGTCGGCGCCAGCGAGCGCCTCGGCAATGTCGTCGCGGGACTCATCGGCAGCCTTGCGGCCAACCTCGGGGTTGGCGCCGGCGCCCAGGCCGCGGGTAAGGTCGGTGCCGATGTGCACCTTGATATCGGCATCAGAGATCGCGAGTGCCTGAGCATCGGTGTTGATGGCAACAAACTCGACGCCGCGGATGCCCTCTTCGATCATTCGATTGACCGCGTTGGTACCGCCGCCGCCGACGCCGACCACCTTAATGACGGCAAGGTAGTTGTTGATCTCTGTCTCGTGCATGTCGGTCCTCCGAACAAAGGTTATAGCCATAGCATGGGTCGACCCCTGCGCACATTAACCTTCAGGTTGAAAGTAAATGCAAAGGTAAACCGTATTATGTTTGCACATTATGAACGTATCAGTCAAATAATTGACCGTGAAAACCAAACAAACCAGATAAACGGCGTGGTATGGCCCCTCAACAAAGCATCAACCAGCGCTACGAGGTCGGAGCGTTCCTAAATGTATAGTTACCCGGAGAGCGCACATTGATATACGTTACGCCCTCTACCTGCGAAAGCAGCTTGGTGACTACGCGCTCCTTCTTGACGATATCGTTCGAATCGCCCAGCGACACCTCAATGCCGTTATTGAGGTTTGCCGAGATGGCTTCGACCGAAGGCGTGGAAATATCCTTGACTTGTCCCAAGAACTCGCTCGAAAAACCACGCACATAATCCAAGCCAGCCTTAACGGCCTTGGAGCTCACCGCCTGGCCGGAAACCGGAGCGACATCCGCCGAGACATCAGTCAACAACACCGCGCCATAGTGCTTAGCGAGCGCCAGCGCGGCATCAATGCCGGTCAGGGTATTTGAGCCCTGCCCTGTCGTGATGACGTTTCCCTGGCCATCCACTTCGACCGACGTCGACAGCGGGGCGATCCAGGTGTCATCATCCCCGATGGCCCAGGCAAGGTCATCGGAGCTGATATAGGCAATTGCGATGACCTTGCGCTCCATAGGCGTAATGATGAGCGTATGCGGGAACTGGCGCTGGACATCCACGCCCGAGACCCACGGGTTCTGCTTGAGGTCCTCGGTAATCTGGTCGGGATCGACGTTAAAAAGCGACGTTCCCTCGGGCAAATCGATCAGCTGGATAGCATCGTGCTTCGTCACATGCTCGCTGCCTTGAATCTGAATATCAGTGGCGGTAAACAATCCAGAGTTGATCACCACGACGGCAACGACGACGAGCACGGCCAAGACGGCCAGAACGCCGCCCACGATTTTGCCTTTGCCTGTAACGAGAGAAGCGGCGTCTGACGTTTTATTTGCCATCGCCCCAAGTGAAGACAACGGGTTGACGCCTTTTTTACCCGAAGGCTTCTTGGCGGTAGCCGGCACCGATGTCAGCGAGCGCGGTTTCGATGCGCCCAGCGTGCGACCCGGACGCGCCGCCTTAGTTCCCGTCGAGGGCTTAGGAGTTGCCATGGGACGGGCAGGCTTGGCGCCCATAACAGGCTTTGACGTCACCGAGGGACGCGAGGACTTTTTTGCGGCCGGACGATTACCGAGCTGAGAGCCGACGACCGGACGACTGGTCTGTCGAGCATGCCCGACAGACTTAGAGTGCGCGACGGTATTGCGTTGAGGTTTGGCAGGCGCGCCGGAACGCCCTCCGGCGCGGCGGAAGGTGGGTTTCGATGCTCTAGAAGCCGAGGAATTTAACTTCCGGTCTGAGCTCGATGCCATACGCCTCCCTCACCTTTCCGTGCACATGTCTGATAACCGCGGCAACGTCATCGGCCGAGGCGGTTCCGTTATTAACGATAAAATTAGCGTGAACGGGCGAAACTTCCGCGCCGCCAATCGAAAAACCCTTTAATCCACAATCCTCGATAAGCTTGCCCACACTCGCATCGGGCGGGTTGCGAAAGACCGACCCGCAGGATGCGCGACCCATGGGCTGCGTACGCTTGCGCCTCGTCAGGTACCGCTCCATGCGCTCGCGAATGTCGGCCTTGGGCGCCGGTTTAAGCTTGAGCACGCACTCGAGGATAATCTCATTGCGGGGAAGGCTACATTCGCGGTAGCCCCAAGTGATCTCGGACCCCGCATAATGCTTGATACCGGATGCCGGGTCAAACGTTACGATATCCTCAACCAGCGAGCCAATCCACTCGGTCCGTGTGCCTGCATTCATAGATATCGCACCGCCAACCGAGCCAGGGATGCCAACGGCAAACTCAAGGCCCGAGAGGCTACGCGACAGGGCATCGTTGACCAGGCGCGCAAACATCACGCCCGCACCGACCGTCAGCGTACAACCGTCATCGGCAACAACCGTGCGCTGAAACTCACGTCCGAGCGAAATGACGGCACCGCGATAACCGCCATCGGCAACCAGCAGATTGGAGCCCTTGCCGATGATGACCCACGGCACCTGCTCGCGATCGAGCACCGCCACGGCGCGGCGGAGGGCATGATAGCTATGGCACGTCACAAAGAGGTCGGCCTTGCCGCCGATACGATAGCTCGTATGACGCGCAAGGCGCTCGTCCTCGATCACATCCGTGTCGATCATGCCCGAGAGCGCCATGACGGCGTTAAACAGACCCATTAGACTTAAGCGTCTTTCTTGGCAGTCAGATACTCGATAAACTCGGGACCGACGGTCGTAACGTCACCGGCACCCATTGTGAGCAGCAGGTCGCCCTCGCCCACCATCTGCTCGAGCTCCTGATTGAGCTCAAGACGGCTGGAGCAGTACACGACCTCCTTGCCAGGATGCTTGGCGCGCACGGTATCGGCGAGCATCTTAGAGGTGACACCCGGAATGGGCATCTCGCCAGCCGAGAACACATCAATCAGCAGCAGTTTATCGGCATTGGCAAATGCATCGGCAAAGTCGTCGCACAGGGCCTGCAGGCGCGAATAGCGATGCGGCTGGAACACGACGTCGACGTGCTTGTAGCCCAGCGACGAAGCGGCAGCAAGCGTCGCCTTGATCTCGGTGGGGTGATGGCCGTAATCATCGACCACGGTGATGCCATCGATATCGCCCACGTGGGTAAAGCGACGGCGGACGCCCTCAAAGCTCGAGAGCGCCTTGGCAGCGGCGTCGATGTCAAGGCCCAGGACATGGGCGACGGTGAGCACCGCCGTGGCGTTGAGCATGTTGTGGCGACCGGGATTGCTCTTGATCTCCACGGCATGCTCAGTGCCATCCTCAAAGCGAACGATAAAGTCACTCTGGATGCCCTTGACATCCGGGTGCATGCAGACGATGTCGTTGCTCTCGGCAAAGCCGTAGGAAAGCACGTGACGGCCCGTCGACTTGGCGAGCTCGACCAGATGCGGGTCCTCACCGCAGACGATGACGGTGCCGTCCTCGCCCACCAGGCTCATGAATTTGGCGAAAGTTGCCTCGATCTCCTCGATACCCGAGTAGTGATCGAGGTGGTCGGCCTCGACGTTGGTCACAATGACCACGTTGGGGTTCAGGAACAGGAAGGAGCTGTCGGACTCGTCGGCCTCGGCGACAAAGTAGTCGCCCGAGCCGTTCTTGCCGTTCGTGTCATAGCCCTCGACGATGCCACCGATCAGGAAGCTCGGATCCAGACCCATGCGGTCGAGCATGGTGGCGCACATCGAAGACGTGGTGGTCTTGCCATGCGTGCCGGCAACAGCGACGGTGGTGTAGCCGTGGCCCAAAGCAGAGAGCATCTTGGCACGGGGCCACACGGGAATACCAAGCTCGCGAGCGCGCACGAGTTCAGGGTTGGACTCCGGAATAGCGGTGGAGACAACAACCACGTCGGGCTTGACCTCGTCGATCGTGGCGGCCTCATGGCCCACATGCACCTTCACACCAGCGCGGGTAAGCTGGCGGATATAACGTGACGTCTTAAGGTCGGAGCCGGTAACGGCATAACCGCGCTCGTGCAGAACGAGGGCGATGCCGCTCATGCCGGCGCCGCCGATACCGATAAAGTGGGCGCTCTTAAACTCGGGCGCGGAGGTTGCAGTCTGGGAATCAGCCATGTGCTCGTGTACTCCTTGCGTAAACACTGCCTGTAACCCGTTAACTGTACCGCACCTACCGCATCAGCGCGAGGGCGACCGACGATATCCCGTCTAACTAACGCAAACCCTCTACCGCATCCGCCAGAAGAGCGGCGGCCCTATCCTGAGCCAGGCCACGCGCCGCCTGACGCATGGCGTCGCGCGCCGCCGCGTCATCGACCAGGTGCAGCAGTTCATCGGCAAAGGCAGAACCATCGATATCGGCATCGGCGCAGAGCACGCCGGCCCCGGCGTCGACCAGATAACGGGCATTGGTGGTTTGGTGGTCGGCCGTCGCATGCGGGTACGGCACGAGCACCGAAGGCACGGCGAGTGCAGCGATCTCGGCCACGCTCGATGCGCCCGAACGCGAGAGCACCAAATCGGCAGCAGCCAGCATATCGCCCATGTTGTCGATGTAAGGCTGGACGCGGTAACGCTTCGCCTCCTCGGGCGTCAGCGCCAAAGCGCGCTCGGTCTCCTCAAAGCCGTCGGCACCCGTCGAATGCAACACATAGAGGTTCTTGCGCGAAAGCAGCTCATTTTTGAGCGAAACCACGCGCTCGTTGAGGTGCTGGGCGCCAAGTGAACCGCCAAAGACGAGCAACAGCGTAGCGTCCTCGGGAACGCCAAGTGCCTTGCGGCCGCGAGCGCGATCGCCCTCGATCACCGAGCGACGTACGGGGTTGCCGGTCATGAGCACGTGGTCAGGGTCACCTTCGCGCTCAAAGACCGAACGCGCTGCCGGCACCGAGATGCACACGCGGGCGGCGTGGGAGTTCATCATCTTGTTGGCCAGGCCCGGAACAGAGTTCTGCTCATGCAGCAGATACGGAACGCCCGCGCCCTTGCACCACCCCAGCAGCGGAACCTCGACATAGGCACCAAAACCAATGGCGGCATCGGGCTTGCCGACCTTTGAGAAATGACTGGCGAGCGCACGCTTGGCTTTGTTGACACGCCACAGCGAGGTCAGCGCCGTCCAAGGACGGGAGCGGTCGAAGCCCGTGACCGTAATGGGCACAAAATCAAACCCAGCCTCGGGGACCAGACGACCCTCGAGCTTGCGCGACTGGCCCACGAACACAACGTGGTGGCCACGGTCACGCAGCTCTTCGGCCAAGGCGAGCGCGGGGTTGATGTGCCCGGCCGTGCCGCCGGCTGCAATAGCAACGGTCATTTTATCGGTCATGGTAGTCCCTTCGTACACGCGGTCCCTGGTCGTCGGTACGCAGACGCGCCGACGGGTCCGAGTTCAAATCGATTCGATTATATCCGCCGCCCGCGTTGCGAGGGCTGGGGCGCTGAGGACGACCTTGCGGCGCCGTTCGCTGACGCGGGCGGGCTGCCGGCTCGGTCGCAGAGCCATCCAGGACGGTAAAACCGTTACGCGAAGATCGCTCGCCGCGCACGTGGGGCACGCCGGCGGTACTCTCATCCATAACGGCAAAGCTCTCGCGGCGGCGGTCATACTCATCGCGGCGGGCGCTCTCGTACGAAACGCGCAGGATCAACCCGGCAAGCATGAGCGACACAATAATCGACGAACCGCCGTAGCTAATAAACGGCAACGGTTTGCCCGTCATGGGAAACACGTTGAGGATGCCCAGCGCGTTAATCAAAAACTGCACTGCGAGAATGACCGCGGAGCCAGACGCCATAAGCGCGCCCCGGCGATCGGTCGCCTGCTCGGCAATGCGAAACGCCGAGTAGATCAGCATCGCAAACACCAAGAAGAACAGCACGGTTCCGACAAAACCGACTTCCTCGCCAATGATGGCCAGGATGTAGTCATTGTGCGCCTCGGGCAGATACGAGTACTTCATGGTTGAGTTGCCGATGCCACGGCCGAACAGACCGCCCGAGGCAAAGGCCATAATGGCAAGCGTGGCCTGATAGCCGTCACCATACTCGTCGGCCCAAGGGTTCAAGGCAACCTGAATACGCACCATACGGTACGGCTCTGCGACAAGCGCAATCACGATCACGAGAATGCCGAAGATTAGCACGCCGATGATAAATCTGGGGTCGAGACCCGCAAACAACGCCATGCACATGAGGGTCAACAGGATGATCAGGACAGTACCGAAATCGGGCTGGATAAAGATCAGAAAGAGCGAAATGCCCAGGTAGATGCCCATCTTGCGAAGGAATTCGTTGATGTTGCCACCGGGCGAAAAGAAGCGATCAAGCATGATGGCCGAATACGCAATGGCAAATGGCTTTAAAAACTCGGAAGGCTGGAACTGAATACCGGCGATGTTAAGCCAGCGCGTGGCGCCACGGCTGCCGCTGCCCACCAAGAACACCAGAAACAGTAGCCCTATCATGCCTATGAGGAAGATCCTGAGCACATCCTCCCCAAACCAGCTGTCCGGCAAAACGCGCACGATGGCAATCAGCGCCAGAACACCGACCACGGCAAACGCGGCCTGTCGACCCAGAAAAAACGTCGCCGAGCCATTCTCGTGCAGCGCCTCGACCGAAGACGCCGAGTACACCATCAGCAGGCCAAAGCATACCAAGGTAAACAAGCAGGCCATGAATATCAAACGGGGGCGCATGATACGGGCGGGAACGCCGGCAATATAGCGTTCGCTAAACGACTGCCCGCCGCGGCTGGAACGCGGTGTGATACGACGTGAGGAAGCACGGTCCGAGTCGGGCCTCCTCATACCTTGTCGGGGGCTCTCCTCTCTCACCGCAACCCCTATTCCATTTGTGATTTCGCTGCAGCGGCAAGCTGGGCCACGTAGTCCTTAAACACGCGGCCGCGCTCCTCATAGCCCGAGAACTCATCGAACGAAGAGCAGGCAGGAGAAAGTAAGATCACGTCACCACGGCTCGACAGCGAACGGGCGACGTCCACGGCGTCGCGTAGGTCATCCGCCTGGGCGATATCCACATCGCCATCGACATCGGCCTCGTCCATAGCGGCGGTGAAGCGCTCGCGCGCATCGCCAAAGCAGACGACCGAGCGCACGTTGTCCATAACGACGCGCGCGAAGTCCGTGAGCGGCGTGCCCTTATCGTGGCCGCCGAGCAGCAAGATCACGTCGTCATCGGGAAATGCCGTCAGAGCCTTCTCGACCGCATCGGTGTTGGTCGCCTTGGAATCGTTGACGTAGCGCACGCCGTCAATCTCGCCACACGGCTCCACGCGGTGCTCGAGCGGCTGGAACGAGGCAAGACCGCGGCAGACACCATCGACATCGGCACCGACCGCCAAGGCAGCCGTGGCGGCGCACAGGGCATTGATAACATTGTGATGGCCCGAGATCTTGAGCTCGGATGTAGCGATGAGCGGGGTCTCGACGCCCTTCAGGCGCACGACCATCTTGCCGTCGCGCACAAAGGCGGCATCCTCGCCCTCAGGCTCGTCAAAAGCAACCTTGCAGATGCGACGACCCGGCGTGTAGATGTACTCATCGAACTCGTGAATGCCGGCGTCTTCGACGTCGACAACCGCCAGATCGTCATCGACCATATTGTCAAACAGTTTGATCTTGGCAAGCGCGTAGTTCTTATGGCTCTTATGCCAGCCCAAGTGGTCGGGAGTGATGTTGAGCAGCACCGCCACGCGGGGGTGGAGCTCGGTTGTCGTAGCAATCTGATAGCTCGAGAGCTCAGCCACAAACCACTCGTTGTGGGCTCGGCCGTCAATCTCGTTGACCGGCGGCTCGCCGATGTTGCCGACAGCAACGCTGGCCTCGCCGGCAGCCTTAAGCAGATAATCAGCCAGCGACGTGGTGGTCGTCTTGCCGTTGGTGCCCGTGATGGCAATCCAGTTATCGGGCGACAGGCGATAGGCAAACTCGGGCTCACCCATAATCTGGGCGGCATGCTCGCGCCCGGCCTTAAAGAAGCCCGAGAACTCCGAGATGCCCGGGCACGTCACGCATACGTCATAGGCGCCCTCGACCTGTTCGGTCCCATAGACAAACGACGCACCAGCAGCCTCGAGCGCACGCGTGGCGTCATTGGGCTCAGAGGTGCCACCGCCATACACGGTAACGGCACTTACGCGCTCGGGATGTGCCAGCGCCCAGCGGGCGACATCGAGACCGGATTTGCCCTGACCCAAAACGAGCAGGCTAAAGACATCAGCAAGAGGCATGAAAGACCACTATCCCAACTGGAAGAACAGGGCAAGGCCAACGGCACCAAAGGCAGCAGCGATAATCCAAAAACGGATGACGACCTTGGTCTCGGCCCAGCCCTTCTTTTCGAAATGATGATGGATGGGCGCCATAAGGAAGACGCGCTTGTGCGTAAAGTGGAAGTAGACAACCTGAATCATGACCGACAGGGTCTCAACGATAAACAGGCCGCCGATGATGAGGGAGACGACCTCGGTGTTGGTCATGATGGACGTGCAGGCAAACGCGGCGCCCAGGGCAAGCGAGCCGGTATCGCCCATAAAGATGCTCGCCGGATAGCAGTTGAACCACAGAAAGCCCAAGCAGGCACCGGCACACGCGGTGCAGAAGATGGACAGGTTCACGTCTCCGTGCAAAAACGCCATGGCAGCCATGGCGAGCATGGCAATCATGGAGGTGCCGCCAGCAAGACCGTCGAGGCCATCGGTCAGGTTCACGGCATTAGAAAGACCGGCGATCATCAGCCAGCAAAAGACAATGTAGAGCCACGGGAACGAAAGGCCACAGATGGTGGTCGAAAGAACACCGAGGTCAATCGTCAGGCCGCCGGGAAAACGAATCTCGGGGGCGACGCCGCACCAGTTGACGGCAAGTACCGTAAAGGTGACACATATAATGGTTAGGCCGATCATCTTGGCATGAGGCGTCAGACCGAGCGAGCGCCCATGCGTAACGGAGGTCAGGTCGTCGATCAGGCCCAGCACGCCGGTCGCCAGCGTGGCGAGCAGCACGAGCACGAGCTCGGTGGTGAGCTTGCCCATCAGCAGGCAGGTCAGCGAAATCGCGACGAGAATGACAACGCCACCCATGGTGGGCGTTCCCTGCTTAACCAAATGACGCTTGGGGCCGTCGGCACGAACCTGCTGGCCGATACCCTCGACCTTAAGTAGCTTGATCCACCACGGCATGAGCAGCAGCGCAATGGCAGCGGCGATGCCAAGCCCCAAAAAAGCCTGATACGTTGGATACGAGGGATTGCCGAACATGGGCTAGCACACACCTTCCACAAAGCGGTCGAGCTCAACAAAGCGGGAACCCTTGACCAGTACAACATCATGTTTTTCAAGCGCGCCGCCCATGCGGTCGAGCACCTGCTGATAATCGGAGAACACCTGGATGCGGTCCTCGTCCATGCCCATCATGCGCGCGGCATCGGCCATAAGCTGGGCCAGCTCACCACCCACGCACGCCAGCATGTCGAGCTTCTTGGCGGCGGCATAGGCGCCCACGAGCTCATGCATGCGAGGAGCCTCATCGCCCATCTCGCCCATCTCGCCCAGGATCGCCATACGAGACCCCGTGCACGAAAGCGAGCACAGCAGATCGAGGCCAGCAGCCATGGATTCGGCACTGGCGTTATAGGAATCGTCGATGATGCGTGCACCGCTCTTGGCGCGCTTGATCTCCTGGCGGTGACCGGTGATCGTGAGGCCTCTAAAGGCAGCATCGATCTGCTCGGGCGTCACGCCCAGGCGATAGGCAACTGCGGCGGCCTTAACGGCATTTGGGACGGACTGCACGCCGGGGATGGCAAGCATGGTATCGGTCGTCTCACCCTGGCCAAAATCGAGCGTAAAGACCGGACGGCCTTCGTCATCAACACGAATGTCGCGGGCGCGGACCTCATCATCGTCCGAGACGCCGGCCAGCATCACATCGATACCAGCAGGCTGGGCGAACGTATCGCGAATGAACGGCGTAAAGTCGTCCTCACCGCCCAAAACCAGCAGCGGCAAGAAGTCGCCGGCGGCGCGCATACCCTGGACAATCTCGGCCTTAGCGCGGGCGATGTTCTCGCGGCTGCCCAAAATGCCGATGTGAGAGGTACCAATCTTGCTCACGATGGCAAGGTTGGGATTGGTGGACTGGGACAGGCGCTCAATCTCGTGGAAATGGTTCATGCCCATCTCGAGCACCAGGACCTCGGTATCGGCCGGAGCGGAAAGCACCGTGAGCGGCATGCCGATCAGGTTATTGAAATTGCCCTTGGTGGCCCAGACACGATAGCGCTTGGCGAGCACGGCGGCGAGCACGTCCTTGGTCGTCGTCTTGCCGATGGAACCGGTAATACCAACGACCAGGCAGCCAAGCTCCAGGCGATACGTGTGCGCCAAACGCAGCAGAAACTCCTCGGGATCATCGGTCAGCAGGATGGCGCACCCCTTGTCCTGCGCCAGCGAGACCAGCTCGGCCTCGGGCTCACGCGTCATCACGACGGCGCCGGCACCCGACTGGACGGCACGGGAAGCAAAATCATTGCCGTCGACGTTTTCACCGGGAAAGGCGACGAAAATCGTCCCTTCCTCGACCTGGCGCGAGTCGATAACGCACCCGCGGCATACCCGATCGGCTTCTCCCGTCACGGTTCGGGCCCCTGTTGCGGCCGCGAGGTTGTTGACGGCGATCTCTATCATTGCAGCTCCCCTGTAAACCTAATAATGCTATCGGCGTATTGTATCCCAGCGCCGCACATGCGTGGTGCAGGGCATGTGAACACCCTCATATGGGACAACAAACCACGCCCCAAAGATTGTAACCCCCTACTTCGTGTGCGGGATACCCAGCACGTCGAGCGCGTTGGCCATAATGGACTGGAACGGCACCGCAGCGGCATCTGAGCCGCTCGGCGTTCCGTCGAGCGTGATATAGCACAGCACCTTGGGCGATTGTGCCGGTGCAAAGCCCATAAAGGACGACATGTAGTTCTCCTTGAGGTAGCCGCCGTTCTCGTCGGCACGTTCGGCCGTACCGGTCTTACCCGCCACGTCATAGCCGTCAACCGCGCCGCCAACGCCCGTTCCCTCGGACACGACCGTCTGCATGCACGATGTCACCTGGGATGCAGCATCCTCCGAAATCGCGCGCTCGCCTTCGCCCCAGTCCTTCTCGTCGCCTTTGCTGGACTTATAGAAGTGCGGTGTCATCATCACGCCGCCGTTGGCGATGCCGCCCACGGCACGTGCGATCTCAATCGGCGAGACAGACAGTGCCTGTCCAAAGCTCATCGAGCCCAGCGTGGCGCCGTCATACTGGTCACGCTCCTTGACGATACCCAGGCTCTCTCCCGGAAAATCGACACCCGAGCTGTGACCGATGCCCCACTTGTCCACATAGGTGGCAAAGTCGTCGGCACCGATCTTGCGCCCCACCAGGACAAAGCCCACGTTGGACGAACGGCGCATCATCTCGCGCACATCCATGGTCATGGCGTAGTCGCGCTTGTCGGCATCGGTGACGGTATCGTCGCCCACCTTGATGCTCGCCGGCACCTCAAACGACGTACTCGATCGCACGACACCCAAGTCGAAGCCGGCACCCGCCACGAGCGTCTTAAAGACCGAGCCGGGCTCGTAGGCGTCGGTGACCAGGCGCAAGTTCATATCCTCGGTCTTGGCGTTTTCCAGATCGGTCTGGTCGTAAGTCGGATACGAGCAGGCTGCCAAGATCTCGCCTGTCGTAGGATCGGTGACCAGCGCCGAGCCGTTCTTGGCCTTTGTCTTCTCGACAGCCTCTGCCAGGGCATCCTCGGCCGCACGCTGGATATTGACGTCGAGCGTCGTCACGATATCAACGCCGTCGACCGCGGCCACCTTTTTATAGGCACCGCCCGCGATATAGCTGCCGTCCCTCGCGCGCTCGCGTACGAGAGAACCGTTCGTGCCAGTCAGAAGCTTGTTGTATTGCTTTTCGAGACCCGTCAAGCCGTCGTTGTCCACATTCACTACACCCAGCACCTGCGATGCCAGATTGCCGTATGGATATACGCGCTTCATGGCCTGCTCAAAAAGCACGCCGGGCAGGTTCTTCTTCTCCAGCGCCGCAACATCGTCTTCGTCCACCTGGCGCTTGATATACACCCAGGTTCCATCGGACTCAACGAGCTTGCGGCAGGTCTTTTTATCGATTCCAGTTGCCTTGACCAGCGCCGACACCGTCTTGTCAACATCCTCGACAAGCTGCGGGTTCACGGCGATGTTGCGACATTCGACCGACGACGCCAACACGTTGCCGTTGCGGTCGTAGATGGTGCCGCGTTTGGCATAGAGGGTCTGCGCAAGCAGGCGGCGCGCATCGGCACGCTCGCGCAGTTTATCGGCTTCGACAATTTGATAGTCGGCAAGGCGAAAGACGCCCAAGCCCAAGCCAAGCCCGATGAAGCCCATGACGGCTTTGCGGCGAGGAAGAGGCGCGCCTGTGAGCCATTCGGTCGACGAACTCTTGCGCGACCTGGTGTTATGCACTTGAGGGCCGCCCGAGCCGCGAAGTCGCGACGCCGGGTCGTTGCCACGGGACTGCCCGGCGTTGTAAGATTGCCGACCCGTTCCTTGATAACCAGAACGTCCCCGCGACGAGGGACGTCCAGAACCGCGGCCCCCATCGGAACCGCGGCGATAGTCATTTGTCATACTCAGCTACCGTCTTGCTACTGAGCGGTCGCGGTCGCGTTGGCGCCCGCGGCTGCATCCTGCGAAAAGTCAAGTGTAACGCTCTCGCTGGGCTCCACCATGCCATAAGCGCCCGCAAGGTCGCGAATGCGCGTGTCGGCGCCATAGACCGAATGCATGACCTCCAGGTCGGAGCTCTCATCGGTCGCCTTTTCGAGCGTGCTGGTAAGCTCGGCGTTGCTGTTGAGCACCTGGGCCGTAACACCGGCGAGCGCCACGCGGGCGACGCCGATCGTCATGAAGATAGCCGCAATGATGCAAAACGTTTTAAGAACGCTCATGAAAACCGGGCTTACCGCCTGGTTTGCCTGACGGCCCGCGCCCGTGTAGACATCAAAGCGCGGCGCGCGCTGCTCACGGGGAGCAACGGGAGCCTGCGGCGTCTCACGATAGGCGGGCATGGCGTTCATATCATAGGCGAGTGCTGCGCTTGAAGTGTTGTAGCCCATGATATGCCGCCTCCCATCCCGAGTACGTTGGTAGTGTGTTTAAGCTTCGTTTATGGTGCGAGCGGGAGGTCCAATATCGCGCGGTCGCGCCTACAGACGCTGCGCCACGCGGATTTTGGCTGATCTCGCCCGAGGGTTGCACTCAACCTCATCAGGCTGGGCAACCAAGGGTTTGCGGGTGATGACCTTGAGTATCGGCACGTTGCCGCACACGCACACCGGAATCTCCGGCGGACACGTGCACCCCTGGCTCATCTCCTTAAAGTGGTTCTTTACGATACGGTCCTCGAGCGAGTGATACGAGATGACGCAGATACGTCCGCCCGGGTTGAGCCACCTGGTGGCGGCATCAAGCCCTCGTTCGAGCACATCGAGCTCGTGATTGACCTCGATGCGAATGGCCTGGAAACTTTTCTTGGCCGGGTGTCCGCCATGCCGACGAGCGGCAGCCGGGATACCCGCCTTGATGATCTCGACAAATTGGCCGGTGGTTTCGATCGGTTCTTGCTCGCGGCGGCGCACGATCTCGCGCGCGATCTGCGAGGCGAACTTCTCTTCGCCGTAGACGCGTAGAATCCGGGCGAGGTCGTGTTCGTTATAGGTGTTGATGACCTCAGCTGCGTTTAAGGTGTTACTGCCCGGATCCATCCGCATGTCCAATGGGGCGTCCTCGTTATACGAAAAGCCCCTGCCAGGGATATCGAGTTGCGGTGACGAAACGCCCAAATCGAACAGGAAGCCATCGACCCCGGGCACCTCGGCCGAGCAAAGCAGCTCGTCCAAGTCGCCGAAGTTGCCCTTCAGCAGCTGGTGCGGAACGCCGGGAACCTCGCGGTCCAGACGGGCGCCAGCGGCCTCGAGGGCCATGTCGTCCTGATCGACGCCGAGCAAAAGGCCCGTCTCCCCCACCTGCGCGGCCATCCTTACCGAATGGCCGGCACCGCCAAGGGTGCAATCGCAGACAACGGAGCCGCTCTTTAGCCGCAGCGACTCAAGCACTTCGCCGAGCATGACAGGTTCATGCCGATATTCTTGTGTCAAGATCCCACGCTCCATCCGTTACCCGTGCCTTGCCCTTACGAGAAGAAGAGGTCCAGCAGGGCCTCATCGTCATCGTCCTCAACGGCCGCGGCGCGATCCCAAACCTCAAGGTGGTCGTAGTTGCCCACAACCGTGACCTCGCGGTCGAGGTTCGCCTGCTTGCGGAGAGACTCGGAAAGACCGATACGACCGGCGCTGTCCACGTCCATCGACGTGGTGCGCTTGTTGATCGCCCTCATGAGCTTCTGGTCATTAATGTCACGCGGGTTAAAACCCTCGTGACCCTCACGACCCGCGAAGAGTCCTTCGACCCACTTATCGAAGGCCTCGGCAGAGAACACGTACAGAGCATCGACATCCAGGGCTTTGAACACGCGAACGTGCTCTCCAAGCTCCTCGCGAAGGGGTGCAGGCAGGGACAGACGACCTTTTGCATCGAGATTGCGCTCGTATGCACCAGTCATTCCCATGTGCGCCCTCCCCTCGGTTACTCAGATGGCACGTACGCGGGGAACCACCCCGCCTGTCGACGTCATCAATAATATGGGGAACCGCCCCATTTTTCAACACCTTTCCCCACTCCTTCCCCCACCCCGCCCCACCACTCCACTCACCATATATTGCAAAACACCCCCAAGCATATGTTCGAAAACACAATATGTTGTGTTTTCAGCAAAGGCGTGATGCCACCTGTAGAACCACACCCGCGAACCTCAACCTTCAAGTTGACCTTGAGGCGATTTTTACGTCCCTTTACATGCCGTTCACATCGCCCCCAAACTCCCCCACCCAAGGCACGTGCGGCCCACCACCGCGACGCCAAGTGGCGAAAAATGGGACGGGCCCCAGATTGCCCATGCGCGCGCAAAAGCACGCCGCGGCAATCTGGAGCTCGTCCCCAAATACCTATAAATATGCAGGTCAGCGATGTGTTAACGATGTGCCAGCGGGTGCGCCGCCAAATAGACCTCGGTCAGTTGCGTACGATCGACATGCGTGTAGACCTGCGTGGTCGATATATCGGCATGTCCCAAGATCTCCTGTAGCACACGGAGGTCTGCGCCGCCCGCAAGCATATGGGTGGCAAAGGAGTGACGCAGCGTATGGGGATGGAGCCCCACCAGTCCCACCTGGCGCCCGTAGCGCTCACAGATGGCATGGATGCCCTGGCGCGACAGACGGCGGCCGTTCTTATTTAAAAAGACCGCCGAGGTCTCGGTTCCGCGGGCATGGGCCGCCAAGCGAGAACGCCCCTCAGTTACATAAAGCGTCAGAGCTCGCGCCGCGCTTCCTACCAGCGGGGACAGGCGTTCCTTCGAGCCCTTACCACGAACGAGCACAAAGCCATCGTCGATATGGATATCGCCCACATCGAGCCCCACCAACTCGCTCACACGCAAACCGCATCCGTAGAGCACTTCCAAGATGGCATGGTCACGCAAGCCCATCTCGCCCTCGGGGAAATCTTGATCGAGCAGCGCCGAGACATCCTCCACCGATAGATACTCCGGCAAACGCTCAGCCTTTTTAGGCAGGCGCAACGCCGCCGTTGGATTTTGGGCCACAGCCCCATCGCGCACCAAAAAGGCATGCAGGCCCTTCACGGCCGCAAGCGCACGCTCCACCGAGGCATCCGAATAGCCCCCATCGCGACGGTCGGCGACAAAGCCCTCCACGACCTGACGGGTCACCTCTTCAAAAGACACAATACCCGCCCGCTCCAGATAGGCGCAGTACGTCGTCAGGTCACGACGATAGGCCGCAATCGTGTTGCGCGCCAAACCCCGCTCGACCGCGAGGTAATCGAGATACTCCCCCGCCGCCACAGCGGGCGACGAGGGAGTAGCTTCGGTATGTTCCTTATTCGCCGGCACCCTTAGTCCGTAGCGAGGTTCATGGGCGTCACCTGCAGACGGTCGACACCCTCGTGCTGGCCGATCGAAGCGCGCACGAACTCGCGGAACAGCGGCTGCGGGTTGGTCGGACGGCTCTTGAACTCGGGATGAGCCTGGGTTGCCACATACCACGGATGCACGTCGCGCGGCAGCTCGACCATCTCGACCAGGCGCTCGTCGGGCGACAGGCCCGAGATAACCAAACCGGCGTCCTCGAGCTGGTCGCGGAAGGCGTTGTTGAACTCAAAGCGATGACGGTGACGCTCGTAGACGAGCTCCTCGCCATATGCCTCGCGAGCGAGGGTATCGGCGGCGAGCTTGCACGGATAGGCGCCCAGGCGCATGGTGCCGCCCTTCTCGGTCACGTCCTCCTGCGAGCTCATTAGATCGATGACACTATACGGGCCATCCGGATCGAACTCGGAGGAGCTGGCGCCGGCAAGGCCGACGACGTTGCGCGCAAATTCGCACACGGCCACCTGCATACCCAGGCAAATGCCCAGATACGGAATCTTGTGCTCACGGGCAAACTCGGCCGCGAGGATCTTGCCCTCCAGGGCGCGCTTGCCAAAGCCGCCGGGGACCAGGATGCCCGAGGCGTCGCCCAGAACCTCGGAGACATTCTGCTCGTCGAGGCTCTCGCCGTCGACCAGCTGGACGTCCACATGGCGATCGTAGAAGACGCCCGCATGGTGCAGGGCCTCGATAACCGACAGGTACGCATCGGGCAGCTGCGTGTACTTGCCCACGACGGCGATCTTCACCTTGTCGGCGTGATGGTTGGCGTGATTCTGTTTGCGCAGGAACTCGTTCCACTCGCTCATGTCGCGCTCACGCGGGTCCAGACCCAGGCGCTCGCAAATGCGCAGGTCAAAGTCCTGCTCGGCAAGCAGCTGCGGAACATCGTAAATGCTCGCGCAGTCCTCGTTGGTAAAGACGCAATCGGTGTCGACGTCGCAGAAGCTTGCGATCTTTCCGCGGATAGCGTCATCGATATGGTGGTCGGAGCGCAGCACGATGATATCGGGCTGGATGCCAAAGCTGCGGAGCTCCTTGACGGAATGCTGCGTGGGCTTGGTCTTGACCTCGTGGGCGGCGGCGATATAGGGAACAAGCGACACGTGGATGTAGCAGACGTTCTCGGGGCCGGCCTCCTTGCGGTACTGGCGAATAGCCTCGACAAACGGCTGCGACTCGATGTCGCCGATCGTGCCGCCCAGCTCGGTGATGACCACATCGGAGCCGGTCTGCTCCTCAATGCGGCGGAACTTGTCCTTAATGGCATTGGTGACGTGGGGAATCACCTGCACGGTACCGCCCAAAAAGTCGCCGCGACGCTCGCGGGCGATTAAGCTTTTGTAGATGGCACCGGTCGTAAAGTTGGAATCGCGGGTCAGGTTCTCATCAATAAAGCGCTCGTAATGACCCAGGTCCAGGTCGGACTCGTAACCATCCTCGGTAACGAAGACCTCACCATGCTGGAACGGGCTCATGGTACCGGGGTCGACGTTCAGATACGGGTCGGCCTTCTGCATCGTTACTTTGTAGCCACGCGACTTGAGCAGACGGCCCAGCGAGGCCGCGGTGATACCCTTGCCCAGGGACGAAACCACGCCACCGGTTACGAACACATGCTTGGTCATATTGAGTTACCTGCGCTTCCCGTAGAAGTTGTTTATCCACATCTTACGGGTCTTCATTGTAATACTCGCGCCGCGGACCGTTCGCAATTTTTCTCGCGTGCGATTGCATTTCTCAATCTTGAAACAAAACGCCGCCCGGTTTCCCAGGCGGCGTCGCTATGGCAAGGGTTACATGCTGCTATCGATTAGCAACCTCGTCCTCAAGCATTTCTTGAACGAGCATGCCGGTACGAACGCCCTCAAGATACCACTCGCCACGTTCGGTGAGGCAAATGCCATTTGCAAGCTGACCGCCGTCGTCGCTATAACGCGAGACGACATCAATCATGCCTTCGGAATCCAAGCGATCGATTGCGGCGCGGGCACGATACGGCGAAACCCCCACGCGCTCGGCAAGCGTTTTGCGCGAGAAACCATACGGCCCGCCATTGTCTTCGGTTTGCTGGTCGATCTCCATCAACACCAGCACCTCGACACGCTTCATATCGTTGACACTCGCACGACCCTTGCCCGCCATAGCAGCCTCCTCAAACCGAGCACGAGCATCTAACGCGCCGTGCGCGACCGACACACCTCACGATGGCAGGTAATATCCATCATGCGGCATCCCGCTAAGGATGAAACAGTTACGGTTATTGTATACCGCTCAAATTGTTTCTAGGCAGGTAAACAGCTATTTTTCGCCGAAATAGGCGCTTTATTGATCAAAAAGCCGTACCGGGCGCTAACCCGATACGGCCAAAATGCAATGCAATTACCGCGGTGCTTCAAACTTAGCGGTGAAAGAAACCGCGGCGCTCAAACTTGGGCTCGCAGCACACGTTGATACCCAGTTTGCGCAGTACCGTCTCGTCCGTCGGCGAGATGATCACGCTAAAGAAGGCATCGCAACCGCGCAGCTGCTCCAGGCCCGAAAGGACGCGAGCGGCCGTCTCACTCGTGGCCGAGGTGATCGACAACGCCATAAGCGTCTCGTCGGTGTGGAGGCGCGGGTTTTTGCTTCCCAGGAAATGCGTCTTGAGCTTGCTGATGGGCTCGATCGCCTCATCGCTAATGACCTCAAGCTCAAGGTCGACGCCCGAGACATGCTTGAGGGCGTTCATAATGAGCGAACTTGCGGCGCCCAGGCGCGTGGAGGTCTTACCGGTCACCACGGAGCCATCGGGCATGACCATGGCACCCACGGGACCACCCGTCAGCTGCTCCCTGGTGAGGGCCGCCGAGCGCGCCGGTGAGTAGTTCTTATCGATGCCGGCTTTCTTCATAATAATCTTGAGACGGTCGACTTGCTCATCGCCCACGCCGGTACGGCGCACATTTTCGACCGCGGTAAAGTAGCGGCGGACGATCTCCATCTTGGAAGCGTCGCGGCAGGCATCGTCATCGGTGATGGCAAAGCCGACCATATTGACGCCCATGTCCGTAGGACTCTGATAGGGGCTCTTGCCCAGGATCTTTTCCATCAGAGCACGGACCACCGGGAAGGCCTCGACGTCGCGGTTGTAGTTGACCGTGGTCTTGTTGTAGGCCTCCAAGTGGAAGGAGTCGATGATATTGGCATCGTCGAGATCGGCCGTTGCTGCCTCATAGGCGATGTTGACCGGATGCGTGAGGGGCAGATTCCAGACCGGGAAAGTCTCGAACTTGGCGTAGCCGGCGGCGGTGCCGTGCTTGTGCTCGTGATAGAGCTGCGAGAGGCAAGTGGCGAGCTTGCCTGAGCCGGGGCCGGGAGCGGTGACCACGACGAGCGGACGCGTGGTCTCGACAAACTCGTTCTTGCCGTAGCCATCGTCGGACACGATCAGATCGACATCGTGCGGATACCCCTCGATGGGATAGTGCAGCTTGGCGGGAATACCGAGCGCGTTCAGGCGGTTGCGGAACACATCGGCAGCAGGCTGGCCAGCGTACTGGGTGATGACCACAGCCGCGACGGCAAAGCCGTTGCCGCGGAACAGGTCAACCAGGCGCAGCACATCCTCGTCATAGGTAATGCCCAGGTCACCACGAGCCTTGTTTTTCTCGATGTGGTTCGCGTTGATCGCGATGATAACCTCGACATCGTCGGCGATGCTCTTGAGCATGCGGAACTTGCTGTCCGGTTCAAAACCCGGCAGCACGCGGCTCGCATGATAGTCATCGAACAGCTTACCGCCAAACTCCAAATAGAGCTTGCCACCAAACTGCGAGATGCGCTCCTTAATGTGAGCAGCCTGCAGCTCGATATACTTCGCGTTGTCGAAACCCTGGCGCATATATGGCTCCCGTCCCGTTTCCATTTAATGTTCTAGGCGATTATAACGGAGCAGACCCTCCCCAACGCCCAAGCAATCAACTGGCACCAACCAAACACGCCCACCGCAACCACCGGGGACCCGGGGTAGATCATTTGGGACGGGAAACAAGGCACTCAGCACCAACAATGAAAACGTCACAGGCAAAGCCAAAGCCAGCGAACGGGCACCAGAGCGAGCAAGCTACCCCCTGCACCAACAAGGGGAACGTCGCAGGTTGAGCATAAGTCAGCGAGCGACGTCCAGAACGTACAAGTTGGCATGAAAAAGGCAAGGCATAGACCTTCTGGTCATGCCTTGCCTTTTGAATGACAAATTGTCGTTCTGGGCGGTGCGCAGCGTCGACTGGTTGCGCGGTTCGTAGAACCGCGCAACATGAGAGCGCCCCCTCCCGCGCACGGAACGGAAGGGGGCTAAAGGTAGGAGTCTACCGGTGGGTTTACCCCGCCGGACAGACGATGACCAGGTGATCCTCTACAGGATCGTCAAGGTTTCCGTGGGGTACCCGTTGGGTACTTAGATCAACACGCAGGCGACGGTCAGGATGATGGCGCAGACGACGGAGAGCGCGACGATGAGCTTAAGGGCAAACTTGAGCCAGGTCGTCCACTCGATCTTGGCCAGGGCGAGACCGCCCATGATGGCGCCGGAGGTCGGGGTGAATAGGTTCACGACACCGATGGCGGCGGAGAAGATCATGACCATGACCTCAGGCGAGAAGCCGAGCTTAACAGCCAGCGGTCCCATGATGGGCATGGAGACGGTAGCCATACCGGAGGTCGAGGGGATCAGGAAGGACAGGCCGAAGTAGACCAGGAAGCTCATGGGAGCGAAGATCACGCCGGACAGGCCAGCCAGGGCATTGGCGGCAGCGTCGAGGACGAAGACATCGAGGCCGGTGTTAGCCATGAGGACGGAGATACCACGGGCGAGGGCGATGACGAGAACAACGGACATCATGTCGGCAGCGCCGGTGATAAAGGTGTTAACGATCTGCTTCTCGGACAGGCCACCGATGATACCGATCAGGACAGCCATGAGGAAGAACCAGGTGGAAGCCTCGTCGAAGTACCACTGGCCAATGGGCAGGCCGGTGATCAGGGCAGACCAGCCCTGGACGACGGCGTTACCGTCGGCATCGTAGACAGCGCCAGCGTCAAAGAAGTTGGCGACGCCCTCGTTGAGGTCGGCCAGCGGGATGAAGCCGACGATCATGACGACGAAGGTGAAGGCAAAGGCGATCAGAACACCCTTCTGACGACCGGTGAGCTTGACCTCATTGTGAACCTCGGAAGCAGCCTTGCCGTGAGCCTCTTCGGCGTCCTTGAGCTCCTGCATCGACAGGATGGTGGAACCCTTGTCAGCCTTGACCTTCTTGGCATAGCTCATGACGAAGAAGATGGACATAGCAGTGGTAACAATCCACAGGACGGCACCGAGGCCGATGATGATGGACTGGTTGACCTCAATGCCAACGCCGGTCAGAGCGTCGACGGCAGCGCCGACGGCGAACGGGTTAACCGTGGAGCCCAGGCAGCCGCAGCCAGCGCCGAGCAGGACGGTGGCGGCACCGACCATCGGGTCGAAGCCAGCGGCCATCATGGTAGCGGCAAGCAAGGCGTAGAAGGGAACGGTCTCCTCGCACATACCATAGGTGGTACCACCGAGGGAGAAGATGAGCATCAGCACGGGAATGAGCATGATCTCATTACCCTTAAGCTTCTGCACCAGGACGGCGATGCCGTTGTCCAGGGCGCCGGTCTCGGTCATCATGCCGAGGAAGCCGCCCAGGATCATAACGAAGAGGCAGACGGGCAGAGCGTCAGCGAAGCCCTTAATCGGGGCGGTGCAGAAATCGCTCAGACGGGCGGCAGTAACCGCGCCACCGGACGTGCCGGAGACGATAACGGTAATCACTGCGACAATTGCCAGCAGAGCAAGAAGAATGGTGAACGATGAAGGCATACCGCGCTTTTTCTTAGCGGTCTCAGTCATAGTTCTCATCCCCCCTTCATAAATCATTTACTGATCTCGCCCGAAGCGGCTCTTCCGTGCCGTGCCTGCCGCCTGGTGCGAGATATTTACCAGACAAAGCCGCTCGGGGTGTGCAGCAAGACACCCCGAGCGAGATGCTAGATGCTCTTACTTGAGCGTGGCGTACATGACAGCCTTGATGGTGTGCATGCGGTTCTCGGCCTCGTCGAAGACCTTGGAAGCGGGGCTCTCGAAGACCTCGTCGGTGACCTCCTGCTCGGTGATGCCGAACTGCTCGCACTTCTCGGCGCCAATGGTGGTGTTGGTGTCGTGGAAGCTGGGCAGGCAGTGCAGGAAGATGGCGCCCGGGTTGGCCATAGCCATGACCTCGGAGGTAACACGATACGGGGTGAGCTGAGCGATACGCTCGGCCCAGACCTCGTCGGGCTCGCCCATGGAGACCCACACGTCGGTGTAGATAACGTCGGCACCGGTGACGCCGTCCTTGACGTCGGTGGTCAGCTTGATGGTGCAACCGTTGGCCTCGGCGATGGGCTTGCAGGCCTCGATGACGTCGTCGGCGGGCATGCACTCCTCGGGGCCGCAGGCCACGAAGTTCATGCCGAGCTTGGAGCAGACGACCATGAGGGAGCGAGCGACGTTGTTCTTGCAGTCGCCCATGAAGACGAGGGTCTTGCCCTTGATGTCGTAGTTGAAGTTCTCCTGGACGGTCAGGATATCGGCGAGCATCTGGGTGGGATGCCACTCAGTGGTCAGGCCGTTCCACACGGGCACGCCGGACTTAGCAGCGAGCTCCTCGACGTCGTCCTGGGCAAAGCCACGGAACTCGATGCCGTCATACATGCGGCCGAGAACGCGGGCGGTGTCCTCGATGGACTCCTTCTTGCCCATCTGCGACGAACCGGGATCGAGATAGGTCACGCCCATGCCCAGGTCCATGCCGCCGACCTCGAAGGCGCAGCGGGTACGAGTGGAGGTCTTCTGGAAGAGCAGAACGATGTTCTTGCCCTCGAGATAGCGATGCGGAACGCCAGCGCGCTTCATATCCTTGAAGTTCTTGGAGAGCTTGAGCAGGTACTCGATCTCCTCGGTGGTGAGGTCGAGAAGCTTGAGGAAGCTACGGCCGGAGAGGTTAACACCCATGGTTCGATTCCTTTCGAAGAAATGAATTACGTAAGTATCAGTGTTGCCCGTTTAACGGGCGAAGCCGGTGCGGTTGTAGGGGGACCGCACCGGAAACGGAAAGACTTAGAGGTCCTCGCGCCAGAAGGGCATGCTCATGCAGCGCGGGCCGCCGCGGCCGCGGGAGAGCTCGGCGGAGGGCACGACGAGAAGGTCCAGGCCCTCCTTGTACAGCACGTCGTTGGTGACGGTGTTGCGGGCGTAGA
>DBFALE010000006.1:0-37322 GCA_048230835.1 Collinsella sp.
GGCCCGAGGGCGACCTTCCTTTCCGGCGCGTCCTCGGACATGAAAGAGCCTCCGCTGCGCACTTCGTGCGGCGGAGGCTCTTTCGTCCTGCGGAGTGCGCCGGAAAGGAAGGTCGCCCTCGGGCCGGACATATCCGTAAGACAAATTACGCGACGGTGTAAACCCAGTTGTGCTTATCCTCGACAGCACCGGACTGGATACCAGTCAGGGTCTCGCGAAGCTTCTTCATCATAGGGCCAATCTCGGTGTAGCCAGCCGGGAAGGTCACGGTCTCGTCGGCGCCATAGACCTTGTTGTCAATCTCGCCCACCGGGGAGATGACGGCAGCGGTGCCGCACAGGCCGCACTCCACAAAGGTGCCGGCCTTGACCTCGGCCCACTCGACGGGGCGCTGATCGACGGTCATACCCAGGTCCTGAGCGACCTGAACGAGCGAACGACGGGTGATGGAGGGCAGGATGGAGTCGGTGTGCGACTGCGGAACGACGAGCGTGCCATCTTCTTTCACGAACAGGACGTTGGCGCCACCGGTCTCCTCGACATAGGTGCGGGACTCGGAGTCGAGATACAGGTTCTCGGCATAGCCCTCGCGATGGGCCTCCATCGTGGGCTTAAGGGACATGGCGTAGTTCAGGCCGGCCTTGATGTTGCCAGTGCCGTGCGGGGCCGCGCGGTCGTACTCGGAAACGCGCAGCTTGACGGGCTTGAGACCACCCTTAAAGTACGGACCGACCGGAGTCACGAGGATGCGGAACGTGTACTCAGGAGCGGGAGCCACGCCGATCACGTCACCGGAGCCGATCATAAACGGACGCACGTACAGGGTCGCACCGGAACCGAAGGGCGGAACCCAGGCGGCGTTGGCAGAAACGACCTGCTTGACGGCCTCGACGAACTTGTCCTTGGGGAACGGGGGCATCTCGAGGCGCTGCGCAGAGTTGTACATACGCTCGGCGTTCATGTCGGGACGGAAGCAGACGATGCTGCCGTCCTCGGCGGTGTAGGCCTTCAGGCCCTCAAAGACCTCCTGGCAGTAATGGAAGATGCCGCCGCACTCGGAGACATGCAGGGTGTGGTCGGTGGTCAGGCCGCCCTCGTCCCACTCGCCATCCTTCCAATGAGCCTCGTAGCTGTAATCGGTCTTCATGTAGCCAAAGCCGAGGCTACCCCAATCGATATCCTTCTTCTCGACAGTCATATGTCGCTCCTTACATACACAGTTGCAAACTCGCGAACCCGCACGCAAGGACCGAGGCCGACCGCGTCGCAACGTCGCACGCCCGGAGCGTAGAGCCGGACGGGACACGCGAACAGCATCAAAGCCGATGGCACGTCGATTCGCATGCACGAGATTGTACTCCCCGTACGCGTCTGATAAAACGCTTTTCTTTAACTAAGTAAAGTATTTTCATTTGACCGAAACTAAAGAGGCCCGCCACCGTAAGCGGTGACGGGCCTCAACGGCACGGTTTGCGCGCTGGCTCGAGCTAGGCGTTCTATTTACCCAGCTTGGCCTTAACCAGGCCGACCACGGTCGGGATGATCGACACGGCAACGATGCCAACGATTAGCAGCTCAAAGTGCTCCTGCACAAAGGGGATGCCGCCAAAGAAGTAGCCCAGCAGTGTAAAGAGCGTTGACCAGGTAATGCCACCCAGCACGTTAAAGATGACAAAGTTACGCCAGTGCATGCCGCCCATGCCGGCGATAAAGGGCACAAAGGTGCGGATAAACGGGAAAAAGCGGCCCAGGAAGATGGCCAGGTGACCCCACTTGTCCAAGAAGTCCTCGGACTTTTTGATGCGCTCGGGCGTCATGGCCTTGACCTTGCCCGAAGCGATGATCTTTTTGCCAAAGAAGTGGCCGATCATAAAGTTGCACTGATCACCCAAGATGGCAGCCGCCCATGCGACGGCCAGCAGGGCCACGATGTTAAAGCCGCCATTGTGGGCAAAGAAGCCCGAAGCAAACAGCAGTGAATCGCCGGGAAGGAACGGGAAGAACACCACGCCCGTCTCGATAAAGATGATCAGGAACACGCAGCCGTAGGCCATAAGCGGGCCGGCGGCGATCCAGCTGGCGATCGCGGTGCGCGGGTCCTTAAGCAGCTCGGCAATAAAATTGATGAAACCCATGAAGTAAAACCTCTCAGTTGTGGGCGCGGATACGTCCAAGTTGACCAGTATACGGTTGCGGTGCCCCCTCGTGCGCAACCCCACAAAAGCATGACTCCATTACCAGCAAGTTTGCATAACTGACACCTGTCGCGCAATGCCGCCAAGATTGTCCTTCCTAATCCCTAGCGAATCGCTATACTTTATTGAATCGCATTGCCATGGCGCTAAGGGAGGGCGGCCGGTGAGCTTTATCAATACCATTCGCGAGGACATCAAGACCGTCCAAGCGCAGGACCCCGCCGCGCAAAACGGTCTGGTCATCTTCCTTTCCTATCCTGGCCTGCACGCCAAGTGGAACCACGTGCCCGAGCACTGGCTCTGGGAGCACGGTCATCGCTCGCTCGCCCGCGTGCTCTCGCAAATCACCCGCCACATCACCGGCGTCGAGATTCATCCCGCCGCACAGATCGGCAAGCACTTCTTTATCGACCATGCCATGGGCGTCGTCATCGGCGAGACCACCGTCGTGGGCGACAACTGTGTACTTTACCAGGGCGTTACGCTCGGCGGCACCGGCAACGAGACCGGCAAACGCCACCCAACGCTCGGCGATAAAGTCACCGTGGGCACGGGTGCCAAGGTGCTCGGCAACATTCGCATCGGCAACAACGTCAAAATCGGCGGCAACTCGGTTGTCGTCAAGGACGTGCCCGACAACTGCACCGTCGTGGGCGTGCCGGGACGCATCATCAAGCGCAACGGCTGCCGCGTGTTCGAGGAGAGCTTCGATGCCAAGCAGCATCGCGAGTACATGCCCGATGACGCCGCCGAGCAGAGTGCCCTCAACCGCCAGGGCATCACCGAGAATGCCCGCCGCGTCAAGGAACTCGAGCGAGAGGTGGCCGAGCTCAAAGCCCTCGTCGCCAAGCTCGTGGACGAACGCTAGAGGCGGACGACCACCGACAACATTGACGCCAACGCAAAGGCGCGCCAGAGGATTCACCCACGGCGCGCCTTATTTGTGATGTGGCAAAGAGACTGTCCCTTTGTCACATTATGCGAACTGACTCAGATAGAGGTCGGCGTAGGCACCCTCGGCAGCCAGCAGCTCCTCATGCGTGCCCTGCTCGATAATGTTGCCGTGATCCATGACCAAGATCAGGTCGGCGTCCACGATCGTCGACAGGCGATGCGCGATCACAAAGCTCGTGCGCCCGCGCATAAGCGCATCCATGGCACGGCCGATGGCAAGCTCGGTACGCGTGTCCACGCTTGAGGTCGCCTCGTCCAGGATGAGAATCGCCGGGTTGTTGAGCAGCACGCGTGCGATGGTCAGCAGCTGACGCTGGCCCTGGCTGATGCTTTCGGCATCGTTGGCCACGCGCGTGTCGTAGCCCTGCGGCATGGTGCGCACAAAGAAGTCGACCTGCGCGGCGCGCGCAGCCGCCACGATCTCGTCGCGCGTCGCCTCGGGGCAGCCGTAGGCGATATTCTCGGCAATCGTGCCGTCGAACAGCCAGGCGTCTTGCAGCACCATGCCAAACTGCTGCCGTAGCTCGCCGCGGTCCATGCGGCTCGTATCCACGCCGTCGAGCGTAATACGCCCGCCGTCAATCTCGTAGAAGCGCATGAGCAGGTTGATGAGCGTCGTCTTGCCTGCGCCCGTGGTTCCCACCACGGCAATCTTCTGGCCCGGCTCGGCGGTAAACGACACGTCGCGCATAAGCGGCTTGTCGGGCGAATAACCAAAGCGCACATGCTCAAAGGAGACGCGGCCCTCCACGCGACCCGGCAGCTTGGCGGCCTTGTCCGGCAGCGGATCGGCCTCCATCTCGGGCTCATCGAGCAGGTCGAACACGCGCTCTGCACTCGCCAGCGCGCTCTGCAGTGAGTTGAAGGTAAACGACAACTGCGTCATGGGCTCGGACGCCTCGTAGATAAACTGGAAGAACGCCTGGAACACGCCGACGGTCATGTGACCGGCAACCAGCATGCTGCAGCCCACAAGCGCAATAACGATCTGCGCCAAACGGCCGATAAAGCGCACCGCGGGGCCGACAGCATTGATCATAAAGTCGGCCTTGGTGCTCACACGAGCCAGTTCCTTCGAAGCCTCGTGCACCTCAGCGGAGCTCTGACGTTCGCGGTTAAACGCGCGGATCACCAGACGGCCCGAATAGCCTTCCTCGACCGCACTCGTAATCTTGGACACCCACTCCTGGCGCTCGCCCGTCACATCGTGTGTGCGGCGCGAGACGACCTTCGTCACCAGCAGCGACAGTGCCGTAAAGAACAGAAAGACGAGCGTAAGCTGCACGCTGAACACGAACATCACGCTCACAGCACCAACAACCGTGCCGATCGACACGAGCAGCTGCAGCAATCCGCGCTGCATGCTCTCGGACATCTTGTCCAGGTCGTTGGTCGCGCGGCTGACGACCTCACCGGGACGATGCGCGTCAAAATAGGCGAGCGGCAGACGGTTGAGCTTTTGCGCGATGCGGTTGCGCAGGCGTAGATTGAGGCGTTCGGCCACGCTCGACATCAAAAAGCTCTGGAGCGCGTAGAACGAGGCGGCGGCCGTCCAAATCAAAAAGTAGATGAAGATAGTCCTGCCGCAGTTCTCCCAGGTGATGCTGAAGGTGGCGTTGTTGACAAACGCTACCCGAATGTGGCCCCACAGCTCATCGATCACGCGGGCGCTATATGCCGGCGCGGCGGTGTTAAAGATGACATAGAACACAATGCTCGCGAACACGATATAGAAGCGCCAATGGTCGCCGGCAGCCTCGCTCCACAGGCGGCGCACCGTCGCCCAGGTGTCGCGGGGCGTCTCGTCCTCGTCTTCGTCGTCCACGTCGCGCATACGCTCTGCCTCGGCGCGGGCGCGCTCGTCCTCGGCACGTTCGTTTTCCTCGTAGAGCGCTTGGCGGCGAGCCTCGCGCTCGGCTGCAGCCTTGGCGGCGTCATCCAGCTCGGTCGACGCGGCAGCCGTTTCCTCGACCAGTCCCGCGGCAGCGGCGTCATCAACGCCGCCCTGCTTCTTGAGCTCCTCGGTCATGCTACTCACCTCCCTTCATCTGCGATTCCGCGATAGCGCGGTACACCTCGCAGGTTTCCATAAGCTCGTCGTGCGTGCCTAGGCCCACGATCTTGCCGTCTTTGAGCACCACGATCTGATCGGCATGCAAAATAGTCGAGATGCGCTGGGCGATGATGAGCACCGCGGCATCGCACGTCTCGTCCCGCAACGCATGGCGCAGGGCGGCATCGGTCTTAAAGTCCAGGGCCGAAAAACTGTCGTCGAAGATATACAGGTCGGCGCGCTTCATGAGCGCACGGGCGATTGCCAAACGCTGGCGCTGGCCGCCCGAAAAGTTCGTACCGCCCTGGGCAACCGGGGTATCGAGCCCCTGCGGTTGGTCGAGTACAAAGGTGCTCTGGGCAACCTGCAGCGCGTGAAGCATGTCGCCCTCGGTCGCGCCTTCGTTACCAAAGCGAAGGTTGCTCGCCACCGTGCCCGAGAACAGCCACGCCTTCTGCGGCACATAGGCAATGCGCCCGCGGATTTCGTCTTGCGTAAGCTCGCGCAGGTCCACACCATTCAGGCGAATGGAGCCCTTGGTGGCATCGTGGAAGCGCAGCAGAAGCTTTGCCACCGTCGATTTGCCCGAGCCTGTCGAGCCAACGATCGCAGTCGTCTGACCGCGACGGCAGGCAAAGCTCAGGTCGCACAGGGTGTCCTCGTCGGCGTCGTCAAAGCGAAACGACATATGATCGAACACGGCGACCGCATCGGCCCCGTCCTTTGAGTCGGACGCGGCCGCATCCAGCGTGTGCTCGCCATCGACGATGCTCGCCTCGATCTCCAACACCTGCTGCGCACGGTTCAGGCACGCGGCAGCACGCGGAAGCGTCAGCACCACCATCTGGGCCATCATCACAAAGAACAGGATCAGAATTGCATACTCCAGCACCGCCGAGATACTCGCAATCTGCATGGCGTGGGCGCCTACGCGGTTGCCGCCCACCCACAGCACCGCCACCTCGGCGATGTTCATCAAAAAGAAGCTTGAGCTGTCGAGGCCCACAAACAGGTGGTTGACTTTGATGGCGTTGGCGGCGTATTCGCTAAACACCTCGTCCAGACGCCGTTCCTCGTGGCGCTCCTTGTTAAACGCACGGATGACGCGCACGCCCACAATATTCTCGCGCAGCACCACGTTCATGCGGTCGATAAAGCCCTGTAGGCGCATAAAAATCGGCGCCGCGTTGGCAACCGTAAAGACCGCCGCCACCAGCACAATCGCAACGACTACGCCCAGAAGCGTGCCCATGGCGGGATCGATAAACCAGGCGAAGATGATGCCCGCCACAGCCAAAAACGGCACGGGCAGCACCAGCTGAATCGTCTGCAGAATCGCCTGCTGAATCACGTTGATGTCGTTGAGCGAGCGCGTGATCATCGATCCGGTGCCAAAGCGCTCAAAATCGCTGGCCGCGAGCTCGAGCGATTTGTCGTACACGGCATTGCGGATATCGCAAGCCACGTTGGCGGCCAGGCGCGCCGAAAGATAGCAGCCCAGCACCGTGCCGCCGCTAGCCATGCTGGTCGCGATAAACATGTATAGGCCGTTGCGTAAAATGTAGTCGACATCGCCCGTGGTAATACCGGTGTTGACCATGTTCGCCAGCATCGTGGGAACCAACAGCGTACCGACGTTATCCACCAGCAGCACCAGCAGCGTCACTGCGACAAGCCCTCGATATGGCTTTAGAAACCTCATTAACAGTCGCACGACTCCCCCTCACCTTGATTCTCGGCTTGGCTCTCGGCAGCGATATGCTGCTTAAAGGCATCGCACTCATCGCCGAGCACCTGAGAGAATTTGCCGATCAAGCGCATAATCTCGCGCTGCTCACATGGCTCAAGCGCGCCAAAGGCTCGCTGCTCGGCCTTGAGTGCCGGCAGCGCATAACGCTCGGCAAATCGCCTGCCCTCTTCGGTCAGGCTCACAACCTTGTTCTTACGACTGCCTTCGGCAAACTCCAACGTTGCGAAGCCCCGCGCCGTCAAGGTTTTAATTGCCGAGTTGATGGTCTGCTTGCTGTAGAACCATTCGCTTGTCAGACGGCTTACGGCAATACTGCCGCCCGCCGTGCTGGTATCGACGAGCATCCAGTAAGCGCAGTCCGAAAGGCCGCAGGCGCGCGAGAACTCCGAATAGATATGGTCGAGTCCATTGAGCAACCGATCGAAGTCGACCAGCGTAACCGCACTATTCATCTATCCCACCATTCGATTGTCCGATTTTTGACCAATTTTGTGTCTCTAGATTAGTCCGAGTTTTGACTATCGTCAACAGGCTCTCCGCAAATGCGTGCATTTTTTTGGCCTATCGACAGAAAAAGACCGCTGGCGCGGGGGCGGCGCCAGCGGTCACGTGAAAATCGAGTTTTATTGCCTGTTAAGCAGCGACGGCCTCATAGACCGTAGCGCCCGAGAAGCTGTCATGCAGGCTCTTGCCGGCAATCCACGGCAGCTCGACGACCTCGCAGACCGTGTTGACCAGCTCGGAGCAGTCAGTAAAGTGGCCCTTGTCGTTGAGGGCCTCGCAATCCTGAACACGCCAATAGCCATCGGTGTGCGTGATGTAGTACTCGTGGTCGTTGATCGACACGAAAGCGCGCGTCTTGGAACGCAGCAGCTTCAGAAATCCTTCGAAGTCGGTCTCGACGACATCTCCAGCCTGGAACATGATGTTACCTCCTGGCCCGGCGCCACCACGGCGCATTGATAAACGTTGGTACTCCTTTAGTAAAACCTTTATCAGAGGTTATGCGTTCGTCATTTAGGCAAGTGGTAAAAAACCGCAGGGTAGACGGGATAAAACGTTTAACCATCCCATTGGCTTGTCACATTCTGAAGCTACTTTTATGCAAACCTACTTTCCCAATTGGAATCTATCCTTTTGGCCGGGCAATTGACCGTCTATCGTTTGAGCCCGACGGGTATGAACGGGGCATCTGCAACGCCACCGCAAGGAGACACCATGGAGACTATCGAAGCACTCATTCACCGTCGCAGCTGCCGCAACTACAGCGATCGTCCCGTCGAGGCCGAAAAGCTTGCACGTATTATCGAAGCCGGCCAATATGCACCGAGCGGCATGGGTCGCCAGCCGGTGACGTTTGTCGCCGTCACCGACCCCGCGACCGTCAAGCGTCTCTCACAGCTCAACGCCCAGGTCATGGACAGCAACAGCGACCCCTTCTATGGCGCCAAGACCGTTGTGGTGGTGCTGGTTGACCGCAGCGTGCCCACACATCTGGAAGACGGCTCGCTCGCCATGGGCAACTTGCTCAACGCCGCCTATGCACTGGGTGTCGATTCGTGCTGGATTCACCGCGCGCATGAGGTCTTTGACTCGCCCGAGGGCCTGGAGCTGCTGGCCAGCTGGGGCCTGCCCGCCGACGGCAGCCTGCGCGGTGTCGGTAACTGCATTCTGGGCTATGCCGAGGACACGCTACCCGAGGCAAAGCCGCGCCGCGACAACATCATCTACGTAAGGTAATTCGTTCCGCCGTTCTACCGAACGGCGGGCTCGTTGACGCTGCGCGGGCCGCATTCACGCCAATCTGACGTTCAATTTCGAGGGCGCGACCAGAAGGTCAGCGCCCTCTCATTTCACGTCACCTTGGCGTAAATGCGGCTCGCTCGCTTTTGGCGACTGACATCGAATGAGCCACTGTCTTGGGCAGCTAAAAAAGCCCCGTCCCAAATTAGCTGCCCCACTCGCAACTTATCTTGCCGATGGAGTTGTCGTCGTTTCGTTCGTCTGGGCCGTTTCGACGTCGTCGCCTTGCTTGTCTTCGTCCTTTTGCGCATCGGCGATGGTGGAGGCCGCCGCGACGATACCGCGCTGGGGCGCAACGCCCGTCTGGGTCTGTGCGCCCTCGACAACTTCTGTGCCTGCATGCGCGAGCTCGGGCGATTTAAACATTGCGTCCAAGTTGGCGCCACCGCCGGCATATCCGAGCGCAGCGAGCGCGATGACGATCACTGCAACGGCGGCCACGATCGGCACGTAGCGATGCCAGCCGGCGGGATTGAGCCCGCTGCGGCGAGCCGCCCCGCGGCTGATGTAGCCGAGCGTTCCGTCGTGCTTGAGCTTTGAGCCCACCACGCGTTTGCGGCCCCACAGCGAGGACTCTGCCTGCATTGCCAAGCGGGCGCTTGCCGAAGGATAGCCGTATTTAGTGCGCTTGAACGAGCCATCAAACCCCGAGGCGTGTTTGCCCCACGTCACCGATGTTGTGCGTCGGTTGACCGGCGCGGCACTCCGCCTTCTGCGGCTCGGTTTTGAAGTCTCAGCCATATGCCCTCGCACGCCGTAACCAAATCGAAACAATAACGCTTTGGACTGTAGCACACGCGTCGCGTGCGGTCACGGGCGCCTCGCTCAACGGTCATCGTCCTTCAGCAAGCGCCACAGCGTTGTACGGCTTATGCCCAGCACCTCCGCCGCACGGGTTCGGTTGCCGTGGAGATGGTCTACAACCAGATGCGCGATATCTCGCTCGGTATCGGCCAGCGGTCGCAGGATATACAGGTCACTTTCAAGCGTCGGGGCGCCAAAGGTTGCGGTCTTAATCACGTCCTCTTGGGCGAGCACTTCCTCCGCCACAGCGCGGTCCACCGTGCCCGCCCCCACCAATATATACAGTCGTTCCGAGACCTCGCGGAGCTGCAGATAATTGCGCGGCCAGCGGTAAGCATCGAGCGTCTTCGTCGCCGCGACAGACAGCGTGGGCGCTGCCGTTCCAAATGCATCAGCGAGATATTCCAAATAGCGCGCAGCCTTCGTCGACGCGGCTCCCTGCTCGGCGATTGCCGGCGCCACGCTCACCGCACAGGCGAAGCGCTCGGACACAAAGGCGGCTTGATCACTTTCGCTGCCGCCCGGCATGTCATTCGCCGTCAGCACCACATGGCAGCGCGTCGCCAACGCGGTGTCGGCCATCGTGGAAACGAGCTCGCGAAGGCGCTGCGGACCAACCGCGTTCCAGCCCTCAATGCAAAGTGTCAGCCCCGTTTGGAACAGCGGCGATTCGGAGCTTTTGAGCACATGGCGCCAACCGCGATCGGTGAGTTCATCGAGCGCGACGGAAACAAAGGGCTGATCGGCAAAAGGACCGTCCAGATAGAGGCGCTTGGCGATCTCGACCTGACCCGCTCCCAGCTCGCCCTCGAGCATAAGGGGCACACCGCGCGCGTAGCTCTCGGCAACCGGTGCAGCCACCGCAGCGGCACCCTCAACGATGCCGTACGCGCTCGATTCGTAGCGGGCCTCAACTTCGTCGGCGTTGAGCCACTCGATGCCCGCATGCGCCGCGGCACCGCGCACCTCACGCGCCACGACCACCCAAAGGCCCCCGCCCTCTTTGTCGGTGGGGCGAACGGTCAGGCTCAGGCGCGTACCCGCACGCCCCATAACAAGACGCGCGCCGTCTCCTATACGGTCGAGGCGCTCAGCGACAAAAGCCGCCACATCCCGCTCGAGCGCCGCGTCATTCATGGTCGAGATCGCGACGTCCCCACGCGCATCGATTGCCAATGCCGAGGCCCCGGCAGCAGCCAGGGCTTCGGTCAAGATGTTCAGTTTGACATCGCTATCCATTATTTGCCCCTGTCCGCAGCGACGCGCAACCGCCGACGGTCGCACGACCGAGTGTTTCAAAATTGAACGATATTGCTCATCAAACACTATAGGGCAGAAAGCGCCGTCCTGCGAGTATAGGTGTTGCCCCGCATCGCCATCCTGGCGGGGCGATAAGAGCTCTTCGGGACTTATAAACCTGCGGACAAGCCATACCCGCAAGAGCTCCTATCGCTCCACCGTGAGAATGCGCTCACCGGCAGCCAGCACGCGAATAAGCTACTTCTCTACCAGATTCCCAGCACGTGTTGCATTCCCAAACTCATGCACGCAATACCAATCCAGCAGCAAAAGCCCAGCGCGATGGGCTTGCCGCCCTTTTTGACCAGCTCGACGATATCGGTATTAAAACCAATAGCCGCCATGGCCATCACAATAAAGAATTTCGACAGCTCCTTGATGGGCGCCGTGATGGACACGGGAAGCTGAAACACCGTGGTGATCACGCTCGCCAGCACAAAGAACAGCACAAACATGGGAAACGCGCGTTTAAGGGAGAACGTGCTTTTGGCGTCGCCGCCGGCCTTGCGTGCCAGATGCATCTGCCAGCATGCGAGGACCAACGTGATGGGAATAATGGCCAGCGTCCTGGTGAGCTTGACCACTGTAGCGCTCTCGAGCACATTGGCGCCGGGATGCATGCTGTCCCAAGCGCTCGCCGCAGCCGTTACGGACGAGGTGTCGTTGATGGCGGTACCGGCAAACAGGCCAAAGCCCTCGTTGGTCAGCCCGAGCATGCCGCCGAGCGTCGGAAACACGAGCGCCGCGATAACGTTAAACAGGAAGATGACCGAAATGGCCTGGGCAATCTCGCGATCGTCGGCATCGATGACGGGCGCGGTCGCAGCAATGGCCGAACCGCCGCAAATCGACGAACCCACACCCACAAGCGTCGCGATCTTGCCCGGCACGTTCATAACGTGGCAGAGCACAAAGGCGATGACAAGCGAGGTCGAGATTGTCGCCACGATAATCGGCAGCGACTGGGCGCCCTTGGACAGAATCTGGGAGAGGTTCATGCCAAAGCCAAGCAGGATAACCGCGTACTGCAAGACTTTTTTGGACGTATAGGTGACGCCAGCGGCGAGCTGTTCGCGACGATTCTTGGGAAAGACGAGCGCCAGGACCATGCCAAAGAGGATGGCAAATACCGGACCGCCGACCACCTCAATTTGTTTGCCGAGCAGCGTCGCGGGAATGGCGATGATCAGGCAGAACAAGACGCCTTTCCAGCGCTCGCGTACGATATTTGCCAGTTGCATATGGGATTCCTTCTTTCTATTTCACGTTTGCGACGGCTTATGATACGGCAACATTGAGCGCAGCCTTGCGCAAACACAGACTAAGATGCCGCAATAGTTCTCAGGCAACAGCCGAATTACCCACCGCGGAGAGCTGATTCGCGGCATAATTAACAACTGACATATGAGTTTGATAGAACAGTTGCGAGGCGCTATGGAAGAATCGATGCACGTCGGCGAGCAGGAAACGAGCCTACAGGACCAGTCCTACCACACCATTCGACGCAAAATCATCTACCTGGACTACAAACCGGGCGACAAGCTGGGCGTCAAGCAACTTTGCGACGACCTGGATATGGGTCGCACGCCCGTGCGCGAGGCTTTGGTTCGCTTGGCGCAGGAAGGCCTGGTGCGCACCGTGCCCCAGAGCGGCACCTATGTCTCGCCCATCAACCTCACCCTTGCCGAGAGTGCCTGTTACATCCGCGAGCATCTGGAAAAGCAGGTGATTGTGGAGTGCTGTGCGCGCGCCACGTCGGCCGGCATCGAGCAGCTCGACCGCGCCATCGTGCTGCAGGAAAAGGCCATGGCCGAAGAGGATCGCATCGGCTTCTTTTTGAGCGACAACCTCATGCATCACATGATTTTTAGCATCGCATGTCGCAGCACCGTGTGGTCGTGGCTCGAAGAGACCAATGCCGACCTGGAGCGCTTCCGCTGGCTGCGCGCCGCCACGCAGGTTCTCGACAATCAGGACATCGTGAACGAGCACAAGCAGATTCGCCGCGCTATCGCCGGTCGCGACCCCATCGAAGCGAGCTTTTTGGTCAGCAAGCACCTGCATATGATGTTCCGCAACCAGACCGAGGTTCTGGACCAGTTCCCCGAGTACTTCGAGACCAGCAAGCTCCGCTAACCTGCCAAATTGGGACAGGTTCATTTTGGCAGGTTTTATCTGGGCAAATGAAACAAGGCCCGGCTCCGTCTTGATGCGGAGCCGGGCCTTAGTCGCTAGAACGGCGGAACCAACTACTCGACCGTGACGCTTTTCGCCAGGTTTCGGGGTTGGTCGACGTCGCAGCCGCGCAGGATGGCGACCTCGCGGGCGAGCAGCTGCAGCGGGACGCTCGCCGTGATGGGGCTGAACACGTCGCGGACTGCTGGCACGCGGATAATGCAGTCGGCGATTTTGTTGATCTCCTCGTCGCCCTCGGTGGCAACGACGATGACCTTGGCGCCGCGCGCCTTGCACTCCATGAGGTTCGACACGGTCTTGTCGTAGGTGGCACTCTTGGTGGCCACGGCGATGACAGGGAAGCCCGGGTCGATCAGGGCAATGGGGCCATGCTTCATCTCACCGGCGGCATATGCCTCGGCGTGCAGGTAGCTGACTTCCTTGAGCTTGAGCGCACCCTCGTAGGAAATAGCGGCACCCATGCCACGGCCCACGAACAGTGCCGACTGCGCGTCCTTGCACAGCAGGGCAGCCTCATGAACGGCCTCGGTTTGGGTATCCAAAATCCACTGGATCTGCTCGGCCGTATCGGAAAGCTCGCGGAACAGCATGCGCGCCTGCTTGGTGGTCAAGCGGTACTTGACCTGCGCCAGCAGCAGGGCCAAAAGCGTAAGGCTCACGACCTGGCCGATGAAGCTCTTGGTCGAGGCGACCGCGATCTCCTTGTTGGCCTTGGTGTAGATGACGCCGTCGCTCTCACGCGCCACGGGGCTGCCCACCACGTTGGTGATGCCGAAGACCTTGGCACCCTTGATGCGCGCGTCGCGAATGGCGGCAAGGGTATCGGCCGTCTCGCCCGACTGGGACACGGCAACGACAAGCGTCGTCGGCGTAATGATGGGGTTGCGATAACGGAACTCGCTGGCCGCCTCCACCTCGGTGGGGATGCGAGCCCAGCCCTCAATGAGATTCTTGGCAATGAGGCCAGCATGATAGCTGGTGCCGCAAGCGATCACGTAGACGCGGTCGATGTCGTTGAGTTCCTCGAGCGAAAGGCCCAGCTCGTCGATGTCGAGCTCGCCGGCCGGCGTCATACGACCAACCAGCGTGTCGCGCACGACGCGCGGCTGCTCGTGAATCTCCTTGAGCATAAAGTCGGGATAACCGCCCTTTTCTGCCATGTCCAGGTCCCAGTCGATGTGGGTGACCTTGGGCTCGATAACGTTGCCGGCCTCGTCGGTGTACTCGACGCCTGTGGGCGTGAGCTTGGCAAACTGACCGTCCTCGAGCACCACGACATCGCGGGTGGCGTCGATGAGCGCGATGACATCGGAGGCGACATAGGCGCCGGTCTCGCCCACGCCGACCACGATCGGGGAATCCTTGCGGGCCACGGCGATCACGCCGGGCTCGTCAGCGCACACGGCGGCCAGACCATAGGCACCGACCACGTGGGTGCAAGCCTCGCGCACGGAGGCCATCAGGTCGTGCGTCTCGGCATAAGCCTCTTCGATCAGATGCGCGAAGACCTCGGTATCGGTCTCGCTCTTAAAGTGGTGGCCGCGGCCCTCCAGCTCTTCGCGCAGCTCGGCGAAGTTCTCGATGATGCCGTTGTGGACGATGGCGATACGACCGTCGCAGCTGGTGTGGGGGTGAGCGTTAACGACGGAGGGCTTGCCGTGGGTGGCCCAACGGGTATGGCCGATACCGCAGGTAGCGTCGCTGTCGATGTTGGAAAGCTCGCTCTCCAGACCCGCGACCTTGCCCACGCGGCGGATGACGTCGAGGTGCGCCGCGGCGCCCTCGCCCACCTCGAGCGCGACGCCCGAGGAGTCATAGCCGCGATACTCCATACGCTTGAGGCCCGTGACCAGGATGTTCTTTGCAATATCAGAGCCGGTGTAGCCGACGATTCCGCACATAAGATAAATCCCTTCGTTCGCGTGACTGCAAGACGTCCACGCACAAGGGGCGCTGAGACGTATAACGTTCGAGTATTGTACTCACGCAAACGCAAGCTGATATACCAGAAGTGGTATCTCAACTTAGATACCACTCGATGCACACACGTCCAGCCGGTCCAAACCACCACAAAGGTGCCTGCCCCCTTCGTGGTGGTCGCGCTGGCAATAGCGTTTGCCCAGATAAAACCTGCCAAAATAAACCTGTCCCTTTTTGGAAGGTTTGGGATGCTACAATCTGGCTTGTACTTGAAACGCATCAAAGGGGCCGCTATGGCAAAGGTAAAAATCAGCGACGTCGCGCGCGAGGCCGGGGTTTCGTTGGGCACGGTTTCCAACGCGCTCAACCACCCCGAAAAGCTGCGCCCCGAGACCCTCAAGCTCATCAACGAGACCATCAATCGCCTTGGCTACCTGCCCAACCAAAGCGCCCGTCAGCTCGCGGGCGGCGCCACCAAGTCCTTTGGCCTGGTACTCCCCCGTCTCGATCACGGCTTTTCGCTCCAAATCGCCAGCGGCGCCCACAACGAGGCCCGCAAGCACGGCTACGACTTGCTCATCGCCAACGCCGATAACGACGATATTCTCGAGGACCATTACCTGCGCTACTTTATGGGCACCCAGATGTCCGGCGTCATGGTTCAGCCCATGGCATCCCCCGACTGGCACCCCGCCATGACCAAGATGCCCGTGCCGATCGTCCATCTGGACATCCATTGCTCCGAGCCCGGCTACTACGTAGCGGCCGACAACGAGGCCCAGGGTCGCATCATTGCCGAACTTGCTATCGCCCGCGGCGCGCACCATATTGTCGTCGTCGGCCGAGCAGCATTTATGCAACTCACCCTGCGCGTCCTTGGCATTCATAAGGCGCTCGCCCTGCACCCCGATATCAAGATCGAAGTCATCGACGCCGGCGAATGGAATACCGCTGCCGACGGCTACGGCATCGGTGTCCAAATCGCCGAGCGCCCCGCGGACGAACGTCCCGATTTTGTCGTCGGCCTGACCGATGTGTTGGCCTCGGGCGTCGTTTCGGCACTGGTCAACAAGGGCATCTCTGTCCCCGGGCAAGTACGCGTGGCCGGATGCGACGGCAACCCGCTCGCTTGGAGCGGATCGGTCCCGCTCACTACGGTAGCACCCCCGGGCTACGAGATTGGCCGCAAGGGTGTCCAACTGCTGATGGAGCAAATCGAGAACAAGGTCCCGACAAAGACCAAGCATATCCACGTCAGCTCTGCCGCGCGCACCGTCACCGCGGTCACGGCCATCGAGGACATCAACCGCCAAGAACTCGTGCGGCCGTTCCTGCTGGAACGCGCCAGCACCCAGGCAAGCAGCCAGACCGACGCCACGGCCATCAACCTCGGTGCGTATCTATAGCACGCCCGCAAGTATGCTAAGTCGCCGCTCAAGCAAAAGGGGCCCGACCATTGCCGGGCCCCTTTTGCTTGAGCGCAAACGTGAGCAATCGCTCGTTTCAACGCCGCAATTTTCTAGCGCACAGTCTTGATTGCCGCCGCCAGGTCGAACAACGTATCGAGCACGGCCTCGCAGCCATCCACCACGTCCTGCGGCAGCGGCACGATATCGGGGACGGCAAAGACATGGCAGCCGGCCGTAATGCCCGAGACGCAACCGTTGCGCGAATCTTCGACCACGGCACATTCCTCGGGAGCAAAGCCCGCGCGCTCGCAGGCGAGCAGATACATCTCGGGGTCGGGCTTGCCGTGCACGACGTCCTCGCCACACGTTACCGTTTCAAACTTGTCAAAGAGGCCAACCATCTTAAGGTTGCGCTCCGCCGTAACGAGGCGCGACGACGTCGCTAGACCCACGTGATAGCCCGCAGCCAGCAGCTCGTCTAGGCACTCGGCGGCGCCGGCCTTAAGCTCCAGCTCGGTCTTGACCATCTCGTCGCGAATCTCCTTGTGGCGGACATAGACCGCCTCGGTGGTTTCATGGCTGCCGTAATGCCTATCGAGGATGTCCATGACATCGGGCAGCGTGCGGCCGATAAACTGATGGATCAGCGCTTCATCAATCGCGAGCCCCAGCTCAGCGGCGCCTGCCTTCCAGGCCTTAATCCCCAAACGCTCGGTATCGACCAGCGTTCCATCCATGTCAAAAATAACAGCCTTGATCATATCGGTCCCCCATCGACTCTCGCTGTCGCGTTGCTGCAACTCTACCGCATTTGGCAACTTGTATATAACGTATATGCCATATTGCACTTTCGTTACACAGATAAAAGTCTTATGGCAAGTAACGCATTAGGATTATAGTTTTCGATCGAGTACTCAACGATAAGGAACGTTTCATGATTTTAGACACCACGGCACCCGCAGAGGAGCTTCAAGACAAGCTATCGGCGCTCGAACAGCTGCTTTTGGCATACGGGCGCGTGGCTATCGGGTTTTCCGGTGGCGTCGACAGCAGCTTTTTGGCCGCCGTATGCGCCCGCATCATGCCTACCAATACCCTCCTCGTCCATCTCACCACGCCGCTCATCGGCACGCCCGAGCAGGCTTCGTTTGAGCAGTCCGTTGATGGGCAGGCCAATGAGGGGCCGCATTTTAAGCTCCCCGTGCTCAATCTTTCGGTGGATCAGCTGCAGCTCCCCCAAGTAGCCTGCAACGATACTAATCGCTGCTACCACTGCAAGCACGCCGGCTTTACCGCCATCGTCAACCACGCCAAGTCGCTCGGCTTTCCCACCGTCATCGATGGCAGCAATGCAAGCGATCGCGGTGACTACCGCCCCGGCATGCGTGCGGCAGAAGAGCTCGGCGTACGCTCACCCCTTATGGAGGTCGGCTTTACCAAGGACGAAGAGCGCGAGCTGCTGCGCGCATGGGGCTATCCCGTTTGGAACCTGCCGGCGGGAGCATGTCTTGCCACCCGCGTCCCCACGGGCGAGGAGCTTACACGCGAGAAGGTCGATTTAATCCGTGCCTGCGAGGATTACCTGCACGATCTTGATCTGGCACAGGTACGCGCGCGCTTGGTCGGCGGCTGCATGCATATCGAGGCCGCACCCGCAGATGTCGCCAAGATTGCTGCCCTCGGTGGCAACGCCGTCGACGACAAGGGCAAGACCCCGCTGCCCGCCGCCATCGAGTCCGCGCTGCGCGAGCTGGGCTGCGACCATATCTCCCCCGAGGTCACCCCCTACATTCACGGCAACATGAACCTTTAGGTTACGCCGTTTTACAAACGGCGTAACTGCTCGGCGCTGCGCGGGCTCCGGACACGGCAATCTGACGTTCAACTTCACGGGCGCGACCAAAAGGTCAGCGCCCGCTTGTTTCACGTCACCTTACCGCACCCGGAGACCGCTCGCTCGCATATGCTCAACCTGCACTGCGTTAACTGACCCGCCAATAAGGGACAGGTTTATTTTGGCAGGTTTTATCTGGGGAAATATCGCGAGGCAGTCGCCCCCCCTAGCACCCATCTCACTTCGAGAGACACAAGAGGGGCGACTCGGCTGCATCTACTTCTTCCGATAGCGGCGGTTGCGGCTCGTCGATGAACCCATTACTTCGATGAGTCCTTTATCCGCCATTTTTGGCAGATGGTAGCGGACGGACGAAATTTTGACCCCCGATGCAACCGCTATTTCTCGCGCCGTCATATCCACTTCGGCTCTGAGAGCCTCCAGGATCCTATCCGCTGTCGAAGCTGACGATTCTCTGCTCATATCGATAATCTCAAACGTGTCTTTGCCACATTTTGACAGGACATGTTTATCGACAAGATTCCCGCAGATCAGGCGAATGTCATCCGAATCCCACTTCAGGGCCTCTCGTATTTTTTGAACATCGCATACGCACCCATGCTCCCGCATAAACATGAGCAATGTTTCCTCGCGATCCGTCAGCTCGGTGCCCACATGGCTCTGAATCCACGTGCGGTTTTCAGCAAGCTCCGCCCCGTGCCGGGAAAGCAGCACCGTAAACGAATCGGCCTTAACGATAAATTTCGGCCTTCCAAGCGAACGAGACTCCATCTCGCGAATCATAGCCGGGATACCAGATCCCTGGCTTTCTGCAACGGGCCCCTCGGCATGCTCTAACGGCGTCGCCCCCATTAGGCTCATGAGCTTTGGGTTTCGGCAGCGCGATTCCCCGTCTGCAAGATTGTCCACCGTCTTTCCGCCCCAAAGCCCACCGGGGTTTTTGATCTCTATTCTGTCTGGATAGATATCGACACTCACGGCCTGCCCCACAAACATGGGCGAATATTCTCGATGGATGCAGGCGTTTGCCAAGGCCTCGCGCAAAACCTCCTGGGGAACTTCCCAATCCTCCCTTCTGCCAGCGCCTTGCACTATCGCCGCTTTGCGCAAGTTCCGTCCAATCGCGACAAGGGCATCTTCGATGCAAGCCGGAATCGGGCCATCGCACAACTGGCGGTCAATAAACCGGGGTTGCCCGGGTGCAGATTTTTCCACATCGGAATGAACGGCGACATCAATCATGAGTTTGGGATAGAACTGCTGGGGGTAAATTCCCGCCGACAGAAGCCCTGCGAGCTTCACCGCACCATCCTTTGTAGTGATATTGAGTCTGACCAGCTGCTTTTCCAGCGTATCGGCCCCGCGCAAAACGCGGGGGGTCTGCAGCCGGCGATTTGCGATAATAGACCGCACGACATCTGGATCCAAATCCTCGACTGTTGCCTCCGAAACCACCGTGCCGTCTGCATCGCTCGGAAGCAACGCACTCTGCAGCTCATATAGCTCAGCGGGTGACATCTTGATATCTTTATCATCCACGCGCTTGTAGCTACCGTTCTGCACGCCGCGCGCGCCGATATAGCAAGGCTTCGCTTTAAGCTCAAGTTCAAAGATGCGCACCAGAAGCACCTGGAGCCCGTCGACCTCGCCTCGATCAAGCTCGTACCGTGGCGCATGGGTCACCACTGCCGCTGAGCCTCCGTCTCCGATACCCGAAACAAACTGATCGCGCACCCTATCGATAGCAAAGTTAGCCGAAGGAACAAATCCTTCGGCTTCGTTTAGGCCCAAAATAATGAGCCCACCCGCAGTGTTCGCAAAAGCGCTCACTGTCTCCCATACGTCTGCGCTCAATTTATTCGTGCAGGCTTTAACTTCTACCGATGCGTCATCAGTCCCCCGCCTGCGAAGGCGCTCAACGATAAGGCCAAGAGGTTCATCCAGCAGCATTGGCATTCCGTCTCTCTAAAACGATAGATTTATCTCTCTAAAGTATAGTATATCTCTCTAACTTTAGAGAGATAAGCACCTTATTTTAGAGAGACATTTAGAGAGATGTATCGAATTCACTGTTAGATAGCCCAATGTTATCTCTTTAACTGGCTTTCTCTTTAGAGAGACAATTAGAGAGACGAGCGCGACCTCTCTAATCAAGGGCACCACTCTTTAAGGTGCACACTCCCTAACCGTGCCCTAAGTTGCGGTGAAATAGTCCCCCGATTAACCTGCCAAAAAGGGACAGGTTTATTTTGGCGGGTTTTATCTGGGGAAACGCAAAATAGCCCCACATACACAACCACCGCAGCTCCATATGAGGCAAATGAATCAGTAGCGTCTATCCCAAATCTTGAGTATTTGTTCGACAGAACGGCCCCTGCCGGCTCCTGCTAGACTGGTAGATTCCCAACCGTCCATCCAGGAGCCGCAATGTCGCGCAAGTCCGCCTACAAGCAAGTACTTTCCATCGGCGCCGCCGTGGTGCTGGGGTTTGCGCTGTTCACAGGGTCGCTCGACGGAGCGCCCAAGTTGTTGTCGCCGCAAAGTGATGAACAGGCGGCAGCTCTGGCCGAAAAACAAAACGAAAGTCCCAGCCGCACCGACGACGAGGCGGACCTGGTCGATCGGCTCGAATCAGGAACGGCGAGCTCCCCGGACCCTCAAAACAGCCAGGACTCTGGCGATGGCTCCGATTCCGCCACAACCGACACCGGCGACGGCGCTTCCGCGGACAGCGCCGCCACCCCCATCGACGAGGTCGAAAACCCCGACCTCAACCGCGCCCGCGGTGTTTATCTCAGCAGCATTCCCGACTACGCCGGCAACCCCTACGTTGCCCTGCGCGCCGACAGCACGCACCCGCTCGGCACACCATCATTCACGCTCGATGAATACGAGCGCGCTACAGAAGAGGGTTGCTTTAAGAAGTTCTCCAAGCTTGACAGCCTGGGCCGCACCCGCAAAGCGCTCGCCTGCGTGGGCCCCGAATCACTCGGTCAAGGCGAGCGCGGCGATATCTCGCGTATCCATCCCGCTGGATGGCGCCAGCAGCGCTACGACTTTATTCCGGGCCAGAGCCTCTACAACCGCTGCCATCTCATCGCCTGGTCGCTCTGCGGCGAAAACGCCAACCGCAAGAATCTCCTCACCGGCACGCGTTATCTCAACGAGACAGGCATGCTGCCGTTTGAGGAGCAGATTCTCGGCTACATCCGCGAGACGGGCAACCACGTGCTCTATCGCGTCACACCCATGTATAACGAAGAGGAACTTGTCTGCCGCGGCGTGCGCCTTGAGGCGCAATCGGTCGAGGACCACGGCAAGACCCTCTGCTTCCACGTGTACTGCTACAACCTGCAGCCGCACGTGCAGATCGACTACGCCACCGGCCGCAACCAGGCATCCGGAGACTAGTGCCGACCGCACCGCCCGTAACCCAAAAATGATTCGTTTTCCTCCGTCCCCATGGGATCAAAAAAGGCCGCCCAGGATTACCCAGGGCGGCCTTTTCGTCAGCACCTACATTGCAGGCAAAATCACACGCTACTTGGCGCGACCCTCCTCATAGCGCTCGACCAGCTTGGCCTGAACGTCATAGGGCACCTGCTCGTAGCCGGCGGGCTTCATGGTAAAGTCACCCGTGCCGCGCGTGATAGAGCGCAGGCGCGTCGAGTAATCCGTCAGCTCGGCGAGAGGTGCCTGGGCAATGACCACGGTGTCGCCGCGCTCATCGGTCTCCATACCCGTCACGCGACCGCGCGATGCCGAGATGTCGCCCATCACAGCGCCGGCGTAGCTTTCGGGAATAGTCACCGTGATTTCCTCGATGGGCTCCAGCACCACCGGGTCGGCATCGGCGCACGCCTTGCGCAGGCCGATGCGAGCCGCCGCGCGGAACGCCATCTCGTTGGAGTCGACGCTGTGATACGAGCCGTCGTACACAGCCACGCGAATGCCCGTGAGCGGGTAGCCGGCAATGATGCCGTCCTTCATGGTCTCCTGGACACCCTTGTCCACGGCGGGGATGAGCGAGCGCGGGATGCGGCCACCCACGACCTCGTCTACAAACTCATAGCCATCGCTCGTGCCGTCGGGCCCAATGAGCGGCTCAACGCGCAGCCAGCAGTCGCCATACTGACCGGCACCGCCAGTCTGTTTCTTGTGGCGGCCCTGCGCGCTTGCCGTACGGCGAATGGTCTCGCGATACGGAATGCGGATCGGCACGCTCTTGGCCACGACCTTGGTGCGATCCTCCAAACGGTTGAGCAGCACCGAAACCTGCGCCTCACCAACGGCGGAGATAATGGTCTGGCCCGTCTCCTCGTCACGATCGATGCTCATGGTCGGATCGGCCTTGCAGGCCTTCTCGATAAACGTGTAGAGCTTCTCTTCGTCGCCGCGATTCTCGGCCTCGATGGCGATGCGGTACTGCGAGTTGGGGAACTTAAACGCCGCAGCCTCGACCTTGCCGGTAATCGAGAGCGTATCGCCCGTCTCGGCCGCCAGCTTGGGTGCCACGATAATGTCGCCGGCATAGGCGTGACCGACCTCGGTCATGTCGCGGCCGCACATCACATACAGGTGAGCCAGACGGTCGCCCTTGCGCGTGCGCGCGTTGACCAGCTCAAGGCCCGGCTCAAGCGTACCCGTCAGCACCTTAATAAAGCTGATGCGACCCTGCTGCGGATCGGCCAGGGTCTTAAACACAAACGCCACCGGACGATCATCGTCGCTTGAAATCTTGAGCGAATCGCCGTCGATAAGCGGCATCTCGCCGTAGTCGGTCGGCGCCGGGAAGTATGTGGCGATGTCGTCCATCAGCGAGTTGACGCCCTGCTCCTTAATGCAATCGCCCGCAAAGACCGGCACAAAGATGCGCTCGGCGATCGCCTTCGACAGCAGGCCTTCAAGCTCCTCCTGCGTCAGCGTCTCCTCGCCTTCCAAGTACTTCATCATCAGTTCATCGTCAGCCTCGGCCACCAGCTCGCACAGATGGTCATGGGCTTCCTCGGCCTGGGCACGATACTCCTCGGGAATCTCCGACTCAACGGCTTCGGTGCCGTTGCAATGGCGCGCCTTCATGCGCACCAGGTCGATGATGCCGTCAAAGTCCTCGCCCTCGCCCCAGGGAAGGGTCACGGCGCCCAGGCGCGTGCCAAAGCGCTCTTGCAGCAGGTCCATCGTGGTCGCAAAGCTGGCCTCGGAGCGCGACAGGCGGTTTACGAACACCGCACGCGCCAGTCGCAGGTCCTCGGCGGCATACCAGAGCTTAACCGTCGTAGGCTGCGGGCCGGCCTCGGCGTCGACCACAAACAGAGCCGTCTCGCAGACGCTCATCGCGGCAAAGGCGTCGCCGATAAAATCGGGGTAGCACGGGGCATCGAGCACATTGATGCGCGCGCCCTTCCAGTCGATCGGCGCGATGGTCGTCGAGATGGAAAATGCACGCTTGACCTCTTCGGGGTCATAGTCGAGCGTGGGCTTGGTGCCGTCGTGGCCGCCCAGGCGGGCGGTCTTGCCGGAAAGGTGGAGCATGGCCTCGGCGAGTGAAGTCTTGCCCACCCCGCCTTGGCCTACGAGCACCACGTTCCTTACGTTACCGGTCTTGGGAGCACCCATGATGACCTCCTTGCAGGGCCGCGCGCAATGCGCGACGCCAACGGGGAGAGTTCGCGGTCGGTGCCATCCCGGGAGCAGCATGGTCGGCAGCCGAGCCGACTCACCCTCCAAATGTCCTATGCCACCACCCTACCCTCACGGGCGGCTGTCCATGCATACCTTTCGGCGCACGTATGAATACAGGCGGCGAGAGGACAGAGCAAGTATGCCGGGCGATTATTAAACCCCATCGATACAAATAAAAGCCGCCGCAGTCCATAAGACCCGCGGCGGCTTCTTCTCAATACATAGCTGAGCTTAGCCCTCGATACGACTCAAGAACTCACGGGTACGTTGCTCACGCGGATGATCGATAACCTGCTCGGCCGGGCCCTCCTCGACAATGCGGCCTCCGTCCATAAAGACCACGCGATCGGCAACATCGCGCGCAAACTGCATCGCATGGGTCACGATCACCATCGTCATATTCTGCGCCGCCAGGTCTTTAATGACACGCAGCACCTCGGCCGTTAGCTCGGGATCGAGCGCCGAGGTCGGCTCGTCAAAGAATAAGATTTCCGGATCGAGCGCCAGGGCGCGGGCGATACTCACACGCTGTTGCTGACCGCCCGAAAGCTCACACGGCACCTTGTTCTCGTTGCCCGTCAGCCCCATTTGTGCAATCAGCTCGTGAGCGCGGGCTTCCGCCTGCTCGCGCGGACGCTTAAGCACGCGAATCGGCGCATCGGTGATGTTTTTCATCACCGTATAGTGCGGGAACAGGTTGTAATTTTGGAACACCAGGCCGAATCGCGAGCGCGCCTGCTTGGGCACATCGCCCTTCGCATAGACCGCGCCCGAACCCGCATCCGTCGCAACGGCAAGGTCGCCAAACGAGAGCGAGCCTCCGTCGAGTGTCTCGAGCAGCGTGGCACACCGCAGCAGCGTGGACTTGCCGCCACCCGAAGGCCCGATAATCGCCACGACCTCGCCACGCTTCACCTCAAGCGAGATATCCTTGAGCACCTCATTGCCGCCAAACGCCTTACGCGCGTTCGATATATTCATTACCGAATTAATCATGGTAGTAATCCAATTTTTTCTCGGCGGCGCCCAGCAGCATCTCGACGACGAAATTAAAGACCCAGTAAATCAGCGCCGCGATCGCAAACGGCACCATGCTCACCTGCGAGGCGACCAGCGCCTTGGCCGTCGAGAACATCTCACCCACGCCAATGGCAAACGCCAGCGACGTGTCCTTGACCAGCGTGATGATCTCGTTGCCCATCGCCGGCAGAATACGCTTGGCGACCTGCGGCATCACGATATACAGGAACGTCTGCACGCGCGAATAGCCCAGCACCTCGGCAGCCTCGTATTGACCGCGCGGAATGCACTGCAAGCCCGAGCGATAGATCTCGGCAAAGTAACCGGCGTAGTTGATGATGAACGCCACGACGCACGCCGTCCACTTGGAATCGGGCGTGAGCGAAATGCCAAACACGTAGTACGGGGCAAAGTAGATGGCAAACATCTGCAGCATGAGCGGCGTACCGCGCATGACCGAAATGTAGATGCGCGCAATCCAGCGAAGCGGCGCGATTTTGCTCATGCGCATAAACGCCACGGGGATTCCCAGCGGAATCGACCCCAGCAGTGTCAGCACAAACAACTGCAAACTGACCAAGAATCCCTGGCCAAGCATCTGCATCATGACCTGAATAGACATTACTTGAGCACCCAATTATCGAAAGATAGACCATAGCTTGAATACTTGTCGCAGAGATCCTTAACCGTACCGTAATCGTAGAGTGCCTTGAGCGACTCGGTCACGGCGTCGGCCGACTTGGTGTCGCCCTTCTTAAAGCCGACGGCGTAGTGCTCGCTGGACAGCGGCTCATCAAGCTGCGTATAAGCATCGGGCTTGGCGGCAAGCTGATACTGGGCAATCGAAAGGTCGCAAGCCACGGCATCGACCGCGCCGCTCTCGAGCTGCATAAACGCCGTGTTGTACTCACCGATGGTGTCGAGCGTGGCAAACGTCGCCGCCAGATCCTTCTGGTCACCCTCAAGCACATCCTGCGCAGCGGAATCGGTCTGGGTAATCACGGTCTTGCCGGCAAGATCGTCCCAGCTCTTGATGCCTGCATCCTTCTTTACCACCAGCACCTGCTCGTTGAGCATGTACGGCTCGGAGAACGTGTAGTCGTCCTCACGGCCCTCCATGGTAAAGCCATTCCAGATGCAGTTGATGGCGCCCGAGTTAAGCAGCGTGTCCTTGGCATCCCAATCGATGGCCTCGTATTTGACCTCCCAGCCCTGCTTATCGGCAACAGCCTTGGCAAGATCGAGATCAAATCCGGTGTACTCGCCATCGTCGCCCACAAAGCCGTACGGAGGATAGGACTTATCAAAGCCCACCACGAGCTTCTTGGACTCCGCAGCGCCCTTCACATCCTTGGCCGCGGCAGAGCCAGCAGCGGAGCCCTTGCCGGCACCACCGCCGCAACCGACAAGACCAAGGCCAAGCACCGTGGCGAGCGAGCCGGCTAGACCAACAAACTGACGACGAGACATATCGGTATTCATGGTATTCCCCCTTGATGGCACTTTAGTTAAGTAAAGTGAGTCATGTAACGTTCAGAATCATACACTTTAGCGTGATAGAGCACAAGATGAGTTTGCCCGCCGCGCGAGGGGTGCGGGGGTTAAGTTTATCGCGAGTTCCGCACGAACAGGAGGCCACTTAATGTGGCCTCCGTCGTGAGCAGGACTGTAGAGCAGGAAACTTAACCCCCGCACCCCTCGCGCGGCGGGCAACCGTCGTTGGACTTATCACTGACACCAATAAACCGCTTGCATATCGTCTGTTGGCCTGGCACGGTACAATGCTTGTAGCTTTAAATTTATAAATTAGTGGGGTTATCGATGGCAGAATCTCGTGCGGAGCGTAGGGCTCGTCGTGCTTTAGTGGAGGCGGCTGAGGGGTCGAAGGAGGAGAAATCTTCTACGAAATCCAAGCCTTCTAAAGCTGCAAAAAGCAAGTCGGCTAAGGCCAAGCGTCCCGGCTCTCGTCGGAACGAGGATAAGGCATCTCAGACTCGCTCCAAGCGCTCGCATAAAGATCGGGTTTCGTCTGCGCGTAAGGCTGTGGACCCCAAGTCTCCCTGTTCGATCATGAAAGCTTGCGGTGGGTGTACGGCGCTCAATCGTCCTTATAAGAAGCAGCTCGCCGCCAAGCAGGCTGCTATGGAGGAGCTTTTTGCTGCTCTTTGCGAGCGTGAGGGTATTAGCGTCGACCCCATTCGCGGTATGGGCGTCACCCTGGGCGACCCGGGCAAATATCCTGCGCCGCGTGGCTTTCGTCATAAGGCTGCCACTCCCTTTGCTCCCGGTAAGGAGGGCGCTGTCCGTTGCGGTTTCTTTGAGCGCGGCACGCACAAGATCGTTGCCGTACCCGAATGCCCCGTCGAGGCACCGGGCGCCCGACAAATTCTTAACGGCATCGCGCGTGAAGCTGAGCGCCTGCACATTCCCGCCTTTAACGAGGACAGGCATCTGGGCTTGCTCCGCTATGCCGTCGTCCGCTGCGGTTGGCGTACCGACCAGGTCATGGTTACGCTCGTGACCGCCCAGCGTGACTTACCGCATGCGCAGGAGTTCTTTGAAGCCGTGGCGGCACTCGATCCGCATATCGTCACCGTTGCCCAAAATATCAATGGCCGTCCCGGTAACGCCATCTTGGGCGAGGAGACTCGTATCGTCTATGGCGCCGAGTGCATGCGCGACCAGCTGCTCGGTTGCGAATTCGATATCTCCCCCACCGCGTTCTATCAGACCAATCCGCAGCAGACCGAGCAGCTCTATCAGCTCGCGATTGACGGCATGGACCTGCAGCAGGGCGACGTACTCATGGATGCCTATTGCGGTAGCGGAACTATCGGCCTGTGCGCAGCTAAAGATGCCCAGAACAAGGGGATCGGCATTATGCTGCTCGGCGTAGAGCGCAACCCGGCGGGCATTGCCGACGCACGCCGCAATGCCGAGCTCAACGGCCTCACCCGCAGCGCTTGGTTTATGGCCGACGATGCCACCGATTACATCCTAGATGCCGCCGACAACAACGAGCAGATCGATGTCCTTTCCATCGACCCGCCGCGTGCCGGCTCCACCCCCGAGTTCCTCGAAGCTGCCTGCGCACTTAAGCCGCGCCGCATCACCTATATCAGCTGCAACCCCGTGACCCAAGAGCGCGACCTGCACCAGCTCCTCGACGGAGGCTATCGCCTGCTCAAGATCACGCCAGTCGACATGTTCCCCCATACCGACCACACCGAAACCGTAGCGGTCCTCGAACGCCGCTAACCAACCTTAGTAGATTTTTGGGACAAGAAAGGGGGCGACCCGTCTGGGCCGCCCCCTTCGCTTGGTTTAAAAATTCCGCTATATCCCCTTGCGCAGGTCGCACACGCCGGCTGCCGCCATCTCGCGCAGCAGCGTCTCGCGATCGCGCGTCACGATCAGATCCAACGGGAAGTGAATCTCGTCGAGCATCTTGCGAGCGTAATCGAGCTTACCAATTGCCATGCCAATGTGCGCATCGGTCGAAACGCCAATGCCCACGCCCAGCTCGGCGCAGCGCTCGGCGATCTTGCGGCATACGACCCAATGCTCAGTGTCGACACCGTGTTCAAGACTATGGTTGTTGATCTCGATAATCTTGTGCTTGGCCTTAGCCGCCAACAGCACCTCGTCGATATCGAACGGCACGCCCGAACGCCCCGTGTGACCCAGCATGAACACCTTGGGGTGCTCCAGGGCATTGATATACATCTCGGTCGTCTGGGCCAGCGTCGCGCCTTCAGCAATCTGCGGATTATGCACGCTCGCAACCAAATAATCCAAATTACGCGTAACCAAATCGAACAGCGAATGCTGACGGCTGTACGAATCGCCGGCAATATCGAGCGTGACAGGAGTGTCCTCGCCAAACAGGCTTCCGTCCAGCGAAACGATATCGGCCTCGGCACCACGCAGCACCAGCACGCCGCTCCAAATGCGCGGCCAGATATCCTGGTTGATAAAGAACTGGTAACTGCGCAGGTCATTGGGGCAAGCCGTAACCATAGAGCTCAAATGGTCGGCAGATCCGAGCACCTGCAGACCACGCTCTGCCGCCCAGTACACATTCTCCTCAATGGTCGAATATGCATGCGCAGAGAACATCGTATGGGTATGAATGTCACAAGAAAGCAGGTAGGGCATCAGGTCTCCTTATCTGGCACGGCCGTCGCTTATATTCATTGTACGCATAGCCTTCGATAGTCGTAAAACCACTCCATCCCAAAGACACAACGTCCATGACAACGGGGTCCGGCTTAACACCAAACCCCGTTTCACGTAAAACATTGTAGGCAGAGCGCTTTACTTTTAACGATACTCGTCCGCCAACTGTTTCCAAGCGGGTAGCGAATTGACAATCGTTTCGTAGCTCACGCAATAGCCCAGGCGGAACCAACCCGGCATACCAAAGCTGTCCGAGGGAACCGCAAGCAACTCATACTTCTTTGCGCGCTCGCAAAACGCATTCGCATCGGACTCCAACGCTTTCACCCATAGGTAGAACGCGCCATCCGGCTCAACATAGGTGTAGCCATACTCCGCTAGTGCGTCGGTAAGCGCGGTGCGGTTACGTGCATAGGCCTCAACGTCACTCGGCTCATCGATGCAGTCGATAATTACGCGCTGAAAGAGCGCCGGCGCGCACACGAAGCCCAGCGTACGGGCAGCACCCGCAACAGCCGGCATCAGACGGGCAGCCTGCGGATTGGTGTTGGGAACCAAGATCCAACCCACGCGCTCACCAGGCAGCGACAGCGACTTGGAATACGAGTAGCACACGATGGTGTGCTCGTAGATCGAGGGCACCCAAGGCACCTCGGCACCGTACACGATCTCGCGGTACGGCTCATCCGAGATGAGCATAATCGGATTCTCGGAATCGCGCTGAGCGTTGGCCTCGCGCAGAACATTGGCCAGTCGCGTCAGCGTGTCGCATGTATATACGGCACCGGTCGGATTGTTGGGCGAGTCGATAATGACGGCAGCCGTCTTATCGGTGATCGCCTTGAGCACGTTGCCCACGCTCAGCTGGAACGTGTCTTCATCAGCAGGCGCCTCAACACACGTGCAGCCGGCCTTCTCAATCCAAACGCGATACTCCGGAAAGTACGGGGCGATAACAATAACCTCGTCGCCCGGGTTCGTAACGGCGTTGAGCGTACAGGTGAGCGAAGCCGCGGCACCCACCGTCATAAAGACGTCCTTACCCTCATAGTTCGTTCCAAAGCGGCGGTTGAGCGATTCGGCGACGGCTGCTCGACATTGCGGCAGGCCCGGAGCGGGGGTGTAGCCGTGCAACTGATCACTCGGCAGCTCCAGGGCCTTCTTAATCGACTCAGCCACGGCAGTCGGCGCCGGAACACTCGGGTTGCCCAGCGAAAAATCGAATACGTTTTCCGCACCGATCTGCGCCTTGCGCTCAAGGCCATAGCTAAAAATCTCACGGATGATGGAGCTTTCCGCACCGCGAGCATACATAGTTTCGTTGATCATCTGTTCCCCTTTCGCATAGGCGCTATTGTACGCTTTAGCCGAGCAAAGTGCCTCAGCAATGTTGATTGGGGACAGACTTAAATGCGTGAAAACGCTCATTTAAGTCTGTCCCCAATCAACAGATGGCCCAATATCGCTCAAAAGAAAAAGCCTCCGCAGGTTTCCCCGCGGAGGCTTTTGCCACAAAGACTATTTGTCGGCGTCGGTGTCGGCACCGGCATTGACGGCACAGTCATCGCCGGCATCATCGGATGCGGCTTCGGCATCCTCCTGCATGGCCGCCTGCGCAAAGGCCGCGGCATCAGCCGCCAGCTCCTCCTCGCTCATGCGAGACGCGCGCTTCTTGGTCGGCATGCCGGCCGCCTTGACATTGCGCTCCTCCTTGGCCGCCAGGATATCGCCCTCGCGCTCAAGGTACGCATCCCACTCGTTGTCGAGCAGGGCGTTCACGGCGTCGCCTTCGACGGTCTCGCGCTCAAGCAGCACCTTCGCCATCAGATCGAGCTGATCGCGACGGGCATCCAAAATCTCGACCGCACGACGATGGGCTTCGCGCATGATGCGCTGAACCTCGATATCGATGCGGCGTGCCGTCTCCTCGGAGTAATCCTGGTGATCGGCGTAATCGCGACCAAGGAACACCTGATGCTGCGCCTCGCCAAACACTTGCGTGCCCAGCTCCTCGCTCATACCCAGGCGCGTGACCATCTCGCGCGCCATCTTGGTCGCGCGCTCCAGGTCGTTGCTCGCGCCCGACGTGATGTCGTCGCACATGAGCTCCTCGGCAACGCGACCGCCCAAGAACACGGCAAGCTCGTCGAGCATCTCGTTCTTGGTCTTGAGGAAGTGGTCCTCCTGCGGAAGCTGCAGCGTGTAACCCAGAGCCTGGCCGCGGCTGACAATCGAGATCTTGTGAACCGGATCGGAGTGCTCCAGGATGTGGCCCACCAGGGCATGGCCGCTCTCGTGGTAGGCAATCGTAGTGCGCTCGGCTTCGGTCATCACGCGACCCTTGCGCTGCGGTCCGGCAATCACGCGCTCCATCGACTCCTCGACCTCGTCCATCGAGATCACGGAACGATGGCGGCGAGCAGCCAGCAGCGCAGACTCGTTGAGCAGATTTGCCAGATCGGCACCGGTAAAGCCAACGGTCATCTGGGCGAGCTTCTCAAACTTAACGTCCTCGTCCATCGGCTTGTTCTCGGCATGCACGCGCAAGATCTGCTCGCGGCCCTTCACATCCGGACGGTCGACCGTAACCTGACGGTCAAAACGGCCGGGACGCAGCAATGCCGGATCCAGGATGTCAGGACGGTTGGTCGCAGCGATCAGGATGACCGACTCGCTCTCCTCAAAACCGTCCATCTCGACCAACAGCTGGTTGAGCGTCTGCTCGCGCTCGTCGTGACCGCCGCCCAAGCCGGCTCCGCGCTGACGTCCCACGGCGTCGATCTCATCGATGAAGATGATCGACGGGGCCTGGGACTTGGCCTCCTTAAAGAGGTCACGCACACGGCTAGCGCCGACACCTACGAACATCTCGACAAAGTCGGAACCCGAGATGCTAAAGAACGGCACGCCCGCCTCGCCGGCAACAGCCTTGGCCAGCAGCGTTTTACCGGTGCCCGGAGGGCCAACCAGCAACACGCCACGCGGGATCTTGGCGCCCAGCTTGCGATAGCGATCCGGATCGCTCAAAAAGTCACGGATCTCCTCGAGCTCCTCGACTGCCTCGTCCACGCCGGCAACGTCTTCAAACTTGACCTTGGGGCGTGTGGCCTCGTTGGTCTTGGCGTTGGTCTTGCCAAACTGCATGTTCCTGTTGTTGGCGCCCATCATCTGGCGCATAAAGTAGAACATGATGGCGATAAGGGCGATCGTCGGAAGCACACTCATCGCCAAGTCGCCCCAAAAATCGGGATCGTTGGTGTTGACGATGTACTTGGTATCGGGGTGCTCCGCCATGAGCTCGGCAAGCGAATCGGAGCCGACATAGGTCGAGGAGAAGCTCTTGAGCTCGCTCGTATCGCCCTTGTCCTTCTTCGTCTTCCAGTAATGACCCGTCACGCTTCCGTCTTGAACCGTATAGGTCAGATCTTCGACGCGATCCTGCTTGATGGCGCTCACCATCTCGCTCGTCGCGAGCTTAACGGTATTGTTGGAATTGGCAAAGCCGGAGCCCATGTTAAAGAAGGCGTAGCCCAGAAGCGCGCAAGCCAAAAGAAAATACAGCCAGCCCGTACGCGTGGGCTTCTTGCCTCCGGGCATCCCCGGGATCTTTGGGTCCCGGGGAGTCTGGGAATTGTTGTCGTTACGGTCGTCGGGCATCTTACGAATAAACCTCCGGTTTCAAAATGCCCAGATACGGAAGGTTGCGATAGCGCTCGGCATAGTCGAGGCCGTAGCCCACCACAAAGGCATCGGGGCAATGGGTTCCAACATACTTGGGCGTGATGGCCGAGACGCGGTCCTCAACGTCCTTCCACAGGAAGGCGGCGACCTCCAGAGAAGCGGGCTTGCGGCTCTCGAGGTTCTTCATCAGGTACTTGAGCGTCAGGCCCGAGTCCAGAATGTCCTCGACGATCAGCACGTCGCGACCGCGGATGTCGATATCCAGGTCCTTAATGATACGCACGATACCCGAGGACTTCACACCGTCGCCGTAGCTCGAAACAGCCATGAAATCGATGTTGGTCGGCAGCTCGATCTTACGCATCAGGTCGCCCATAAAGACCACGGCGCCGCGCAGGACCGCAATCAGCACCAGATCCTTACCCGCGTAGTCGCGCGTAATCTCCTCGCCCAGGCGAGAGACGATACCGTCGATATCCTCCTGCGTAAACAGAACCTTCTCGATATCCGGATGTTGAGAAGTCATGACAACCCTTTCTTGTGCTTATCGCCCACACACCGCCGTATGGACGCGAACTACACATTCTAGCAGCGCACGGGGTAAATTTACCAGCCCGTGCGCCATCAGCGCGGGAATACCGTCAACGTCGCACAGAATAGCAGGCGTGGGACGCTATTCCGCATCGACCACGCGGAGCAGATATGCCACGCGCGTTGCGGCCGTGCACTTAAAACGCTCGTCCGCGCGAACTCCGGCGACCCACACCACGGCACCCCCCGGCGCCGTCCTCACCATGGGCACGCCGGCGCGCTCGGAAACGGGAATGCGAGCCTCACCTAGCAAATCGGATACTTTCTTGCTTCGGCCACTCATCCCTAACGGGCACATCACGTCTCCCGGCGCGGGACCGTCCACCCACAGGCGCGCCAATCGCGCCTCGGCAGGGATCTCGCCACGCGAGCCCGACAGGATCCGCTCACTATCGCTGTCGGCAAAACCCAGGGCAGCCGCGTCTACCAAAGCTGTCACTTCCCCGGCAGCCGCAAGCTCACGGGCGCGGCGCACGATATCGCATCCCGGCTCGACGGCTATCGGCTCTGCCACCAGCATACGTCCCCCGCCCAACGGCAAACGACCGGGTACGGTAACCCAGTCCGCGACCAGGCCCTCGCGAGCCGCCGGCGCCTTAAACGCCAGCATGCCAAACTCAATGCGTGCGTCAATCCCCGCCGGAAGCGTGACCGAGCCGGTGCCCTCGGCAACGCAGGAAAGGACTCGCTCCACATGTCGCATCTCGGGACGAGCGTCCGGATCGATGCGCTTAATCGCCAGTCGCACGATGCGCCGCGCGATTACCACCTCGGCCGCAGCCAGGCGCCTGGCATCGAGCACCAGCGCACCCGCTGCCTCTTTGCGCAAACAGCTTCGAAACGCCTGTGCCGAAAGCTGAGACAAAAACGCGTCCTCATCGCCTAAGATCTCGCAGGCGGCGCCAATCGTCTTGCAGATGCTCGCGTTGCGCTGCGCCACCACTGGCATTACTCGATGGCGCACGTAGTTTCGCAGATACGAGATATCCTCATTGCTCTCGTCTTCACGCCACGGCTGACCATGTACCTGTAGATAGCCCACGAGCTCATCATGAGTTAGGTCGAGCAAGGGACGTACCACGATATTCCTCCGGCGAGGAATGCTCGATAGGCCAGCGGGCCCCGAACCCTTAATCGCGTTCATCAAAAACGTTTCCGCGCGATCCGAAGACGTGTGCGCGGTGCAGATACGAGCCGCCGTTCGCGGTGCCCCCGTCTGGGCGCAGAGCTCGCGAACATACCTCCGCGCCGCGGCATAGCGCACTTCGCGGGCCGCGGCCTCAATATTGCCCGACTCCCCATCAAAATAAGCGTGCTCCACGCACAGCGGTAAACCATATTTCGCGCAGAGCTCACGCACAAAGGCCTCGTCGCCATCGGACGCCTTGCCGCGCAGATGATGGTTTACATGCAGCACATGCAGGCGCTCGCGAGCAATGGGGGCAACACCGCGCCCGTCTTGGATATCCAGCTTTGATGTGCACGCCATAAGAAGCAGTGCCGTCGAGTCCGCGCCGCCTGATACCATGAGCACGACAGGAGCAGCCTGCTGCCTCGTTCGGGTCTCATCGACTGCCCCGGGCACGGCATGGTGTCCGTAATGCTGTGATACCGTAGGCATTTGCTTCCTCCTCTATTCGTCCGCACCCATTGTATCCTTTGGAATCTTATGTCTCGTCTGCACCTTCATATCCTTGGCAGCGGCTCAAAAGGCAACTGCGCGCTCATCGAAGGCCCCCGGGGGCTCATCATGATTGACGACGGTCTTTCTCGCCGCGAGACATTAAAGCGCATGGCAGAACTGGGACTCTCGGCAGACAACGTCTCGGCTCTTCTCATTACTCATGAGCATAGCGATCACATCAAGGGTCTCGATGTCTGGTGCAAGCACTGGCACGGTCCCCTCTTTGCCAGCAGGGGCACACTTTCGAGCAAAGAAAATCTTTCGCATCTGCCTGTCGAGGAATTCGACCCCGGTGAAACCCTATCCATTGCCGGCATCCACGTGCAAACCTACTCAACATCACACGATGTCATAAATCCAATCGGCTTTCGATTCGACACCCTCGATGATTCCATCGGCTTTGCTACCGACACCGGAGAGCTATCGAGCCAAGCCATGAACACCCTCAAAGATTGTCGAGTCCTCGCGCTCGAAAGCAACCACGATGTGACCATGCTGCGCGAGGGAGAATATCCCCGCTTTCTTCAAGAGCGCATCCTGTCTGCAAGGGGACACCTCTCCAACGGCCAAGCCGCCGAAGCCGCGCGCGAACTTGTTACCGATCGCACCGAACAGCTCATTGCCATGCATATCAGCCAAGACAACAATCGTCCGAGCCTTACCGTCAAAAGCTATGCCAAAGCTCTAGCCGCAACCCTGGATGACGAGCTCGGCAGCTCCGCCACCCTTCTCCAAGGATCGCGAAAACTCTCGATACGCCCCGCAAGCCAGTATCGGCCAGCAACCATTCAATAGACTGTCCTAAACAGCAAAAGGGGCCGGGAATCGCTTCCCAGCCCCTTTTGTTGTCTTTTAATAGCGAAGAACACCAACGAAGTTATTCGATGGAGATCTTCGTAACGTTCTTCTTCTCGACGATCTTGGGAACCGTAACGGTCAGGATGCCGTCAGCGTACTTAGCCGAGAGGCCCTCGCTCGAAGCGTCCTTAAGATACACGCCACGCGTCGCGCTGTACGAGCTGAACTCCTTCTGCAGGAAGTTCTTGCCCTCGTTCTCCTCGTCTTCCTCGACATTCACGCTAATGGACAGACGGCCCTCGTTAAGCTCGACATCGATATCGTCCTTGGCGACGCCGGTCAGATAAGCCTTGACCTCATAGCCATCGCCCTTATCCTCAACGTCAACGGGGAACGCCTTGGAAGCAATCGAGTTGTTTGCAAGGTCGGTCATATCATCAAACAGATCGAACAACGAGCTAGCAGAAGGACGAACGCCAAAAACCGAACGATAAGGAACCATGCTTGCCATGTTTACCACTCCTTTTAGGACTGCCGAGCCATCTTCTAGGTGACAGGGACTTCTTTTGACGCTCTTATATATGCCCACACAGTGCTTATATATACATCGACTATAAAGTTTTTTGAGTCCAGTACTATAAGCATATCTAAGTGTGTATGACTCAGGTTTTAATAAGGTTAAGGTTCTTTGAACCAGAGCTTAAATAACAAGTATGTTCGCAGCTACAAATAACAGGGGGCTTACAATGAGCGCGTACACGTTGTTGGTAACGAGCTAAAGGGCATCATGGACGACCAAAACCAGAACAATATGTTTATGCCGACGCAGGGCGAAGATACTTCTACGCAGCCGCCACGGTTCCATCGCCCCCACATCTCGCAAGAGCCCATTAATGATCCGGAGCCCGAATATGTGACGAGAAATCGATATCAAACGCTCGAGGATGCCCAAACGGGACGTAAACATATGGGCGTCGCCTCGGGAGACCCTGTATATCTGAAAGACGCACCATTATCTAAAAACAGCACAGCTAGTGAGGAGCCACTGAAAGCATCCGCCGCTCATCAACAAAGAGGTCCACGACCCAAGCAAACCTTGACGCATTCGGCTCGCTATCTCGAAACGCCAAAACAGGGAAAATCAATCTTCGTTTCATCAAGTAAACGACGCAAGCAGCATCGACTGACAATCCTGCTTTTGATCATTGTGGCCATAGCAGTTGCCCTTGTTATTCGATTTATCTTCTTTAAATAAGGGCTCAATACCAAAAACGATAAGATCGTCTCGTGTAATTGAGTCATTTACGCCCCGTAAACGCAAAAAAGGGGGAGGCCGCGAGGCCTCCCCCTTCTCAGTTCAAGCGTACGGCTCGGTGCCGTCCACCGGTCAGCGGCGCCCTGGCCTCCCACGGGCTGACCCCGCAGTACTCTCGGCGCGATGGGGCTTAG
>DBFALE010000007.1:0-50218 GCA_048230835.1 Collinsella sp.
GGCATGGGGACACCGGACTCCACAGCCCCTCCACCTGCGGAAACGAAGTGATGGCCAGGTGCCGGGAGCTATTTCCGCGTTGCGCTAGCTGCGGAAACGCGGGGTCCGTTCAGGCTGTTGCGTTGAGATTGAAAATCAACCCCCAGTCATTGGGGACGTTCTTAAACGACCAGTCATTCAAGAACGTCCCCAATGTCTACATGAAAGCGCCCCCAAGCGGATGTGCTTGAGGGCGCCTCTTGCTTGACTAGCTCTCGATATAGTCCTTCAGCTTACTGCTACGGCTCGGGTGGCGAAGCTTGGCCAGAGTCTTGGACTCGATCTGGCGGATGCGCTCGCGCGTGACGCCAAACTCACGACCGACTTCCTCGAGCGTGCGGGGATGTCCGTCGACAAGGCCAAAGCGCAGTTCGATAACCTTGCGCTCACGATCGGCAAGCGAATCGAGCACCTGGGTGAGCTGCTCCTGCAGCATAGAGAAGCTGGCCGCATCGGGCGGAACGATAGCCTGGGAGTCCTCGATGAAGTCGCCCAGCTGGGAATCCTCTTCCTCGCCGATGGGGGTCTCGAGCGACACGGGCTCCTGCGAGATCTTCTGGATCTCGCGGACGCGGTCGGCGCTCATGTCCATCTCGGCACCGATCTCTTCGGGGGTCGGGTCGCGGCCCAGGTCCTGAAGGAGCTGACGCTGCACGCGGACGAGTTTGTTGATAGTCTCGACCATGTGCACGGGAATACGGATGGTACGGGCCTGGTCGGCGATAGCGCGCGTAATGGCCTGACGGATCCACCACGTGGCGTACGTGGAGAACTTAAAGCCCTTCTGGTAGTCGAACTTCTCGACGGCGCGGATCAGACCGAGGTTGCCCTCCTGAATCAGGTCCAGGAACAGCATGCCGCGACCGACATAGCGCTTGGCGATGGAGACGACCAGACGAAGGTTTGCGCTGATGAGCGCCTGCTTGGCTTCGAGGCCCACGTTCTCAATGCGCGTAAGACGACGCATCTCGGCACGCGTGAGTTCGAGCTCACCAGCATCGGCAGCCTCGAGCTTCTCGGTAGCCTCGAGACCGGCCTCGATCTTCATAGCCAGATCGACCTCTTCGGAGGCGGTCAACAGGTCGACCTTGCCGATCTCCTTGAGGTACATACGGACCGGGTCGCCGGTCAGCATCACCGTGGAGGCATCGATGCCACGCACGCGGGAGCGTGAACGGGACGTGCGCACGGTGCGCTTCTTCTTGTTCTTGGAAGAACCCATCTCAGCGTCGGCCTGACGGGCCATCTTGAGCTCGTGATCGTCGAGCGAGCCGGAATCGTGCTCGTCGTCGTCATCGAAATCGTCGGTATCGGTATCGGTATCGGTATCGTCATCGTCGACACCCATGGGGGCGTCGTCGTTACCGCTCGCGGAGATAATCTGGATGCCGCTGTTGCGCAGCGCGGAATACACCGCGGTGAGCTGCTCGTCAGAAACATCGATATCCTTCAGGGCGACCTGAATCTCGTCCTCGGTTACCGAAGTCCTGTTTGAGCCGTTGCCCATGAGCTTTGCAACGTAGGATTCCAGCCCAGTACCCGTGCTCTCAGTCTTTTTTGGCACAGATTCTCCCTTCATAGTCCACAGGACTCAATACTTTAGCACACACATTGACGTCTATACCCAAAAAGAAGACTGGATATAGGCGAGAATACGCTGGTTGACCACAACACCTAGGCTTGTTCGGTGCCCGCGGCCTCCAGGCCGATCAAACGGAACGGGTCCGCCACGCCGCCGATCGACTTTTGCAGTTCGCGTTGACGTTGCGAATCCTGCGCGGCCTGCACGGTCAGCGCGCGACGGGCCTCATCATCGAGTGAACGGTCCTGGCGCAGCTTGGCCTGTGCGGCACGCATGCGACGCTTGATGGTGTAGAGCTCAAGCGTATCAAGCATAAACACGATGTTCGTCTCGGTGGGGTGCTTGCTCGTCGCGGAGATGCGCCCGGCACTCACAAGCGTTGCCGCATCGGGACACACTGAGCGCGCCGCATCCATGCAGGCTGCAGGATCGGTTCCCGGCGGCGTTGCCAGAACGGCCCATGCAATGGACTCGTGACGCGGGTCAACCCACTCGATGGAGCAGATGCGGTCGGCATACGTGCGGAACAGGTCGGGGTAGCTCGTGAGCATCGTCAACAGCTCGCGCTCCCCTGCCAAGGACTTGCGTTCAAGATCGGTAAGAACCATCGGCGCCGCCGCAGCCGGTGCGCCCGAACCGTCAGCCACAGGCACAGCGCCCATACCATCAGGCACATCGATCGGCGGCAGGTCGTCGACGACCTCCACGGGCGCGGCGCCGTAGGCATCGAGCGGGACGTAGTCGTACGGCTCTTCTTCGACCGGCGCGGACACCGGCGGCGTCGCGCCCGATGCCCAAGCACCGCGACCGGCATCGCGAGAACCCGACGCCCGACCGCCCGCGCTACCGGACCGCTCAGTCTGTGCCCGCTGGCGCTCATAGTTCTGCTCACGACGTCGTTCCGCATCCTCGCGCTTGGCGACATCGCGAAACACACGACCCGAGCTCGCGCGCACCGTCTCCAGATCCAAACCCAGCAGATCGGCAATCTGGATAAAGTACGTGTCAATCATATAGCTATCGCGCAGCGGATAGATGAGCGTCAGCGCGTCCTCCAGCGCCTTGGCGCGACCGCCCGGCGTGGTGATGTCACTCGACTCCTGCAGCGAACGGTAGACAAAGTCCATAAGCGGCTCGGCAGCGTCGATGCGCGTCTGCAGTGCCTCGCCACCATGTGCGGTGATGAACTCCATGGGGTCGTTGCCGTCGGGGAGCACCACGCAGCGCAGGTCCATGGAATCCTGCTCGATAAACTGAATCGCGCGACGGGCGGCCTTCTGGCCCGCTGCATCGCCGTCAAACATATACACGATGCGCTTGGCAAAGCGAGTGAGCGTCTTGACGTGATGCTCCGTGAGGGCGGTGCCCAGCGTGGCGACAACGTTTTTAATCCCCGCCTCCCAGCAGGCGATGCAATCGGTATAGCCCTCTACCACGATGGCGGTATCCTGCGCGACGATAAACTCCTTGGCCCAATTAAAGCCGTAGAGGTTTCGCTTTTTATGGAACACGCTCGTCTCGGCGGTGTTGAGATACTTAGGCTGGCCGTCGCCCATAATGCGACCGCCAAAGGCAATGTTGTGACCCTGCTCGTCAAAGATGGGGAACATCACGCGGTCGTAAAAGCGGTCGGCAAGCTGCCCGCGCCCGCGACTCACGGCAACGTTGGCGTCGATCATCTCCTGCGGGGTAAAACCCGCCTGGGACAGGTGCGACACCAGCGCGTTACGGCCCGGTGCAAAGCCCAGGCAGTAGCGGCGGCAGACGTCGCCGCCCATGCCGCGGCTGGCAAAGTACTCGCGCGGACGGCCGTCCTTACCGCGCATGAGCATGGTGTGGTAGAACTGGGCGGTCTCGGCGCACAGATCGTAGATGCGGGCACGCTTGGTGCCGCGCTCGCGGCGATCTCCGGTGTCATGCAGCTCAATACCCGCGCGATCGGCCAAGTAACGGATTGACTCGGGAAAGCTCAGGTTCTCGCGCTTCATGATATACGTGAAAACGTCGCCACCCTCGCCGCAACCAAAGCAATGCCACACCTGCGTGGCGGGGATAATGTGGAAGGACGGCGTCTTCTCGCCATGGAAGGGGCAGCATCCCCAAAACTCATGGCCGCGAGGCTTGAGCTCGACCGTTTCCTGCACGATGGCAACCAGGTCAGACGCAGCGCGTACCTGGTCTTTTTCCTCATCGCTAATCACGGATGCTCACCCCCTGATCGCCCAAGTTGTGACGAATATCCTCGATATTACCCTCGACGGTCGCGATCAACTCATCCAGCGAATCGAACACACGCGAGGGACGCAGCCAGCGCGTAAACGCCAGCGAAACGGAAGCGCCGTACAGGTCGCCCGTATAACCAATTAAATTAGCCTCGAGATGCGCAGATGCCGCATCGTCGGCATACGTTGGCGGCAGGCCGACGTTCACAGCAGCGGGCCACGCGGTGTCATCGACCAGCACCAGACCCTCATACACGCCATCGGCTGGCACCTGAATGCCGTCGGGAACCTGCAAGTTTGCCGTGGGAAAGCCCATGCCAGAACCCTCGTGACGGCCGCGAATAACACCGCCACGCACCATATACGGACGGCCGAGTAACCCAGCAGCAAGCTCCACATGGCCCTGTCCCAGCTCATGACGAATGCGGGTGGCGCAAATGGCCTCACCGCCCTCGCAAAGCAGGTCGTGACCATACACGTCAACGCCGTGCTCGGAACCCCAGGAGCGCATCTCGGCAACACCAGAAGCACCGCCACGACCCAGCCTAAAGTCACTGCCAACGCGAATCGATCGAATGTCGACCAGACGCGACACCAGCGAGAGAAAATCAACATGGTCAAGCGCCGCAACCTCAGGCGTAAAGGGAACGGCCACCACCGCATCGACCCCGGTTTGAGCCAAGGCATGCAGACGATCGGCCGTCGTCATCAATTTTTGAGCGGGCGAAGGGCTCACCACAACGTCCGGGTCGGGATCGAAGGTAACCACGACCGCCTTACAGCCATGGGCACGGGCATCACGGACAAGCGCTTCGATGAGTTCCTGGTGTCCACGGTGAACGCCGTCGAACACGCCAATGGCGATTGAAGCGGCACCCAAGTGCTCACACTCATCAAACGTATCGGCAGCAACGATGCGAGCCTCGTCCGACTCGCCCGCGAAAAAGACACGCGCGAGCTCGCGAGCGGACAACATCATCGAACACCGCCGATTGCCTGCGGAAACACGTGCTCCATGACAAAGCGGCCGCCCTCAATGCGGGCGAGCGCCTTGAGTCCCCCATCGAGCACCAACGCAAACGGCGCCTTCGAGGAATCGAAATCGGCAAGCGCACGCTCAACGGGAATGCGTCGGCCGCAGAGCAGGTCGTCGGCAAGATTGCCCGGCAAGTCAACACGTGTGGCGCCCAGGGCCGCAATGGGATCCAGGGCAAAGCCAGCCGCGGACTCGGGAGAAAGCTCCTCGACCGCATGACAAGCGCCAATGGAAACAACACCGGAAGCCGTGCGGCGCAGCGCGGAAATATGCGCGGCGCTATCGCAAGCGCGGCCCAGGTCGCGAGCGAGCGCACGGATATAGGTGCCCTTGCTCACCGAGAACGCCACGGTCCACACACACGTATCACCTTCGCCGCCCACGGCGATCAGGTCGGCGGCATAGACCTCGACGGGGCGCGGAGGTAGGTACACCGCATTGCCCTCGCGAGCAGACTTGTAGGCGCGAACGCCATTGACCGAGATAGCAGAAAACGCCGGCGGCACCTGCATCTGCGGGCCCAGCATGGCGGCCAAGCGCTCACGAGCATAGGCAGGATCGCGGAGCTCGTTGGCAACAGCCACCGTGCGGACCGCCTCGCCCTCCGCATCATCGGTATTGGTCTCGGCGCCAAACGAGATGTCGGCGACATAGCTTTTGGTATCGAGGGTTAGCATGCCCAGCAGACGAGTAGCCTGGCCCACGCCCACCACCATGACGCCGGATGCCATGGGGTCGAGCGTGCCGCCATGGCCGACGCGCCGCTCATGGAGGGCGCGTCGGCATTGCGAGACCACATCGTGGGACGTGCAGCCCACCGGCTTATCGACGGCGAGCAGCATATTCAGTTGAGAAGGCGTACGACGAGCCATGTACCATCCAAAAAGTTAAAGCTCGACGGTCACCGAAGCGGGATCCTCCCCCACCAGCTCGGCCAGCATGGGAAGTGCCACGGCGAGCGTCTCGCGAATTGTTCCGTTGTTGGAAAAGCCGGCGGCGGCATGATGCCCGCCACCGCCAAAGTTGGCAGCGATCTCGGACACATCGAGGTCACCCTTGGAGCGCAGGTTGCCGCGCACCTTGGTATCGCCGTCGATGCCCTTTAAGAACAGGCAGACCTCGACGCCCATCACCGAACGCACCACATCGACCAGACCGTCACATTCATCCGAGGTGACGCCGCAGGCCTCAAGGTCGCTCTGGAAGGCATAGCTATACGCCACGCGCCCGTGCGCGACCGTCTTGATACGGCCCATGACAATGGACTTGAGGTGCAAAAACTCGACGCGCATGCTCTGATAGACCTCGAGTGCGACACGAGCCGGATTGGCGCCATGCGCCACCAGGCGCGAAGCAGCATGGAACGCGGCAGCATCGGCGTTCTGGTACTGGAAACGACCGGTGTCGGTCACCAAGCCGCACAGCAAGCAGGTCGCGACGCCGTCACGTGCGACAATGCCGCAATTATCCAAGAAACGGTCGATGATCATGGCGCAGGCCGCGGCATCGACGCGCCTCAGACTGAGCTCGGCAAACTCCTCGCGCGCCGGATGATGATCGAAGCACACCACATGCTTGGAGCGACGAAGCACCTCGGCAGAATTATTGAGGCGCTCGACGACCGGTACGTCCACCGAGATGAACAGGTCAGGATTGCCGGCGTACGCAGATGCCGGCACCAGGCGATCGGAGCCTTCCATAAAGCGGTAGATACGCGGAACCGGGTCATCGTCTGCCAGCAGCAGCGCAATGTCCTTGTTGGGGAAAAACTTCATGAGCGAAAGGCCCAGACCCAATACGGAGCCCAAGGCGTCGCCATCGGGAGAAGTATGTCCCGAAATCGCAATGGAGGACGCACCCTCGATGAGCTCGAGAATGCGTCGCTGAATATCTGCAGACTCGCACGAGGCGAGGTCGGCGGAATTAGTCATCTAAAACTGCCTCCTGGGCGGCGTGCGCTATCGGATAGCCGTCCTCGTCCTTTTCGATCGCAAGCGTGGCGGGAACGTTTTCCAGCGCACGCGTGATGCGCTCGGCCTCATCGGTCGAGCGATCGATGCGAAAATCGAGCTCGGGCGTGACACGCCAATCGAGCGAGCGAGCCAACAGGCTGCGAATACGGCCCTTGGCGCTTGCGAGCGCCTCCATGACCTCGTCGTAGCGGCTCGCATCGCACGACACGTACACACGCGCGAACGAACGGTCCACCGCGACCTCGACCGCGGTCAGAGTAACCAGGTCGAGACGCGGATCGGAAACCTCAAAGAGCAGGATATAACCGAGCTTCTCGCGAAGCTGCTCGCCCAGACGGCGGGTTGCCTGCGTTTGCTTCATAGCGCTACCCCCTACTCGGTACGGGCAACCTGGTCGATGCGGTAACCCTCGATCTGGTCGCCGGGCTTGATGTCCTGGAAGTTCTCCAGACCAATGCCGCCCTCGGAACCGCTCTTGAGGCTCTTGGCCTCGTCCTTGTAGTGGCGCATCGAGGCGATCTTGCCGTTGAAGACCACGATGCCGTCGCGCACCAGGCGCACGGAATCGGTCGCGGCGATCTCACCCTCCTCGACGCGGACACCGGCGGCGATACCGACTTTGGGCACCTTAAAGGTGTCCAGGACGGTCGCGGTACCCGTGGCGACCTCGACCTCGGTGGGCTTGAGCATGCCGATACGGGCGGCGTCGAGCTCCTCGAGGCACTTGTAGATGACGTCGTAGCAACGGATCTCGACGCCCTCGCGCTCGGCGGCGGAGCGGGCTTTACCGTCGGGACGGACGCCAAATCCGATGATGATGGCGTTGGAGGCGTCGGCCAGGACGACGTCGGTCTCGTTGATGGCGCCAACGGCGGAGTGGATCGTGTTGATGCGAACCTCGGACTGATCCATCTTGTCGAGCGAGTCCTGAAGGGCCTCGATGGAACCCTGGACGTCGGCCTTGATGATCAGGTTGAGCTCCTTGACCTCGGCGTCGGCAATGGTCTCGAAGAGGTTCTCGAGCGTGACGTGCTTGACGCGGCTCTGCTCCTCGATACGGGCCTTGAGCGAACGCTCGTCGGCCAGGGCGCGTGCCTCGCGCTCATCCTCGAACACGCGGAACTCGTCGCCGGCGTTGGGCACGGACTGCAGGCCCAGGATCTCGACGGCGTCGGAGGGACCGGCCTCGGTGACGGCGCGGCCCTTGGGGTCGAGCATGGCGCGGACGCGGCCGTAGGTAAGGCCGGCGACCAGCGTATCGCCCACGTGCAGGGTACCGCGGGTCACGAGCACGGTAGCGACCGAGCCGCGGCCCTTGTCGAGCTTGGCCTCGAGGACGTTGCCCGAGGCAAAGGTGTCCGGGTTGGCCTTAAGCTCGAGTACGTCGGCCTGGAGCAGCACGGTCTCCAGAAGTTCGTCGATACCGATCTTCTGCTTGGCCGAGATGTTGACGAACATGTTCTGTCCGCCCCACTCCTCGGGGATGACGCCGTACTCGGTGAGCTCCTGACGCACACGGTCGGGGTTGGCGCCCGGCTTATCGATCTTGTTGACGGCGACGACGATGGGTACGCCGGCGGCCTTGGCGTGGTTGATCGACTCGACCGTCTGGGGCATGACGCCGTCGTCGGCGGCGACGATCAGGATGACGATGTCGGTCACCTTGGCGCCACGGGCACGCATAGCCGTAAAGGTGGCGTGACCCGGGGTATCGATAAAGGTGATTTTGCGGTCGTTAATCATGACCTGCGAAGCGCCGATGGCCTGCGTAATGCCGCCCGCCTCGCCGGCAGCAACGCCGGTGTGACGGATGGCGTCGAGCAGCGACGTCTTGCCGTGATCGACGTGGCCCATGACGGTGACGACCGGGGCGCGCGGCTTAAGGTCGGCGGGATCGTCGTAGAACGAGAAGGTGTTCTCCTCCTCGGGGGTGATGATCTTGATCTGACGGCCCAGGTCGTCGGCAACGAGCTCGACGAGGTCGTCGGACATGGACTGCGTCATGGTGAGCGGCGTACCCAGCAGGAACAGGCGCTTGATGATGTCGTTGGCCGGAACGTCGAGCGCCTCGGCAAGCTCCTGGACGGTAACGCCCTGGGAGACCTTGATGGCATCGAGGTCCTCGGGGTTCACGCCCTGGGCCAGCGCCTCCTCTATCTTGCGCTCCTCCTGAGCCTTGGCAGCCTCGCGCTCGCGCTTCTCCTTGCGCTTCTTGCGGCGACCGGTGGACTCGCGAGAGGCCTCCTCGACGGCGGCACGAGCCTCCTCGAGCACCTTCTCGCGGCTGTACTCCTCGGCCTCGCGAGCCATGCGGCTGTAGTGGTCCTCTTCGTTGTTGTGACCGCCCTTGCGCTTCTTGCCCTTGCCCTGCTTGTCGGGGTTGGGGAAGTCCATGCCGGCAGCGACGTTGTTGCTGGCGTTGGTGCGATGGCTGTGCGGACGGCTCTCGGAGGCGTTGCGCTCGGAGTTGTTGTCGGAGGCATTGCGATCGTTACGACGGCCACCGCGGCGGTCGTTGTTGCCGCCACGACGGTTACCGCGCTCGGCAGCACGCTCGGCCTTGGCCTTGTCCTCGGCGTCCTTCTTCTCCTTGAGCACGGTCTCCTGTGCGGCGATCTGGTCGAGCAGCGAGCGGAAGCGCGAACCGGAGTCGGAAGCGGGAACGGCGCGGCGCTGGGCCTCGCGGGCAGCCTCCTCCTTCTCGCGGGCAAGGCGCTCCTGCTCGGCCTTCTTCTTGGCCTCGGCCTCGGCGCGGGCAGCCTCCTCGGCAGCCTGGGCTGCGGCAAACTGGCGACGCTCCTCCTCGCGGGCCTTCTCGGCGGCGATGCGCTCGCGCTCGGCCTCGGCGGCGCGAGCGGCCTCCTCGGCGGCAGCTGCCTGCTCCTCGGCCTGCTTGGCGGCCTCGACTTCCTGGGCGCGGGCCTCGATCACCGAGGCGAGCTGCTTGCGGACCATGGCGACATAGGCGTCCTCCAAGGTGGAGGAAGCGGACTTAGCGGGAATCTTCATATCGGCGAGATGACCCATCAGTTCCTTGGAGGTCATGCCGAACTCTTTGGCCAGGGTGGACACACGGACTTTTGCCATATGACTTCACCTACCCTTTCTGGCACCTTGGGTGCCTAGAGACTGAACGAGCGTGGGAGATGCGCCGGGACCCGCCCGGCGCGACCGCGCGCTAGATCAGGTCCTCCGCATCATCGAAGGCGTCGGTGTCGTGGACACCGCAGAAACGGGAGCCGGGACGAGCCTGGTTGCGGCACTGGATGCCGTCCTCGGACACGTACTCGCAGCGGCGGACGTCCTCGTCCTCCTCGTCACCGATCAGGTCGGCGGCGGGCTCCTCGTGAACGGGCACGTTCTTGAGGATGTCGGCGGCAAGCGTCTCGGACTTGATGTCGATGTGCCAGCCGGTCAGGCGCGCGGCGAGGCGGGCGTTCTGGCCCTCCTTGCCGATGGCGAGGGACAGCTGGTCGTCGGGCACGATGACGCCGGCGTAGGCCTTCTCCTCGTCGATGAGGACGCGGGTGACCTTGGCGGGCGACAGGGCGTTGGCGACGTAGACGGCAGGATCGGCATCCCACAGGATGACGTCGACGCGCTCGCCACGGAGCTCGCCCACAACAGCGCGAACACGGCTGCCCTTGGGGCCGACGCAGGCACCCACGGGATCCAGACGGTCGTCGAGCGAGTGGACGGCAACCTTGGAGCGCTGGCCGGGCTCGCGGGCGATCGATTTGATCTGGACGGTGCCCTCATAGATCTCGGGCACCTCCTGCTCAAACAGACGACGCATGAGCTCGGGGTGGGTACGGGAGATGACAATCGGCGGACGGCTGTGCTCGCCACGAACCGGCTGCAGGTTGGAGTTAGGGTCGCGAACGTCGATGATCACGGCCTTGATGTGCTGGTTGTGCAGGTAGCGCTCGCCCATCGGACGCTCATTGCGCTCGTTCTCGTAACGACGCTGATCGAAGTGCGGCAGCTCGGCCTCGACGCCCTCGCGAATCTTGACAATCGTGAAGTCGGGTGTGGACTGCAGCACGGTACCGCTGATGAGGTCACCGATGCGGCCGGAGAACTCCTCGTAGATCTGCTCGCGAGCGGAGTTACGCACGATGGCGTTGATCTCGGCCTTGGCGTGCTGGGCAGCGATGCGGCTCGTGTTCTTGGGAGTGACGTCGATCTCCTCGAACTCGGTGAAGTTGCCCTCCTCGTCCATGGAATCGTCGATCGGCTCCAGGCGGTAGACGTAGATCTTGCCGGTAGTGCGGTCGATGGTCACCTTGGCGCCCCACTCAAGATGCAGGATCTCGGCATAGCTCTTGGCGAGCGACTGCTCCAGGCGGTCGATCAGGTAGAGCTGGTCGATGTGCTTCTCCTGGCAAAGCTCCATCAGGGCGGACATCATGTCGGATGCTGCCATCTTACTTTCCTTCCTTCGCGGGCTTGAAGTCGTAGGTGGGCTTCAACTTGCACTTCTTAACATCAGAGAAATCGAGGGTGACGGACTCGCCGTCCTCGAGCTCGAGGGTTACGTTCGTCTCGGTGGCGGCGGCAATCTTGCCGGCGTACTTGCGACGGCCCTCGGTGGCGGTGGAGGTGAGCTCGCAGTTCTCGCCCACAAAGCGGGCAAAGTCGCACGGGCGGCGTAGCGGGCGCGCCATGCCCGGGCTCGACACCTCGAGCGTATAACTCGAAGAGATGGGGTCGAGCTCCTCAATCACATCGCCGACCCATTTGGTGTTGGCCGTGACGTCGTTGAGCGACAGGCTCTGACCCTCGGCACCCTCGATACGCACGCGCACGCAGGGGGCCTTGGTGGCACCCACGAGCTCGACGTCGACGATGTCGACATCGTGCTGGGGAGCGACGGCCTCGAGCGCGTCGATGATCGCCTGCTCGGTCTTGGTCTTGACCATTGCGGCACCTCCATCCATACAAAAAAGAAGCGGGGCCGAAACCCCACTTCTTTCAATTACAACTTCATTTGCAAGCAAACTATACCAATAGCTGCGGAAACGTGCAAGCACAGTACGAATCTGCAGGTCAGCGTGCGCACAGCTTCTCCACAAGAATAGGACAATTGACCGCAGACATCAGGGCAGGTACATGAAAAACGAGGGACGACCCAACCGGATCGCCCCTCGTCTTTTATGCGTCAGTTAAGCGCGCAATGCTTACTTGACCACCAGGTTGACCAGCTTGCCAGGCACGCAGATGGCCTTGACGACCGTCTTGCCCTCAAGCCACTTGGCGACGGCGGCCTCGGCGGCAGCCTGCATATCCTCATTAGAGGCATCGCGGGCAACGTCGACACGACCGCGGACCTTACCGAGCACCTGGACCACGATCTGCACCGTGTCCTCAACGGACTCGGCCAGGTCGAACTCGGGCCAGGCGGCGGTGTAGGCGTTGCCCTCGCAGCCGAGGGCCTCGTGCCACAGCTCGTCGGCCCAGAACGGGCAGATGGGCGCCAGGACGCTCACGATATCCTTAGCCACGCCATAGCACAGCGCCTTGTCGCGCGCGGTACCCTCGGTGGCGTTGAGGTAGGCGCTCGCCGCGTTGACGAGCTCCATGACGGCCGAGATCGCGGTGTTGAACTGGCCGCGGTCAAAGTCCTCGGTGCACTTGGCGATGGTGCGGTGACGCTCGCGATAGAGCTTCATCGCAACCTCGTCGAGCGCGGACTTGTCGAAGGCCACGTTGGCGTCGCCGGACTGGACGAGCTGCCAAACGATACGCCAGGCGCGCTTGATGAAGCGGTTGGCGCCCTCAACGGCCTTGGGATCCCAGTCGAAGTCCTTCTCGGGCGGGGCGATAAACAGGATCGCCAAACGCATGGTGTCGGCGCCGTAGGGCTCGATGACCGAGCTCGGGGGCACGACATTGCCCTTGGACTTGGACATGGTGTCGCCGTTCTCGTCCTTGACCATGCCCTGGCACAGCAGGTTGGTGAAGGGCTCGTCCACGCTCAGCAGGCCCAGGTCGCGCAGTGCCTTGGTAAAGAAGCGGCTGTAGAGCAGGTGCAGAATGGCGTGCTCGATGCCGCCGATGTAGTTATCGACGGGCATCCAACGGTCGGCGGTCTCACGGGAGAAGGGCAGCTCGGTGTTGTGCGGATCGGTATAGCGCAGGTAATACCAGCTGGAGCAGGTGAAGGTGTCCATGGTATCGGTCTCGCGCTTGGCCGGGCGACCGCAGACCGGGCAGGTGGTCTCGTAGAACTCCTTGCACTCGGCGAGAGTCTCGCCAGCGCCCAGGTCCAGGTTCTCGGGCAGCGTCACCGGCAGCTGATCCTCGGGCACGGGCACGATACCGCAGTGCTCGCAGTGAATGGCCGGGATGGGGTTGCCCCAATAGCGCTGACGGGAAATGAGCCAGTCGCGCAGACGGAACTCGACCTTGCGACGACCGCAGCCCATGGCCTCGAGGTCGGCCACGATCGCAGCCTCGCCCTCGGAGTGCTTACCGCCGCGCATGCCGGTGTACTTGCCGGACTGGACGAGCGTGCCCTCGGCAGCGTGGGCGCAATCCCAGTCGACGGTCTCGGCATGGAAGGTATCGATGGTCTCGCCGCTGGCCTCGACGGCAGCGCGATCGTCATCGTCCAGGATGATCGGTACGATCGGCAGGTCGTACTTGCGGGCGAACTCAAAATCGCGCTGGTCGCCGCAGGGAACGGCCATGACGGCGCCGGTGCCGTAGTCGGCAACGACATAATCGGCAACCCACACGGGAACCTTCTCGCCGTTGACGGGGTTCACCACGTAGCGGCCCGTAAAGGCACCGTGCTTCTCGAGGGTGCCCTGGGCACGCTCGACAGCAGAGATATGCTTGGAGTCCTCGACGATCTTAGTGACGGCCTCCTCGTACTCCGTGCCCTCGACGAGCTCGTGAAGACGGGCGTACTCAGGAGCCAGGACAAAGAAGGACACACCAAAGAGCGTATCGGCACGCGTGGTGAAGACGGTGATCTTGCCCTCGTCGCCCTCGATGGGCTCGCCATCCTGGTCGCAAAGGGTAAAGTCAACCTCGGCGCCCTCGGAGCGACCGATCCAGTTGGCCTGCATCTGCTTGACGCGCTCGGGCCAGCCGGGGAGCTTCTCCAGGTCGTCGAGCAGCTCCTGGGAGTACTCGGTAATCTTGAAGTACCACTGCTCAAGGTCGCGCTTCTCGGGCTCGGTGCCGCAGCGCCAGCACTTGCCCTCGGTGACCTGCTCGTTGGCCAGAACGGTCTTGCAGTTAGGGCACCAGTTGACCGGGTTCTTCTTGCGGTAGACCAGGCCCTTTTCCCACAGCTTCTCAAAGATCCACTGACCCCAGCGGTAGTAGTCAGGGCTGCAGGTCTTGACCATGCGATCCAGATCGTAGGAGAAGCCCATGCGCTTCATCGTGGCGAGCGCCTGGTCCATGTTCTTATACGTCCAGGCGGCAGCTTGCGTGTTGTGCTTGATGGCGGCGTTCTCGGCAGGCAGGCCAAAGGCGTCAAAGCCGATGGGGTGCAGCACGTCAAAGCCGCGCATGCGGGCCTGACGGGCCATGGCATCGCCGATGGTATAGTTGCGCGCGTGGCCCATGTGCAGGTCACCCGACGGATACGGGAACATCTCGAGCACGTACTTCTTGGGCTTGCTGTCGTCGGTGTCGACGGCAAAGAGGTTGGAGTCCTCCCAGGCCTTCATCCACCGGGACTCAATGGCCTGCGCGTCGTAGGCAGGGATCTCGTCCTTATGATCTGTGCAATCGCACATATCAGCTCCTTTGTTATCTCGGTTGGGGCGGGGCGTTCTTACCTTTGCTCGCTGCTGCGGACAGTCCTGCTCGCACGAAGAGCACATTAAGTGCTCTTCGGCTCGTGCGGAACTTGCAGCGAGCAAAGGTAAGAACGCCCCGCCACATCGTTAACTCGCATGATGATAGCAAATACAACAAGCGAGATGCCTGCGACTTGCATGCATCTCGCTTTATCTAAATAGCGTGGTTGGGAATCAACCGCTAATTGTTACCCGCTCAAGCATGGTCGGGTTTTCCAAGTGCCGCAGATTGCCATGAAAGAGGAGCGACGCGTACTTTGGTACGCGAGCGACGGTTTGAACGGCAAGGTGCGGTGCTTGGGAAAGCCGCTTAGCGGTAGCTGACGCTTTGCTGGGAGTCCTTGACGACTACGTCGTGGGCGCCGCCTTCGACGATGGAGGTGGAGCTGACCAGCGTTAGGCGTGCCTTTTCCTGGAGCTCGGGGATCGAGAGGGCACCGCAGTTGCACATCGTGGACTTGACCTTGTAGAGCGTGCCGCCCACGCCGTCCTTGAGGGAGCCGGCGTAGGGAACGTAAGAGTCGACGCCTTCGACGAAGCTGAGCTTCGCGGCGCCGCCCAGGTCGTAGCGCTGCCAGTTGCGGGCACGTGCAGAACCCTCGCCCCAGTACTCCTTCATGTACTGACCGTTCACATTGACGCGCTCGGTCGGGCTCTCGTCGAAGCGGGCGAAGTAGCGACCCAGCATCATAAAGTCGGCACCCATGGCAAGGGCGAGCGTCATGTGGTAGTCGTAGACGATGCCGCCGTCGGAGCACACGGGCACGTAGACGCCGGTCTCCTCGTAGTACTCGTCGCGAGCACGGCAGACATCGATCAGCGCGGTGGCCTGGCCACGGCCGATACCCTTGGTCTCACGGGTGATGCAGATGGAGCCGCCGCCGATACCGACCTTGATGAAGTCGGCACCACAGTCGGCCAGGAAGCGGAAGCCCTCGGCGTCGACGACGTTACCGGCACCAACCTTGACGTCCTCGCCGTAGTTGGCGCGGATCCACTCGATAGTGCGCTTCTGCCACTCGCTGAAGCCCTCGGAGGAGTCGATGCACAGAACGTCGGCACCGGCCTCGATGAGCAGCGGCACGCGCTCGGCATAGTCGCGGGTGTTGATACCGGCGCCGACCATGTAGCGCTTGTCGTTATCGAGCAGCTCGTTGGGGTTGGTCTTGTGGCTATCGTAGTCCTTGCGGAAGACGATGCCCATGAGGTGATCGTTATCGTCGACGATGGGCAGGGCGTTGAGCTTGTTGTCCCAGATGACGTCGTTAGCGACCTTGAGGCTGATGTTCTTGTCGCCCACGATGAGCTGCTCACGCGGGGTCATGAACTCGGAGACCTTCGTCTGGTGGTCATCGCGACTGGGACGATAGTCACGGCTGGTGACGATGCCCAGGAGCTTACCCTTGGGAGTGCCGTCGTCGGTAACCGGCATGGTGGAGTGACCGGTCTTCTCCTTGAGCTCGATGACCTGCTCCATGGTCATGTCGGGGGTCAGCGTGGAATCGGACTGAACGAAGCCGGCCTTGTGATCCTTGACGGCCTTGACCATGGCGGCCTCGGACTCGGCGCTCTGGGAACCGTAAATGAAGGACAGGCCACCCTCGGTAGCGAGCGCGACACCCATGTCGACGCCCGAGACGGACTGCATGATGGCGGAAACCATGGGGATGTTCAGGGTGATTGCCGGCTTCTCACCGCGCTTAAAGCGGGTTAGCGGCGTCTTAAGAGAGACGTTGTTGGGAATGCACTGCGAGGACGAGTAACCAGGGACCAGCAGATACTCCGAAAACGTGTGGGACTCACCGGGAAAGAACGTAGCCATGTTTCTCCTTTTTCCATGCGACCAGTCGGCTGCAGGCCTCGTAGGACCCAGCCCAACCTTGGGCGCCCAATACTGGGGAAGTATCTTAACGCACTTTGACTGCTACAATGCATGATTTAAGAAGAGCACACGAGGGTTTGACGCAGGCTTTGCGTTTGCCCAGCAAACACTTTAGCGGGAAGACGTGGAGCGTATGGAGTACAAGACGACGGCAAAGTTGGTCATTCAAGCGTGCGACAAAGATCTGCCGGGCGTCTTCGGCCACGGCTGCGTCTTACTGCTGCAGGGCATCGCCCGCGAGCACTCGCTCAACCGTGCCGCCAAGAGCATGGGCATGGCGTATTCCAAGGCATGGCGCATTGTGAACGAGGCCGAAGGTCAGCTGGGCTGCAAGCTCATAGAGCGCGACGGCGCCCGCGGATCCACCCTCACCCCCGCCGGCGAGCGAGCCATAGCGGTCTACGAAGAGCTGCAGGCCGACATCAACAACGTCATCGCCACCAAAGCAAACGACCTCATCGCCAGCATAAAAGAATAGCCAATTTAGGACGGGGCCTTATAGCCACGCAACCCCTTCTCATAAGTTGCGGTGAAATAGGGGCTGTTTATGCGGTTAAAGCCGTAAATCAATCCCTATTTCACCGCAACTTATGAAGTCGAGGATGATTTAGCTAGTTGCGGAGGGCATTATCTAGGGTGGCGGCAACGATCAAGGGGTCGTCGGTGCCGGCGAAGAGGCGGATGGTGCTCCCCTGCTTGCCGCGCGTGGCCGAGAGGCGCGTCGTTGCGCCGCCGGCAGGCGATGTGCGAAACTCCCCCGGCAAAGCGTCGAACAGCTCTCCCGCGCTACGCTCGATAAGGTCAAATTCAACTGCCGGACCAAAGCCGTGCTCGAGGATTCCCGTCGCAACCGCATGATCGGGATGCGGGCTCAGTCCGGGATAGCGCACGTTGCGCACCATCTCGTTGGCGGCCAGATATTCGGCCAGCGCACGTGCGCGGTCGAAGTGTGCCTGCATGCGGGCGTCGAACGAGTCCAGCCCGCGCTCCAGCACACCGGCCTCGTCAGCAGGCATATCAAGCTTGGCCAAGCCACAGCCCTCGAGCAGGGCATGCGCGCACTCAGCCGCGGCATCCACGCGATGGCGCTTGAGCTGCGAGCGCGCGGCCGATACGGCAACCAACTTGCGCGGAGCATCACCGGCGCATACACGATCGAGCGCCTCAAGCGACAGCGCAGCACCCAGCCGCAGCGGATCGCAGCCAAAAGCCGACGCCACGGTGTTGTCCACAACAAGCAGCGCGCGGGCCTCACGAGCCGCGCGGCCAAGAGCGCGAAGGACGGGCACACGCAGGCCAAAGCCACCGATGGAGTTCACAAACCACCACAGGTGCGGCACCTCGGCATCAAACGAAGCGTCAAAGTCCTCGGACGCGGCGGTAAACGCCGCAACCGACGGCTCTCCAACGAGCACAACGTCGCAAGCATCAAAGCCGCGCTCAAACGCATCGGCAAAGTCGTCCGCAAAGGCCACCAGGCGGTCACCGGGACGCACAATCCCCAGCAGCGACAGCCCTGCCGGCACATGCGGGGCCGCAAGCAACTGCGCCTCACGCGCGCCGGTCCTCAAAGCCCAAGCCTCTTCTAGCTGCTGTACGCCCACACGGCACCGCCCCTTCATAAGCAAAATCCCACGATGCGGGTGTTCCCCGCATCGTGGACAACGGCTGCAGTATAGCGCCGATATGCGACGAATCGCCTAGATGATGAGCGTGTGATAGTTCACGCTCGCACCCGGAGCGTCAACGGTCACGCCATAGGCCTCGGGATAGATGCGCGTCGAGAACACGAGCGCACCATCGTTCACAAACACCTCGACCGAGGAAACATCGCCAACAATGCGCACGTTACTAACCTCGTCGACGGGCTCCCAACGTACGGTACGACCGCAGCCGGCAGAAGCGCGACTCTCATCGGTAAATCGCATCTCAAAGCGCGAGGGCAGTTCGCCCTCGACGGGAACAAACGCCAGCTTCAGCTCGCCATCAACGGTCACGGTAAACGCGCTGTCGACACCGTCGACAACAACGTCAAAGCAGGTATCACCGGCAACCTCCAACGAGCCCTCCCCCACACGCACCGAGGCATAATGGCGCTCGATCTCGCGCGCCGGCTGCTGCAGTACCACGCCGCCAGCACCGGCTGTAAGCTCACGCGGCACCGTCATGCAGTGCTGCCAGCCACACGCCACGGTGGGGTCGTTGCCATAGGTCGGCTCATCGGGCATGCCCATCCAGCCAATCAGAATGTGACGACCGTCCTCGGCCGTGAACTCCTGCGGAGCATAGAAGTCAAAACCGGCGTCCCACAGGCGGAACTCGCCCAGCTCATAGGCACCGTCACCACCCGTAATGTCGCCCGTTACAGGCATGTAGCCAGCAGCGTATACGTTGCCGCGGTCCCAACGGCCGCCCTCGAGGCCCTGGGGCGAGAAGGACAGCCACTTCGCCGGTACACCGCCATCCGCCTCAAGCTCAAGGTATCCCGGGCACTCCCACATAAAGCCAAAACGCTCGGGCGTAGACACACGACTCTCGAGCTCCCAACTCAGCATATCCGCCGAGCCATACACCAGGATCTCGCCCACATCGCGCCCGGCGCCCTCGCCGTGCATGACGCAAAATCGACTATCGACATGCGGACCATCCACGCGGCGACGCGCGCCCAGCACCATGTGATAACGCCCGTCCGCGTCACGCCACACCTTGGGATCGCGCACATGGCAGGTCAAATCCTCGGGATAATCCTCGGAAGCCAGCACCACGCGCTTGGCGCCAAACGCCTGACCGTCGGTACTCTCCACATAGACGGTATCAGCGCGACGGCCGGTATTGACGTAGTCGTACGTCCCGTCCGCATCGGGAAGCTTCACGTTGCCTGTGTACAGCACGCGAATACGGCCGTCCTCGGCAAGCGCGGAGCCCGAATACACACCGTGGCAATCGAACGGCTCGTCGGGCAGCAGCGGGGCGCCAACGTAGTCCCACGTCATAAGGTCGCGACTCGTCGCATGACCCCAAGCCTTAACGCCACCCTCGACATCAAACGGCGCATACTGAAAATAGGCATGGAACACGCCACCCGCCTGGCAAAGACCGTTGGGGTCGTTGAGCCAGCCCGCCGGCGGCATAATATGGAAGCGCTGGCCATATGCGCCATGACCGCACTCAGAGGCTGCGGCGTCAACAGCGGCAACCAGCTTTGCAAGGTCGCGGCCAAGTGCATTAGACATATCAAAGTCCTAACGGATCGAAAGTTACAAGGCGCCAGAGATCGGCGCCAAATGCGGGAAACACCCGCGAGCATACAGCCCGCGGGCACCCCTCAATCAAAAGCTCTTAGGCCTGCTCGGAAGCCTTGGGCTCGTCCTTGTACAGGACAAACGAGATGGCAAAGGAAACCAGCGCGGCGATCGCAAACATGATCGCGTACTGCACGGGCTGGGCCAGGAACAGCAAAATACCGAAGATACCGGTAACGCCCGTGCCGGAGGCAGCCAGCGAAGTGAGCGCGCAGACCAAGGCACCGCAACCGCCGCCGATGCAGCCGGCGATGAAGGGCTTAAAGAAGCGCAGGTTCACACCAAAGATGGCAGGCTCGGTAATGCCCATGAAGGCGGACAGAGCCGAAGGAAGCGCCAGACCCTTGATCTTGGCATCGCGGGTCTTAAAGGCAACGGCGAGTGCGGCGCCACCCTGAGCGATGTTGGCAGCGCTGGCGATGGGCAGCCAATAGGTCACGCCGTACTGGGCGAGCTGGCCCAGGTCGATGGCTGTGTACATCTGGTGGATACCGGTAACGACCGTGGGGGCATAGAACAGGCCGACGATAAAGGAACCGATGCCGAAGGGCAGGGTTAGCAGGGCCTGGATCAGACCGAGGATGGCGTTCTCGGCCCAGACGAAGATGGGGCCGACGGCAACGAGCGTCACGAGCACGGTCACGAACACCGAGACGAGCGGAGTCACAAAGAGATCGAACATCTCAGGAACGATCTTGTGCAGGCGCTTCTCGAGGAAGGCGAGAATGGCGCAGGCGATGACGATGGGGATCACATGGCCCTGATAGCCGACCCACTCAAGGCTGTACACGCCGGGGATGACGTTGACCATGGTCTGCACGCCCTCGGAGGCAACCGTATAGGCGCTCTGCAGCGAGGAGTTGATGAATGCACCACCGACGACGGCGCCCAGATACGGGTTGGCGCCAAAGGCCTTAGCGGCGGAGTAACCGATCAGGATCTGTAGAATGCCAAAGGACGTGCCCGAGACTAGGTCGGCGATCTTATAAATAAAGTTATTGGTGTCGAGCGCGATAAAGCCGTTGGAGGCCATAAAGTTGAGGGCGCTCATAATGCCCAGCAGCAGGCCCGAAGCCACGATGGCGGGGATGATGGGGACAAAGACGTCGCCGAGCACCTTAATAGCGCGCATAAAGATGTTCTCCTGCTGTGCCGCGGCCTCCTTGACCTCGGCCTTGGTGGCAGCCTCGACGCCGCTGAGCGCGATGAACTCCTCGTAGACCTTGTTGACGGTGCCGGTGCCAAAAATAATCTGGAGCTGGCCCTGGGCCTCAAAGACGCCCTTGGCGCCGTCGATATTCTCGAGGGCCTCCTTGTCGACCTTGGCGTTATCGGCAATCACCAGGCGCAGACGCGTGGCGCAGTGTGCGGCCGAAACAACGTTGTCGGCGCCACCGATGTTGTCGAGCACCTCTTGGGCTGATTTGCGGTAGTCCATGACTTCCCTTTCCTCCAACGGGCGCACGTGCACCCGGCCATCTTTGACACTTACACTGTAATCGTTTTCATTTTCATATATCTGTAATCGTTTTCACAGCAGGGTGAACGGTAGGAAAAAGCCGGCGAATGGTAGTTTTACGGCAAAAACAGGCGGCTCAGAGGCAGACAGACGTGCCCAGAGTCTAGACATTCATAAGCTGATGGCCAAGCTTGAGTGTCTTCAGGCCGCCCTCCCCCTCCATGCCGTCGAGCGCGTCGAGCAGCATGCTGGTGGCCTCGACGCCACTGGTCAGGTAGCCATAATGTACAGTGGGAATGCCGCCCGTCAGCGCGCGCAAAAATGCGTTGTCGCCGAAACCGCTCACGCGGTGTATGCCCTCGCCCATGCCGCGAACCTCATCGATGGCACGCACCGCGCCCGCCGCCATAGTGTCGGTCGCGCACGCGATTAACGAAACATCGGGGACATCGGCAAGCAGCTCGCGCGCAGCGCGATAGCCCGAGTCGAGCGTAAAGGATCCCTGGCGAATCAAGCTCGGATCAAGCACCACGCCCGCGGCGCGCAAGCCGGCCTCAAAACCGCGACGGCGGTCATAACCGGCCGCGCGGTCCTCTTCGGTAACTCCGATGTAGGCGATCTTGCCATCCACCCGACCCGCAAGCGCGCGGCCGAGCTCAAAGGCGGCCTCGTAATCGTCGTGATAGACGCACGCCGCGCCCTCAACATTCTGGCCGATCAACACAATGGGTACACGGCACGACCCAATAGCGCGACGGTGCTCGTCGGTGATCATGGTTGCCACCAACACAATGCCATCGACCGGGTGGTTTTGGAATAAATCGAGGTATTCGAGCTCGCGCTCGGGGACGTTATCGGTATTGGCAAGAAGCATCTGGTAGCCGCGGCGGCCAAGCACTTGCCCGATGCCCGCCGTAATGCGGCTCACCGACTCGGAATTAATCTTAGGCACGATGACGCCGATGAGCTTGGTAGAGCCGGTGCGCAGCGCGCGAGCCTGGCTGGACCGCACGTATCCGGTCAGCTCAATCGCCTGCTTAATGCGCTCGGCCTTGTCCGCCGAGATATACCCACCATTGAGGTAGCGCGAGACGGCAGCGCTCGAAACGCCCGCCAGCTCGGCCACATCCTTCATCTTTACCACGAGCACCCCTGTCGTTGAAATCGCTTTCACCATGATACCTGTTCGTTCCGGCGTTCTAACGAACGCCGGACTGCTCGACGTTGCGCGGGCATCTGCCGGGCGATCTGCCGCTCAAACCGTCGCTCGCGTACATGAAGTACGCGTCGCTCCTCTTTCGTGGCACCTCGCCACGGCAGCTGCCCGCTCGCTGACGTATGCTCGACCAGGAGCGCCCCTCTTTGTGCAATCTGCTCGCTAGGGTCCTACCCGTGGTATTCGCCGTTGTACTGGATGAGCGTGAGGTCTTCAACGCCGTCGAGTGCGCGGATAGCGTCAGCATAGGGCATATCCACACCGTCAGAGAATACCTCAACGGCCATCTCGACTTTGTCGCCGCGCATGGTCTTGGACTTAACGGTGAACTTGGTGCGGCCAAATGCACGCACGATATCGTCGCCGGAGGTCTGGCCCGTGTAGTGGATGACCATCATGTACACGCGCGACTTGTCCTGGTGGCTCGCAAAGCCGGCGATCATCACCACGATCACAACTGCCGTGAGCCCCACGAGCGCATACATGCCGGCACCTGCCGTAATGCCCGTGGTAATGGCCCAAAACAGATAGAGCAGGTCGAGTGGGTCCTTGACCGCCGTACGATAGCGGACAATAGACAGAGCACCGACCATACCGAGCGAGATGACCACGTTCGTCGAGATCGCGAGCGTGACCATGCAGGTGAGAACGCACATGCCCACGAGCGTCACGGCAAAGCTGCGCGAATACACCACGCCGGTAAAAAAGCGCTTGTACACGTAATAGATCAGGATGCCCATGGCGAGCGCCACGAGCAGCGAAAGGCCGATCTTGGCAGGGTCGACCTGGCCAAATGCCTCCAAGACGGAGTTCTTAAAAAAGTCCCTGGTGCTCATGGTCTAAATATCCCCTCGGTTCTCAAAATCCGATTCCCAGTAATTAAATCCGCGCAGGTAGGCGGTCTTTTCATAACACAGGCAGTACTTGGAGACCGCCGTAAGCTCGGCCGCGCCCGGCGGCACCAAATCGCGCACCAGCTGCGGGCAAAACTCCGTAAACTTGACCTCCATCACCAGCTTGCCGGGCTCCAGGACCGGCAGCACGGGCAGCGTCGCGTCAAAGATATCGAAGCTTCCCACCGCGGCACGCACGTTCATGTCAAACGTAACGCGCACGGTGCCCTCGTCCATCACCCACGGCTCACGCTCGTAGTCCACGATGGTCCGCGGGCGCATCATGTTGCAGATGCACTCGATGTAGAACTCGCGACAGATCGGATAGGGGCTCCTCAGCAAAAAGCCGTAGTCGCCAGCCAGAATCTGCTCAAACTCGCCACGTGTGAGCGGCGCGTCCTCCTTATAGATCCAGCTACCGTACTTCTTTTTGCGCTCGAGCTTAATCACCTTGTCGCTGCCGTTATAGATGCGAACGCGAAACTTTTTGCGCATGAGAATGCCGGCGTCTTTTTCCTCGTAGGCCGAGTTGCAGTAGTCGTCAAAATACAGGCTGCGAATGGTGTAACCGCCCGCCCGCGCATGCTTGTCCAGCTTAAACACCGGCGCCATGCGACAGGCAAGCGCGGCGTGCTCGCCCTCGTTAATGAGATATTTGAGCTCATGGCGGTAACGCTCCTGCGTGGCACGCACAGGCGGGGCCGCCAAGCGCTCAAGCAGCGCGCTAGCCCTCCTCATACGTGTCCTCCACGACCTTACCGCCGTCTCGGACGTAAAAACACTTCATGCCGTAGTGCTTGCCGTCGTCAGTCACATAGTAGTCAAACGCATCTTGCGTAAAGCCGTCGGAGTTGGTGGCACGCACGCGCACAAAATACTGGCCGGCATCGGGCGCATCGCAGGTCACCTCGGGAAGCAGCACGTCCTCGGCCTTAAAGACAACGTCGCTCATGGCATAGTCGCGCGCAAGCTCCACGGTATAGCGAATATCGCGCGCCTTAAAGTCGTAGGACGCATCCCAGTTGATGCGCAGCTTACCGTTATCGATCTGTGGCACGCCAATGTAGAACGGCATGGGCTTTTTATAGCTCTCGCGAAAGCTCTTATAGTTCTCCTCGATCTCGGAAGGAATCGCCGCGGTGATCTGCTCGTATTGGTCCTTGGTGACAGGCAGATGGTCGATATCGGGCGAAGCAAAGACCAGCGATTCAGTAACCTCGCGGTAGTGCTTGATCATCTTGGTCAGGCGAGTCTCGGTCAAATACGAGCGCAAGTCCTTGACGGCACGGTCGAGTTCGCTGCGGAACGACTTGCTGCGCAACGCACGGTTAAACAGCACATTGCCCCAGTAGTTGCTCACGCCGCGCTCCCAGCTCGCGTAGTCCGAAAACCCGGTAAGAGAAAGCTCCAGCTTACGCAGCATGCCGTCGTTATCCCAATCCAAAAAGTACCAGGTATTTGAGTTGAGAGGGCTGTACAGATAGCAGTTACGGTTCTGCGTATCGCAGTTGCCCGTCAGGATCTGAAACGCCAGCCAATAGACCAGATTCTCGGTATCAAAGTAGGTATCGAGCACATCATCGATCTTTTGCGATTCATCGTTGAGCGCATCGAGCATCTCGATGAGCTTGGTGTGGTCCGAATCGCCCTTAATCTCGAGCATGCCCTCAAAGTTTGCCTGGTTGTAGTCGGGATCATCGGCAAGCTTAATGGTGTCCTCGTAGCGATGGAAATCAAAGCTGTTCACCTTGTACAGGTGCCCGCTCTTATCCAGGCCATGTGCCTTAAGCGCCGTCTTGTTGAGCTGCTCCGCCTGCGTAAACAGGCCGTAGTCCTCAAAGGTGTCGTTGGACTTTTCGGTCTGGTCGCACACCCACAGATGCACAAACTGCGTGCGCAGGCCCATCATCTGGGGAATCCCGCGGATAAGGTCGTAGGCCATCTTGTTGCGAAAACGCATACCCTCGCCCATGTGCTTGTTGAGCGCAATCGCGCGCTGTTGGCGCCAGGTACCCTTGCCCTTTTTGAGCTCCACCTTGTAATTCTTCTGCGAGTTCATGCTTGATGTCTGACCGCGCACCTGCACGGTAGCATTGGGCGCTTCCTCGCCATAGCCAACCTCGCCGGCCACCGGGCCGTCTTCGTCGCCCGGCTGCAGCAGGCCCATAACCTGATAGCGCGTCACGCCCATGTCGGCATAGTCATACACCGAGTACGTGTTGATCTCGGCCCAGCTGTGGTCGGTGTTCTCGGAGCTGTTGCCGCGTGAGACCGTCAGGTACATGGTCACAATACCCGAGTCATCGTAGACCTCGTAGAGCTCGTCCTTGTCGCGCAGGTGCTTGGACTGGTCGGAGGCCTCGGTCTTTTTAATCTTGTCCTGCTTTTTGACCTTTTTGGTCGAGGAGTCTTCCTGCACCGAGCAGCCCGAAAGCAACAGCACACCGGCAGCCGCCTCAAACAGGCGACGGCGAGACATCATCCTATCGGTCATCAGAACCTCCCCAATGCTTGCGATACACGTGAACTACTGCGCGCTCAAACGCGCCATATGGCTCACCCTTATGGCGACCTTCCTCATAGCGCTGCTCGGCACGGTCGAGCAAGCGGCCCAGCTGTGTAAAGCAGCCCGTTTTGTCGGTCGCCACAATGGGCTGCTGGCTCAGGATACGATACGGCAAGTTGGCGGTATAGGTATCGAGCCGCAGAAGCGCCACGATAAAAAACACCGCTGCACCCAACAAAAAGCCAAAGCCGTAAAACTGCTGCAGTAAGAGCAGAGAAACGGCAGTCGCCAGCCCGGCCACACCGGCAAACAGCCCCGAGGCCAGCACAGCCCCCTTGTAGTCGGTAAAGTACAGCAAGATGAGCAACACCGTATTGCCCACGGCATACAAGCCGTAGCCCACGCACAACGTGCGAAAATACCCGTGCATCAGGTTGTTAAAGCCCAATGGCAGGGCCGACAGCACCGTGGTCTCGAGCGAGATGACCGCCGCCGTCACAAACAGCTGCTTGAGCGCGCAAAACCGTAGTTCTCGGTTGAGCGTGGCAAGCATTTCCTCTTCGGCCACCACAATGTCGCCCACCACGCCACCGTCGTTGAACAGGCTGTAGTAGTCGCGGTAGCGCGGATAGAAGTTGACCTCGACCGAGACCACAAAGTTGACGGTCGTGACCAGGATGGTCAAAAACGCGATGAGCGCCGGCACATCGTAGTAGGGCGCACCATAAAAGAAGCCCTTGACCTGCACGCCAATGGGACCGGCCCAAATAATCACCAGGTGCGCAAAGAGCCCCAGATTGGTTAACAGGCCCGTGAGCGCCAGCGGCATAAACTGATCGAGCCACTGCAAAAAGAGCCAGGGGCTGCGGTCGCTCTGAGGAAAATACCGGTATAGCAGAACCACGTCCCAGGCGAGCATGACGCCGTAGCCCAGAGCAATTGATGCCAACAGGCCCTCGACCGGCGGCAGCCCCAGTGCCAGCGCGGCCAGGGCGCATAGGCACGCGACGCCAATGGCAGCCGCAAAGCTGCACAGGATACCGCGGTAATCCTTGATGGCGGTGAGGTAGCTCATGCCGTTCCAGTTGACGATCATAATGTTGAACAGCCACAGGCACAGCAGCCCCTGCAGCAGCGTGGCACCCGAGAACAGCAAAAAGACGCCGTAGAGCACCGTGCCCGCAACGAGCATGATGGCGTTGGAGCCCCAAAACGAAGGCAGGATCTCATCCTCGCGCTCGGCAAACAACATATCAGCCAAAAAGCGCGTGACCGGCATGGAGAAAAAACTCGTGAGCAAAAGCGAGGCCAGCAGTGTCCAGGTCACCATGCACACCAGCAGATCCTGGTTGGCACGGCCCACACCCCACAGACCGCACAGCACCAAGATACCCACCTGGAGCAGCACGCCCAGCAGCATCGGGCCCGTGCACACAATGCCGGCGTAGCCGTAAGCGCGCATCGTGGCAAACAGGCCCTTGCGCCTAAACAGGCGCTTGAGCTCAAAACCAATTCCGGCCACCGGCTACTCCCCCTCTCTGGGCAGGTTAAACGCACACGCCGTCTCGTCGTACAGTGCGCGATAGTTGGTGAGCATCTGCTCGTGCAAAAAGTACGTGGCAACGCGGCGCTGGCCGCGCTCCCCCATCTCGATACGGCGGGCGCGGCTTGTGCACATGCGTTCCATGGCATCGGCCAAGCCCTTGCGATACATAGGCGGCGTCACAAAACCCGCCACGCCAAAGTCGTCGCCCGGGGCGCCTTCGAGTAGCTCGCGGCAGCAGCCCACCTCGGTCGTCACGCAGGGACGGCGCGCTGCAAGCGACTCCAGCACGCTGAGCGGCTGGCCCTCGGAGATGCTCGTCAAAATGGTAAAGTCGAGCTTTTCCATGTACTCGACCACGCTGACGCGACCGGTAAAGATCAGGTCGCGCACGCCCAGGGTATCGACCAGCGCGTGGCACTCGGCGCCGTACTCTTCGTCGTCCACGCCGCCCATGATGTGCAGGCGCACCTTAGGCAGGCGCTCGTGCAGCTCAAAGAAGGCATAGATCATGGTCTTGACGTCCTTGATGGGCGCCAAGCGCACCACTGCGCCAATATCCACCCAGCCATCATCGGGCTTTAAGGGAATATCCTTAAAGCGATCGAACTGGATGCCGTTGGGGATAACCAGGCATTTGTCCGCATCACAGCCCATATCAATCTGCGTCTTGCGGGCGTTATGGAACAAACTCGTCACGCGGAAGGCGCGGCGGTAGATCTCCTCCGAAAGCAGGTAGAAAAAGCGAATCCAGCGGTCCTTAAATGACGGCACCACCCAATCGGCGCGAATGATCTCTTCCTCGCGCTCGCGGGTATAGATGCCGTGCTCGGTGAGCAGCACCGGCGCATGGTGAACGCTTGAGCCCAGACAGGCGAGCAGGCCGCCGTAGCCGGTCGAGATAGCGTGGTACACATCGGCAACCGGCACCTCGCTGCCCAGCAGGTAGAGCACCGGCAACAGCATAGAGCGCATGGTGTGGAATGCGTCGGCAAAGGGCGTGTAGGGGTACTCGGCAAGGCACACGTCGCGGAAGATGTCCATAAACGTTCGGCTCTGCAAAAACGAGAGCGGATGCACGCGACGGCGCTGAAAGATATCGAACAGCACGTCCCAGTCCGGATTGGAGAGCGACACCAGACGGCGTAGCGTCTCGCGCTCGCGGTCGTTAAAACTGGCTTCGTGCTGCTCGCCCGAAAGCCGCAGGGCATCGTCCAGGAACACCTCGTGCACCTCGACCACGTTGCCGGGCAGCTCGTAGACAAACTTGCCACGGTCGGCAGCATGCGCGCCGATCACCCACAGCACAAACTCATGCTCGGGCATAGCCGTAATGTAGCCGTGCATCCAGGTAGACACGCCGCCGTGCACATAGGGGTAGCAACCCTCGAGTACCAAGCAGATTCTCATTTGTCGCTACCCTCCTTGCGCGCAATGGTCACCGTCTTGTCCGTGGCTTTGACCAGGTACAGGTCGCCTGTCAGATGCGTAATCTCGCCACCCGTCACCGCACCCGGCTCGCCATTATTGGTACGGAACATGAGCCAAGCCTCGTCGTGGAAATTGCCCAGGCTGAGCGTCCAGGCATCCGCACTGGTATCCACACTCACCGTAACCGACGAAAAGCGCTGAATGGCGCCCGAGCAATCCGAGCCGGTCTGGCGGCGCAGGTCGGGCGCAGACTTGGTAAGCCAGTCCAGGTAGTCGGTCAGGCCGCCCTTGTAGACTTCCCAGCCCTCCTTGGCGCCGCGATCGGGATCGAGCAGGTCGTCCGGGTGCATAAAGTGCGTACTCACGTAGTGCATGTTGAGCTCGGACACGGCAGCCAGGCGCATATAGGAATCGTCGACCATGCCGCCCGAGACAATACGCGGCTGCTCCACAATACCATCGCTCGCCACGCCAAACTCCTGCACGTACGGCAAGTCGGTACCGTCCTTAAAGTACGTACTGGCAATAGTCTTAATGCGCGGAACGTCGGTGCCGATAAGCTGGCGCGCGCGGGCCGAAAGGATATTCGACGGTGGCACGTAGACCGAGCCGTGCGCGTTGGGCAGCACCTCGTCCTGGAAGGCTATAAGCTCGTTGAGCGAAGCGACGAGCGTTTCCTTGTTTTTCCACGTCTTGTAGACGTACAACGTACCATAGTCGGTGTCCCAGAGCGCAAGCGGCTGATGGTTGTAGCCGTGAAAGCCCAGCTCTCCGCCCATCTGCAGCAGCATGCCGCCAAAGTAGCGGAACTGCGTGGTATCGGCCTGGCGCGCGGGCTCGGTCTGGTTGACCGCGTCCTCGTAGTTTTCGATCATCACGCCGGTATAGCGAATGCCGTATTTTTGCGCGAGCTTTTGCAGATCGGGCCACCAGACCTTGGCATAAAAATCGGCGACGGAAAGCCCGTAGTCGCGCTTGATGTAGGTGCCGTCGCCCGAGGGCACAGGGCTGGGAAAGTCGTCCAAATAGAACACGGCGCTGTTGATGACCGGATAGGCCGTGGCTTCACCCAGCAAGCTTATGGCCGAAGCATAGAACCCACGCATGACCTTGTCGTAGATGCCAATGTTGCACACCACGGTGTGACCACTGCCGCAATCGTTAGACCAAATGAGCGGCGTGCCCGCATCGCCGGTCTTTGCCCAGACGTGCGCCGTTTCGCGCAATGAAACCGAAAGTGAAGAATCGAAGGGATCCGAGAACTCGTAGCGCTCTCCCCCGCCCAGCATAAAGTCCTCACTCGGAACGATACTTTCGGCTGTCGCATAGTCATATCCGGCCGATTCGATCCCAAGCTTGGAAGCAATAGCCTGCAGGCAGTTCGAGTTATCTGGCGTCATGCCCAGCATGAGTGAGCCGCCCGCACTCACCCAACTCATAATGTCGCTCAGGTGCGTACCGAGCCCATCGAGCGACGGCATGAGCAAAATCACGCGATCGAAGGAGGTCAGCGAGGGAATGGCATCCGCACCATCCAGGGCAAGGTCCACGTCGCGGTGCGCGATCTTCATGTCGAGCAGGATCTGGTCGAACTGGTCTTTAACGTCGTCAACACCATCTTGGTCCGAGTCGGTAATGACCAGGCACGTGGGCTTTTGGCCAAAGATTGCCGAGGAGGCCGGCACTGCATCGTTGGCGGCAAGCATCCCCAGCTTATGCTGGCCCGCGCTGTACTGCACGCCGGCACGCTCCACCAGCAGCACAGCGGCCATGACAATAAAGACCGCCCACACCACGAGGAGTCCCATCCAACGAAAGCGCCCTGCACGGTCGCGGATATGTTGCGCCACGCTCATCTGGCCTCCTCCCCGTCGCGCCAAAACGCCAACTTTTCGCGGTTGTCGGCGCTCAAATACACATGTTGCTTGTCAATCGCATCGATCACACGGTGGACCTCGTCACCGTCGCGGCGCATCACGGCCAGGCGCAGGCAAAGCATCCAAACCTCCTGCTCCTCGGGCACGTCTATCACCAGCTGGTCGGTCACGGCCTGCGCCTCGTCGATCTGTCCGACATCGGCCAGCGCCGTCGCGTATCGAATGCGCAGCTCAAGGGTATCCTCGCGCTCGCAGCGACGCGCAAGCAGGCGCCCGTACTGTTGGCGCTGAATCTGAGCCACGCGCCCCTCAGCCAAGCCCGAGCACAAGTATTCACCAAGAAAATCGCAGTATTCGTTGAGGTTTTGAGCGCTCGGGTCCGTCTTAAAGGCACGCTCCAGCTGCTGCAGTTTAAGGTCGGACTCCTTGGAGATCTGCGCCACCGCCGTCGCGGCATAGTGCGCCACCTCAACGTCGTCGTTAAGCTTAGCCGCCTGCAGCTGCGCCAGGTACGCGTCGGGCTCCTCGGTGAGCATGGAGAGCATTAGGCGGCGCCGGTATGCCGGGTCGTTGACGATGAGTGCCTCCTCGAGCGGCACTACGCCTGAATCGTCCTCACCACTCGGTACCGACATACTGCGATGCAGGTCATCGTTGAAGCGCAGCGACTCCAGCGCAGACCCTTTCAGCCCCTCGCCAAACACCGCGCTGCACACCGATAGCAAAACCACCAGCAACGGGCCCCACAGCGGCACCAGCACTATCACAGCCAGCATGTGCCCGCGCACCGGCAGCAGGCCCAGTTTCATGAGCGTCCACAGCATCAGGCAAACCAGCGCATGAATCAGCAGCAAGACGGCAGCAACGACAAGCGAGATCAAGCGGCACCCCCCTCACCGTCACCGGTGTAAGAGATGTGCTGCAGCAGCTCCACGATGTCCTCGCCGTCGACGGGCTCCACCGCAATCTGCTTTGCGCTCAGGCGCTCGCGGATAATGGGCAGATCGCATGCCTTTGCCTGGCGCATAAGCAGGTAGAGCACGTCGCCGTCGACCAAGCCCGCCGCGTCGCTCTCGCGGATTGCCGACCCAATTGCGCCCACCAGCTCGCCGACAGGCTCCATGCCCGGTACCACGCGCAGGAGCAAAAAACTCCCCATCTTGCTATCTGCCAGCGCCTGCTCCGCCGCGAGCTCTTGGCCAAAGGCAGCCTGCTTGAGCACGCAAGTGCCGTCAACGCAGCGTTTATCCTGCGCCACCGCCTCATAGTCAAAGGCACGGCCCACCGCGCTTTCGACCAACCCGCACAAGATGCGGAACAGGTTTTGATAATAGAGGGTCATTTGGTTTTCGGCCGCACTACGCACAAAGATCAACACAGCGGGTGCCCCGTCGCGCTCGATCGTGTATCCAAACATGGGAAGCCCCGGCGTCAGCTCGCGGTTCACCCACAGGTTCGAACGACCCCCGTCGCCCAAAAGAGGTGCAAGCTGCTCAAGCGTGAGCGAGCGCGCGGCATCGTCGGCAATCGCGGGACTTGCTGCCACCAGGCGTGCAAATGCCCCGCCCGAAACATGGTAGATCGCCACCGAATCGTTCTCGAGGATCTCGCCCAAAAGCTCGCAGCACTTGCGATAGATGTCGCGTGGGTTGAATACGTCGAGCTCCTGCGTCACGGCAAAGATCTTGCCAAAGCTGTCGTGGCGACCCACGATCTGGCGCCTGTACGCGCGCTTGTCCTCGATCGCGTCGTGGTAGAGCTGCGTAAGGAACGTATTGCGGTTGCGCACGAGCTCGTTTTGATCGCGCTCCGCCCTAATGGCTTCGCTGTTGCGCAGCTGCACATAGCCGCACACGGCACCCACAACAAAGTACGCAATAAACGGCAGCCAGTTAGACGGCTCGTAAAAGAGACCCTGGAAGGTATAGCCATACTGGGTAAAGTAGCTCGCGGCCAAACCCACCGACGCCAGCAGCGCCGCAACCAGGCCAAAATCGAGCCCATACAGCGTGCCGATCAGTACCACGTACAGCAGGCGGTAGTCGAGCACGTTAAGCTGAGCAGACTGCGAAAACACCAGCTCCAGGCCCTCAAAGAGCACCCAGGCCAGCGCGGTCTCCAGGCATTTGATGGGCAGTGTCCGCCCGCGCATGCGGTCGATGGCGGCACGCAGCGGATGGCGCTTGCCCGCGAGGGTCTGCTCCCAGCGGGCGTGTATGGTCGAAAGATCGCGCAGCACGTCATAGCGCTGGAACCACCCGTAGCGCGTGCGGACGGTATCGCTCGGAGCAATGGAGACGACGGCGTCCCCGTCGTAGGTAATGTCGAGCCCCGGGAACAAGCCCTTGAGCGCCTCGCCCAGGTCTCCCACGGTGTGGGCAAAGCTATCCGGAACCTCGAGTTCCTCGAATGTGGCATCCCAGCTGTCGAAGATGCGACGCACCAGAACGGCCAGCTCCTCGGCGCAGAGGGCACCGAGCGGTGAGTCCGCCCCAGCCCTCATGACAGCAGAGCCTTGCGAGCACGCCTCGAACAGCGGGGTCAAAATCGGGTCTTCCAGCGTGGGCGAGGCGGTGTACAGATACGGCACGCGCAAGATCTTGGCCTGAATGCCGTCGCGGACCGCATAGTAGCGGCACAGGTCGTTGGCCGCACGGGCAATGATGCCCTTGCCGTTTTGCCCCGCAGCGTCCACCGCACCGTCCGCTCCCATGGGACCAGTCACAAACAGCAGCTGAATCTGGCGACCCATGCAAGCTCGAAAGACGGAGCGCAGCAGCTCGATGTCGCCAACGGCCTCGGTATGCGGCGTGAGATAGGTAGAGAGGTAGACCACACGGTCGAATTCGTAAGCCTGGTCCAGGTGCTGCAGCAGCTCTTTCCAAGACGCATGGAGCGACGACCCGTCGCGGCGCGCCTCGTTGGCCGCCACGACCTGAACATGGTCACCGGGAAACGCCTTGGCACAAAAGTCGTCATCGACATACACGGTATTGCCAACAACCAGCACTTCCACCGTGCGCTCCCCCTCCCCAAATTTAGCTTTTGCCATGGTAAACATGCATATTGTACGCTGTCAATGTAGGCCAAAGGCAACTTTAAAGCTGTTTTAAGAACTTTTTCAGACGGGAAGCGACTCGCGCCTGAGCCAGAGAGCCCTACACGTGCCGCTGCACGGCGGAGAAAGGCGAATCCACTACCCCTCAGGCATAATTCCTGAGCAAAATCAAGCAGAGCACACGGCTTTTTGCGCCACTTTAAGACGTAATCGGGATGTGGCGAGAGGCCAAATTCGGAAGTGCGGGGAAAACCAAAGGAATGCTGACCAGACCCCCGTTTTAGGCTTCCGCGACCTGCGGTTTTGATACAAAAAAACCGCGTTGTGCTCGAAGGTTTTCGATTTTTCCCCGCACTTCTGTAATTACATCTCTGGATCGAGGGCGCAGGCAATGGTGACGACATCCACGATAGCGCCCCCCTATGCCTGATACCAAAATCGTTCCATAGGGACCCGTTTCCCAATGGGATGATTCTTCACAAAGGGCATTAAGGCGCATGAGAACATGGTAGAGGCAAGCAAGCGCGCTTCCACGTTTTCGCCCATGGTGACCACGGTATAATCCAACGAGACAAGCAACGAACGGGAAAGGCAGCGCGGATGAACCTGGGCAGCGAGAGCGAGACCGTCGAGTTCAAGAAGTCCACTGGCGAGCATAAAGAAGCACTGCAAGCCATCAGCGCCATGCTGAACAAGCACGGCCGCGGCGAGCTCTACTTCGGCGTGAAGGACAACGGCGATGTCATCGGCCAGGATGTCAGCGACGCAACGCTGCGCCAGGTGACGTCGTGGGTGTCCGACAAGATCGAGCCCGCGGTGTTCCCGACGGTCGAGTGCCTCGACGCCGATGATGGGCTGCGATACATCAAAATTGCCTTCTCAGGTGCCGACGCCCCCTACTTCGCCGACGGACGCTACTTCACCCGCGTGGGGACTTCGAACAAAGCGCTGTCGGCCTCGGAGCTGAGCGCCATGGTCGTCAAGCGTGAGCGCGCCCGTAGCCCGTGGGACTCGCTGCCGTCCGGCAGGCCCGTCTCCGACGCCGACGAGCAGGCGGTGCGTGACTTCGTCGCGCGCGGCGGCAGGGCCGGACGCGTGGGCGGCGGGTTCGCCGGCGTGGAGGACACCTTGGCAAGGCTCGACCTCGTCGCGCCCGACGGCAGCCTAAGAAACGCCGCGGTGGAGCTGTTCTGCGAGGGATCCGACACCTACCCCAGGATGAAGCTGGGGCTTCTGGGCGGCAACACCAAGGCCAAGATCCTCGACCTGCGCCGCGAGAGCGGCACCATGCTCAAGCTGCTCGACTTCGCCGAGTACTTCGTGACGTCGAACATCAGGCGCGAGTTCGTCATCGGCGAGACGGGCATGTACCGCAAGGAGATCCCCGAGATCCCGGCCGTGGCCATCCGCGAGGCGGTTGCCAACGCGCTGTGCCACCGCGACTACACCACCGGCACCGCCGTCGAGGTCAACGTGTTCATGGACACCGTCCAGATCGTGAGCCCGGGCCTGTTCCCCGAGGGCGACTCGCCGCAAGAGCACCTAGACGGTACCGCGAGCGAGTTCGGCCTCCGAAACCCCGCGATCGCGCGCACCCTGTTCCGCGCCGGCGTCATCGAGCAGTACGGCACGGGCATACCGCGCATCAAGGAGGCCTGCGAGGCAGCCGGCGTGAGGTTCCGCTTCGAGCAGACCGTCAACAGCACCGTCGTCGTCTTCGAGCGTCCTGGGTTGCAGAAAGCGGCCTTCAGGAGAACCGCGGCCGACAACCGACCGCTCCTCAGCGAGCGCGAACGAGCAGCGATGGCAATTGCCGCCGCTCAGGGGAAAATCACGACCTCCGACCTCGCGCGGGAGTCCAATGTCGGTAGGAAAACGGCCTCGAAGACTCTGAAAGACCTTGCCGGTCGAGGCCTGTTGGAATGGGTAGGGAAAAGCCCGAAAGACCCGCACCAGTTCTACAGGATGCCAAGCGAAGTTTGAGGCTGCAGGTCCTAGCCGGGAAACAGGCCCATTGCGTTTGCTGCCCTCCCCCTGCTGGGCACTACTGAGTAATCTACTGGGCACTGCTGAGTAATCTACTGAGTAGTGCCCAAGCGCGAGTTGGCAAGTCCGCCGAAGCCCAGAGAAACGGCTCCGAAGAATATACTGACCGCTACTGACCGCTACTGACCGCTACTGACCGCTAATGACCGCTACTGACCGCTACTGACCGCGGCATTCGGCAGGCCCGCCGAATGCCGCGGTCTCCCGAGACTAGCAGAGCCGCCCTTATTGTTAGCGCTGCCGAAGCAAGCCCTACTTCAGCAGCAACTTGAATTTTCGTGCGATGAGCCTCCCCGGAGCCAAGAGCCTTTTGCCCTAATCACAACACCGCAATTCAAGCACCGCAGAAAACTCCATTAGCGATGAACCAGCCACTTGAAGACGTGATCAAGGTGCGGCAAGGGGTCAAATTCGGAGGTGCGGGGAAAATCGAAGAAATGCTAACCAGGCCCCAGTTTTCGCTTCCGCGAACTGCGGTTTTGGTGCTAAAAATCGCGTTGTGCTCGAAGGTTCTCGATTTTCCCCGCACTTCCGTAATTACATCCTTGGATCGAGAGTACAGGCAACAATGACGTCATCCGCGATAGCACCCAACAGTCACGGACGTACAAAAGGCCGTTGCCGGAAGCCTCCATACAACGACTCTTCTTTGCGCGCGCCACGCTCGCAATGCTCCATTAAATGTAACTAATTGATTTGCTATATACCATTCATAATGGCACATAGCAAATCAATTAGTTACATGTGGAGGCAGAACATGAGGGAGTACGTCGAGAAGCAGCTGCACACTAGAGTCGATTGCGAGCCCAACGACGCCTCGGAAATAACGACGCAAAACTCTTTCCGAAAGTGTAGGTGAGCGAAATGGCGACTCATGCATACGATGACCTTTATTCTTATCTAGCCGCATTCAAGAACAGCTCTCTTGCCGAAATAATTGCGTACCTAGAAGAACTGGGGCAAAGGAGGTTCGACGCCTTTATTAGGGGGCCTTGCACCCCTTATCCCAATCGAAAAAATCGAAAATCAATCCCTGTTCAATTTTTCTGTTGACTCCACCCTTGAAGGAGGCAAATTCCCCTGCACTGACTATGCCTGTCGAGAGCAAAACATTTACCATTTGGCAAAGTTCTCAGCATTGTATGCAGATAAAACACTGATTCATTGCCCTATAGAATCGGCATTCGAAATGGGGCACGATGATTATGCCTCAGTCGATGAACTTGCATTCGGGATCTATTTGACCATGCGAGTCGAAGACATAGTCAAAGCTGGAATACTCGGATTTTCGAGCAATTACATTCCTCTTTGCAAAGATTGCCTAGCGCGACAAATCGAAAGAGAATCAAAAGCAAAAGGATTGATATCGAATTATTGGGATGAACTCGTACGACAATTCTGTTCCTCTACCTCGTGCACTTTAAAACAAGCACCAGATGGGAATCTGTGTGTAGCGATTGAGGGAATGGATGCATATGGGTCCCATGATGAGATGGATGTCGATTTCCTGGTAATCCCGTCTGAATACGAATCGCTCTATGCAAGCCAAGGCGAAACGCGATTGGATAGAGACATGCTGGAGAAAGGCGGCATCTCGACTATCCTACTACCTTTGTTGGACGATTGCTTTCAAGCCCTCGTCAATCCCTATTTTTCGAATAGCTCGTATTTAACCACTCGTCCAGCTCAGATTGAGTTCCTCGAGTCCGCAACTTCCACCCTTTATCCTCGAAAAGATCAGACCATACCCATTCGCCGGTTATCTTGCCCCCTCCCCATTGCTGAAAATGCAACGTTGCGTAGCATCCTTGATTGCCGCATTAGAAACGAAGAGTCGTTTCTTGTGTTTAGGGATACCTTGTCCAAAGGCCTGAGCGAAAGGCCCATCGACACCTCGACATTAGCTGACCTGAAGAACGACCTAATAGAGCCCGAGCTTCACAAGATATCTTTAGTGATGAAAAACGAGCGATCCCGATTAGTCACCTCCGCAGGCATTGAAGCCGCTATCGGAATTGCGAGCTTTACATTGGGGCAATACGGAATCGCATCACCTTCTGATGCCATGGCCTTCCTCGGGGCTGCCGGCATAGGGGCCGTTGCATCTCAATCCGCAGATTTCTTGCGAGAAGCCAAGGCAAAAGAGAACCCCATGTATTTCCTCTGGAAGCTCAATAGAAACAACCGTCTGTAACCTAAGGGGCAGAACACCGCAGTCGCCGAGCATATCTCGATCATTAAATAAAGGCAGCACTAGAAAGGATGCGAATCGTGAAGAACCGATTCCCTTTCCGAATGCCTAATGCAGTAAAAATCACTGGTAGATCCGAGCAGTTTAACCAAGACGACAAGAGCGCGCTCAGATTGTTGTCTGCAGTAGCTAGCCAAGTATAGATACCATCCTGTTTCCAAATTCGGTCCTACGATAAACCCTTTCTTCTTTCTCAATTTCGTCGGGATCGTCGAAGATGAGCGTCGTATCTACTACGTCCCACTGCTGCCGATGGATATCCTCAATCAGCAATCCCAGCCCGGTTAATCGAAGAAGAACTTCTGCATCTCTGCCTCTGAGCGTCTGAAAAGTTTCCTTTTCTCGAAGCATTTCGTAGTCTCCAGGTAGAAATCTGTCCAAAGTCTCTGCAAACAAACGAAGATCGTCCCAGCTAATTTCTTTATCTAGGTAGGCCTCATAAATCTTTGCTAGTCGCCGCGCTTTGTCCTCCTCAATGTATCTTTCGAGCAGGATAAGCAGGTACTCAATATCGCGCTTCCTATTTGACTCTTCAAAGTATTGCTTGTACTTGTTCCATGAGCCATTTTCAAAAGAGTCGCGGTTGAACTCATCGAGGAAACACGCATACTTCTTCAGCAGATGCGCATTGTGGATATTGTTTCCGATTTTGTAGATGCTCACTAGGCTTGAGATGACGGGGATGTCCTTCAAGAACTCGTTTTGGAGAATTTCGTCCAGGCCAACCTCTGCGATATTCGAAATAAGTTCGAGAGAGTCGCTGCAAATAGTCGGCCTTGCGTCGTCTTGCAAGCGCGATAGACCGGCCTTAGTTGATTCCTCTGCGTTTACCATAAGATTACCTTTCATAATAATTTGCCAGTTTTGGCATGCGTTTGCAGCGCCGCTTTTCTGAAAGTGGCTCCAATTTAAATGCCATCCCCCAAATAGGCGCTCAGGTTCGATTCAACAAGTGCATTGGTTGAAAAGAGCTTTAGACCCCCTTCGCGGTAGAAGTCGCCTGTGCAGAGCAACCAAATCATCTTGTCGAGCTTGCAGGCAGTGGACTCGGGGTCCACGCCGCCCTTCCGCGCCGCGCGCGCGGCTTCGAAATGGCAACGAGCCACTTCGGCCTCGCTGTCAGTGGTAGCGTAAAACTGAACAGTATTCAGCTGGCCGTTGACACAAACATCGACGAGTGGCTGCTGAACAAGCTCGACGACCTGATCAGGGCGATGCAGCTCGAGCTCATGGAGCTGCACCACGGTTCGTCCTCGACTGTCTTCTGCACGCAGTGCAGGTCGAAGGGCTAGGCAGGAGCCCCCGAGGCTTTTCCTAATTCTAGGTGTTAAAGTCGATTACTGCCTGCCGTGGAATAGCCTCCACTTTTCGTCTTCGATGTCTCTTTCAATTGAAGACCTCACTTTTAACAGCCATTCTCTGTGTTTTAAATATTCAACACCTGCGGGCAGCTGAGCAGCAATCGATTCAATCGCCTCAATCTCCTTGAGCTTTGCTGGAATAAAGCCTTTTTCTGGAGACCCGCTCATTGAAGATCGACGGAGATCCAAATCGTTGATCGATATCCCGTCTTTATCGAGCGACAGAATGAGGGTGATAGCCCTGACCCTCGCCTCGTCATTGCAATCGGACAAGGCCCAGCTAATTCTATCGAGACTATTTGCGTCGGCGATCCTTTCGCGGATGATATATTCCAGGCGCTCCCAAAAAATATCGCTCGAGAGCGCATTTGCGTCACGAACGGGAAACAAAGCGGCTATTTCAAACCTACCGAGTGGTTCGCTCAGCACTTCATCGATCAATGCTTTCAGCAGATTCCAAGCACGATTGTCCTGGACGGTCCAAAACGAGCTGATTCTTCGCAGGAGATCGTGCCTTTGTCGGTAGTCGAGGCTGGCAGCGTATTCCAAAAAACGGTCAATCATTGAACTGTCAAGGCGTAAAAGGCAGCGTAGGAAAGCGAGGTTATAGTCGAAAGAAGGGCGTCCTTCAAGTGCGAGAAAATACAGGTTGATAGCCGGTAAGGGATTGGATCCGAAGTACGAATCTAGAGCGGAGACGCGCTTTTCGTCTCCGCAGTTGCCGAAAAACCGCCAAACCCCATCATTGTGAGTGCGTTCGGAAAACCTAGAAGCATATTTGAGGATATAGCCAGGATGCTTTGGCTCGACTATCTCCAAATCTTCCAAGCAGAGATGCGTTCTGCCGTCATCGAGTCTTGCGAGGATCTCGTCGAGCTCCTCCTTGTCGGGCCCGTTCTTTATTGCTAGCAAATCAAGATAGTCAAACAGGGCCGGATGGTCACTCACGTCGATCACCGCGCCCAGCTCGTTTCTAAGGACCTTCCTGCCGATGGTTTCAGCAAGATAATCGAGCGCTTCGTACGGGACGGGGATCGTCGAGGGCAACGAAGCGATATTGCGTGCGATTATGCTTGAAGCGGTATCTGGGGACCTTTTGGCGATTTCCAGAAGGACTTTTCCGATAGCCCTGCCCGACTCCCACTCTTTACCGGAAATCCCATAATCTTCGGTTAGCTTTCCCAGGGCTTCGGTCAGTCGTTCTAGCGGTAACTCTTCCGCGGATATCCTCGGTTCTTTCTCTACGAGAGACTCGGAGTTCTCCAGGCCAAGCGCGTCGAATGTGCTCTGGCGAAACCCATCGAGGCTCAGAGGGGGATTCTGCGCGCATGTTTCGTAAATCTGGTTGATGCTTAAGCTGCATGAGAGATCGATTGTCGAGTCTTCGCTTATATATTTCGGGAATAACTCTTCGATCCTCGAGAGCACCGAATGCATGTTTTCTGCGCGCTCCGGTTCAGGTTCTTTGCCATAGAACGAGAAGTGCTGCCGAAAGGTGGATTTAACTTGCCTGCTGAACTCGGTTTCAACTAGAACGGAGAGCGCTCGGAAGCAATGGGCGTGGAGCTCGGCCAGCTCTGATGTGAAATTGAAGATCAGGGTGCTGTATGTGTGCGTTATGCCGTTTTGCCAAACGCGCTGGGCCCTTGAAGCGAGGTATGAACTCGTCAAGACGATTAGACATGCTGCAACATTGCGGGAATGCGATTGTTGATATTTTTGAGCGAGGGCATCAAGTTTGCTGTTTTCCAAATCGAATCCCGTACGATCGAGATCGTAAGCGAAAGCGCCGTCCGGCCCGCATGCCCAGTTGTACTCGGCCGCTTGCTCGGTGCCTCTTTCTACACACTTCACGAACAGCTCGAAGGCTGTTTGCGAATACTCGCTTGAGTTCATCAGGGATACGGAAATGTGCAGGGGCATAGATCCGTCGGAAGTCGAATTCATGCCGAGAATTTCTTCCGATACGTCAGCGCAAGCAGCGCTTTCGATGCGGTTTGAGGCAAAGGCGAGCGCCTGTATGGGGAGGAGTTGATTTAATGTGATTATGAACTGATCGGCAATTCGCGCATCCCGATTCTTTATTTCATCCCAAGCTTTCTCGCATTCCCTTCGAAGGTAGTCGTACACGCTCGCACTTCCGCACACTTCAGCCATTGACTTGACGGCTTTGAGATACGGCGCGTTCGGCATTTCTGCGGTATGCAGAATGAAATCCGCAAAACTGCCGTTCTCTTCTTTTGCAAAGTGACGGCATATCAAGAAGTCGCGAAGATTCTGCTCTTCCATCCTTATGGCTAGCACGCCACCGGCGGAGGTAAGGATCGTGACAATCTCCTGGTCGTTCAATCTGGATGCAAAATCCTGAATCTCGGCGTCGTCGTACCCCAGGTCCAAGAGATCCTCGTAACAAGGGTCTCCTTCAATAAGGTCGCAGCAGTCGTAGATTGCAAGGATCTCTGCGAGACGCTGCTCCCTGCTGGAGTACCCAGCTAAGGCGGAATTCATATAGATGTTCAGAAGATCGTACGGCTCTTGGATGGCTTCGAAATTGCCGTCTGCTATGGGGCCTGCAGCCATGATAGCCAAGCGCATGTTTCCGTTAGCGATTGCCGATACCCTCTCCCTCAATGCCAGGTTTTTTATGTTGTATTCGGTCTCGAGTATCGCATCAATATTTTCCGCGGTTAGAGGCTCCAGCTCTATTTCTCTGAAATTTAGATAGCTGCCGATTTTCGCGGTCAACTCGCTTCGGTGCATCTTCCTGCAGGTGAAGACAATCTTTAACTTTTTATTTTCTAAGCAGATTCCCAGCAAGTGCTCAAGTGACAGGTTTCCGTTTGCATCATCGACCAGAAGGATAGTATTTTCCGATTCCGACAAAATCAGCTCGATATCATCGTCGAGATGCGACGAATACCTAGAGTCCAAGATAAGAAGATCCCAGTGATGCCGTTTGCTGAACGAGAGGCATGCGTCGAGGGCAATCTTGGTTTTCCCTGATCCAGACAACCCCTGAATCACCACTGCCTTGCTTTGCTCTATCGATTCGATGATGTCTGAAAACTCGGAATCCCTGTGCATGAGGGGCTTCGACAGGTCGGTTGTGAAACGGTCGTTCAGGCTTCGCTCGATGAAACGGTCTGGGGCGATGAATGACCCCTTTCCGAGCGGAACGCCCAAAACCGTATGCGCTAGCGCAGGGTATTTTCTATCAAGGTCGCTCGCAATTGTCTCTGGCCCGATTATTTCAATCCGTGGATCGATGGCGAGGACTTCCTCGAGTACCAGAGGTGAAAGGCGAAAGCATGTGTGAGACAGGATGATTCGACCTATGAGTTGCGGATCGATGCCGGTTTTGCTTCTGTCGAGGCAGTCTTTAGCATCATTTAGCAGCTTATTGCGGATGTCGGATTTAGAGGTTGTGTATGCCGCGAAGAGGTAGTGTCCATTCTCTCCTACGGAATACATGTCTGGCACTCCGGTCGTAGTTTTATCCGTGCCGCATTGGGATCCTAATTCAGTGATGTTGTTAAGCGAATATCTCCTATATAGATACTGATTTGCCAGTGTTTGAAAACGCCCGCCTTCGACCTGCCTTAACTCTTCTTGGATCTGATTTATTTGGGACATTTTGCTCCTCGCGGTAAATTCGCCTTTTTATTTCTCTTTTCTTACTCTAGTCCACCTAGCTCAGCAAGTCTTGCACGCTCGAGGGCCGAGTCGACGACGTCCTCGAAGTCAAGCCCCGCCGCATAGGCCCTCGGATAAGGCGAGCGGAGGGCGCGTGACCCCGTCGGAAATGGCCGCCGTTAGGTGCGTGTTCGAGAGCTGCGCGGCGGAGCTGGATGGAGCCTGGGCAAGGCATTAGGGCATCCTCGTCCTTGTCGTAAGACTGCCATTAGAAGATCTTCTGCAAATCCTAAGCCACGTTTCAACTTGGCAAAAGCTGCGGATCCTAGATATCGGCAAGACATTCGAGACTCTTGGATATGGCGTCGAAATAGATCCTTTGGTAATACTCCATGGTCTCGACCTTGCCGATCTCCGATCCGAGCCTCTTGGCCCAAGCTACGAGGGCCTTCCTGTCCTCGCCCTCGAGCGAGGCCGTGCACGACCTCATGTGGTCGCCCGGAAAAAGGACACTGTGCACAAGCCGAATATCTTCGGGAGGCATCTTCTCCATCGCCCTCGCGAGGAGGGAAGTGTCGGGGGAAATGAGCGACAGGATGGGTTCCGACCAGTCATCTGATTTCGAGAAAGCCAGATAGAGCTTCGTCGCGAATTGGTCGGGGGCGTTTTTCAGGACGTTGCCAAGAGACTCCGACTCCCGTTCGCGTAGCGTCGTCAAGGCGAGCTCCCTCAGCCTGTCGACCTCCTCCAAAGCCGGAATCTCATGCGCTTCGCTCGAGTCGAAAGGGATCTCCTGCCATTCGACTCGATTCTTTCCGATTGACCTCACTGCAGACTCGGGATCCCGTCCAATGGAGGATTCCATCGCCTTGACGAGCGGCGCGACCCCTTCGGGAAAGGCGTCAGCAAATTCCCCCGCAATGCCTTTGACGGCACGCAGGACGTCGGGATAGACGTCGAACGACAAGCCGCGGCTCCCGTCCCCGGGGACAATCCCGGCGACTATAGTCTCCACCATGCCAGGGACATCGGCATCGCGGAAAGTGGCGTGTCTGATGCCGTCGATACATTCAATAGCTTTCCGCGCGGCCGGCCCGTCGGGATGAAAGGTCGCAAGGTAATCTTCCAGGCAGGAACGAACATGCTTGGAATCGACCCCCTCACACCTCTCGAAAAAGCGGGGGATGAAGTCCAGAGCGGCGTATTTGAGCCGGCGCGACTCGAAAATGCCACCCCTAAGGATGGAATCCTCCCGGCTTGACGGAGGCCCGATGCGCATCCCCTTCGCCGCCCCCGCTGCAAAGCCGAAAGCCTCTTTGAAAACTGCCCTGGCAGACTCCGGGTCGGTGGGTTCAGCGAAGAACCCGGATTCCTTCATCCCGACCAGCACGGGGCGCATCTTGCTGAGGGATCGCAAGTTCGGCGATTCGCTTCCTTCAATCGCCGAAACGGCGTCCTCGAGCGCGCCTGGGTAGATGCCGCCCAGCACGCCTCCCAGAACGCGTTCCACAACCGAGCCGACCGAGGGCCTGAACCGGCACTTCCGCCAGACGGTCTTCTCGATGAGGCTCTCGTACTCCCTGGTCGTCCCCTTCTCCCCCTTCGGTCCTAGCCCTTTCCTCCACTCATCCTCGTTGCAGACGAGGAGGACCTTCTTCCTGCAGCCGACGACGAGGTGGTCGACCGCCCCGAGCAGCTCGCGAATGCCCATGTCGCACCTCTCCACGTCGTCTATGACGAGGAGGGTCTCGGGGCCGATGATGAGGTTCACGGCATTCAGCGGCGCCATCTTGAGATCGACGCCCGCCTTCTTCTCCAGCTCCCTGATCTTTTTCCCGAGGAACGATATTCCCGTGTCCTTGGCGAACCCGACGAGTGAATCCCACCTGCCCCTCTCCCCGCCGGCCGCGCACCCTATGGCGTATTTCGAGATGAAACCAGACTCAATCGCCCCGCAGAGCTCCGCTAAGTCCTTGGCGCCGTAGGCGGACGCCACCACGACGGGATGCCGGCTCTCATCCTCCTCCAGCTTCTCGGTCAGTGCGTGCTCGACAAAGTAGGTTTTCCCGCATCCCCATTCCCCGGTAAGCATGAGGGCGTACGAGTTCTCCTTGTCCTCGAGGTACTCCCTCACGACGCCGATGATGTCATCCTCGTTCACCTTGGTCGCTCCTTGTCCGCCATCGGTTTCCACCCTTACCTTTCCTATGGCCACGCGAGAGCCTACTCCAGCGCTTTCGGATCCCATTCGAACCCTTCGGCCTGCCGCCTTATCGCCGGGTCGATGCACTTCTTGACGAGCTCAAGCGCCGCGGCCGCGCGGTGCAAGCTAGTGGATGACCATTTCAAACAAATCTTTCGCGATAAAATCAACGCGCTTCTTAACGTCAAAACAACCATTCGCATAGCGTTTAGCAAAAGCTCTTGTAGTGGCATAACGCGATTCAGCGTATATGGGCAGCTTTTCCTTAAGCGATTTGTCTTTACATTTCGCGTTAAGTCGCTCTTCTAGCATGAGCAAGTTCCCAATAATCGAGTTTTCCTGAGCCTGCGAATCCGGAAGAATGTGCTCTATTGTGAATGCCTCAGAAACCCTAACACCAGACTTAAGCTCCTCGAGCAAGGCAAGGACCAACTTGCAGCGATCCTTCAACTTTGTTTCGCTATACAACGGCCACGAATGAGACCATCCAAGCGAAAGGAGATTAATTCGAAATGTTTCTTCTGAAGGCAGTTTTTCGTTAAAACTATTTTTCCACTCATCTAACACTTGCTGGGTGCAGTTCAACTCGATTGCGTATGAGTGTTTCACGATCGAATCCGATAGGTGGTTCGACTCCATTCCCCCGATTATCTTATAGCAAATATAGAACCGGTAAATAAATCCAATCGCATCATCATACTGCTCGCTCGTTAGCTGCTCTATTTCGCGAGCGTGCATTAAACTCATAAGAAGCGGCCTGAAGACGCGGACATTGTGTGTTCTTAAGAAACTCAAGATTTCCGCATTTCTGTCATCGCTGGTTGGCTCGACAATCTCTGCATAATATCCGGCTTTTAGCCTTAAATCATAGAGAAGATCAGCAGCCTTCTTTGGATCCGTAAAATCCCTTATTTTCTTATATGCTCCATCCTTGTCGCCTTGACCTAGGCGATATTTTTGAATTGCGTAGTGACGCAAAAAAGCTTTCATGTTCGAGCCGACTGTTGCTTCAATTTCCGACCATACCTGTTTTGCATCATCGCGCTTTTCTATAGGATGGATATAGCGCATAATATAGTTCTTCAGAAGCTCATGGTCCTCAAGCTCGATACCTCGCGCATTCAATATTTCGAATATTGTGTACGAATCTTCCTCAGACGATGATTTGATGTTTACATATGCGACAGAAATGACCGCATCCCTGAAGGCCAGCAACTCCTCATCCTTCATCTTGGCGAAACTTGCACTGAAATATTGGAAGGCTTTAACGATCAGTTCGTCTTTTGATCCGGACGCGCGTTTGCTCTTCGAGAAAGCCACAGCAGACATGGCAGCCGCATCTTCAGGAGAGATAGCAATTACTCCTTCGACGATCCTCGTTAATGATAAATGATTCTCCGGAGCGACGATCGCGTGCTCAACATCCTTAGTATCTATCGCCACTAGATATTTTTTTGTGCCATTAGCGTGGTTAATCATATTCCTTTTCTTGAAAGCGAACATGAGGCTAGACAGCAAGAGCGTTAGGGTAATAACTCTTTGTTGACCATCAATTATTGTAAAAACCCCGAGGCTGTCTTCTTCTTCTTCCTCCATCAGCACTATCGAACCGATGAAATGCGACGTAGCAACTTCCTCTGTCACAAGCTTGATGTCTTCGAATAGATCTTTCCAGTTATGCTCATCCCACACGTAAGCGCGCTGATTGCGAGGGATTCTATAGATTGAGTCATTAAGCAGCTTTCCAACCGTACTCTGACGTGCTTCAAATGCCATGTTGATCCCTTGCCTTCGCAATAGTTTTGTCGGCCTTGCCGCCTCTCGGCGTCACCAACGCCTTCGCCACAATAAAAGTCGGCACATCGCCGAGCAGGGCCGCCTTTTCGCTCGCGAACATGCCGACTGCCCCAATCAATCTCCGTCGCTGCCATCATCGTCGATTAACCAACATGTCAGCAGCAGGCAATCGTCACGTCCACAGTCCATTCTATATGCCGGCTGAGCATGGGGCGCATCTTAATCGCCAAGATATCCAGGAAGCCCGAGCTTCCAGGGAAATGCCTTCAGACGCCTTACGTTGGGTAGGCCCCCTACAGAGATCTATTGGCCGTGCACCGCAAACAACGCGTTAGGCCGTTGCACGCAATCGGCCAGCCACCCAGCATCCCCAATCCGCACCACAACTCCCTACCCCGCTCCAGCCATCGTCATCTCCATACAGTGTCCAAACCCACACCAATAAAACCAACCCACGCAACAAGCAGCCCTCGCTTAGCAACCCAAACACCACCACAAGCCAGCAAGCAATCACCAGTCTGCGTTCGCAACATCGCTTGGAACGGCAAATGCTTACCGCGCCCTTGAAACACGCCAAACTCGTCTACAACCTGCGGTTTTTCGTTTATACTGCAATCGTTGAAATGCCGGTACGCTTGCAGAATCGTACCTGTTCCGATTACAGAAAAGGGGCCGTCATGCGTAAGCCTGCCTCCTGCGTCCTTTCCATCGCGCTCTCGCTCGTAATGACGGTTGGTTTTATCCCGTCACCCGCGCTTGCCGAAATCGCCAGTGCGCCAGAACCCGCCGCGCAAAGCGCCGGCAAACCTAACGAGAGCCCAGCCGAAACCACGTCGGGCCAAGCCCGGGCAAACGATCAAATCAGCGCCGCCTCTGGCACCAATGTAACGGCCAACGCAACGCAGCCGATCGACGCCAGCATGTTCAGTATCGAGGACACCGACATTCGCTACACGGGCAATCCCGTGATGCCCACCGTCACGTCGTCGACCGTGCCGAGCGACCAGTACACTGTCGCCTACGAGAACAACGTAGCCATCGGTCAGGCGACCGCCGTTGTGACCGCCGACGACCAGAACTACAGCGGCACCTGCGCGATCCCATTTGAAATCAAACCGGCGAACGCGGCCGCGAACTACCAGCACAGCACCACCGCGCAAAGCGGCGACATCACGCTCACCGTCCAATGGAACGACCCGAGGCTCGGCCAGGAGACCACGTTCCATGTGACTGCGACGGGCGGAAGCGGTGCGTACCAATTCCGCATGGACGCACCGACGTATATGGATCCCGACGGTAGCAGCGAAAGCGTTGCCGACCCCAGCCGTAACCAGTGGCAGCAATACACCGGCGAATGCACATCGCACGACTACCAGTTCGAAATGACCGCTAGCGGCACCTATTACCTGCGCTTTTACCTGATGGATAAGGCGGCCGGCGTGTACTATCTGCGCTCAAACGTGTTTGCGAGCGCGAACGACGACGCCTATCCGGCGGTCAGCGCCATCGTGAAGTCCGCAGTCGACAAATGCAGCGCCGATACCGACGGGTCCGACTACGCCCGCGCCCTGTGGCTGCACGACTGGACTCTTGACCATCTGGAATACGACCACGACCTTAACTGGTGCTCGGCCGAAAGCGGCCTCACGCGCCACCAAGGCACCTGCGAGAGCTACCAGCGCATCTACTCCAAGCTCCTTGACGCCGCGGGCATCGCCAACGGACGCATCACCGGCAACGGCCACACCCGGAACGCCGTAAAGATCGACGGCAAATAGTGCCAGATGGACTTAACCTGGGACGACACCAGCGACAACTGGTACGGAGACCTGGAGCAACGCCTTGCCGTTGCGCGTGCGGTCTGCTCCGACTCCCCCGTGCTTCTGCTCGATGTATGCACATCGGCCCTCGACCCCAAGACCGAGCGAGAAATGCTGGACCGCATGCGAAATCTCGGTCATACCGTCATCATCGTCACGCATCGATCTGCTGCGTTGGAGGTTTGCGATCGGGTTATAGGCCTTGCATCTAAATGGTGATCTGCCGAGCAGGCTCTGCTCCCCAACGCCATGCAACTTACTTCGGATCGGACTCTACACCACTTTCTCGGCACTATCGGCGCAATCGAAATCATAAGTCACAATAAGACAGTGATTAACACTTATTTCTCCAAAGCGCAGGACCACTGCAAGAGACCAGCTCTAATCAAAGCAAAATAATGGGAAGAAAATTTACGCGCAAGGTATATAGGCCATTTCCAATTATTATATGTAAGCTGAGCAACACCATTACCAACCACAAGCGCCCAGACACCCATGCTAGTAAAGGAAATTAAGACATACGACAATACGAAACCCGCAATAGCCGAAACTATATAAGCCGGAAGATAGGGGATTTCATTTGTACTGATAATGTAATTACAGCACAATGAATGATGGTTCCAAACCGCGAGATAAACAACCAAGGCGAAATAAAGAAGCCCGTCGGGGGAAAAGCCTTTCTTAACTAGGAACAAAACGGGGAAACCAACAAACCAGACACCGATTGTGCATACAACAATTAAAATCCAATATAGAGACAGACTTTTTTCAATAATTTTTCGTGCAGTCTGAACTTCACCACCAGCATAAGCAGACTGAAACATCGGAATAAATGATCGAACATAGGCGCTGGCAAACCCGTAAATTGCACCTCCAACTTGAATAATTAATGAATACTGAGAGTTTACCTCCACGCCAAGAAAATAGGAGCAGAGCAGCGAACTCAACTGAGTGGAAGCATAGCAGCAAAGTTGAACAACGCCGTCCCTCCACGCCAAATAAGCCACTGAAATAAACGTTTCTTTTATTTCAGAAATAGAAACACCCGCACAGGCGTTGTTTGCTTTTTTCATCGCCTCTGAGTGAACCTCCAGAAAGCGGCCGCAAAAAAATCTCAGCACAATGTCATTAAACAAATAACCGATGGCAGCGCCAATAATGCCAAAACCCATAAATAGCAAAAGCGCAGACACCACAAGCTGCCCAATGCGACCATAAGACTTTGCCCTGCTTTCAGCGGAAATATCCCCGAACCCTCTCAGGCAGGT
>DBFALE010000008.1:0-2953 GCA_048230835.1 Collinsella sp.
GGGCCGGGAGGGCCGGACTACCTTCCCTCAACGCGACCCTGCGAAGCCGTGAGCGAGGAGGGAAGGTAGTCCGGCCCTCCCGGCCCAGCTCACGCCAGCGCCAAGCGCTAGTAGTTCACCACCTGCTCCTCAAAGTACGCCTTCGGGTGGTTACACACCGGGCACACCTCAGGCGCCTCGGCACCAACGTGCAGGTGCCCGCAGTTCAGGCACTTCCATACCTTCACGCCCTCACGCTCAAACACCTCGCCCGACTCGATGCGCTCGACGAGTTTGTTGTAGCGCTCCTCGTGGGCCTTCTCGACGGCGGCGACACCACGGAACTTCTCGGCGATCTCGGCAAAGCCCTCCTCCTCGGCGGTCTTGGCGAACTCGTCGTACATCGTGGTCCACTCGTAGTTCTCGCCCGCGGCGGCGTCGCGCAGGTTGTCCAGAGTGCCCGGAACGGCGCCGTCGTGCAGATACTTAAACCACAGCTTGGCGTGCTCGGACTCGTTGCCCGCCGTCTCGGCAAAGATATTCGAAATCTGAACGTAGCCATCCTTCTTGGCCTTAGATGCGTAGTAGCGATACTTGGTGTGTGCCTGGGACTCACCGGCAAAAGCGGTCTCGAGGTTCTTCTTGGTTTGGGAATTCTCAAAATCCATAGGTGTACTTCCCTTCAACGCATGCCGCCCACAGACTTTGAGCGGCCTTGCTTTAAGGATGCCCTCATGCCGAGAATTTAAACCTTACAATCCCGTTCTTCAGATTCGAGTGAGCTACACACTCAGCCAACGATCGCCCTCGGAGCCGCAAAAGCCCTCGCGCTCCAGATCGGCAAGAATGCTTGCGACCAGCTCGCGCTCGACCGGCTCTCGGCCGGCTGCCGTCTCCATCTCGTTAACGCCTGCAACGGCTTCATCGAGCGTAATACCTGCCGGTTGCCCATCGCGCGCCGCCAGCAGCATGCGCACAATGTGGGCGCGCTTTTGGCGACGCGAGCCCTCAAACTTGGACTGACGACTATAGCCCGCCGACCGCCTGGACGGATTGGGCAGCGTCTTTTTAAGATACGCGCCGTAATCCAGCAACGCGTAATACCATGCGCGCGGCGTGTCGGCATCGTCTTGAGGCACGGCAAAGGGCGCAATCTCATCCGCCGCCGCACCAGGGGCCGCCGGACAGGCGGCTTGAATCAGCGGCACCAGCTCGCGATCGGGAACGGCCGGCACATCGGGAAAGAAATGATGCAAAAAGACCGTGCGCACATTGGTCTCTAGATACACGCCTGGAAGATCAAACGCAAACGAACGGATGCCCTGCGCCGTTGCCGGGCCAATGCCGGGCAGAGCGACCAAGTCACGCGTCTCACGCGGAAACTCCCCGTCCCAGTCCTCTACAACGCGCTGAGCGGCCCCGTGAAGCGCCAGAGCGCGTCGGTTGTAGCCCATGCCCTGCCAAGCGTCCAAAACATCGGAAGGCGCGGCCTGGGCAAGCGCCTGCACAGTCGGAAAGCGATCGAGCCACACCGGCATGCGCGCCTCCACACGAGGCACCTGTGTTTGCTGCAGCATGACCTCAGAAAGCCAAATGATGTACGGATCGCGTGTGCGGCGCCACGGAAGGTCGCGATAACGCAGGACCCCTTCCGAACGAATCATCGAACGAAAGGGGTCCTGAATCATGGCTATGCTCCTTATGCGGCGCTATTCCTCCCGGTAAGCGCACGCGCAGGTGGCGTACTCGGGAAACGCTTCGCGGTCGGCGAACTTGGGATCGACGGCCGCGAACTGGCGGTGAGCGACGATGTCGCCGAGCGAAACGGAATCGAGGTAGTCGCGCATCAACGCCTGAGCTCCGGCCCACAGGGGATGATAGCAGCACGCGCCCATGCGCGCACAGTCACCATCGGGCGCGGTGCAATCGTTCATAACCATAGGACCCTGAACGGCCTCGACGACCTGGCGGATAGTGACGTCGTCCGGACTGACCTTGAGACGCATGCCACCGTGGACGCCACGCAGGCTCTCCACAATACCGGCCTGGACCAAACCGTGCTGAATCGAGCGGGCAAACGAATACGGGACATTGACCTCTTCGGCAGCGGTGCGAACAGAAAGCAAACGCTCCGGATCCTCGGCAAGCATCGCCAGCATGCGAAGGGCGTAATCAGTCTTCCTCGATATGTCCATTTTTCCCCTTTCAAGGAATACGAACAGCTCGAACGAGCTCCGGGGCCGAGCTTGTGTCGAGACGCTAAATGACCGCCAGGACATCCAAATGGTAAATCGGATATCCACTGAGTGCCGCGCTTGGAGCGAAATGCATCAGATGCGGCGCACAGTGCAATTTAGTATAACCTAACCCCCTGTCTCGTAGAACAGGTGTTGCGCAACAAAGCTGTTGTTCAGACAGATATACTTATTGGATTTTACTTGCGTTCCCGAAGGCGCGGGGATTCTGGGCGAAGATGCACCAGGGCGATCGTTCTATCGAAACAAAGTGCATCAAACGCAAAAAGCCACGTCCGAAGACGTGGCTTTAATTGCGTTGGCGGGAAGTACGGGGCTCGAACCCGCGACCTCCGACGTGACAGGCCGGCGCTCTAACCAAACTGAGCTAACTCCCCAGGCAGTCGTTCGCGTTTGTTTCCGCTCGCGTGCGCTGCGGGGATTAGTATACACAGAAGTCTGTCCGCCGCGCAACAACTTTTTTGAAAAAATTTTTCGGTCCCTCCGGGAGGGTCTCCGGGGCCGGCTGGCGCGGGTTAAGTTTGCTGCTCTACAGTCCTGCGCAAGACGGAAAGCACATTAAGTGCTTTCCTTTGCGTGCGGAACTCGCGACAAACTTAACCCGCGCCAGCCGGCCCCGGAGACCCTCCCGGAGGGACCGAAAAATTTTTTCAAAAAAGTTGTTGCGCGGCGGACAGACTTCTGTGTATACTAATCCCCGCAGCGCACGCGAGCGGAAA
>DBFALE010000009.1:0-106223 GCA_048230835.1 Collinsella sp.
GTTCTGAAAAGTAACTTCAGGGCGGGCCCTGCGGCAACGCGGCAGGGAGGGGTGCGATTCCTTGATCGCTCACTTAATCTAATAGGAAAGTTAGTGAGGCCGGAGCTTTAGCTCCGGCCTCTTTATATAAGGGCTCGGCAAAGCCGAGCCACCAAATTTGCATCAGCCCCAGAATATGTTTGAGAATCGTACTTGGAGTATGTGGCTGTAGGGTCGGAATGGGGACAACTTCCCAACGCATTCCGCAGGGGGCGGTACATTTTGTAGCGCAAAGCGCGAATCAAAATGTACCGCATGCCCGAGGACGCGTTGGGAAGTTGCCCCCATTCCGACCCGGACATATAGATCTACCTGCGCATTTACAAATTCGTAAACTTTTTTCTAAAAAGTGCTTGCACAGTTCTCGAATCATAGGTTATTATCTTTCTCGTTGAACGCGCGGGTCCAACAAAACGAACTGCGAATCAACAACATAGCATGTCGGAGTGGCGGAATTGGCAGACGCGCTAGCTTGAGGTGCTAGTGACCGCTTTTTGGTCATGCGGGTTCAAGTCCCGCCTCCGACACCATCGCATTTGAGAAGCCTCTTCGGAGGCTTTTTTGTTACCGATAGACGGTGGGGTCCACGATGGAAACGCTTGAACGCAACGAGTGGGCAGACGTTGCCCAACTAGTCGAGATCACGAGCGATGCTGTCATCATCTGTGAGCTCGACGGAACCATTCTGCATGTGAATAATCGCTTACTTGGTTTGATGTGCGAGGAACGCGCCGACGTCATCGGTGGAGATGTTAAAGACGTCCTGTACTCATCAGCTTTTGAACGTGCGACGGAACATCGTCTGCCATTTGAAACTGATGGCTCCGAGAACGAACTGATGCTCAAGCTGAGTGACGGCTCCTTTATCCCCGTCTTGGTTCGTGCGGGCTCCGTAACGCCTCCACGCATCTTTGGGCGCCGCGCGCCACGTGTCCTGGTGGCGCTCCATAGCATCGAAGAACAGTATTCGCACGACCGTCAGCTCAAGCGTGCTCTTTCGGAGCTTAGAGTGGCTAACAAGCGCCTCTCTGGCACGCTCTCGGTCATTATGAGTACCGTGGGCTCCGATGAGCTGCCCAGCCTACTTGATACCGTTTTGAACCAGCTTGTAGGAACGCTCGATGCTTCGGGTGCTGCTATCTATTTTTCTGAGAGCGGCGGTTTTAAACTTCGCGGTGTTTCCAAGGAGCTGTACGACAGCTACCTGCCTGAGTTTTTGCCGTATGGCGCTGGCATTCCGACGTATGTTCTTCGTGAGTCGCGTGCCTGTCGCTTGTCGATTCAACAGGACCTTAAGGGTGATAAGGCCGCCTCCGGTATGTTTATGGACCTGGACAATCGTTCTAAGCACCTGTTGCGCATGCAGGATATGCCTCCGTACCGCAGCGAGATCTGTCTTCCCGTTTTTTACGGTACGCAGATCCTTGGCGTGCTGGAAGTTGGTTGGAAACGTCCTCAGGCACCGCTCGCCTATGACGTTAATGTGCTCGAGGTCATTTGCGATTACCTGTCTATCCAGCTGGTCGGCATGGCATCGAGCCTTCGCTCCCGTCGCACGGCCGAGCTTGGCCGCTCGCTCAATGTCTTGCGTGATGAGTTGTTTACCTTTCTAGACGATTCCGCCGCGGCTACCCAGGCGGTATCGTCCGAGATCTGCAATATGCTTAACTGCCATTTTTGCCCTGTTGAGTATGACGCCAGTCTGGATTCCTACGTCATAGATTTTGAAGGTGGCAGTCGCGTTGCTTTGCCGGACGATCCCGAGAAGCTTTTCTTTTCCACGACGGCGCCAGCGGCACGTCTGGGGGCTGGCCCTGATGGCTTTGAGGCATCTGCTTTGGGCGGTACGAGTGCCGAGGACCTTAAACACGTCCGTATAACTCGCGTTGACGAATCGATGCCTATGGGAGGCTGGCTTAGGGCGCATGGTCTGCCTTGTCAAGGTCTCTACGTCGACTCCGGCATCGAGGCGGGGCGCCCGCGCTCTAAGGGTGATGGCAAGCACAGTAACGACGCAATTGTTCCTGCTTCTGTTGCGAAGAGCCCGACGACGCGCGCGCTACTGCTTCGTGATGGTAGCCAAGAGCCGATTGATGATCTTGAATATGACTACTTGGTGCACTTGGCGCATGACTTTGAACTGATCTACGAAGGCGAATCTCAAAAGCTCGAGGAGCGCCATATCGCTCAGACCCTTCAGATCGGCATGAGAAATTCCCTGGGGGATGTTCCGGGTATCGCAACCGATTCGGTGTACCTGTCAGCCACGAACTCGGCGTTGGTCGGCGGCGATTTCTATACGCTCATCCGTCTTCCCGACGACTGCGCCGTCATGATTCTGGGTGATGTGTCTGGCAAAGGCATTGAGGCCGCATCGATGTCTGCGCTCGTCAAGACGGCCCTGACGGCATATGCGTGGGAGGGCGCTGGACCGGCCCGCATGGCACGCTCTCTTAACAGTATGCTCATGGGCTTTTCGAGGGTCGAGACGTTCGTGACGGCCTTTATCGCCAAGATTGACCTTAAAGCCGGACGCGCAACGTATTGTTCGGCGGGCCATCCTCCGACCATGGTCATTAGGCCAGAGTCGATGCCGCTGGGTGGCGGCGAGGCCCGTGGGGGAGAGGTCGAGCTGCTTGGATGCCAATCGGGCGTAATCGGTGCCTTTGAGAGCATGGTGTACGAGACAGGCGTGTTTACGTTCGCTCCCGGCGACATGCTCTTCATGTATACGGACGGAACGATTGAGGCCCGCGACCGCACCGGAGCGTTCTTTGGTGAGCAGCGCCTTCGTGACCTTCTGCTCTCTGTCTCGGGTGAGGGCGTATCGGGAATCTGCGGCAAGGTCTTGGGCGAGCTTGACCGATTTACCGAATCGGCGCTGGACGATGACATTGCATTGGTGTCCCTTGAGTTTTTACGGGGTCGTTCATAGACGACGCTGGGCGGGCTGAATCCGTACGGTTGGGGAAACGAATGCATCGAGTGGGCTTTTTTGGGGAACCATGGTCGTATGAATGAGTGGAATGACATAGCGGTTTTGACGCCTCCAGGCGATATCGACATCGCCACGGTGCCTGCGCTGCGTCGGCGGTTGGATGCTTTGATTGGCCGCGGCGTGCGTCGTGTTGTCATCAACTGCCAGGCTGTTAGCTTTATCGATTCGACGGGCTTGGCATTCCTGCTTACGCGCGCTCGTGAGCTCATGAGGCGAGAAGGCCTGCTTTCGCTCGTCAATGCATCGGGTGAAGTTGTTCGCTTTTTGGAGATTGCTCGTCTTGTCGATATCCTTCATGTCGCGGGGCCGGCACGGGAGTCTATTCCCGCCATTCCGGTGGGGGAGCTGCCTCGCTGGAGTAAGAGCGTCGAGGTCCGTCAGGGTATCGAGAATCTTCCATACTACCGACATCGCATCGCCGAACTCCTTGAATCGCTTCCGTTGCGCCGTGACGAGCGCTACGATGTCGCATTGGCGTCGGGGGAGGCGCTGGGTAATGCCTATGACCATGCGGGCGGTATCGGGTGCGTCCTGACGGTTCAGGCCTATGGCGATCGCGTTGTGGTTGAGGTGCTTGATCGAGGTGCCGGCTATTCTATCGATAAAACGAGCGAACCGGTCGCATCTGAGGAGCGCGGCCGTGGCATCAAGCTTATGCGTATGCTCGTCGATAACGTGGAGGTTGCTCGTCGTACAGACGGCGCCGGCACGCGCGTGCAGATGGTGAAGCTGTTCAGCGGAGCACTGGAATCGTGTGCCTAGCCAATCGCTTTAGCGCGTTTGGCTACTAAGAACATGCGGCAGACAAGTTTTTTGAAAAAAGTACTTGCGTCTTTTGGACAACTCGCGTAAATTAATAACCCGCAAGCGGACATGGCTCAGTTGGTAGAGCACAACCTTGCCAAGGTTGGGGTCGCGGGTTCGAGCCCCGTTGTCCGCTCCATTGCATTTCCGGACCGTTTAGGCGGTCCTTTTTCGGCGAAGTGGCCAAGTGGTAAGGCAGAGGCCTGCAAAGCCTTTACCCCCGGTTCGAATCCGGGCTTCGCCTCCAGGCAACATCCGGGCGCTCCGGCGCCCGTTTTGTTTTACATATGCGGACATGGCTCAGTTGGTAGAGCACAACCTTGCCAAGGTTGGGGTCGCGGGTTCGAGTCCCGTTGTCCGCTCCAAACTCAGTAGCCCGACTACTACGGTAGCCGGGCTTTTTCGTACCCATCGCATGGGCTCGAACCCGAGAGGGAGCGAGCGTTTTGGGGCGTGGCTGTGGCGTTGTTTGCCGCGAATGTCCGCTTTGGGCGTATCATCGTGGGCATCTCGCATAACCTCGTTGCAAGGGAGATACGCCCCATGGCTACAGAAAAGTCTTCTTCGCGCTCATGGATGTCCGATGCCGCGATCTATCAGATCTACCCGCGCTCGTTTAAGGATTCGACTGGTTCGGGTCTGGGCGATATCGCGGGCATTACCCAGCAGATGGACTATCTTGAGCGACTGGGTATCGAGGCCATCTGGCTGAGCCCGTTTTACCCATCGCCTCTTGTCGATGGCGGCTATGATGTGGCGGACTACTGCGATGTCGACCCGCGTCTCGGCTCGCTTGACGACTTCGATGACATGATCGCTGCGGCTCACGCGCGCGGCATCAAGGTCATCGTCGACATCGTGCCCAACCATTCATCCAACCAGCACCCCTGGTTCAAAGCCGCTCTTGCCGCCGGCCCCGGATCGCCCGAGCGCGCCCGTTATATCTTCCGCGATGGTCGCGGCGAGCATGGCGAGCTGCCTCCCACCAATTGGAATGCCAACTTTGGCGGCCCCGCATGGACGCGTGTTGCGGACGGTCAGTGGTATCTGCACATGTTTACGCCCGAGCAACCGGACTTTGACTGGTCATGCCCCGAGGTTCATGCGCTCTTTTGCGACGTCCTGGCGTTTTGGAGCGATCGAGGCGTCGACGGCTTTCGCATTGATGTGGCGCAGGGTCTCGCCAAGGATCTCGACCGCGATGACCTCGACCGGTGGCATCTCGCCGAGGGCGATGACATGGTTGACGACGGCACCCATCCGCTGTGGGACCGCAATGAGGTCCACGAGATCTATCGCGAGTGGCGCCGCGTGTTCGACCGCTATAATCCGCCGCGCAGTGCCGTTGCCGAGGCGTGGGTGCTGCCCGAGCGCCAGTATCTCTATGCGCGTCCCAGCGAGCTTGGCCAGACATTCAACTTTGAGTTTGCCAAGGCCACTTGGACCTATGATGACATGCACACTGCAATCGAGAAGGGCTTGAAGGCAGCCGTCGAATCCGATTCCGCCTCGACCTGGGTACTCTCCAACCACGACGTGCCGCGCGTGGCGACACGCTATGCCCTGCCGCAAATCAAGGCGACGCGCTACCACCAGATTGCGCTCGACTGGCTCTTACGCGACGGGTTGTCTTATGACGAGGACCGTGAACTCGGCGAGCGCCGCGCGCGGGCGGCCCTTTTGCTTGAACTGGCGCTTCCGGGCTCGGCATACGTGTATCAGGGTGAGGAGCTCGGCCTTTTTGAGGTGGCTGACATCCCGTGGGCTGCACTCGAAGATCCTACTGCGACCAATACGCGCGGACCGAAGCGTGAGAAGGGGCGCGACGGCTGCCGTGTGCCCCTGCCGTGGGTGGCGGCGGACGATCCCGCGCAGGGCGGATCGTTTGGGTTTTCGCCGGCGGACGCCGATGCGGCGCCCCATCTGCCGCAACCTGCATGGTTTTCCGATTACGCTGCCGATAGGGAAGAAGCGGACCCGACATCGATGCTTGCGCTCTATCGTGACGCCCTCTGGCTTCGGCGCAAGCTGCGCGGTTGCGCCAACGATCTTGCGTGGCTCGATCTTGACGGGCGCACCGGTCTTGCGGATGGTGCCGAGGGCGCTGAGGGCGGCGTCATCGCCTATCGCCGCGATAACGGCTGGGCGTGTGTGACGAACTTCGGTGCAGCACCCGTGGAGCTGCCGGCGGGCAGGGTCCTGCTCACCTCATCACCGCTTGCAGACGGCAGGCTCGCGCAGGACAGCTCTGCCTGGATCATGCTCGGTGAGATGTAGGGGCATCTCGCTGCGAGCCTGCGTTTGTTCGCGCCTTTCGTGACGACTGATGCCCTCGCGAGAGCGTCGCAAAACTTTTCAAAAAAAGTTCTTGCATAGGATGCGGGCATCACGTAAGATTAATCCACGTAAGCGGACATGGCTCAGTTGGTAGAGCACAACCTTGCCAAGGTTGGGGTCGCGGGTTCGAGCCCCGTTGTCCGCTCCATTTGGGCGTTTAGCTCAGGGGGAGAGCGCTTCCCTGACACGGAAGAGGTCAGAAGTTCAAATCTTCTAACGCCCACCAAATGTTCGCAGCTCAGAGGCTATGTCCTCTGGGCTGTTTTGTTTTATGCCGGCAAATATGCCAGCAAATATTGATCCAAGGTTTGTACGCGATGGTCTTCGCATCCCGTAGGGGGGTGCCGACAGATTGCATACGTCCTGGCCGAGCGTGACCGCAACATGTTGGTCAAGCATAAACTTTTGGATTCTTTTGGCGTGAGTGGCTTGGTTTTAGTAGGATTTGTCAGCGGCTTGACTAAGGGGGTTTTATAGCTGCCATGCAGGTAGCCGTGTTGGTAACGTTTTACCGACTTGTCAAATACCCCTCATTTATAATGCGTCTGCAAAATGACTAATTGCTTTGACCTGCTGAAACACTATATGTTGTGTTTGACCTAAAAAAAGAATACAGGATATAGATGCATCTTTGTCGTATGATAGATGGCGGACAGAGAACGAAGACCTTAATTGCCTCTTTTGAACGTGTCCTTGAGTCGCTTGATCGGCTCCTGGGAATGTCCGCATAGAGGCTTATGGTTTATCGAGAACACAGATTGCGCGACGGCGCCGCAAGACAGGGGCAAGCCCTGCCGGGCATCGTTTGGCTCTGAAGCGCAATGAGGCTACGACGCGAAAGAGGCAAGAGGATGAAGATCATCAAGCGCAGCGGCACCGAGGTTGTCTTTGACATCGACAAGATCGTCAATGCCATCCGCGCCGCCAACTTGGAGGTCGAGGAGAGCTCTCGTCTAACCGACCGCCAGGTGGTTTATGCGGCGCAAAACGTCGCCGAGGCATGCGAGAACGCGGGCCATACCGTTTCGGTCGAGGAGATCCAGGATTTGGTCGAGGACGAGATCATGCGTCTCGACTGCTACGAGGTTGCCCGCCACTACATCATCTATCGCTATGTTCAAAGCCTGAAGCGCCAGAAGAACACGACCGACGACAAGATTCTGTCGCTGATCGAGTGCAATAACGAAGAGGTCAAGCAGGAGAACTCCAACAAGAACCCGACCGTCAATTCCGTTCAGCGTGACTACATGGCCGGTGAGATCTCCAAGGACCTGACCCAGCGCGTGCTGCTGCCCCAGGAGATCGTGGATGCCCACAATGAGGGCCTGATTCACTTCCACGATTCGGATTACTTTGCTCAGCACATGCATAACTGCGACCTGGTGAACCTGGAGGACATGCTCCAGAACGGCACTGTTATTTCGGGCACGCTGATCGAGAAGCCGCACAGCTTCTCGACCGCCTGCAACATCGCGACGCAGATTATCGCCCAAGTTGCTTCCTCCCAGTATGGCGGCCAGTCCATTTCGCTGACCCATCTTGCCCCCTTTGTTGAGGTGAGCCGTCAAAAGATTCGCGGCGAGGTCGCTCGCGAGCTTGAGGAGCTCGGCGTTTCCGCATCTCCCGAAAAGGTCCGTGAGGTCGTTGAGGACCGTCTGCGTGACGAGATCCGTCGCGGCGTCCAGACGATTCAGTATCAGGTCGTAACCCTTATGACCACGAATGGCCAGGCGCCGTTCGTGACGGTCTTTATGTATCTTAACGAGGCCCGTACGCCTCAGGAGAAGCACGACCTTGCCATGATCGTGGAGGAGACGCTTCGCCAGCGCTACGAGGGCGTTAAGAACGAGGCCGGCGTGTGGATTACCCCGGCATTCCCCAAGCTTATCTATGTACTCGAGGACGATAACGTTCACGAGGATTCCCCGTACTTCTACCTGACCCAGCTGGCTGCCAAGTGCACCGCCAAGCGCATGGTGCCCGATTACATCTCCGAGAAGAAGATGCGCGAGCTCAAGCTGTCTAAGGGCGAGACCGCCGGCAACGGCGATTGCTACACCTGCATGGGTTGCCGCAGTTTCCTGACGCCCGACCGTTCGGGCAACGGTTTTAACAACGTTGCCAACGCGCTGAACTACGACCCGAACAAGCCCAAGTACTATGGTCGCTTTAACCAGGGCGTTGTGACCATCAACCTGCCTGATGTCGCACTGAGCTCGCACCAGGATATGGACAAGTTCTGGAAGATCTTCGATGAGCGCCTTGAGCTGTGCCACCGTGCCCTGCTGTGCCGTCATGAGCGCCTGATGGGTACGCTTTCTGACGCCGCACCGATTCTGTGGCAGTACGGCGCCCTCGCTCGTCTGAAGAAGGGCGAGACGATCGACAAGCTGCTCGTGGGCGGATACTCCACCATCAGCCTGGGCTATGCCGGCCTGTATGAATGCGTCAAGTACATGACGGGCCACAGCCACACCGAGAAGGAAGGCACGCCGTTTGCCATGGCCGTCATGCAGCGCATGAACGACAAGTGCGCCGAGTGGAAGGCCGAAAGCGATATCGACTTCTCGCTGTACGGCACGCCGTTGGAGTCGACGACCTACAAGTTCGCCAAGTGCCTGCAGCGCCGTTTTGGCATTATCCCGGGCGTGACGGACAAGGGCTACATTACTAACAGCTATCACGTTCATGTGTCCGAGGAGATTGATGCTTTCGATAAGCTCAAGTTCGAGGGCATGTTCCAACAGCTTTCGCCGGGCGGCGCCATCTCCTACGTTGAGGTTCCCAACATGCAGGACAACCTCAAGGCTGTCATTCGCGTGATGCAGTACATCTACGACAACATCATGTACGCCGAGCTCAACACCAAGAGCGACTACTGCCAGGTGTGCGGCTACGATGGCGAGATCAAGATTGTCGAGGACGATGGCAAGCTGGTATGGGAGTGCCCCAACTGCGGCAACCGCGACCAGGAGAAGATGAACGTCGCCCGTCGTACGTGCGGCTACATCGGTACCCAGTTCTGGAACCAGGGTCGAACCGAGGAGATCCGCGACCGCGTGCTGCATCTCTAATACCGCTCCGGGGCTGAACCGAGAGGGCCGCTTGGGCTTTTGCTCGCTATTTCGGACAGTCCTGCGCAAGACGAAGGCCACATTAAGTGGCCTTCTTTGCGTGCGGAACTCATATCGAGCAAAAGCCCAAGCGGCCCTCTCGGTTCAGCCAAGTTAACGTAGCTGAGATACAGCGCGCGGTCTGCTCACTCCTCGAAGTTCTTAGCGGAAATAATTTGAGCTGCAGCTGCGATTTACTTGCGATGGCGGTTGAGCCGCAACCCAGTTTTTATTGGACCTCGAACCCTATGCTCGATGTTCGCTTCGTTCATTGAGTTACCCTTTGCATGAGGCCGGGACATATCGTCCCGCCCGCAGTTTCGCAGGCCGAAGGCCGAGAATGTTTGAGGACGGGATGATATGTCCCGGCCTCCCGGGAGAGTTACCTATGAACTACGCGAACATTAAGTATTTCGACATTGCTGATGGAGAAGGCGTTCGTACTTCTCTGTTTGTGAGCGGGTGCCGTCGTGGGTGCAAGAATTGTTTTAACTCTGTCGCGTGGGACTTTGCCGCTGGCGAGCCGTTCGATCGCGCCGTCGAGGATAAGATTATCGAGAGTCTCGATCATCCCTTTATCGATGGCCTGACGATTCTGGGTGGCGAGCCTATGGAGCCCGAGAATCAGGCGGGGCTTATTGACTTTATCGAGCGCGTGCGTGCGGCCTATCCTGCGGGGTCGGGCAAGACCATTTGGTGCTTTACCGGTGACGTGCTCGAGGAGCTTATGCCGGGTGGCCGTCATCATACCGAGGTGACGGACCGTATCCTGGCCTGCCTCGACATGTTGGTGGACGGCCCGTTCGTTCAGGATCTGTACGATATCTCGTTGCGCTTTAGGGGCTCGAGCAATCAGCGCGTGATCGACATGAACGCTACGCGCGCCCGTGCTGAGCGCGAGGGCGTTGCGCTTTGTGATGCAGTTGAACTTTGGCGTGATGATCCGGTCTATTCGACCCATACTATGTAGCTTGTGGCCGATGCCGGAGGGCGTGGTACCATAGCGCGAACGCAAAATCGGAAAAGTGAGGCCCAGATGGTCGATCAGGAAAAAGTCGAGGCCGCCATTAAGCTGTTGCTTGAGGGCATAGGCGAGGACCCAACTCGGGAGGGCCTGCTGGAGACCCCGGCGCGCGTTGCCCGTATGTATGGCGAAATCGCCGGCGGTATGGACCAGAGTGCCGAGGAGCACCTGTCCAAAACGTTTGCCGTCGCTTCGAACGATTTGGTTATCGAGCGCGACATCACGTTCTACTCGCTGTGCGAACATCATCTGCTGCCGTTTTATGGCAAGGCTACCATTGGCTATATCCCCAACGGCCGTGTCGCAGGGCTCTCTAAGCTTGCTCGCACGGTTGAGGTTTATGCCCGCCGTCTGCAGCTGCAGGAGCAGCTGTGTGCGCAGGTTGCCGACGCCCTCATGGATTATCTCGCTCCCCAGGGAGCGATTGTGCTCATGGAAGCTGAGCATATGTGCATGACCATGCGCGGCGTGCAAAAGCCCGGCACCAAGACCGTGACGCTCGCTCGCCGCGGCGTCTTTGAGACCGATCCCGCGCTCGAGGAGCGGTTCTTTAGGATGCTGGGCCGTTAGCATGAGGGTCGTCAACGACTTTACATCGAAGACCGACGAGGGGACGTCGCGTCGCGGCTTTATGGCTTCGGGCCTGGCCCCCTTTGGTGCCATGCCTCGTATTGATTACATTTGTGCCAACGGGCTGTTCCGGCGGCACCTGGGCAACATTGCACAGTTGGAATCGGGGCGCATCTTCTGCCGCCACGGTATTGACCATCTGCTCGATGTCGCTCGCATTATGTGGATCAAGAATCTCGAGGAACAGCTCGAATTTGACCGCGAGGTCATCTACGCCACGGCACTTCTTCACGATATCGGCAAAGATGAACAGTATGAATCGGGTATATCCCATGATGTTGCAAGCGAACGCGTCGCTGATGCGATTCTCGGCGGCATGCCCGATGATGTGGCGTTTGAGCCGGCCGATGCCGCAGCCATTAAGACGGCCATTCTGGGCCATCGAAAGCTGCGCGTGAACAGCCAACCGCTTGAGCGTCTGCTCTATGCAGCCGACAAAGCGTCGCGCGCCTGCTTTGCATGCCCCGCGCGCAATGCTTGCAACTGGAGCGATGATAAAAAGAACCTGTCGATTCGCGTGTAGTTAGTTTGCGCGGTCGGGGTTCTAAACGAAGGAGACGATCGCGATGAGTAACAAAAAACTGCCCGAGAATGCAACCAAGACTGAAGGTGCCGAGCTCGCACGCCGTGGAAGGGGCGAAATATCCACCGCAACGGCGGTGCCCCACGTGAGCTATGACGATCTGCGCCATGCCGATCGCATTACTATCGACGGTCTCGAGGTCTTTGCCAACCACGGCGTGTATCCCGAAGAGAACGCGCTGGGCCAGAAGTTCATCGTGTCCTTGGTGCTCTATGCCGACCTGCGTGCAGCGGGGGAGCACGATAACCTGGACGCCTCGATTGACTACGGCTCGGTGTGCCACGATGTCGATGGCTATCTGCGCGAGCATACGTTTAAACTCATCGAGGCGGCAGCCGAGGGTGTGGCCCAGATGCTGCTGCGTCGTTACCCCTTGCTGCTTGGCGTGCGTGTTAAGCTCGATAAGCCTTGGGCGCCCGTCGGTCTTCCCCTGGCAAGCTGCGGCGTCGAGATCGAGCGCGTGCGCTAACCGGTTCTAATACGTCTCTATGGGTGGCTGCTTGAGCCGCTGCGACAGCGCTCTATTGTTGGGGCAGTACCTGTCGAGCAGGGCGTGAAACCGCTGATTGTGGCTTGGCTCGAGCAAGTGGACGAGCTCGTGGGCGACAACCATGTCGAGACACTCGATGGGATAAGCGGCAAGTTCGCGTGCGATGCGAATGGCTCCGGTCTTGGGCGTGCATGATCCCCAGCGCGTTTTCATGCTGCGCACGGAGACGCGGGAAACGGCGACACTCATTGTGATTTCGTATGCGTGCACGATGTCGCGTAGCGCTGCGGTGACCTCAGTCGTATAAAGCTGGCTGATGTGGGCTTGGAGCTCGTCGGACGTTAGGCCGTCGAGGATTGCGCGCCGCTTGGCCTGTGGGCCTTCGTCCGATTCGTCGGTACCCATAAAGCTTGCGAAGGTGGCCTGCTTGGGCCGCGGCGCGGGTGATGCAAAGTTGTGATCGAGTGCATCCTGTACCGTGATGGGCTTGCCCCAAAGTGCAATGACGGACGAGGTGCTGAGCGGCTCTCGCGCCGTCGCCTGATGTTGCTCGCGCTTGGCAAGTCGGCTGACAATCCAGGTGCTGTTGCGCTTCACAAATGCCTCGATGCGCTCGCGGCTGGCGCCGAGCGGTGCGCTGGCGTGGACCTCACCGCTTGATGTGACGCGTAGGTTGAAGTTTTTGACGCGCTTTTTGGTAACGACGACGGAGATGGGCGTCCCATCCGGTCGGGATATGGAAATCGTAAATTGCTGCGTCAAAAGCGGTCCTTCAGATTGGGGACGGGCCGGCATGTCGACCGTTCGGCATGCCGGCCCGCTCAAGGGATGTGAAATTAATAACGCTCAAAGAAGGCAAGCGCGTTGTCGCTACAGAGCTTCTGCATCACGGTCTTGCCAAAATGCTTGGAAAGCATGTTCTGGAACTCGGGCATCATGCTGGCATCGGAGAGGAAAGCGGGCACCGTGGCACCGTCCCAGTCGCCGCCGAGCGCGATGACGTCCTCGCCGCCCAGGTCGAGCCAGTGCTCGATATGTGCCGCCAGCTGGTCGAAGGTGACGTCTGCGGCGGTCTTGTCGGTTGCGTCGTTGGATAGGAACTCGCTGCAGTAGTTGAGGCCGACGATGCCGCCCATGTCGCGAATGGTGCGGAACTGGTCGTCGGTGAGGTTGCGCTTGACGCCGCAAACCGCACGGGAGTTGGAGTGGCTGGCGACGAAGGGGCGCGTGGCGTGGGCGACAACCTCGTCAAAGCACTCATCGTTGAGGTGGGAGACGTCGAGTACCATTCCGGCGTGCTCCATCTGCGTAAGTGCCTCGATGCCGGCGGCGGTGAGGCCGGCGTGGGTATCGTGTCCGCTCGCGAGCGGTCCCTGCGCGTTCCAACTGAGTGACGACATAAGCACGCCCAAGCTCTTGAGCACCTCGATCAGTGCGGGGTCCTCGGCAAAGAACGTGGCGTTTTCGATGGTGTGGATGCAAGCGACCTTACCGTCCTTGAGCGCGGGGCGAATGTCTGCGGCGCTGCGTACGTTGACCATGCGGTCGTGGTTGAGCATGGCCTGGCCGCTCATGTGCGCCATGATCTGTGCCTGGAAGCGCGCGGCGTGGGCGGTGGGGATCTCGTCGGGGACAAACGTGGCGAAGCACTGTGCCCACGGCGTGTTGCCGATCTTTGCGAGCGAGATGGCACAGGCGTTGCCCTCGATGAGGTCGAAATCTTGCGGATGCGTTTCGTCGCCGGGGAAATAACCGTCGGTGCCGGCGGTAAAGCGCAGGTCGAGATCGAGCGTGGCCCAGCCGATGCGGTCGGCGGTGTCGCAGTGTAGGTCAAATACGGGATATGCCATGGTTCCTCCGGTTGCAGCGTTTCTTTGCAAACTGTCTTTGAATTGTATGACTAGGGTATAGTTAGCGCCATATGTTCATGGCGGCCCACGTTGTGCGCCGCCCTTATCACGGAGGTTTCCATGTCCAACCAGGGCAAGAAGGTCAAGACTCATTATCGCGGCACGCTCGACGACGGCACGCAGTTCGATAGCTCCTACGATCGCGGCGAGCCGCTGGAGTTCACCTGTGGCGCCGGCCAGATGATCAAGGGCTTCGACGCCGCTGTTGTCGACATGCAGGTGGGCGAGAAGAAGACCGTGCACATTCCTGCCGCCGATGCCTACGGCGAGCACAATCCCGAGATGGTTCTGACCTTCCCGGCCGAGCAGGTTCCCAACATCGAGCAGATCGAGAAGGGCATGAAGCTCTTCCTGTCCACGCCGAGCGGTATGCCCGTCCCCGCCGTCGTCATTGACGTGACGCCTGAGGCCGTGACGCTCGACGCCAACCACGAGCTGGCCGGCAAGGATCTCAACTTTGATATCGAGCTCGTCGAGGTCGAGGGCTAGAGTATGCCTGAACGCTTGGTTTCGACGACATGCTTGGGAAATCTCAACGATCCGTCCTATGAACTTCTGCTTCGCCGGAAGTTGGGCGGCGTCTTTGAAGTTGACGGGCTACTGCTCGATTGGGACCAGGCTGATGTGTGTGCGTTTGTGGGCGTGACGGAGCTGGGGCGTACGGTCGATGTTCGGCTGGATACTGCCGACGGCAGCCGTCTTGCCGACGGCGACGTGCTCGCCATCGACCGTTCGGGCATGGTGCCCGTGGCGGTTGTCGTGCGCCTGCGCAGCGCCGAGGTTTATTTGGTCGAAGTTGACCGCATGGACCCGATTGCGCTCGCGCATTCGTGCTGGGAGATCGGCAACATGCATGCGCCGCTCTTCCGGGGCGACTCGGACGAGCATACTGTGCGCATGTATACGCCGGTGCAGCCTGTTTTGGGCCGCATGCTCCGGGGTGTCGAGGGTGTTCGGCTCTCGCTGGTTACCCGTGAACTCGATGCGGACCGGCGCTTTGCGTCGAGTGCGGCGGAGGTCGTCGTGAGCATGGCTCCCGACTTTACCATCGTAAAAAAGGCGCGCGGCTAAGCGCGCGTATGCGCAAGACGGGCTTTGAGGGGCGACCGATCAAGGTCCGTCTTGCTGTTGATATGAGGCTTTGGGGGAAGCATATGGGTCTTGAGGGAATCAAACTGATTGCATGCGATTTGGACGGCACGTTGCTGCATCCGGGGGAGCGCGAGCTGCGTTCCGAGGCCTTTGAGCTTATCGATGAGCTGCATCGTCGTGGTATCGTGTTTATGCCGGCGAGTGGCCGTCAATATGCGAGCTTGCGCTACCTGTTTGCCCCGGTGGCCGATGAGCTCGCCTATGTATGCGAAAACGGAACCCTGGTGATGAGCGAGGGGCGTGCCGTCGTCAAGCGTTCCATGGAGCGTAGCCTTGCTATGGTTATCGCGAATACCGTGGTTGCGTATCCCCATACCGACATGACCCTTTCGTGTGAGGGGCACATCTACACCATGAGCGGCAACGATGCGTTCGTCGACCATTTGCGCTATGTGGTCCACTGCGATGTGGCGGTGGTCGACCGTCCCGAGGACATCGACGAGGATGTCATTAAGATTGGCTTCCAGACGCCCGAGGTGGATTATCCAGCGGCCCGGGAGTATTTCGAGCGCCTCTTTGGCGACCGTGTCGATGTGATGACGTCAGGAACCGCATGGACGGACCTTATCGGTTTCGGTTCGGGCAAGGGCTCCGCGCTTGTCGATTACGGTCGTGTCCTGGGGATTTCGCCCGATGAGATGATGGCATTTGGCGACAATGAGAACGATCGCGACATGCTCAACGTAGTGGGCCATCCTTATCTAATGGAGAGCTGCAATCCCTCTATGCGTGGCATCAACGACCGCGTCCGCTACGCGCACACGGTCGAAGAAGAACTGCGTCGCCTGCTTGCCGAGTAGGCATGTCCCAAACATCTACCGGCAGTCGGGGCAGAGACCCTCGAAGATGGTGTAGTGCGACGTGACGTGCCAGCCGATTTGCTCGGACGCCTTGGCGTCGAGCTGGGCATCGAAGGGGGGCGGTACGTCGATGACGCGGCTGCACGAGGTGCAGATGATATGTGCGTGCGGCTCGATGGTGCGATCGAAACGACTTCCGCCCGGCGTCTTGATGGAGAGAATCTCGCCGGCGTCGGCCAAGAGATTGAGGTTGCGGTAGACCGTACCGCGGCTGATTTTGTCATCCTGCGCGCGCACGACGTTGTAGATTTCGTCGGCGGTGGGATGGTTATAGCTTTGGCGCACGGCGTCAAGAACCAGCTTTCGCTGCCTGGTATTCCTTCTTTGCACCGCCATGCGCCTCGCCTCTTTTCTGTCAACGGTCGTAGGTAAATGATACCGTATTTAGCACACAATACTAATAACGAGGCGTGAAACCGTCTTCATTGGCAAGTGGGGCTCGGGCCTGGGCGTCTACGAGGCGAAAACGTGTTCCCATGCGCTCGTAGGAGGCATGAAGCGCCTCGAGATGAGATAGGACGTTTGCCGGAGCTCCCTGTATCTCCATCTCGACTGAGCCGTCTTCCATATTACGCACCCAGCCGGTGAGGGAGCGTGCCTGCGCGAGGTTGGCGTTGGTAAAGCGAAAGCCAACGCCTTGGACTTGCCCCGCCCAGCGCAGGAAATAGCGCAGGGGAGTGTCTTGAGTGGCCCCGTCGCTTGTGAGCACAGTAAGCCTGCGGCGCAGCTCGAGCTCGACGTTTGATGGTTTTTGAGGCTCTCGACTGCCGCCGGTGACGCTGGAGAAGAACGTATCGAAGAGGCCCATAGCTATGCCTGCTTGCCTGCGTCGGCCGGGAAGGTTATGCCGGCCTGCTGGCGCACGGCATCCATGATGCGCAGTGAGACGAGTGTGACATCGCGGTAGTGGCCAAGCTCGTGGCGTCCCGCCGGGGTCTCCCAAATCTCTTCCTTAACGTTATCGATGCCGCCGATGGCGGTGATAAAGTCAGCGAGTTCGTATTCCATAGTGTTGCTCGATTTGGGCAGGTCGAGCACGCGGCCGTTCTCGCCCTGTTCGCGCGGTGCCTCGGTCGCCGAGCCGCGTACGACGTCGCCGCGATAGTCGATGCGGACGTTGCGGGGCGTGGACAGATGGTCGATCTGGATAGTGCCACGCTCGCCTTCGATCTGCGAGGGCAGCAGGTCATTCGTAATTTTGGAGTGCGCGAGCTCGACGGAGATGCGGCCTTCGCCATAGCTGGCGAGGATGGAACCGCAGCCGTCGATGGGGCCGTGCGTGAGCTGTCGCGTGGTGGGGTCGAGCAGAGTAGTCATGCTCGTAAGGCCGGAAGGCATGCCGAAAATCTCGACCATGGGCTCGACGGCGTAGACGCCAATGTCCATGAGGGAACCCGATGCCATATTGCAGTCGAAGATATTGGTGGCGCGTCCCGCGAGAATCTCGTTGTAGCGCGAGGAATACTTGCCAAAGCGCAATGAGGCGCGGCGGATGGGGGCGATCTCGCCCAGGGCGTCCTCGATGGCGTGGAAGGCGGGATCGTGGAGGGGACGCATGGCCTCGAGGGCCACGACACCTGCTGCCTCGGCAGCGCGGAAGACTTCCAGCGCCTGCGCTTCGGTGGCGCAGAAGGGTTTCTCGACGATGACGTGCTTGCCACTGGCGATGCAGGCGAGCGCCTGTTCGTGATGGAGTGCATTGGGACTGCCGATGTAGACGGCATCGACGTCGTTGGCGGACGCGAGCTCGTCGAGTGCGGTGAAGTTGCGTTCGCCGCCGTGCTCGGCAGTAAAGGCGGCGCCGTGCTCGGCATTGCGCGAGAGCGTGCCTACGAATACGGCCTGGTCGTTGGCATTGACGACCTGGATAAAGTCGTCGGTGATCATGGATGTGCCGATGGTTGCGATACGCAGCATGTGTCCCCCTTGCGTTGTTTGGCCTACAGGATGAGTGTAGCGCGTGGGGATATAAAGCTGCGCGAAAACGCTATTACAGGTCGCTCTCGTTAAAGCCGGTGTCGATATCGAGGTTACTGCCGTCGGCCGCCGTGGTGGCGAGTTCATCGCAGCGCTCGTTGAGCTCGTGACCGGCGTGACCCTTAACCCAGATGAACTCAACCTTGTGCTTGCTTTTGACGGTGAGTAGGCGCTCCCACAGGTCGCGGTTCTTGACGGGCTGCTTGTTGGCGGTTTTCCATCCGCGCTTTTTCCAGCCGTCGATCCAGTGCTTGTTAAAGGCGTTGACGACGTACTGCGAATCGGAATGGACCTCGACCTCGCAGGGGCGGTTGAGCGCCTCGAGCGCCACGATGACCGCCATGAGTTCCATGCGGTTGTTGGTGGTCTTGGCGTAGCCGCGTGAAAGCTCGGAGGTGAAGGTCTTGCCGGCGGGGTTGGTGTATTTGAGTACGGCGCCGTAGCCGCCGCGTCCCGGATTTGATCGGGCCGAGCCGTCGGTATAGATGATGACCTTCACATGGTTCCTTTCGTTGGGTACGTTTCGTGTGAGTGACCATTGTAGCGCCATGCCCGCCGGGGGCTAGCAATCTACGATTTCTACCCCGTCTTCCGACAGTTAGTTGGCATGGATGATGCGGTTGAGCTCGTCGAGGTATTGCTGCAAGAGGGGAGAGGGCTTGCGCTCGTCGTGCATGATATAGCCTACGTGCATCGTCGGGGCGTCTGCTAACGGGATCGATGCCATACCCCATTGCATTTCATTGGAGAGGACACCGGTCGACAGGGTGTAACCGTTCGACGTGATAAGTAAGTTGGTAAGTGTTCCACGGTCCGAGATTCGTATGTTGCGGTCGCAAGGGATATAGCTAAAAGGTTCCTCGGCGTAATAGAAGGAGTTCGAGGTTCCCTGCTCAAAGCTGTAGCGCGTATATGGTGTGAGGTCGGCAAGGGACAGCTGCGGGCGGCGGGCAAGCGGGTGGCGCTCGCTAACGAAGACGTGGACCGTCGCGTCGAATAGGGGATGGAAGCTCGCGCGCGCATCGGCAAAAGCCTTCTGCAGAACGCGGACGTTAAAGTCGTCCAGATAGAGGATGCCGATGTCGCTGCGAAACGCGCGGACGTCATCGATGATCTGCGATGTGGTGGTCTCGCGCATGATGAACTCGAACTTGCTGTCGCGGCAGCGCTCGACCACGTTGACAAAGGCCTCGACCGAAAAGGCGTAGTGCTGGGCGGAGATGGCGAGGCGGGCTTGCGGAGTGCCGCCGTCCTCGTAGCGCGCCTCGAGCATGTCGGCCTGCTCTACGACCTGGCGCGCATAGCCCAAAAGCTCGGTGCCGTCGTTGGTGAGCGTGACGCCGCGGCTGGAGCGCGTAAAGATCTCCAGGTGGAGCTCCTGTTCCAGGCTTTTGACGGCGTTTGAGATGTTGGACTGAGCGGTATAGAGGCGCTGGGCTGCGGCATTGATTGAGCCGGACTCTGCTACGGCGATCAGGAAACGAAGCTGCTGGAGGGTCATCGGCGCCGTCCTTTCGAGCGTTATCTATAAAACCGATAACAGGTTAGCGCTTTTAAGTGATTGACCGAGGGAAACAATGCTCGTACTATTCAAAACACACAAAGGCGGTAGGTAATTAAACCGACCACGGAACCGGGATGCGAAAGGAGGCCCGCATATGAATTGCTTACCAAGACGAATGCCGGGCTCCTGTTTGCGCCCGTCGGCGTGATCAGGAGACAGCGACTTACTTCTCTCTAATTAATTAACTTTTGTTCGATCAAGGAGATCATCATGAGCCAGTTCATCAACAACCCCGAGCACACCTTTGGTTTCGATACCCTGCAGCTTCACGTTGGCCAGGAGAGCGCCGATCCCGCATCCGACTCCCGCGCCGTGCCTATCTACCAGACCACGAGCTATGTGTTCCGCAACTCCCAGCACGCCGCCGATCGCTTTGGTCTTGCCGACGCCGGTAACATCTACGGCCGTCTGACCAACTCCACCCAGGGCGTCTTCGAGGACCGTATCGCCGCACTCGAGGGTGGTGTGGCAGGTCTTGCCGTCGCCTCCGGTGCTGCTGCCATCACCTATACCCTGCAGGCTCTTGCCCAGGCCGGTGACCACGTGGTGGCTCAGAAGACCATCTACGGTGGCTCCTACAACCTGCTGGAGCATACGCTCTCCCAGTTTGGCGTCGAGACCACCTTCGTCGATGCCCACAACCTGGACGAGGTCGAGGGCGCCATCAAGGACAACACCACGGTCATCTACCTCGAGACGCTCGGCAACCCCAATTCTGACATCCCCAATATCGACGCCATCTCCGAGATCGCCAAGAAGCACGGTTTACCGGTTGTCGTCGACAACACCTTCGGCACCCCGTATCTGTTCCGTCCGCTGGAGCATGGTGCCAACATCGTCGTCCACTCCGCAACCAAGTTCATCGGCGGCCACGGCACCTCGCTGGGCGGTGTGATCGTCGACGGCGGTAACTTCGATTGGAAGGCGAGCGGCAAGTATGAGCAGATCGCCGAGCCCAACCCCTCCTACCATGGCGTCTCGTTTGCCGAGGCTGCCGGTCCCGCCGCCTTCGCAACCTATGTCCGCGCCATCCTGCTGCGTGACGAGGGCGCCTGCATCAGCCCGTTCAACGCTTGGATCCTGCTCCAGGGCACCGAGACTCTGTCGCTGCGCGTTGACCGTCATGTCGAGAACACCAAGAAGGTCGTTGAGTTCCTGGCTGGTGATAGCCATGTCGCCAAGGTGAACCACCCGAGCCTGTCTGAGCACCCCGATCACGAACTCTATCAGAAGTACTTCCCCAACGGCGGTGCCTCGATCTTTACCTTTGAGATTAAGGGTGGCCAGGAGGCAGCTTGGAAGTTCATCGACCATCTGCAGGTGTTCTCGCTGCTCGCCAACGTGGCCGACGTCAAGTCGCTCGTCGTGCACCCGGCTACCACTACGCACTCCCAGCTCTCTGCCGAGGAGCTCGCCGAGCAGAACATCACGCCCTCCACGATCCGTCTTTCCATCGGTACCGAGAACGCCGAGGATATCATTTGGGATCTGAAGCAGGCCTTCGCCGCGCTGGACGAGTAAGGCGACTTGTGCAAGGACCCCTTGCGACTCGATAGGTATAACTGCATAAAATGCCTGCTCAAGGCGCCTGTGCGAACAATGGTTGCACAGGCGCCTTTTTTGCATAGAGCGGGTGCAAAAACAGGGTTTTTGGCATGCTTTATGCAATCGAGATGTGGAAAACTCCTGTTAAGAGGATGTGAGTTTTACGCAATTGACGTGCGCCTTTTGAGTAAAACCGCAGGTCGCGATTTGCTCGGGGTACTATGCAGCGCGATCGAATCACACGCAGCTCAAACGCAGCAAAAACGCACTACGGAGGTTTCTAGCTACATGAGGATCGATTCACGAAAACCGAAAGCCGCCGCCCTTTCCGCCGCTCTGACCGTGGCACTTTTGGCGGGCGCCGGTGCAACCGATGCCCACGCGGCAACACTATCCGATACGGTTGGACCTACGCCGTCCGAGGCGACGCTGGTGCAGCCCGTTGACTATCGCGGCGATGGTTATGGTTCCATGCAGGAGTGGAACGCCTCGATGGAGGCCAAGCGCGATTCCCTTGAGATGCGCGCTCAGATCATTATGAATATGTATGGCGACTATGCTACCGATGACGAGCGTGCTGTGCTGCAGGGTTGCATCGACGGTGCGGGTAGCCTGTTGACGATGGGGGAGGTCGACGCCAAGTCGACCGAGCTCGATGAGCTGCGCGCTGCGCTTGAGGATGCCAAGCGCGAAGCGCTCGAGGCTGCCGCCGAGGCGGAGGCTGCCGAGGCCACCCAGGCTTCGTACTACAACGCCGGTTTCACTCCGTCCTACGCGTCTGCCGCGTCCTACGCGAACGAATCGGGCCTGACGCGCTCTGCGGGTGTCAATAACTACAACGGGCGCCGCGAGACCTATTACAGCAGCAATGTGCTTTATCACTATCGCACGGGCGAATGGACTCAGGATTCTGAGGGCTTCTGGCGCGATTCCGACGGCTATTACGTTGTTGCCGCGGGCGATATGGCCCAGGGCTCGACCTTTACGGGCTCCAAGGGTGATTGCAAGGTCTATGACTCCGGCTGCGCTGCCGGAACCACCGATTACTACACCGGTTGGTAATTTTTCTGCATCACGGATATTTGGCGGACGGGCGTCTTTACCGAGCTTTAGGGCAACGTAAGGACGTCCGTTCTATGTATGCGTTTGAGTTAACAGAGCCCTTACCGTGGCGGTACGCTGGGCGTATGGATGCGGGGCACACTGGTTCTTGAGAAATAAGGTCTTTCTCTTGGAGGAAGTGGTCTTGTGAATGCTCGAGATATTGCCGTTGCCGCCGTCGCGTTGATGCTTGGCTGCCTTGGTCCCACGGCCGCGCTCGTCGCGGGCATGCAGGGGACATGCGGGGCTGCTCCTATCGTGGTCGGCGCGCTGATCGCGGCCACGCTGCTGGGAAGCGCAGGCGTGGTTCTTTGCCGCGACGATGAGGACGAGGTGCCGGGGTCGCAACGCTAACTGTTGTGAGATCGGCCGCCGGTCATAGACGAAGATGAAGGCCGCCGCAGGGGAAAGGTTCCCTTGCGGCGGTTTTGCTGTTAAGGCTGTTGAATGCGGCGCGTCGGCGCTACCAGCTTTTCTCGATATCGCGGATGCGCCGATAGAGCCACTCGTTTTGCGGTGCCTGGATATCGTGTTTGGCTGCGAGGCGGCAGATGGTGCCCGCGAACTCATCAACCTCGGTTTTGCGCCTTGCGATGCGGTCTTGAGCCATCGAGGGCATACCGGCGGGGTCGATTCCCTCGATGAGGTGCACCATTTGCGTCAGGTCTGCCTCGGTCAGTTCAACGCCCTCGGCGTTGGCGACCGCAAGCGTTTCGCGCATGGCGGAAACAAAGCAGCGACGCTGCTCGGAGCCCGGCTCCGTGGCGCTTCCGTAGGTCCCGCCGTAGGCCATGCAGGTCTGGTTGATGCCGTCGTTGAGCATGAGTTTGGCCCACATGCGGTGGGCGATGTCGTCCTCGACGGTATGGGCGATGCCGCAGCGCGTATAGAGCTCGTCGATTGCGGTGATGGTTGCGGGGTTCGTGCCGGCCGCCGCGCCAAAGCGGATTTCGCCCGCATTGGTAAAGGTGAGCGCGCCGTTGAGAAACACGGCGTCCATGCCCTGGCAGATACCAAGAACGGTATGCTCCCAGCCAAAGCGTTCGGCAATCTTTTGCTCGCTCGTAATGCCGTTGCACAGCGAGGCGATGAGCGTGTTGGGTCCCACGACGCGCTCCATAGTCTTGAGTGCTTGGTCGAGACCGGTGGTCTTGACTGTCAGGATGACCAGATCGGCGGGCGTCGCCTCGCTGGCACGGACGGACGTGAGATCGCAGGGCTTGCCGTTGACGGTGAGCGCGTCGTTCGCATGACGCTCAAAACGGGCATCATCCATGACGTATTCGACGGCGTCGTTGCCGAGGGCCTTGGCAATCATGCTGCCGTAGAGCAGGCCGACGCCGCCCTTGCCGATAAAAGCGACCTTGTTGATCTGCATGTGAATCATCTCCCCATGTAAAAGGCGCCCGCGTAAGGGGCGCCTGATGGATTGTATGCTGCCAGGGTGATTGGTGGGTGCGCGGGGCGGCTGTTATAAAAAAGAAACTATTGCGCTGTGCGCTTATGCCGCGGGGCAGACCGCAAAGACGCGGGCGGGGTATCCGACGCCATCGCGGACCTTGGGGAAGGTGCAGAAGATGACGGCACCCGTGGCGGGAAGCTTGTCCAGATGGTCCATGACCTCGATCTGATAGCGGTCGACCGAGAGGATGTATTGCTCGCCGGGGTAGGGGTAGGCGTCCTCACGCGTGGTCACGCTCGTCTCCTTTCATCGGGCTTTTTGCTGATGTTAAAGCGGTGCCGTGACGGCTCGATTTCTGCTGCGTTACGATACGTTCTCAATTGCGATTCCGATGTGTTTCGATGACGTGACGGGTTTGTTTCGCCTCGTCAGGGCTTCGATGGGAGGGGAGGGGCCGTGCAATACCGCGTTGACCCCAAAAGCGGCAACCGTATCTCGGCGTTGGGGCTGGGCTGCATGAGGTTTCCCGGTGCGCCGGGACGCCCGGATGCGAAGACCGCCGACGCTATCATCTCCCGTGCGGTGGAGCAGGGGATTAACTACCTGGACACGGCCTATCTCTATCCCGGCAACGAGGCGTGCGTGGGTGCGTCGCTTGAGCGCCTGGGCTTGCGCGACCAGGTTTTGCTCGCAACCAAGCTGCCGCATGCTTCGTGCAAATGCGCGGAGGATTTCGACCGGTTCTTCGACGAGCAACTGCGCCGCCTACGGACCGACCATATCGACTATTTCCTCATGCACAACATTACCTCGCCCGCCCAGTGGGAACGTGTGGTGGCGTTGGGCATCGAGGACTGGATCGCGCGTCAAAAGGCGGCGGGGCGCATTCGCCAGATTGGTTTTTCGTACCACGGCAGCGCAGCGGACTTTCTGACAATGCTCGATGCATATGAGTGGGACTTTTGCCAGATCCAGTACAATTACGCTGGAGAGCGATATCAGGCGGGAACAGCGGGGCTCATGGCCGCCGCCGAGCGAGGCCTCGCGGTGTTTGTGATGGAGCCGCTGCTGGGCGGGCGTTTAGCGGGCAAGCTGCCGCCACGGGCCCGCGCTGTGCTCGATAGTGCCCGTGACCCGCATTTGCTCACTCCTGCCGCCTGGGGTCTTTCGTGGGTGTGGAATCATCCTCAGGTGACGATGTTGCTTTCTGGTATGACCGATACCGCGCAGGTGGATGAGAATTCGTCACTGGCAGACCTCGCATTGCCGAATTCGATGACTGCCAACCAGCTCGACACGATCGCGCACGTGCTGGATGAGTTTGAAAAATCGAATCGCGTGCCCTGCACGGGATGCGGCTACTGCATGTCATGCCCCAAGGGTATCAACATTCCCGGCTGCTTTGCCGCCTACAACGCGAGCTATGCGCACAGCTGGTTTACGGGGCTGTCGCAATACTTTACGGCGAGTGCGGTGCGCACGAGCGAGCCCAGGCTCGTGAGCAATTGCGTCAAGTGCGGCAAATGCGCGCGCCACTGCCCACAGCACATCGATATTCCCGAGCGTCTCGACGATGTGCGCCGACGTTTCCAGCCTGGTCCCGTGACGGCGGTGCTTAAGGCCTTCGGCAAAACGCGCTCCTCATGACCCTTTTATAACTTGCGGTGGAATAGTTCATGTTTGCGGCAGAATAGGGGCCAAACAGGAACTATTTCACCGCAACTGAAGGGGGCTGTCGTGGGTCATCGGGATTCATGTGATGATTTGCGTGAGGTTTGTTGGGGCGTTTTGGGCGCTGGACACATTTCGCATCGATTTGTATCGTCGCTCAAGGAGGTGGACGGGGCACGGCTTGTGGCTGCCGCCGGCCGCACTCCTTCGCATGTTGAGGAGTTTTGCAGGGCGTTTTCGATTGATGCCGCGCACAGTTATGCCACGGCTGACGATAGCGGCGATGTGGCTTATGATGCGCTGATTGCCGACCCCGATGTCGACGCAATCTACTTGGCTCTTCCGCATGGCATGCATGCGCATTGGGTCTGTCGGGCACTGCGCGCGGGAAAGGCCGTGCTGTGCGAAAAGCCGGCCGTTTTGAGTGAGGAAGAGGCTCTCTCGATTACCTCCACCTCTCGTGAGCGCGGCGTGCTGTTTATGGAGGCGATGAAGAATCGGTTTTGCCCGATGCGCACTCGCGTGAAGGACTTGCTTGCGTCGGGTGAGCTTGGCCGTATTGTCTCGATTGAAAGCGTGCAAAAGCTCGATTACGGCGAGTTTCCTTCGGGCTATCTGCTTGATCCGTTGCAGGGCGGCTGTCTATATGACATGGGCTGCTATGCGGTCGGTTGGTTTGAGGATTTGCTCTCGGGCGCGTGCGAGGTTTCGTCCCGTGAAGTTCGCTGGCGTGACGTATCAGGCGGCCGCGTCGATTGGGCCGACGAGATCCATATGAGCGTCGGCGGTATACCCATTCATATGGCGTGCGACGGCAAAGCAACATATGAAAGCCGCTTAACGATTGCCTGTGAGCGGGGCTCGTTGGAAATCGAGCGTCTCCATCGCCCCGAGCGCGCTCATGTGAAGTATTCCGACGGTCGAGTACTCGAAATCGATGCACCATTTGAAGTCGATGATTTTTACGGTGAGGCATCGCATGCGACACAGCTCATTCAGGCGGGAAAACTCGAAAGCCCCATCATGTCCCTAGCCGCCACACAGCGCTGCGCACGCATCATCGATGCGATTCGTCTAGCCCTCTAGGACTTGGCGCTGACGCGTAGGGGATCATGACGCCGGCGCCCGTGGTGCCTGGCGGCCCACATCTCTGATGCCCCTTTTATAACTTGCGGTGGAATACGGTCTGTTTGCGCCAAAATAGGGCACCAATAGACCGTATTTCACCGCAACTGATGAGGGGGAGTTGGAGATGCTGACGATCGGGTGTCATCTTTCGACGACGAAGGGCTATCGGGCGATGGGGGAGACGGCGCTGTCCATTGGCGCCAATACCTTTGCGTTCTTTACGCGCAACCCGCGCGGTGGCAAGGCAAAAGATCTTGACATGGATGACGTGGCGGCTCTGCGCGAGCTTATGGCGCAAAACGACTTTGGACCGCTGGTGGCGCATGCCCCGTATACCTACAACCCCTGTTCTGCCAAAGAGCGGGCGCGCGAGTTCGCCTTGGAGGCTATGGCAGAGGACCTGCGGCGCATGGAAGCACTGCCCGGCAACTACTACAATTTTCATCCCGGTGCGCATGTGGGACAGGGGGCAGACGTCGGCATTCAGATGATCGTCGACACCCTGTGCCAGGTGATGTTTGAGGGACAGCAGACGACGGTATTGCTTGAGACCATGGCAGGCAAGGGCACCGAGGTGGGCCGTAGCTTTGAAGAGCTGGCGTGCATTATCGAGGGCGTTGCCGCCAAGTGCCCAGAGCTGTCCGATAAGCTGGGCGTTTGTTTGGACACCTGCCATGTGAGCGATGCCGGCTACGACATCATCCATGATCTGGACGGCGTACTCGACGAGTTCGACCGCGTGGTGGGTATCGATCGCTTGCATGCCGTACACATCAACGATTCGAAGAACCCTTGTGGCGCCCATAAAGATCGTCACGAGTGCATCGGCAAGGGATACCTTGGCAGCGAGGAATTTGGTGGCGGTATGCAGGTTATGCAGAATATTGTATCGAATGGCCGCTTGCGCGCATTGCCATTCATCTTGGAGACACCGAACGAACTTGCAGGTTATGCGGCTGAAATCAAACTGTTAAGGTCGTTGCAGCAGTAATGGCTGCCATAAAGTGGAGCGCTCCATTCACGTTATGGGTTTGTTTCAATCAGTTTTCTAATTGCAGATTCTTCCAAGCGGGTGCATAATAACCCTCAGTTTTTGCAGACCTCTGAATCACGTGGGGTCATTGGAAGGAGACTGATTATGAAGCTGAAGAAGCTTGGCGCATTTGCCGCCACGGGTGCTATGGCGCTCGCCCTCGCTCTGACGGGCTGCGGCTCGTCCAACGCCACCTCTGGTTCTAATGCCGGTTCCAGCAGCTCTGACGACGCTAAGGTCGAGAAGGTCGACGGCTCCAAGGAGTACGCGCTCGTCAAGGACGGTACGCTGACCGTCGGCACCTCTGCCGAGTACGCTCCGTTTGAGTACAAGGATGACAACGGCGATTATCAGGGCTTTGACCTTGAGCTCATCAAGGCTATCGGCGACAAGCTGGGCCTGGATGTCGAGTATGTCAACAATGACTTTGACACGCTGGTTCCGGGCGTCGCTTCGGGCGCCAAGTATGACGTCTCCATCGCGGCTATCACCGACACGCCCGAGCGTGAGAAGGAAGTCACTTTCTCAGATTCCTACTACATGGACGATCAGGCTATCGTGACCAAGGTCGATAACACCGACATCACGGCCGACAACTACAGCGAGAAGCTCAACAACGCCGACGCTACCATCATCGTCCAGTCTGGCTCGACCGCCGAGGCCTTTGCCCAGGAGAACTTCCCCAAGGCCAAGATCGTCGCCTACAAGGACGCCACCGAGTGCTTCAGCGCCCTGCAGTCCGATAAGGGCGACGCCGTAGTCACCAACCGCTCCGTTGCGAGCCAGCTGACCGCCGAGCAGTTCAACACCTGCCAGACCATCAAGCAGATCAGCACCGGCGAGGAGTACGCCATCGCCATCAACCAGGGCAACACCAAGCTCAAGGACGACATCAACCAGGCTATCAAGGACCTGACCGACGACGGTACCGTCGACGCCCTCATGGCTAAGTACAATATCAAGTAAAATAACTACTTGATTGCGCGCGGGCCCTTTCCGTTTTGGCGGAAAGGGCCTTTGCGCTTCTCTTGACGGAGAGCGTTTCCGTCTCGTTTTGCCGGCAACTTCTACGATAGGAGCCACCTTGTCTCGACTGAACAAAGGGGCCGCGGAGCAGCGTTTTCCACTGCCCTCGATGCTCCAAAAGCTGGCCTGTGCCCTGGCTGTGGCGCTCGCCCTGGTATGCGCGGGGGCCTGCGTGCCCACGACCGCCCAGGCGCTTGAGACCGCAAAGATTACCGCCCGACCCAATACCGGTTCGGGTAGCGATGTGGTCGGCGGCACCGAGACGCGCATCACTTGGGAAGTTCAGGCCGATGCCGACGAGGAGCTGAGCGGTCTTTCTTTGACGTTTGTCGACGGTACGACGTTTGGTACCGATGACACTCGATTGACGATGCTCTCGGGCGAGGACCTCATGGATCGTACGCCCATGAAGCCCACGTGCAAGGCTGACGGCCAGACGCTCAAGATTGACTTTGGTGAGACGGCGCCTGCCGGCGGCTATTTCCGCGTCGAGGTTTACGGCGTGACCTTCCCCGTCGAGGGCGGCGATGAGGCCTTTAGCGGCACCTGCACTTTGGTCGATGGCTCGACCAGGAAGATCTCCAAGATTCCTTCCGTCGAGATTAAGGGCGTGACGGCATTCGATAACTTCCTGGCCGACCTTAAGGAGCAGCCGTGGGTCGAGGCGTGGAACTCCAATATGTTCCTGCGCCTGTTCCTGAACCCGGTCATTTTGGTCCAGAGCCTGCCGATCGTCTTCAAGGGCTTCCTCATGTCGCTTTCGATCGTGCTTGTGGCGTTTCCGCTGGCAATTCCCTTCGGTTTCGCCCTGTCGCTCATGCGCATCTCCAAGTCGCGCATCCTGCGCTGCCTCGCCGGCATCTACGTGAATATCATTCGCGGTACGCCGGCGTTCCTGCAGATCTATATCGCGTTCTTCGGTCTGCCGTTGGCCGGCGTCAAGGTTGATGACTACGTGCTCGGCGTTATCGTCATGGCCATGAACTCGTCTGCGTACCTATGCGAGATCTTCCGTGCCGGTATTCAATCGATCCCCAAGGGCCAAAACGAGGCTGCGCGTTCGCTGGGCATGAACGCGTTCCAGACGCTGCTCTATGTCATGATTCCGCAGACGTTCCGTAATGTTTTGCCTACGCTGACCAGCGAGTTTATCTTGCTTTACAAGGATACGTCGCTGCTTGCCGCCGTGGGTGTGGTCGAGATCGTCATGAACGCCCGTACCATCGTGGCCACGACGGGCTCCATTACACCGTACGTGGTTGCCGCCCTGTTCTATCTGGTCATCACCCTGCCGCTCGCTCGCTTGGTGAGCGGTCTTGAGGCGAGGCTTTTGGGCACGACCGAGACCAAGAAGAAGCGTCCCGCCAAGAGCGCCGGACAGGTTGTCGCGACGCCCGCCGATCACATCGCCGGTCTGTAAGGAGGTCCTATCATGAGCGAAACCAATAACTCGAACGAGGTCGTCGTCAGCATCAAGAACCTCCAGAAGGCCTTTGGCGATAACGTGGTCCTGCGCGATATCGATCTGGATGTGCACAAGGGCGAGGTCGTCGTAGTTCTGGGTCCTTCGGGCTCGGGCAAGTCGACGATGCTTCGCTGCATCAATCGTCTGGAGCATCCCACGAGCGGCTCGATTATCGTTGAGGGCGTGGATGTGTGCGCCAAGGGTGTCGACCTCAACAAAGTTCGCACGCACCTGGGCATGGTGTTTCAGCAGTTCAACCTGTTCCCGCACCTGTCGGTCAAAAAGAACGTCATGCTTGCGCAGCAAAAGGTGCTCAAGCGCAGCAAGGAAGAGGCCGAGAAGATTGCCATCGAGGAGCTGACCAAGGTCGGCCTGGCCGAGCGCATCGACTTTATGCCGAGTCAGCTTTCGGGCGGCCAGCAGCAGCGCGTCGCCATCGCCCGCGCCCTGTCGATGAACCCGCACGTCATGCTCTTTGACGAGGCCACGTCGGCGCTCGATCCCGAGCTTGTCCGCGACGTGTTGGGGGTCATGCGCGACCTGGCACGCGACGGCATGACCATGATCGTCGTGACGCACGAGATGGGCTTTGCCCGCGACGTTGCCGACCGCGTTGTCTTTATGGACGGCGGCGTCATTGTGGAAGAGGGTACGCCGAGCGAGGTCTTCGACCACCCCAAGAGCGAGCGCACCAAGGCGTTCTTGGGCAATATCTCGTAGCCGGTTGATGTAACTGCCGTTATAAAAGAGCGGGGGCTGGACTTGAATCCAGCCCCCGCTCTTTTGTAGGGATGAGGATGCGCTTTGATGCAGGCTCTTTTGGAGGCCCTGGGTTCGTTACGCGAGCTCGGCTCCGAGGGCCTTGCAAGCGGTCTCGCCCTCATCATCGGGCGCATCGTAGCAAATGACGGAATCGACGACGTTGACGCCTGCCTCATCGGCATCGGCCTTCCAGTTGTCCATCCACTCGCCCTCGGCCCACGAATAAGAGCCAAAGAGGACGACCTTCTTGTCACCGAGGGTCTCCTTGACCTCGTCCCACATAGGCTGGAACTCGTCATACTCAAGCTCCTCGGAACCCATGGCGGGGCAGCCGAAGGCAATGGCGTCATAGTTGGCGGCCTTGTCGGCGGAGAAGTCGGCGCAGGAGATGACCTCTGCCTCGGCGCCGGCACCGGTTGCGCCCTCGGCAACGAAGTTTGCCATGGCCTCGGTGTTGCCTGTACCGCTCCAGTAGACGACTGCGATCTTGCTCATATGTTTTCCTTTCGGTTGCGCGGCGTGCGGCCGCGTTTTGTATGCTCTATCGGGTTGCCTGGACAAGTTGTTCCAGGGTGCAGCCCTGTTGATAGATGTAGGTAAGGTATTGCGTGCATGCACGATAGGAATCGAAGGTCGTGAGCGCCTGCTCAACGTTTGTGTATACCTTCCATGCGCCAAAGACCTTATAGTTTTCGCCGTGCTGGACGATAAACTGATGGACATCTTCGTAGGGATAGCCCAAAAAATAGCCAATTTCGTGGGGGAACTCGCACATGCACCCCGTATCGCAGTGCCTATTTCGCGCTAGCGCGCAGACGCTGCCGTCATAGGCGCTCTCTGCGGCATTGCTGCTTGCCAGCGTGATGCGCGCGGCGAGATGCACCAGGGATGCGGGCAGGTTGTGGACATCGTAACCTTCGGCGGCTAGCGCCGTCGTGGCACGGGGGTCGGAGAGGTATCGCATGAGGTCCGCAGGGCGATACACATAGATGAGCGCTCCGCAGGGGCGCCAGACCAAAACGCTCATATGGATTCCGAGTGGCTGGAGCTCGCGGTTGCATTGGGCTATGACGGCGAGCAGGCGAGAGCGTCGCTCTTCGATATGGGCGGCGCCGGGTTTTCCGTTTTGGTTGGCGTAAACGCCGGGATAGGTAAAGAGCGAAGCCGGCTTGATACCTGCGAGCGTAGGGGAGCAGTTGCGCACGACAGCCGTTTGGTATGTTGGGATGTCAATGGTTCGAGTCACGATGCTCCTTTCGGGTCCTCAGTTGTTAGCCTAGGAAAACTTATACACGAAAGTAAGCCATGGTCAACAAAAAAGTTTGAAGAGGGAAACTAATTGACCGAACGGACACGATTTTGGGTTAAGATGAGGACACCCCATGGGGGTATCTAGATAGTGCTACTTGAAAGGGGAACGCATGAGCGACTTGCTCAACCCTGCGAATCTCATCGTGTTGGCCGTCATTGCCGTCGGCATGTTTTTTGGACTGCGTCGCATTGTCGCTTCGACACACGGAAAGAGCTGCTGCAGCGATGGCGCGAGCGGTAAGAAGGCCAAAAAGGTTGTTGTGGTGGATACCGATGCATCGCACTATCCCTATAGCGATGAGCTACTCATCGGCGGCATGAGCTGTGACGGCTGCGCTCAGAACGTAGCCAATGCCCTCAATGCGCTGGATGGCGTGTGGGCAACGGTGACGTATGCGGACCACACAGCGCGCGTGCGCTCCAAGCGGCCGATCGATCGCGGTGTCCTTGAGGCTGCCGTGAGAGATGCGGGTTACTACGTCATGACGCTGTAGGCCTTGCCTTGGATGCGCGTCCTTGTCTAGGCTCGTCCGCGTAGCTCGATGTCCTGGATGTCGTCGAAGTCGATGGCGATATCTTTGAGCTTGAGGAGTTTGAAAGCAGGGAGCGCCTCGTCGAGGATGCCGGTGCGGCTGCGATAGCCGTATGTATCGTAATAGGTGACACGAACCAAGTCGCCGCGCTTGAGGCCCTCGAGCTTTTTCGAAAGTTCGAGGGCTTTTTCTTCTGTGAGTTCGCATTTTGGCTCGGCGGTGATCTCTTGTTTACGCACGAGCTCGTAGTATCCCGTGAGGGCGGCAAAGGGCATAAACTGCGCGGCACGGCCGGCACGGACGGTGCCGTTGGCGGTGAGCCTGGGGTCGGCGGAGCGACGTCTTCCCTCGGGGTCCGCTAGGCGTTCAAAAGGTGTCGGTGGCCGCATCGGCTGTTGTTGCGACTTAGGCACGATGTCCTCCTACCTGATCGTTGCGTTCGCGCGCGGTGGCGCCGGCGGTAAAGCTCAGCCCCTTAACCAGCGCGTTCTTGCCGTATTTGCCTTTCACGGCCAGCACGGCGCGTGCCAGGTCGCGCTCGCGCTCATCGGCCTCGATATCGCTGAACAGATCGATGGTGGCAAATTCCTCGGGCATGAGGTTGCCAAATCCCAGATTGATGCGCTTGACCGGTCGTTTGGGATCGACAGTCTGCGCCCAGAGCTCATCGAAATAGCCCATGATCTTCTTGAACGAATTGGTACGCTCGGGCAGCTTTCGCGAGGCGTTGGAGTGCGCAAAGAGTGCGGCATAGCCACCGCGCGGTTTGCCGCCATGCTCTCCCACAAAGATGCCATCGATTGCCTGCGCTTCGCGCACCAGGCGACGCCGTTCGTCATCGCGCTGGACGGGCTTGGGCGCACGGGGCGCGAGCTCGGGGCCGGCGGTTGCGGTGGGTTCGATACTCGATGTGCTCGAGCGCAGGTGCCCGCATCCGTCCACATACTGCGCTGTACCGCTGGCGTCGAGGCGGCGTATGTCGGCGCGTTCGCTCGCGTAGCCCACAAAGAGCGAGATGCTGTCGCAGACCACGTGCTTATCGACCAAGTCTAAAACGGCGTTGTCGACCATCTCGCGCAAGACGGTATAGGCCTGTTCGTAGGCATAACCCTTCGAGAGCACCTGTCCTGTGGTGGTCGAAGTTGCTTGCGGGCGATAGGCTTGGATATCGGCGATGGTTGTCGGCTCGCGCCCGAAGGCATGGTCGATGAGATATTCGGCATTGACGCCGAGCTCGTCGTAAAGCAGGTTTTCGTCGAGCGCCGCGACGCCCATCAGATCGTAGACGCCGTATTTCTCGAGGCGGGCTGCCACGCCGGGACCGATGCCCCAGATATCGGTGATGGGACGATGGGGCCAGATCTCCTTGCGAAAGGTCTCGTCGTCGAGTATGCCGATGCGGCTGGGTACGTGCTTGGCGGTAATGTCGAGCGCTACCTTGGCCTGGAATAGGTTGGGGCCGGTGCCGACCGTCGCCGTGATGCCGGTGCGCGCGAGGACCTCGTCGCGCAGCGTGCAGGCGAACCCTTCCGCATCGGTGTGATAGAGGTCCAGATAGGGCGTCACGTCGATAAAGCACTCGTCAATTGAGTAGACGTGAACGTCTTGCGGACTGACGTATTTCAGGTAGATACCGTAGATCTGCGCCGACACCTCCATGTAGTGCTGCATGCGCGGTACGGCCTTGATGTAGTCGATGCCATCGGGTATTTCGAACAGGCGACAGCGATTGTGAATCCCTAGGTCCTTCATGGCCTGCGTGATAGCGAGACAGATGGTCGTGCGTCCGCGCGATTCGTCGGCAACGACCAGGTTGGTGGTGAGCGGATCGAGCCCACGATCGACGCACTCGACGCTGGCATAAAACGTCTTGAGGTCGATACAGATGTAGGTGTGCTGCTCGTGCGCCATCCGTGCCCTTTCATCAAACACATGTTCTTATCGAATACCTGTTCGATAATACCCGCTCGACCGGACACCGTCAAAACCTACCAAAAAGGGACAGGTTTTTTTGGTCGGTTTACCGAGTGCTTACGGTGGGTCGGTAGCCTTAATGTGTTAAATACGCTGAGGGGGTATGGATGACCATAGGTATGGGTGATCTTGCACTTTTGATACTGTTCGTGCTGTGCCTTGCGATCTTTGTTTACCTGCTGATCAAGGTCCTCAAAGGACGGGCTATAAAAATCGATGAGGTGGGATACTTGCTGCTTGTCGAGAGGCTTCGGTCGCCGGTGTTGACGGCCGCGATGAAAGCCGCCTCGAGTTTGGCGTCGCTGCCGTTTGTCGTCGGTGTGCTAGCCGCGGCGATGCTGTGGGCGCCCAATTGGGCCCATGTTGTCTGGGCCGCCTTCAATGTCGGTGCTATCAGCGCAATCGACCAGCTGTTAAAGGTCCTTGTGCGTCGACCTCGTCCACAGGGATTTCGGCTTGTCGAGGCACCGGGGCTGAGCTTCCCCTCGGGCCACTCGATGGCGGCCATGGCGTTTTATGGCTATGGCATATGGTTGGTGCGGTGTGGCGTGTGTGGCCTTCCGTTCGGCGCCGCCATCGAGGTTGCACTTGCGTGCGTCATCCTTGCGGTGGGTGTCAGCCGTGTCTATCTGGGCGTGCACTACGTTTCGGATGTGCTGGGCGGGTTTTGCCTGTCTTTTGTCTGGCTCATCCTGTTCGTGCGTCTTGGCCCTTGGATTTTGAACGCCTAATTGTCGCAACTGGACGCCATGTCGGATCGAATCTGATTTTAACGCAGCCCTAAAGAGCGCGAAACAGCTCGGAAAAGCTCGCTTCGTAGCATGAGCCTAACGATCGATACCACCATAAAGCACGGAAGGGTTGTGGGGACAATGGTCAACTATGGGTTTGGTATGCCGACGCGCTTGGTTGCGGATGGGGATGTGGCTCGCTGGTGCGGACGATTGGTTGCCCACTATGGCGGCACCAAGGCACTGGTCGTGCTGGGAGGCGACAAGCACACGCGTGATGAGCTTGTTTCGGCGGCGCTGGGCTCGCTCGATCGCGCCCTGCTCGAACGCATACTCTTTCGTTGCGGCTTGGTCGGGGGCGACGGGGGAGACGATTTGGTCGATGAGGCCGTAGCCCTGGCCACCGATGAGGGCGTGGACTTTGTCCTGGCGATCGGCGATGCCGATACGGCGAGCTTTGTGCGCGAACTCGCTCGTCGCATGGCCGTGCTCGATGCCGGCGAGGACGGCTTTGTTCCCTACGGATGTATCGTCTCCGAGGGAAAAGTGCCCGCCGTTGTGGGTGCCGGCGAGGTTCCCGTTTTTGCCATTATCGCACCCGAGCTGTTGGAGGGCATCGGCTCTCCCTTGCGCGAGCTGCTCGGCAGCGTATGCGCCGCGGCATAATGGCCCGCCAGGAAGGGGCAGGTAAATTATGGTAGGTAAAGTGTTTGACCTGCCAAAATAAACCTGCCTTTTTTGGTCGGTCGCCGTTCGGGGGCCGATTGGCAACGCTCGCTGATTACGGTCTTGACCTGCGTTAGAATAGGGGCATCTGATTATCCGGGCGCATGGAGGAATGCGCCCGTATGCTGAGGAGGACTTTATGGCAACTGTTGCCGCACCTATCGACGCTACGTCGACCGCCGCTTGGAAGGCGCTCGAGGCCCATCAGGAGAAGCTCGAGGCCGAGGGCATCGACCTCAAGGCCTGGTTCGCTGCTGACGCCGACCGCGTGAATAAGTTGAGCTTTGACGCCGGCGACCTGCACTTCGATCTGTCCAAGAACCTGGTGACCGATGAGACCGTCAAGCTGCTGTGCGATCTTGCCCGCGAGGTGAAGCTCGAGGAGCGCCGCGACGCCATGTTCTCCGGCGAGCACATCAACACCACCGAGGACCGCGCTGTTCTGCACACCGCACTTCGCCGTCCGGCAAGCGAGAAAGGCCAGCTCATCGTTGACGGCCAGGATGTCGTCGCCGACGTGCACGAGGTCCTCGACCGCATGTATGCCTTCGCTGAGCGCGTGCGCTCCGGTGAGTGGAAGGGCGTAACTGGTAAGAAGATCGAGCACCTGGTGTCCATCGGCATCGGTGGCTCCGATCTGGGCCCGGTCATGGCTTACGAGGCTCTGCGCCCCTATGCCGACGCCGGTATCGACTGCCGCTATATCTCCAACATCGACCCCAACGACCAGGCCGAGAAGCTCCGCGGTCTGGACCCCGAGACCACGCTCGTGATCATCGTCTCCAAGACCTTCACCACGCTCGAGACCCTCACCAACGCTCGCGAGGTCAAGACCTGGATGCTCGAGCAGCTCAAGGCTCAGGGTGCCATCGACGGCTCCGAGGAGCAGAACGCCGAGGCCGTGGCAAAGCACTTCGTCGCCGTTTCCACCGCACTCGAGAAGGTCGAGGCCTTCGGTATCGACCCCGCCAACGCCTTCGGCTTCTGGAGCTGGGTCGGCGGCCGCTACTCCGTCGACTCCGCCGTGGGCCTGTCGCTGATCGTCGTGTTCGGCCCCGAGCGCTTCCAGCAGTTCCTCGAGGGCTTCCATGCCATCGATGAGTACTTCTGCAGCACGCCGCTCGAGAACAACGCCGTCGCGCTGATGGGCCTGCTCAACGTCTGGTACGTCAACTTCTTCGGTTCCAAGAGCCACGCCGTGCTTCCGTACTGCCAGTATCTGCACCGCTTCCCGGCCTACCTGCAGCAGCTCACCATGGAGTCCAACGGCAAGCACGTCCGCTGGGACGGCAGCGCTGTGACCTCCGATACCGGTGAGATCTTCTGGGGTGAGCCCGGCACCAACGGCCAGCATGCCTTCTATCAGCTGCTGCACCAGGGCACTGTGGTGGTTCCGGCCGACTTTATCGCCTTCGCCAACACTGCTAACCCCGCAACCGACAGCGGCCAGGATGTCCACGAGCTGTTCCTGGGCAACTTCCTGGCCCAGACCAAGGCGCTCGCCTTTGGTAAGACGGCCGACGAGGTTCGTGCCGAGGGCACGCCCGAGCAGATCGTCCCGGCCCGTTGCTTTGAGGGCAACCGCCCGACGACCTCGATCTTCGGCGACACGCTAACCCCGTTTGCGCTCGGCGAGCTCATCGCCCTGTACGAGCACATCACGTTTGTCGAGGGCACGGTCTGGGGCATCGACTCCTACGACCAGTGGGGCGTTGAGCTGGGCAAGCAGCTTGCCAAGCAGATTACCCCGGCCTTCCACGACGACGCCGCAAAGGCCGAGCAGGACGCTTCGACCCAGGCGCTCATTGAGTTCTACCGCGCTCACCGCAAGTAGGATTCGCTGCGAAAACTAACGCATAGCCGACAAGGGCCCGTATCCGTTGGGATGCGGGCCCTTTGCTATTTGGATAGGATGGAATGTATCGGGAGGCGCCTCGACGGGCATCGCAATCGTCGAAGGCGCGCCGTTCATGTTTGGGACAATATGACATTTTTCCCGTTGCAAACAGAGGCGTGGCGGGCATTCTGTATGATGACTCAGACAAGGTTGCTTAATGACAGGGAGGCATATATGGCAATCAAGGCCATCGCAATGGATATCGACGGTACGCTCACCAATGACCAGAAGGTCATTAGCCCGCGCACACGTGAGAAACTGCTCGCAGCGCAGGAGTCGGGCATTAAGCTCATTTTGGCCTCGGGCCGTCCCGCGTGGGGCCTTCATGCCCTGGCGCAGGAGCTCGATCTTCAGAGCCACGATGGTCTGCTGGTGGCCTTTAACGGTGCGCACGTGGTCGATGCTCAGACCGACGAGGTGCTGTTCGACCAGGCCATGCCGGTCGACGAGTTGCATCGCTTGCTCGACCATCTGCGTAACTTTGACGTGATCCCCATGATTTCGCTCGGCCGCGATCTGCATGTCGTGGACTCGTATCGCTGCATGATCACGCTGCCCGACGGCTCGCAGAAGAACATTGTCAAATATGAGCGAGACGCATGCGACCTTAAAATCCGCGAGGTCGAGAGCCTTCATGAGGTTGCGGATACCCATCCGGTGGACAAGCTGCTCACCGCGGGCGATCCGGCCTATCTGCAGGCGCATCACGAGGAGATGTATGCACCCTTTACCGAAACGCTTTCGGGCATGTTTACGGCCGACTGGTACTTTGAGTTTACGGCGCCCGGTATCGATAAGGCGCGTGCGCTGCGGGGCGCTCTGCCCAAGCTAGGCATTGATGCCAGCGAGGTCGTATCGTTTGGCGATGGTCAGAATGACAAGTCCATGATCGAGTGGGCCGGCATCGGTGTTGCTATGGGTAATGCCATCGATGAGGTCAAGGCCGTGGCTCAGATGGTGACCGCGAATAATAACGAAGACGGCATCGCGGTGGCACTTGATCAGTTACTGGGCTAGAATCGCCGATAGTGCATGGTTCGGGCGTCTGCTTGCAGGCGCCCTTTTGTTAGGGAGGGTGCCGTGTCCGTATTTCCGTTCGACGCCGTTATCTTTGACATGGACGGCGTCATCGTCGATACCGAGTATTACTACCTGGGGGAGACCGCTGCGTTTGCCAAAGAGCTTGGGCTGAACCTGAGCCAAGAAGATCTGAACGCGCAGGTCGGTGCCTCACACCAGTTCTTTTTGCATATGCTGGTCGATTGGTTTGAGCGCGCCGGAAAGGGGCACTTTACCGGCGAGGAGGCACTTGCCCGCTGGGACGAGTGGGCACATAAGCGCCCGCGCGATTATCAGGCCCTGATTAATCCTGGCGCTGTGGAGACGATTCGCGAGCTCCCGCGTCGCGGCGTACGCGTGGCGCTGGCCAGCTCATCTTCCATGAATAGCATCGTGGAGGTGCTTGGCGCGTGCGGCCTGTCGGATGCCTTTGAGTACGTGGTGAGCGGCGAACAGTTTAAGGAGAGCAAGCCCGAGCCCGATATCTACCTACATGCGTTGGATCTGCTGGGGCTGCCCGCGGACCGCTGCTGCTGCGTTGAGGACTCGGTACCCGGCATCACTGCCGGCAAGCGAGCCGGTCTGACAGTCATTGCCAAGCGTGAGGAGCGCTTTGGCTTTAGCCAGGATGCCGCGGACAAGATTATCGACCAACTGCCGGAGCTGCTCACGCTTTCTTAGGAGCGCGGTAGTTGCGCGTTTTTCGGGTCTGATGAGTAAATGCCCGGCATTTTGGTGCGGCAACAAGCATACTTTATGCTAAAGCGGGCTCAAGGGCTTGTTGAATGCCCTTGAGCCCGCTTTAGACTTAATTGTGCTGGGAGAGGGTATATGCCACCGACTGAAGGGCTAACTGACGGTAAAGCAGCGATACCGCTGTACCAACAGGTTATCGATATCATTAAAAACGAAATTAATTCCGGCGCCTATAAGGCAGGCATGCGGATACCCAACGAATTCGAATTGGCTGAGAGCTATAAAGTTGGCCGCGTTACCGTGCGACGCGCTATTGAGGAGCTCGTCCAGCAGGGCTATCTAACGAAGCGACAGGGGAAAGGTACGTTTGTCAATGCCCCCAAGCTCAAGCGCAAGATTCGCCAGAAGGATGACGTCCAGAGTTTTTCGGACGCATGCCGCGTTAACGGAATGGAACCGGGGGCGCGTGTCATTTCGAGAAAGATACTGCCGGCGGATTCCACCGAAGCGCAGTTCTTTGGTGTTCCCGTTGGAACTGACCTGATTTGCGTTGAGCGCGTACGTACTGCCGATGGCGTCCCTGTCATGCTTGAGAACAACATATACGTTTACGAGGACAACGCCTATCTATCAACGGCACCTCTATCTAACCAATCCATTTTTGAGTTCGTGCGCAACCGGACGGGCCGCACGCCCGCGTTTACCGACCCGTGCACGCTCGAGATCGCGTGCGCAACGCCCGAGGTCGCTCGGCTGTTGGCAGTTCCCGTTGGCGAACCCTTGTTTTATATGGAAGCCTTCTTTTTCGATGAGCAGCGGCGGCCGTTTATCATCGGTCGTCAGCGGATCGTTTGATCTCGCTACGTTTTTGACATCTAGGACATTGCGAATGGAGACGCCTGGTGGATCATCTCACCGGTCGTCTCCATGCCGTTCACGGTGCGCACACAACCGTTCAACCGTGTTGCGGCAATCAGTTTGAAATAATCTTGATGACTGGAAAATCTGCTGGTAATCTATGGAACGTCATAGAACGTTTGCTTGTGCAAGCGTTGAAGCGAGATGCGATGCAGTCTTGAGTTCTTTGGAGGTATCTATGTCAGATACGAAGGCGAAGAAGACAAACAGACGTTTTAAGTTCAAATTACCGCATGTCTATACGATCATGTTCTTGCTGATCGTTGTCTTTGCGGTCCTGACTTGGATCGTTCCCTCTGGTCAGTATCAGCGCAAGACGATTTCGACAGCGGCGGGCGAGCGTGAAGTCGCCGTTGCTGGAACCTATGAACAGGTCGATAAGAACTACACCGATTCCGAGACCGGCGAGACCATCAATCTGGGCCAGGATATCTTCGCGGTTCTGCAAGCGCCCACCAAGGGTATCCAAGAGGCTGCCGACGTCGTTGCGTTCGTCTTATTGATTGGCGGATCGTTCGCGATCATCACCAAGACCAACGCTTTGAATGCCGGCATGAGCCGTGTGATTAAAAAGCTCAAGAACAAGGACATCCTCATCATTCCCATCACGATGACGTTGCTGTCCATTTGCGGCACTACGTTTGGTATGTCTGAGGAAGCCCTGCCGTTCTATGCCATCTTCATTCCCATCATGATGGGTATCGGTTATGACTCGATGACGGCATTCATCATCTGCTTCCTTGGTCCTAACCTGGGATATTGTGCTTCGACCATCGACCCGTTTAATGTTTTGATCGCCCAAGGCATCATTGGCATCGAGGGTAATCCGCAACTGTGGCTGCGCGCCGTTTCTTGGGTCATCTTCACTGCCGTCGGTATCGCATGGGCCATGCGCTACGCCATGCGCGTCAAGAAAAACCCCGAGTCGTCCATTGTGTACGAGGACGATAAGCTCAAGCGTATTGAGTTTTCCGTGACCGATGCCTCCATCGAGGAAGAGTTCACGATCCGTCAGAAGCTCGTGCTTATCGATTTTGCTTGCGGTATGGGCATTATCGTCTGGGGTCTTGTTACCCAGGGCTGGTACATGAATCAGATTTCCGCCGTGTTCCTTGGCATGGGCTTGCTTGCCGGTATCCTGGGCGGCCTTGACCAGCAGACGATCGCAGAGGAGTTCGTTAAGGGTCTCGCCGACTTTGCGTACGCTGCCGTCGTTATCGGTATCGCGCGCGGTATTCTGGTCATCGCCGAGGGCGGCATGATCATCGACACCATCCTCCAGGCGCTCGCTACCGCGCTCGCCGGTGCACCCGCCGCCGTCTACACCACGTTTATGTATGTCGTCCTTGGCCTGCTCTCTTTGCTGGTTCCCTCGAGTTCTGGCCTGGCGGCGCTCACCATGCCCGTTATGGGCCCCCTGACCGAGCTCATGGGCCTCAATCCCGAGGCGGCCGTCACCGCGCTCCAGTTTGCCAACCAGACCATCAACACCATCAGCCCCGTGGCGGGTATGACGGTCGCCGGGCTTGCCGTGGCTAAGATTTCGTTTGGCCAATGGTGGAAGACCATTTGGAAGTTCTTCATCTTCATGGTCGTGTTTGGCTTGGTCATTACTGCCATTTCCGGCATGCTTCCGGCGTAGGTGGTTGTGATGTCTGATCGTTTGACGGTCCTGACGTCTAAGAGCGTCTTTACCGGTACGGGGGACCTGCCGTTTGAAGGTTTCGTAGCGGTCCGTGGCAATCGAATTGAGGCTGTTGGCACCAAGTGTGAGCTAGCTTCGTATTTGACCCAGGCGGACGAGGTAGTTGACCTGGGCGACCGCACCGTCATGCCTGGCCTGATCGATGTGCATACCTTCTATACAGGCTGGGCGCTGCGGACGTTGGGGCCTGATCTGTCCGGCATCGCTGATGCCAAAGAGGCCGTGTCGCTCTTGCGTGCATGGAAAGAAGATCGTCCGGATTGCGCGGCGGCTTTTGGCCACAACCTACCCGGAACGTTGGCATCGGATGCCGAGAACGCAAATACAGCAGCTGTGTTTGACGAGTGTTTTGGCGATATCCCCGTCGTCTGCTTTACACCGGGCGCGGATACCTGTGTTCTCAATGCTGCCGCCAGTGCGCGATACGGCTTCACACCCCAGGCGTGCTATGCCGAGAAGATCTGGCGCATGATGAGCGATTTCCTCGCGCTGCCCGAGGTGCGTGCAGGGTATTCGGACTACATGAGCATGCTTAACGAACGCGGCGTTACCGCCATCAAGGAGATGGCGTTTGATGACTACTACGGCTTTGCCGACGAAATGGCTCGCCGTGAGGAATCTGGTGAGCTGACGGTTCGCGTCTCTATGATGTCGCAGCCGGTGGGTGCCGGTGCAAATCTTGCATATGCCCGCGAGGCACGAGAGCGCTTCCGGGGACCGTTCGTTCGTTTTTCTGGCTTCAACCGTATGACCGATCGCGGCGTATGGGCGGGGCTTGCCGAGATGATAGAACCCTATGAGGACTCGGCCGATGCGGGCGCTGCCGGCAAGACGGTCGTCGAGGAGCCAGAGTGGGATCTGATTGAGAACGAGCTGCGTGCAATTGATGCTGACGGATTCCGATATTCCTTGCATTGCCAGGGCGATGGCGCCGTTCGTCGCACCGTGGCGCTCTATGCCTCGCTGCCTCGAGACGAGCATGGACGGATGCTTCGCCGCCATGCGATTACCGATCTCGAGAACTCTGACCCGACCGATCTTGTCGAGTTTGGCAAGTTAGGTGGAATTTGCGAGGTCTATCCGCAGATTCTGACGCTGGACCGACGCGAGGATTGCCTGTCGATGATGCGTCGACAAATTGGCGAGACGCGACTTTTGCACAGCTGGAATCGCCGCGGCATGGAAGATTCCGGATGCACAGTGTGCTGTGGAACGGATTTGCCGCTGCTGATTCCGAGCCTGGGCGAGTCAATCTACAGCGCGTGCGGCGGATTTTTCGCCGACGGACTGCCTGTGAATGAGGTCAACACGCTGACGCTTGTCGAGCTCTTGCGCGCTTGGACTGCCGGGGGCGCGTACGATCTGATGCGCGAAGACGAGCTGGGTACGCTCGAGGTCGGCAAGCTTGCCGATATCTGCGTGCTCGATCGGGATGTGTTTGACCTCGATTATCGCGACGCACGCGATCTTGCGGTTGATATGACGATGTCGGACGGACAAATCGTGTTCGATCGAAATAAGGAGGCATAAGATGTCTGAATCCAAACCGACGCTGCGCCGCGAGCAGATTGCGGGCATGAATATCCACTACATCATGTGGTCGCTCGATTACTTCCTTGATGTGCAGCAGCGTTTGGGCTTTGAGTCCATTGAGCTGTGGTGCGCAGAGCCGCATGTGACGCTCGACCACACGGGCTACTTTGAGGCTGAGGTCCTGGCGAAAAAGGCTGCAGACCGTGGGCTTAGGTATCGTACTCTGTGCCCCGAGAACGTTGTCTATCCTTGGCAGTACTGCGCACGCAAACCGCTGCATGAACAGCGCAGCCTGGCGTACTTTAAGCACGGCATTGAGCTTGCCGAGGTACTTGGGTGCGACCGTATGTCCGTCAACTCGGGCTGGGGCGACTGGGACGAGGACCGCGAGGAAGCCTGGAAGCGCAGCCGCGAGCACTTGTCCATTCTGGCGGAGTATGCCGGCGAGCACGGTCTGGTGCTTACGATGGAAAGCCTGCGTCCCGAGGAGAGCAACCTTGTGACGACGGTTTCCGATGCGAAGCGCATGATTGACGAGGTCGCGAGCCCGTACTTACAGCCCATGGTTGATACAACCGCGATGGGCGTTGCTGGCGAGACGCTCGAGGACTGGTTTGCCACCTTTGGTGATGGGGCAATTCACGAGATGCACTTTATCGACGGTGACCCGTATGGCCATCTGGTGTGGGGCGATGGCAAGCACGATATGGACGCCTTCGTTGCCACACTCAACGCCCATGGTTTCGACGGCATGCTGGGCCAGGAGATCACGGACGGTCGTTACTACGATGACCCGGCGGCGGCAGATGCCAAGAACATGGCCGCATTCGAGAAATATCTGATTGACTAAAACAACTATCGGCCACGCAACCAACGTCATTGATTGCGGCCAAACAAGAAAGGAACTGGATATGAACGCACACGATCTGATCAAAGAGGCAATTGCCGAGAAGGGCAAGTTCGACAGCGTCTACTGGATTGCTTGCGGCGGCTCCATGATCGATTTGATCCCGGCTCATGAGCTTCTGCAGCGCGAGGCAACCACCTTCACTTCGTATATCTATACGGCTCGCGAGTTCGATATCATGCGTCCGCGTCGTCTGGGCGAGAAGTCCCTGGTCATCGCTTGTAGCCATAGTGGCAACACTCCCGAGGTCGTCGAGGGCTGTGAGATTGCCCTTGCTGCCGGCGCTACGGTGATCGCCCAGACCGACAACGCTGGATCTAAGATCGACTCCGGCAAGTGGACCACGTGGGTCTACCCGTGGGGCGAGGGCGTGCCGCAGGCCGAGGTCCCCGCTGGCATTTCGCTGTCGCTTGCGGCCGAGCTGCTCGATCAGCAGGAGGGCTACGCCGATCTTGCCGATATGTATGCCGGTATCGCCGAGATGGATAAGATTCTTCCCCCGGCACGTGAGAAGGTAAATGCCGAGCTGGGCGATCGTTTTGCCAAGCTTTGCCAGGAGCACGAGTTCTTCTACATTCTGGGCAGCGGTCCCAACTTTAGCCAGACCTACGGTTTCGCTATCTGCTCTCTTATGGAGATGCAGTGGCAGCACTGCAGCTACATCCACTCTGCCGAGTACTTCCATGGCCCCTTCGAGGCTACTCAGGATGGCGTTTTTTACTTCCTGCAGATGGGCTCCAGCGAGTGCCGTGCCATGGACGAGCGCGCCCTGGCGTTCCTTAAGACGCATACCGATACGCTGATGGTGCTCGATGCCAAGGAGTACGGTATGGAAGCCGTGCCGGCGAGCGTCCGTGCCTATCTGGACCCGGTGCTGTTCTACGCCATGAACTGCGAGCTGCGTGCTGCACGCGGCAAGGTGTTTGATCACGATCCCGATTTCCGTCGCTATATGGGTGTTGTCGAGTACTAGAAGGGGCAAAGGCCATGGCATTTAACGTTAACGCGCTCGGATTTGGCGACAACGTCGTCGATCGCTACGAGCATATCCACACCATGTATCCTGGCGGCAATGCGGTGAACTTCGCCGTTTATGCCAAGAAATGCGGTGCCGCACGTTCTGCATACATGGGCATTTTTGGCAATGACGCCGCTGCCGAGCATGTCATTGCAAGCCTCGAGGATGAGGGTATCGAGCTTGACAAGTGCGAGCAGATGATTGGCGAGAACGGAGCGGCTCGCGTGACCGTCGTTGACGGTGACCGTGTCTTCCTCGGCTCCAACGAGGGCGGTATCCGTGGCGATGCGCGCTATGTCCTCGATCGCTTTGACCTTTCGTACATGAAGCAGTTCGATGTGGTTCATTCGGGCAACTATTGCTTTACCGAGCGCGAGCTGCCCAAGCTGAAGGCTGCGGGCGTCACGGTCTCTTTTGACTTTTCGGACGACTCCACCGACGAGTACTACGAGCAGATTGCGCCCTACGTCGATTTCGCTTTCTTTAGTGCGGCGGATGCCGCGAGTGAGGATGAGATTCGCGAGCGTCTGGCATGGGTGAAGGGCCTGGGTCCGCGTTTTGTGTCGGCTACGGCGGGCGCCGAGGGCTGCATTGCTTACGACGGCGATCGTTATTACCGCCAGCTGGCTAAACCGGTAACGGACATGAAGGACACCATGGGGGCGGGCGACTCGTTCCTTACCTCGTTTTTGATGTGCTATCTCGATTCCGCCAAGCGTGGTGAAGATGGCGCCGAGGCCATCGAGCGCGCGCTCGACTTTGCTGCCGGGTTTGCCTCGACCGTGTGCGGCATGGAAGGTTCTTGGGGCCACGGAGCACCAATCGTCGAATAGCCGAGCGGTCCCGGGGAGGTGCAGGCGCCTCCTCGGGACCCGGTGTGCAAAAAATGCCAAATATGAGTACTGTGACTAATTTAGTCGCAGCAAAATCAACCCCTTCAGACGTGATTTGAGCGTCTGGAGGGGTTTAAGATTTGCGAAAACGCAGGATGAATGACTGTAAAAGCTTTAATTAGCGGACAATCGAAGATTATTCTGGCGGTTGGAAAGTTAAAAGAAATGTATCCATTCCGGTAGCAGTACTCATATTTGGCATTTTTTGCACACCAGGGGTTAGCGAAGGTCAAAAACAGAGCGCGCATTTGTTAAAACTATCGACTCGATGCGCTTTGCGTTGCAGTTTTTGAGCGAGGTGATGCGTTCTGAGGTCCTTGTGAGCGACCTGATGAGCGACTGCGTGCTTGTTTCTGTGTTTGGCTCGGCCGGCGCATCGGTCTCGAGCAGTAGGCGGTCGAGTGGAATCTGTCGTGCGTATTCGCGACCGCGCTTGGTCGCGAGCATGCGTTCGTTGACGGAAAAATAGCAGCCCGCATTACGCGCGCGGGTGAGTTCGTCCGAAGTGCCGCTAAACCAGTGGAAGATGATAGCGGGGGAGTCGGAGTTTGGGATGAGTAGTCCATGCGATTCGAGGACGTCCAGTACGGCTCCTGCCGAACGAACGGCGTGAATTGATATCACGCGCCCGGTAAGAGGATGCTGCACGAGCGCATCGCAGAGCCGGTTAAGTGCCTGTATTTGTAGCGGCTCACTTCCAGCAAAGCGCGCGGAAAAGTCGAGTCCGACTTCGCCGATGTAGCGTTCTTGGGCAGCAACTTCGCAAAGCAGATTGACTTCGGCAAAACCGCAGTGGCCATCGGCGAGCCACCAGGGGTGAAGCCCAACGCCGGCGATGATGCCCGGGTGGCGACGAGCGCGCTCGTTTGCGGCCGAAAAGTCGCGTGGATCGACGCCGCAATCAAATAGACCCAAGCCCAGCGCCGTTGCCTCATCGGCAACGGCGTCCGGGTGGGCCATTAAATCAAGATGGCAGTGTGCATCAAATAACCGGGGCTCCATCTCGGTGCGCTCCGCTAGTCTAGGCGCTGGCCATCGGCGCGCACGCGCTCGATGCCGCGACCGCTGATCTGGCGGATAACCTCGCCGGCGATCATCTGACCCATGATGGGCGGCATAAAGCTGGCGGTTCCCAGCTCGGTGCGCTCGTGGATGTTGGAAGGATCGCGGGGCTGTGTCTTAACCGATTCCTCGCAGCTAAACAGTACATGCAGGCTCTTGATTCCGCGCTTCTTGCATTCTTTGCGCATGATGCGGCTCATGGGGTCACGTACCGTATCGAAAATGTCGGCAAAGCGGAGGCACTCGGGATGGAGCTTGTTGGCCCCGCCCATGGAGCTAACCAAACGAATGTCGTGGTCCTGAGCATATTTGGCAATGGTGAGCTTGGCCGAGATGGTGTCGATGGCGTCGACGACGTAGTCGAGCTTGCCGTCCGTCTGCTCCAAAACGCTCGCGAAGAAATCATCGATGTTGTCGCTCAGCAAGTATTCGGTGCGCTTGATGACGGTGGCGGCGGGATTGATGTCGTGGATCATGGCCTCCATCACGTCAACCTTGCGCTTGCCGACGGTGCTGTGAAAGGCGATGGCCTGGCGATTGATATTGCTGGGCGCGATGATGTCCTTGTCCAGAATGACGAAATGACCGATGCCGCCGCGGGCGAGTGCCTCGCAGCAATTGGAGCCCACGCCTCCGCAGCCGAGCACCAGCACCGTAGCATCGGCGAGCTTATCGAGTGCCTCGCGGCCCATGATAATCTCGAGCTTGGTGTCGCGTGTCTCGATGGCGGCTGCGGCTGTGGTTTCGGTCATAGATATCCTCCGATGGGGAGTCGGTCGTGTTTTAGCTATCGCCATTATAGGTATTATTGCGATTCCATTTGAGCCCTTGGGCTTGTTGAAATGGGATCGGGATTCGCATAAGATTGAAGCAGATGGCACCCGTTGCAGCGGGTTGGCCAACTCCGAAACACGTTTATGGCGTGAGAAGTGGCCGTCTTCGCATTACGCGGGGGCGGCTATTTCATTCGACCTCCAATGTGGATGCCGAGCTCCACAGCCGCGATTACAAGCAATAACAACGTCAGGACATCGTCAATACTCATAGTCCATCTCCTTCTCGGGTAGAGGGAGCTGGCCCATCTGCTTCAACTTCCATTGTAGCTAAATACGAACGAATGTTCTATAGATACTGCTGTATTAGATAATTAGACAAACATCTAAACATCGAGTATAGTGTGCGCGTCATGAGAGATGATGAAAGGGGGTCTTATGCCGGGAGAGGGTTTTAAGGCGCTTGCCGATCCAACGCGACGGCGCATTTTGGAGTTGCTGCGCGAGGGCAATTGCACGGCGGGGGAGCTTGCCGAGCATTTCGATATCAGTAAGCCGTCGCTGAGCCATCACTTGGCGACGCTCAAAAACGCCGGGTTGGTAACCGACGAACGTCATGGTCAAAACATCGTATACAGCTTAAACACCACCGTCATGCAGGACTTGATCGGTTGGTTTATGGGCTTTACAAACACGGAAGGTGATAAGGATGAATAACGAAAACAAGGGCATTCACCCCACGGGGGTATCGTCGCGCGTGTGGATTGCGCTGGTCGCTCTGTGCGTCGCCAATGTCGTAGCGCATCTCATGGTGATGCCGAGCTTGCCTGCGCAGATTCCCACGCATTGGGGCGCGAACGGCGCCGTTGACGGTTGGGGTCCTAGCTGGATGGCCTCCGCGCTCGGCGTGCTGCCTCTGGCGCTTCTCGCAATGTTCTGCGTGGTGCCGCGCATCGACCCCAAAGGTGAGGCATATCGAACCTCGGGCAAGTTCTATCAGGGCTTCGTAATCGCCTTTACCTTGTTCATGTGCGCCATAAGCTGGCTGGGAGAGCTTACGGTCTGGGGCGTGGTGCCGGCGGTCGGTTCGGTTAACGTGCTGATTTCCGGTGTTGTCGGTTTGCTGTTCATCGGCGTAGGCAACTACTTGCCGCGTGTGAAGCAGAACTATACGCTCGGTATCAAGACACCTTGGGCGCTTGCCGATCCCGAGAACTGGCGCCGTACGCAGCGTTTTGGCGGTGCCTGCTTTATGGTGCTGGGTGTTGGCCTGATTGCGATGGGCGTGGCAGGTGCGGTGCTTTCGAGTGAAGTTGTCGCCTCGGTGATTGCGGTTCTGGCGTTTGGTTCGGTCGGAGCCGTCTACGTCTACTCGTATCTGCTGTGGCGCAAATCGCAGCGAGCCGCTCGCTAAGGTTGCGGAAAACTAGCGTACGCAGTTCATGGTATGTTCTGGGGGATTTTTCCCAGGTAGTATTAGGGGGTATGGGCAACCATGCCCCTTTTTCGTTAAGTTTCAGAGCCAGTTTTCTCATTTCGTTTCCACTAAAGCGAATCAAGAATAGGGAAACAACAGGTAGAAAGGATAAAACAGACAAATGGCGGAGTTTATCTACCAGATGTATCAGGCTCGCAAGGCCCATGGCGACAAGGTAATCCTTGACGACGTGACCCTGAGCTTCTACCCCGGTGCCAAGATCGGCGTCGTGGGCCCCAACGGTATGGGCAAGTCGACCCTGCTCAAGATCATGGCCGGCATCGAGGAGGTCTCCAACGGCGATGCCAGGCTTACCCCCAGCTACACCGTGGGCATCCTGCAGCAGGAGCCGCCGCTTGACGACGACAAGACCGTCATCGAGAACGTGCGCATGGCGTTTGGCGACATGATCGCCAAGGTCGATCGCTTCAACAAGATCGGCGAGGAGATGTGCGATCCGGACTGCGACATGGACGCCCTCATGGCCGAGATGGGAAAGCTCCAGGACGAGATTGACGCCGCCGACGGCTGGGATATCGATTCCAAGCTCGGCCAGGCCATGGACGCCCTGCAGCTGCCCGATTCCGACATGCCGGTCAACGTGCTCTCTGGCGGCGAGCGCCGTCGCGTGGCCCTGTGCAAGCTGCTGCTCGAGGCTCCCGACCTGCTGCTGCTCGACGAGCCCACGAACCACCTAGACGCCGAGTCGATCCTGTGGCTCGAGCACTTCCTGCACAACTACCAGGGCGCGGTGCTTGCCGTCACACACGATCGCTACTTCCTGGATAACGTTGCCGAGTGGATCTGCGAGGTCGACCGCGGTCACCTTTATCCCTACAAGGGCAACTACTCCACGTATCTGGAGACCAAAGCCGCCCGTATCGAGGCACAGGGCAACCGAGACGCCAAGCTCGCCAAGCGCATGGAGGCCGAGCTCGAGTGGGTGCGCAGCTCGCCCAAGGCCCGTCAGGCCAAGAACAAGGCCCGTCTGGCCCGCTACGAGGAGATGGAGGCCGAGGCGCGCGCTAGCCAGAAGCTCGACTGGACTGACATTCGCATCCCTGTCGGCCCGCGTCTGGGCAACAAGGTGCTCGAGGCCCATCACCTGCACAAGGAGTTCGACGGTCGCGTGCTCATCGATGACCTTTCGTTCACCCTGCCGCGCAACGGCATCGTGGGCGTCATCGGCCCCAACGGCGTGGGCAAGACTACTCTCTTCAAGACGATTGTGGGTCTGGAGCCGCTGACTTCGGGTGAGCTCGAGGTGGGCGAGACCGTCAAGATCTCTTACGTCGACCAGAACCGTTCCGGTATCGACCCCGATAAGAACCTATGGGAGGTCGTCTCGGACGGCCTGGACCACATGATGGTCGGCGAGACCGAGGTTCCGAGTCGCGCGTACGTGGCGAGCTTTGGCTTTAAGGGCCAGGACCAGCAGAAGCGCGCCGGCGTACTCTCCGGTGGCGAGCGCAACCGTCTGAACTTGGCGCTCACGCTCAAGCAGGGCGGCAACCTGCTGCTCCTCGACGAGCCCACGAACGACCTCGACGTCGAGACGCTGTCCTCGCTCGAAGCGGCGCTGCTCGAGTTCCCGGGCTGCTCGGTGGTCATTAGCCACGACCGTATGTTCCTGGACCGCGTCGCCACGCACATTCTGGCGTGGGAGGGCACCGACGAGAATCCGGGCAACTGGTATTGGTTCGAGGGCAACTTCGAGGCTTATCAGGTCAACCGCATCGAGCGCCTGGGCGAGGACGCAGCCCAGCCGCATCGTATCCACCGTAAGCTGACGCGCGACTAGATCGTTACGCGGTTTTCCAAACCGCGTAACTGCTCGACGCGGCGCGGGTCGCAAGCACCCCATCTTGCCGTTCAGGCCGTCGCTCGCGCGAAGTACGCGTCGCTCCTCTTTTACGGCAACCTGGGGCACTTGCGGCCCGCTCGCTGTTGGTTACGCAACATCAACAAATAAAAACGGCTCAAATCCTGATTTGGATTTGAGCCGTTTGTCGTTACTGCTCGGGTTCTTCGACTTTATCGATGGCCCAGGTGGCTCCGAGACCGCCGGTGGTGTTGCGGCGGATGCGCACGGTGACTTCGTGGCGCTCGCCGGCCTGCGTGTAGTGCAGGGGGAAGCTTGCGCGGTTTCGCGCGGCCTCGATGGTACCGCGCCCGCGGGCGATCCAGTAGTACTCGCCGACGATGCCGAGCGTGTCGGCACCGTAGGGGAGATAGGTCGACAGCTGGTGTAGCAATGGGCCGGGGCAGAAGACCTCGGTTGCGAAATCGATGGGGAAGTCCTCGGGGATGGTCGGTGCTGCGGGTGCGGGGACCGGAGCCGGTACAGGTGCGGATGTGGACTCGATGACGGGTACAGACTCAGGCACCGGTTCCGGATTAACTGCGGAATCTGTCGGTTCCACGGAGACGGATGTGTCTTCAGTCTCGGTTTTGGCATCGGCTTCTGGGGCGTCCTCCGCCTCGATAGACGGCTTTGCCTCGATGGGCGTGGATGCCATGGTGGTGATGCCGGCGTTGGCGTTCTCGGGGTCATAGACGACCGTGAGCGAGATGGCGGGCTGCGGCGTCTCGGGCTCCGGCGCCGACTCGGTAGCGCCTTGATCGGCGGGCTCGTCGGACTGGTCGTCCTCGGCCTCGTTGCCAAAGACATCGCTGTTTTGGAACGCAGGCGTCTCGGGTTGGTCAGCGGCTTCTTCGGTTGTCGACTTGGGCGCTTCGTTGAGCTCCACAGTGGCTTCCTGCTCGGATATGACTTCGGGATCGGTCGTGGCGGCGATTCCGGTTTCGGCTTCTGCCGTTACCTCAATAGCGACTTCGATCTCTGTCTCGGGCTCGGGTTCCGGCGCGGCTTCAACCATGGCTTCGGGCTCGGGACGCTTAACGTGCTTGGGACGCACGGCCTTGAGGTCCTTCTCGCCGCGCTTTTTCTTTTTGTGGGACTGCTTGGCTCCCTTGGCTGCCTTGGGCTTGTCCTCGCCCTTGGCAAGGGCGGCATCCCAGGCCTCGTTGGCGATGACGGTGGCATACAGACGGCCGCCCTTAAAGACGGTCAGCTTAATGCAGTCGTCGAGCTCTTCGAGCAGCTCGCGCGTGGACTCGAAGCCCAGATCATAAGCGGTCATGTCGCCGACGGCGAGCGCCTCCTCGACCTGTGTCATAAACGTTTGCTTGCCGCATCCAATCGCATCGCGCAGCAGGCGATACAGATAGATGTGGTTGCCCAGCGAAAGCGTGGGCCTAACTATTGTCTTGCTCATGGCAAATCTCCTCTTTACACACCAAAGCATCTTACCATCGCACGGGGCGTGCCGCCTCGGCGCCCAAGGCAAACGGGCGCGACCGTTGCCGGTTCGCGCCCGTTATACAGGTCGATTATCTATGAGAGGCAAACGTGCTTAGTTGCCCGATGCCGTGCCTTGGCTCGAGCTGTCAGATGCCGTGCCGGACGCGGTTCCGCTCGAGCTATTCGAGCTGTTGGTGCTGCTGTTGTCGGTAGATCCCGTGCCCGACGTATTGCCGCTCGTCTGGTCGCCCGTGCTCGGTTGAGAGCTGTCAGTCGTTTGGCTTGAGTCGGTCGTGCCGGATTGCGTGCCGCTGTTGTTCGCAGAGGAATCGACGCCCTGCGATTGATCGGGGGCGTTCGAGGACGAGTCGGCGGATGCGGGGGTGCCCTGCGGATCGTCCTGCTGGCTTTGCGATTGACCGGAGCTATCCGCGTCGTGCTCGGTCGTGCGCGACGAAAGGATCGGCTCGGGACGCTCACCCAGACCCTCGCCGGCGGTGGTGATAAGGATGGCAGCGGTGCAGGCGATAACCGCGACGATGGCGATGGCGATCGAGAAGATGATGACCTTCTTTTGCGTCTGGCTGCGCTCTGCCGCCGCCTTGGCGCGCAGGCTGTCGGGGGCGACGCGCGCCGTGGTCGCGCGCCCTGCAATCTGGCGCATCTCCTGGGTAGTCGCGGCGCCGCCTAAGTGCTCCTCGGCATTTAATTCAACGGGTTCATAGGCGCCGGCGGGGTAGTCGACGGTGGCGTGCGTACCTTTGAGGGCTTCGGCGCTGGCAGAGATAAAGTGGCGGTAGACCTGCGAGGACACAACGGTGATGACCGAGCTCACAGCGGCACCGATCACCGATCCGGCGATACCGATCTTGGAGGCAAGCGCGACGCTCGTAGCGGCAGCTGCGGCGCCGGCGATGATCTGGGGAATGGAAATGTCGTCAAACAGGCCCTTTTTGGGCGCGATGGCCATGGTCTGGCCGATGGAATGGTTTTCGTGAACGCCGTTGTTGAGCGATGCCGGCGTCATGACACGTGTGCGCGGCGCGTCGGTGTACTTGGTTGTCATACGGGGTCCTCCCGGTGTAAATCTGCTTCGTTTCGTGTAGCCATCAGGGTACCCACCAGATGTGAATCGTACGTGACATTTAACAGATACCATCAACTCATCAAGGGGGCTTGCTGTCTTTGGTGCAATAGCTTGATGCTAAACTGGATTAACGATTGCGAGGTGGTTTACGTGATGTACCCGTATATGACATTCGAAGACGGTACCGAGGTCGTTCATTCTGACCTGATAGCAGATGGGGATATCGAAAAGGTTATCGTGCATTTTGAACGACCGGCGGTAGAGGGCTTCGACTCCGCTCGCTGTGAGTTGCCTTCCTGTTCGTGGACTGACTGGGAAGGGCATTTTACTCAGAGTGAAAAACGAGCTTTCGAAGAGTGTTTGAGCAAATAATTTAGATTAGTTCGAGTTTAGTTCGAATAAAGAAGCCGAATACGATGACCTAAAGCGTATGCATTTTTAGTATTAGATGCGTATGAAATGGAGGATGTGAATGGATGAGCTAATAGACTTTAAAAAACGATTTCTCAAGAATGGCGAGCTGGTTTCAATTCCAAAAAAGGAAAGCTATAAAAGAATCATGCTGCTATGGGCCGTCTCTTTCTTTGAATTAAATACAAGTTATACGGAGCTTCAGGTTAATCGTGTGCTGTCACAGCTCTATCCTGATTATGCCGTGTTGAGGCGGTACTTGGTTGATTATGGATTCCTATTAAGGGATGAGCGAGGCCTGAAATACGAGGTTAATCCTGATGTTCACGGTATTGAGAGCTAGCCGTCCGGTTCGGGTCCTATATATTGCTAGAGGGATAAGCGAAATAGGCAATTGGTGTGCGAATATTGCTTTGCCAATGCTGATTTACGAGGTAACTCACGATGTTTCTGCAACTGCTTTGATGGTCTGCTGCAGATTTGCCCCCGCTCTGTTTTCAGTTGCGCTCGCGCAGCTGCCTCAGAAGATGGGTATCGGGACACTGCAGGCCATGAGATTGGCAGACTTAATTCGCGCGGGATTATTCGTTTGCTATATTTTTGTTGATAGTAAATGGAGTATGTTTGCTATTACGTGCGCGGTATCGCTTTGCCGAACGGTTGAAATGCCCTGCTTTTACTCGTTGTTAAGAGCCAATACGAATAGTATCAATCGCGACGTAATTAATAATTCGTTTGGGTTTCTGCAGAATTTGATGATGGTTCTGGGGCCAGTTGCCGGCGGTTTTGTTGTCGCTCAATTTGGGGCGGAGGCTGTTCTTGCATTAGACGCGCTTTCTTTTGCCGCGTCGTTCTGGTTGCTGCGAGATGTTCCGTCGGTTATCGAGGTTAATGATAAAGAGGGGATAAGCAAAAATGAAAAAAACTGGACTGCATTTAGTGATCTTAACGCGAAGCACTTGGCAATTGGTTTCCTATTAATCGATATTTCTAGTGGCGTGGCATTCGGCTCTCTGAATTCTCTTTTGCCAGCTATAGCGCAATTGCAATTTGACTCGTCATCGATACAATACGGATTCCTTCAGAGTAGTCTTACAATCGGACTGTTGTTCGGAAATACAATATACGGTCGTTTAATCAGTGGTTCCGATTGCGTTAAATCATATTGTTTTGTGACGTATCTTGCGCTCGGTGCGTATCTGGCGTTTGGCTATCGCTATGCGTCTGGGATATCGTTTATTTTCCTTTTTATCGTCGGTGCCGGAAACGCCATTCAAGATGTGCTTCTCATAACATCGCTGCAGGATTTGGCGAGAGACGGATCTGAATCGATGAGCCTGTTTTCAATTAGGGAGTCTTTGCAATCGGTTGCTGTTGTTATTTCAACACTCCTTGTTTCGCTGTTCACGAGCATCGCGATGTTCTCAATTCTCGTTACAGGACTTGGTGTATTTTCAATTATGATGGTAGTTGTGTTTCAATTGAATTATTTGCGAAAGATGTGACGTTGATATGCCTAAAACGCTTTTAGTATTTCCCCCCAGGATGGAGTCCAGTGGGGCCGTATCTTGCCTTGCCTGTTTTGAAGTCATATCTTCAAGAGGTTGAACAATACAAAGTTGACATTGTTGACTTAAACGTGGAATTTTACGATGACCTCCTATCTTTTAGACATGTCGAAGAGTGCTGTAAAAGGTATCGGGAATCAAAGGATTCGTTTAGTTCGAATGTTCAATTAACAATCGAGTTGATACAAAAGTCAGCACTTAATGTTGACGAGGCAAAAGATATTTTCAGATCGAAGAGATACTTTAATCTAAAAGAAAGACAATATGCTGAAAACATTTTTAGAAATGCACTCTATATCATAAATCACGTCTCATATGGAGTTAAATACACGTTCAACTCCATAGATCTGCCCTATGATTATTATTCGACACCAGAAATAATGAAATCGCTTGCGGATACCTTGCATAATCCGTTTATTTCCTTCTATGAAACTGCCTTTCTTAAGCGTATTCAGAGGGAAAAAATCGAGTTTATTGGGATTTCGGTGAGCGGCTGTTTCCAATTAATTTCTGCAGTTACGTTAGCGAAACTGATTAAAGAAGAATGTCCATCTGTTAAACACGTCTCATTGGGCGGCAATTACATTACTCGTTTAGCAGATGACTGCATGAAAGAATGGCATCCCTTTTTTGAATACATTGATTCGATAATGATGTATGACGGCGAAGAGCCGCTTGCACGTCTTCTTGAGGCTCTTGACTCTGGTGATGACAATCTCGACTGTGTTCCAAACCTTTGCCATGCTAAAGGTGGAAAGATATATAAAAACCATCGGATTGAGCAAACATTTATCAACGATACAGTTCCCGATTTCGATGGCTTCGCCCTTTCTAAATACTTCATGCCTGAGTTAATATTGCCGGTTTATTCCTCTAGGCAGTGTTTTAATCATTGCGCCTTCTGCACCATTCCCGGTGCTACCGGTGGTTGTTACCGAAAGATGCCTATATCGAGAGTATTTGAAATAATGTGTCGGTTAAATGAAAAATACGGCACGAGAGTTTTCTCTTTTGTGGATGAAACATTCGAAGGCAAAAGAATGGAGCAACTCGCGGATGAAATAAACGCATCGGGAAAAACGTTTTTCTGGCATGGAGAAACGAGGTTCTCTCCAACCCTAAGTACAGACGTTTTCAACAAGATATACCAAAGTGGATGTAGGCAGATTCAGTTTGGCCTCGAGTCATACAACCAAAGAGTTCTTGATCTAATGAAGAAGAACACGAGAGTTGATTGGATTGATCGCAATATCCATGATTGTCTCAATGCGGGTATTCCTGTTCATCTATTCTTTATGATTGGCTTTCCGACCGAAACTAAAGAAGAGGCTCTGAACACCTTAGCTTATACAGAGAATGTTTTGAATTATTCAAAACAGGTATGTGGTGTTCCATATTCCACGAGAGGATTTACGAATTTTGGTCTCGTTATGGGGTCGGATGTTTGGAATCATCCCGATAAGTATGGTGTCTCTGTAATGCCGAAGTCCCAATATGAGGATTTGCGCCTCGAAGTGGATTATGTTTCAGGCACTGGTTTAACTTTAAATGAAGCAAAATCCTTATCTGATGAGCATCATATTGATTTTTATATGCAAGAGGTCATAAACGGTAGCGACACAATTGACTTGCCCCAGCGGCTTCATATTTCAGAGGTGACCTGGATCCTAGATTCTATTCACGCTGTCAGGTATAAGGGACATTTGACCAAAGTAAAGCGACGGCTAACTAGTCTAAATCCAGCTGATCGAATCTGGCTGGATTCCAAGACCTCTGTCGTGCTCGTTGAGCCATTTGCCTACTTCTATAATTCTGAATACCATCATGTCTATGCTGTTTCCCAGTTGGTATACCTTAAGTTGGCCCGTTTATTGGAGGCCGATTGTATCATTTCTCTTATCCTTGATCAGGGCGACCTCGAGCTGACAAGGGCGATAGAAGAACTGTTGCATTATGGATTGCTGAATACAAATATCGATGCCGATTATGTAATGCACGATAATGGTTTTCAATTGGTTAAAAGTTCGTTTGTGAAAGAAGTCGGACGCTCAAAAGAGGGGTTAAGAGTACTGCTGAGTTGTGCCACCCATAGAATGTGTGCGGTTAATGATTTTTCGTTCGCTTTGCTTTCGTTGTTTGAAAAGCCGATTACTAAGAACGAGGTGCGCGACATTTTGAAAAAAGAGGGACTATCGGCAAACGAGGAGCAACTAAACAAGTTGGTTGATAATTGCATGAAAGCAGATATACTACAATTGATTAGATAGAGGAGGTTTCTGCATGGACGTTATTAACAAAGATCTCTTGGAGCAACTGAAAGAGTTTCAGGAAGAGGGCGTCGTGGTAGAAGTGTTCGACTTTGAGGACTACATGGATAAATTCTGCCATTAGTTTCGAAATTTACTCGCCTCGCTTAAAGGAGAAGTCGATTATCGATTTCTCCTTTTTAATTAAAGATATTATTGAAATACATGCTCTTAGCACAGGTTGGCCTCTCAGTAAACTGGGAGGTTGCTTTGGCTAGTTAGAGATATGTGAACGTCCGTTAGACTGAATCTCAGGGTAGAAGGGGCCTCCAGTGTCCAGATCAACAAGGCAATGCTGCGTTTCGGCTAATAAGAACGATGGCTTTTTGCGTGTGGCGGCGGCGTCGCCGCAGATTCGCGTTGCCGATGTCGAGGACAATGTCGAGGTTGCATTGGCGGCTGTTCGCGAGGCTGCCGAGCGCGGCGTTCGCGCGCTGGTGCTGCCCGAGCTCAACTTGTGCGGCTATACCGCGGCCGACCTGTTCCATAATCGCACGCTGCTGCATGCCTGCGAGGCTGCTTTGGTGCATATCCTCGATGAGACTCGTGAGCTGCCGATTGTCTTTACCATCGGTCTTCCCGTTGCGGTTGCCGAGAATATCTACAACTGCGCCGCCGTGTGCTGCGCGGGCGAGCTTTTGGGCCTCACGGCCAAGAAGTATCTGCCCAACTATGGCGAGTTCTACGAGCGCCGCTGGTTTGCTCCGGCGCCCGCAGATCCTGTGTGGGTCGAGTTTGCCGGTCAGGGTCCGGTTCCGCTGGGTTCGGAGCTTGTCTACCGCTGCTGTGACGAGGGTGCCGAGGATATGGTGCTGGGCGTTGAGGTCTGCGAGGACCTGTGGGTGCCGGCGCCCCCTTCGACCGAGATGGCGCTTGCCGGTGCGACGGTGATCCTCAACCCGTCGGCCTCGGACGAGATTATCGGCAAGGCAGATTACCGACGCAGCCTCATATCCAACCAGAGCGCGCGCCTGTACTGTGCCTATGCCTATGCAGATGCGAGCGAGGGCGAGTCCACGACCGACATGGTCTTTGCGGGCGAGAACCTCGTCTACGAAAACGGATCTAAGCTCGCCGCCACGAAGCTTCTTACCTGCGATATGGCGGTGGCCGATGTCGATCTTGACCGTCTGGTTGCCGAGCGCCGCCGCTCGACGACGTGGACGCGCGCGGACGATGCGCCGGAGGCCACGACCGTTGAGTTTTCGTTTGAGGGCGTGCTGACGGACGAACCTGTCCTGCGCGATGCACTCGGCATCGACCGTGTCTTCCCCCGTGCGCCCTTTGTGCCGGCCGACCACGGTGATCTGGCCGAGCGCTGCGAGACTATTCTCAATCTGCAGACTGCTGGCCTCAAGACCCGCCTTGCCCACACAGGTACCAAGGCTGCGGTTATCGGCCTTTCGGGTGGCTTGGACTCCACGCTGGCACTGCTTGTGACCGTGCGTGCCTTCGATGCGCTGGGGCTGCCGCGCACGGGTATCACGGCGGTCTCCATGCCAGGTTTTGGCACGACGCATCGCACCAAGTCCAATGCCGAGTCGCTTGCCCGCGACCTGGGCGTGAGCTTCCGCGAGGTTTCGATCCACGCGGCCGTGGAGCAGCACTTTAAGGACATTGAGCACAATCAGACCGTGCAGGATGTGACCTACGAGAACAGCCAGGCCCGCGAGCGTACGCAGATTCTGATGGATTTGGCCAACCAGGCTGGCGGCTTTGTCATCGGCACGGGCGACCTGTCGGAGCTGGCGCTCGGCTGGGCTACCTATAACGGCGACCACATGAGCATGTACGCCGTCAACGCGAGCGTGCCCAAGACGCTTGTGCGCCATCTGGTGCGCTATGCGGCTGATGTCTTTGGCGGGCGTATTGCCGAGGTCTTGCTCGATATCCTCGATACGCCGGTGTCCCCCGAGCTTCTGCCGCCCACGGGCGACGGCGAGATTGCGCAGAAGACCGAGGATTTGGTGGGCCCGTACGAGTTGCACGACTACTTCCTCTACTACCTGCTGCGTTTTGGCTTTGAGCCGGGCAAGATCTACCGCATGGCGCTCAAGAGCTTCGAGGGCGTCTACGACGCCAAGACCGTCCACACGTGGCTACGTACGTTCTACCGTCGCTTCTTTGCCCAGCAGTTTAAGCGCAGCTGCCTGCCCGATGGTCCCAAGGTGGGCTCGGTGACGCTCAGCCCGCGCGGCGATTGGCGTATGCCGAGTGACGCTAGCTCGCGTCTGTGGCTTGCGCAGATCGACGCGCTCAATCCAGTTGACTAAGGTTGGCTAAATTGAACCAATACGGGGGTTGCAAGCGTTACACTTTTGCAATCTGATGGCCCGTATCGCGCGGCGCTCTTGTCGGAGCGCCGCGTTTTTTATATCGAAAGGTGGCACCATGCAGGCATCGCAGCGTCTCGACCGCTTTGGCGCGGAGGTCTTCGCCTCGCTCAACAACAAGCTTCTCGTGCTGAAGGCTCAGGGCAAGACCATTTACAACATGAGCGTGGGCACGCCCGATTTTAAGCCGTACGACCACGTGGTCGAGGCGCTCACGCAGGCAGCCCAAGATCCCGAGATGTGGAAGTATGCCCTGCGCGACCTGCCCGAACTCAAGCAAGCCGTGTGCGATTACTATGAGCGTCGCTTTGGCGTTTCGGGCATTACGCCGTCTATGGTGCAGTCGTGCAACGGCACGCAGGAGGGCGTGGGCCATTTGGGCCTGGCCCTGCTCGATCCGGGTGACACCATTCTGGTTCCCGATCCGTGCTACCCGGTCTTTGAGGCGGGTGCCAAGATCGCCGATGCCAAGCTCGAATACTATCCGCTGGTTGCCGAGCATAATTACCTGCCCTATGTGGCGGGTATCGATCCCGAGGTGGCCGATCGCGCCAAGTATATGATCGTGTCGCTGCCCGCCAACCCGGTCGGCTCGGTGGGCACGCCCGAGGTCTACGAGGAGATTATCGCCTTTGCCCGCGAGCACGACCTGCTGATCGTTCACGACAACGCATACTCCGACATCGTGTTCGACGGCGAGCCCGGCGGCAGCTTCTTGCAGTATCCCGGCGCGCTCGGGGTGGGCGTTGAGTTCTTCTCGCTTTCCAAGTCGTTTAACGTCACCGGTGCCCGCATCGGCTTTTTGGTCGGTCGCGAGGATGTGGTCTCGGCCTTTGCCAAGCTGCGCGGCCAGATCGACTTCGGTATGTTTTTCCCGATCCAGAAGGCTGCTATCGCCTGCCTGAACGGTCCGCGCGATGAGGTCGAGGCGCAGCGTCTGAAGTACCAGGAGCGCCGCGATGCCCTGTGCGACGGTCTTGAGGGCCTGGGCTGGGAACGTCCCAATGCGCATGGCTCTATGTTTGTGTGGGCCAAGCTTCCCGGTGGTCGCACCGATTCTATGGCGTTTTGCGAGGAGCTTATGGAGAAGGCCGGCGTTGTGGTGACGCCGGGCGCGAGCTTTGGCCCTTCGGGCGAGGGGCACGTGCGTATGGCACTGGTCTTACCGCCCGACCAGATCGCTTTGGCTGTCGAGGCCATTCGCGAGGCGGGCCTGTATTAGAAACCTATTTCGACTCGTCAATAGCTCGAAACCGATTTCGTGCAGTTATTTTACGAATACTGCAAACAATTTCGGTAAACGGTCGATTTTTGGCTGCGAATAGGAGCATAATCAAAGTCCCGATTGGATGTATTGGGATTACGACAAGCCGCTCGGGTCGTTCCCGGGCGGCTTGTTTGTGGAGAGAGATGGGAGTTTCTAATGGTTAACGAGAAGAAGGTCGCTATTGTCGGCTGCGGTTTCGTCGGTTCGTCTTCGGCGTTCGCGCTGATGCAGAGCGGTCTGTTCTCCGAAATGGTCCTCATCGACGTGGACAAGAACCGCGCCGAGGGTGAGGCCCTGGATATCGCGCACGGCATGACGTTTGCCGAGCCGATGAAGATCTACGCCGGCGATTATTCCGATGTCGCCGACGCCGCCATGATTGTTGTCACCGCTGGCGCTGCCCAGAAGCCTGGTGAGACTCGCCTGGACCTGGTCAACAAGAACGTCAACATCTTCAAGTCCATTATCCCCGAGATTAAGAAGTCCGGCTTCGACGGCATTCTGCTCATCGTCTCCAACCCGGTCGATGTTCTGACTTATGCCGCCATCAAGATGTCCGGCCTGCCCGAGGGCCACGTCATCGGTTCCGGCACCGTGCTCGACACCGGCCGTCTGCAGCAGATGCTTGGTGCCCACGTCGAGGTTGACCCGCGCGACGTTCAGGCCTACGTCATGGGTGAGCACGGCGACTCCGAGTTTGTCGCTTGGTCCAGCGCTCAGGTTGCCGGCGTTCCGCTGAACACCTTCTGCGAGCTTCACGGCCACCTGGAGCACGAAGCCGCCGAGAAGCGTATCGCCGAGGACGTCAAGAACTCCGCCTACACCATCATCGAGAAGAAGCACGCCACCTACTATGGTGTCGCCATGGCCGTCAAGCGCATCTGCACCGCCGTTATGCGCGATGAGCAGACCGTTCTGCCTGTCTCCTCGCTCATGGTGGGCGAGTATGGCCTGTCCGATCTTGCCATCTCCATGCCGACCGTCGTTGGCCGCGACGGCGTTGTCTGCCGCGTCCCCGTGCCGCTGAACGACGACGAGCAGCATGAGCTCACCGTCTCCGCCAAGGCCCTCAAGGACATCATCGACAGCGTCGACTTCTCCTGCTAAATCAAGCTCGCTAGAGCGAAAAGCTACAATGAAGGCGTCCGGGTCCACACGGCCCGGGCGCCTTTTTGGTGCAAAGTAACCTGACCCCAATGCACCATCCCAATGCACCATAGTTGATGGGAGGGCCATGTCGGATTCGCCTAATTTTTTGACCTATGCCCAGACGGCGTTTGATCCCTTTGAGGAGCGGCCGTTCTGCGCGGTGGATAGCCTCGTCTTTGCGTGGTTGTCCTATTTGCGTTTGCCGGGTGATATGGCGGAGCTGACGAACTGGCAGGGCCTAGACGTACGCGAGCTGCTGCGTGCCGAGTGCTACCGGGACATGATTGACGACTTGTGGGATCCGGAGGGGAGTCGTGCCCTGTTGGAGGCTGTGGCAGCAAGCCCTCGCTACCGTGGCGTTCGTGTTTGCGGCTATCGTAGCGTGAGTGATGCCGAGACAACGGAGCAGTTTGCGGCCATGACGTTCCGATTTCCGGCGGGGTTTAGCTATCTTGCCTTCCGGGGGACCGACAGCACGATTGTGGGCTGGAAAGAGGACTTTAACATGGCGTTCCGGTGTCCTGTGCCGGCCCAGGAATCCGCGGCGCGTTATGTAGACGAGGCGGCGGATGCGATTGACGGGCCGCTTTTGTGCGGAGGTCATTCCAAGGGTGGAAACCTTGCGGTGTACGGTGCGGCGATGTGCCCCGATGTCGCCCGTGAGCGAATCGAACGGGCGTATTCCCATGATGGTCCGGGCTTCGTCGAGGAGTTTCTGAGCGGCAACGCCTTTGCCGATCTTTCCGGTCGAATCGACAAGACGCTACCTCGGTCGTCGATCTTTGGCATGATGTTCGAGACACAGGAGGACTATGCCATCGTTGAGAGCACCGAGTTCAGCCTGCTTCAGCATAATCCCTTTAGCTGGGTGGTTGATGGTCGCGACTTCGTGTACTGTGAGCGCCTGTCCGCCGGTGCTCGATACGTTGATGGCTCCATTCGCGAGATGCTGCTTGCGGTGTCGCCTAACGAGCGCGAGCGTTTTGTAGATGCGTTGTTCTCCGTGCTTGAGGCTACGGGTGCTGAGCGGTTTGCGGATATCGCTGGGAATCTGCGCGAGAGCCTGCCCGTGATGCTCCAGGCTGCGCAAGGCTTTGACAAGGATACGCGACGCTTTGTCTCGCAGACTATCGTTGCGATTCTTAAGTGTGCGCTTCTGCCCAAACGTCCCCAGATCGACATGCCCGCTGCCGGCAAGAGCTTGGCAGAACAGCTCGAGGCTTGGCAGTCCGAGCTCCTGCGCTAACCATTGGTGCAAAGCAACCTGTCCCCGATGCACCAATCTTCGATGCGCCTGGGGCGGGATCGACCGCTATACTGGTTCGTGCCGAAATCGATCTAGAACGGAATGCCGTATATGAAAATCAATCACGCGATTCTGCATATCCTGGACTTTGACTCTGCCGTCAACGTTATGAGCCAGCGCGAGCTCGATATCGAGAGCCGCACCGTGCGTAATTTCGTAACCACGCACCTGCGGCGCGCTCGTACCTCGGCCGACAACAAACGCGCCACGTTTGCCGAGAACTCTGCGTTTGGCGGCGAGCTCAAGGGCTATTTCTTTGGCGAGCGCGAGTTCGTGGACCTGTCGCAGCAGATTGCGGAGTTTATCTCCTCCGAGCTCACCAAAGCCGAGAAAGCCGAGTCCACCGACGTGCTCGTGGCCGATTTTGACGACGATGAGGATGCCCGCTGGTTTGCCGTGATGCTGCTGGGCTCCAAGCAGGCTTTTATGCACGAAGTGGGCCGCGAGGAGGGGGAGGTGCGCAACGACATCGCGCGCCACTACGACATCCTGCCGAACCCCTCGCAAAAGGTGCCGAGCTATGCCATCGTGCGCGCGAGTACCATGGAGATCGGCTACGTGGACAAGAAGCGCAAGATTGCCGGCGAGGACCGTATGCTTATCCCCGATGGCTTGCTGCAGTGCGACACGGGAGTATCGGGCAAGGAGGTCATCGACACCGTGACGCGTGTGGTCGAGGAAGTCGCCGAGGAGCACGGTGCCAACACGGCTGTAGCGCTCGCCAAGGTTAAGGCTGCCGTTGCCGAGAAGGTTGAGGATGACGAGGAGCTGCCGCCTTGGGATATCGTCGACGAGGTCTTTGAGGACGAACCGGTTATCAAGGAGAGCGTGCGCGCGGCACTGACCGAGGAGAAGGTGCCTGAGCGTGTGCCCGTGGAGCGCAAGCAGGTCGAACGCGCGGCGGTGCGCAATCATAAGATCCGTACCGACACGGGTATCGAAATCAGCTTCCCGGCCGAGATGGGTTCGAACTCCGAATACATCGAGTTTGTCAACGAGCCCAACGGCCTCATCTCCATTGAGCTCAAGAACATCGGCAGCATCGAGAATCGATAAACTGTGCTTGGACACTGCAAAAAAACAAAGGCCGAAGCCTCGGATGAGGGCTTCGGCCTTTTTGCTTGGAGCTGAATTGCGCCGTAGGTTGAGCATACGTCAGCGAAAACGCCCCTAAGCGAGCAAGGTGACGTGAAAGAGGAGGGAAGCGTACTTCGGTACGCGACCGACGATTGAACGTCAGATTGCCGCTCTGGGTCGTTTGTAGCGTCGACTAGTTACGCGGTTTGGTAAAACCGCGTAACCCTACAGCTGGCGCAGGCCTTCCTCGAGACCGGTCTTGCTGTCGGTCTTCTCGTCACGCATCTTGATGACGCGGGCGGGGACACCGGCCACGACGGCACCGGCGGGGACGTCCTCGACGCACACGGCGCCGGCAGCCACGACGGCGCCCTTGCCCACGCGCACGCCCTCCAGGACCACAGCATTAGCGCCAATCATGACATCATCCTCGATGATGACGGGCGTGGCACTCGCGGGCTCAACGACGCCTGCCAGTACGGTGCCGGCGCCGATGTGGCAGTTCCTGCCCACGGTGGCGCGGCCGCCCAGGACGGCGCCCATATCAATCATAGAGCCCTCGCCGATAACGGAGCCGATGTTGATGATAGCGCCCATCATAATGACGGCGCGGTCGCCGATCTCGACGCGGTCGCGGATGATCGCACCCGGCTCAATGCGGGCGTTGATGCCCTTAAGGTCTAGCATGGGGACGGCGGAATTGCGGCAGTCATTTTCGACGTCGTAGTAGTCGATGGAGTCGGCATTGGCATCGAGGATGGCTTTGAGCTCATCCCAGTCGCCAAAGACGGTCTTGCCGCGACGACCGCCGTAGACGTGCGCATTGCCCCACTGGACCTTCATGCCGGGCTTTTCACGCACGTACAGCTTGACGGGCGTCTTTTTGGGCGCGGTGGCGATGTAGTTGATAATCTCCTGTGCATCCATCTCGGCTGCGCTGCTCATTTGCTATCTCTCCTTTGGGTGGATTCGGTTGATACCTGGTTAGGCAAACATGACCTGATCAAACGTATAGAAGCCGTGCTCACGGGTGACGAGCTTCTGCGCGGCTGCCAGGGCGCCGTTGACGAAGATCTGACGGCTCGTGGCGCGATGCGTGAGCGTGACTTCCTCGTCCTGGCCAAAGAAACTCACTTCGTGCACGCCGGCGACAGTGCCACCGCGCAGCGAGTGCATGCCGATCTCCTTGGGGTCGCGCGCTCCGCACATGCCCTCGCGGCCATAGACGGGGCGGTAGCCTGCCTCGGGCTCGGCTTCGACGACGGCATCGAGCAGCAACTTGGCGGTGCCGCTGGGGGCATCGACCTTTTGGTTATGGTGCGTCTCGACGATTTCGCAGTCAAAGCCGGGCAGCTCGCGTGTAGCCTGCGCTACCAGATGGCGCAGGGCTGCGATACCGATGGAGTAATTGCCCGAGTGCATAACGCGGGTGTTCTGGCCCAGCTCACGCAGGCGGTCCATCTGCTCGGGGGTGTAGCCTGTGGTGCCTGAGACCAACGCCGCGCCCGTGCGCTCGACATAGGCGACGACAGCGTCGAAGGTCGCGGCGTTCGAGAAGTCGATAATCACATCGGCAGCCGGTGCGTTCTCGAGCTCGCTCAAATCGAAGCCAATCTGGGCCACGATATCAAAAACGGGCTGCCCGGCGGCATCGACAATGCTTTCGGCGGTGGTGCGGATGAGCGAGCCCATGCGGCCCGTTCCCATAATGACAGTCTTAATCAAGCAGACCAGCTCCCTTCAGAGCATCGGTAAGTGCAGCGCGCGTGTCGTCTGCCATGGGGCATAGAGGCATGTGGTAGTTTGCCTCGATCATACCCATCTGAGCAAGCGCTTCCTTGACGGGGATGGGGTTGACCTCGCTAAAGAGGGCATTGATGAGCGGCTGACCGGCAATCTGGATATCGCGGGCGCGCTCCACGTCGCCGTCCAGATAGGCGCGGCACATGTCGTGCACGAGCTGCGGCTGAACATCGGCCCACACGCTGATGGTGCCCGAGGCGCCTAGGCTCATGAGCGGCACGGTAAGCGCGTCCTCGCCCGAGTACATGCGGAAGTCATCGGATAGCAGGTGGGCGATCTTGGCCGCGTAGGCGACGTTGCCCGAGGCCTCCTTGATGCCCATGATGTTGGGGTGCGCGGCCAAGCGCTCTACGTTGCGCTCGCTGATGCCGCAGCCACAGCGGCCAGGGATGTTGTACAGAATGCAGGGGATGTCCACGGCGTCGGCGACGGTCTTAAAGTGCTGATAGATACCCTCTTCGTTAGACTTGTTGTAGTAGGGGGTAATGAGCAGCAGACCATCGGCGCCCAAGCCCTGGTAGGTGAGCGACTTGGTGAGCATGGTCTGCGTGGAGTTGGAGCCCGAGCCGGCGATGACGGGGACACGTCCTGCAACATGCTTGACCACGGCGGCGACGACGGAGTTGTCCTCGTCATCGGTCATCGTGGCACTCTCGCCGGTGGTGCCCAGGGTGAGGATGGCGTCGGTGCCGTTTTGCAGGTGGAAATCGATAAGGCGCTCGAGCGCGTCAAAGTCGACGCTGCCGTCCTTTTTAAACGGCGTAACCAGGGCGACGATTGAGCCCTCGAGATTGCGGATGTCCATGTTCTTCTCCTTCGCCTCCGCGATCTGGATGCGTTTGTTCCATTGAGCTGCGACTGCTAGGCGCTCGTCTTGGGCGCGACGGCGGGCACCTTCGGCGCGCGACTTGGCCAGCAGCTCTCGGCCGCACGGCAGCACGTCGAGCGTGGCAAAGTAATCGCCCGGGCGCTCGGCGCGGCGGATAAGGTCGGCCGAGCCGTCGGGGCGCAGCAGCACCTCGGCGGAGCGCAGACGGCCGTTGTAGTTGTAGCCCATGGAGTAGCCATGCGCACCGGTATCATGGATTACAAGCAGGTCACCCATGTCGATATGCGGCAGCTCGCGATCGATAGCGAACTTGTCGTTGTTCTCGCACAGATTGCCCGTGATGTCATAGGTGTTCGTGACGGGCGCTGTGGCCTTGTCGGCGCCGCCCGGCTGACCCATCACCGTGATGTGGTGGTAAGCGCCATACATGGCGGGACGAATGAGGTCGACGGCACTGGCGTCCACGCCGATATAGTCCTTGTAGATCTGCTTCTCGTGGATAGCCTTGGTGACCAGGCAGCCGTAGGGGCCCATCATAAAGCGGCCCATCTCAGTGCAGATGGCCACATCGCCCATGCCGGCGGGAACCAGGATCTCGTCGTATGCCGCGTGTACTCCCTCGCCGATGGCGCGAATGTCGTTGGCCTGCTGCTCGAGCAGGTAGGGGATGCCGACGCCGCCGGACAGATTGATGAAGGCGACGTGTGCGCCGGTCTCGCGCTCCAGGCGTACGGCAAGCTCAAAGAGGATGCGTGCGAGCTTGGGATAGTAGTCGTTAGTGACGGTGTTACTGGCAAGGAAGGCATGGATGCCAAAATTCTCGGCGCCCTTGGCCTTGAGCATGCGGAAGGCCTCAAAGAGCTGCTCGGTGGTCATGCCATATTTGGAGTCGCCCGGGTTGTCCATGATGCCGTTGGAGAGCTGGAACAGGCCGCCTGGATTAAAGCGGCAGCTGACCGTCTTGGGGATGGGCCCCGCAACACGCTCAAAGAACTCGATGTGGCTGATGTCGTCAAAGTTGACGATGGCACCCAGCTTGTTGGCGAGCTCAAAGTCGGCAGCCGGCGTGTCGTTGGAAGAGAACATGATGTCGTGTCCCGTGATGCCCAGCGAGCGGGCGATCATGAGCTCGGTATAGCTCGAGCAATCGCAGCCGCAGCCGTATTCGTTGAGAATGGAGATGAGCGCCGGGTTGGGGTTGGCCTTGACGGCAAAGTATTCCTTAAAGCCCGGGTTCCATGCAAAGGCGTCGCGCACTTCTTGCATGTTGCGGCGGATGCCCGCCTCGTCGTATAGATGAAACGGCGTGGGGAACTGCTCGACGATATGCTCGAGTGTCTCCTTGTCCACAAACGGCTGCTTGGCCGCATATGCCTCGTTGGGGGTCAATGCCATGTCCCGTAAACCTCGCTATCCAGACGGCGCCATCTGCGCATCGAATCCGCATAGCGTGGACCCAATGTCCGGATAGCGCTCCCGCATTGCTGCAGACAGTCCTGTGGGTGTTTCCCACAGGCCCACCAGGTTGTTCGTGCCCGAAAAACCCAGTTCGGCGGGTTTCGCCTCCCCACGGGGTCAAAGCCTGCCGGCTCGCCCGCGGCTCTTCGTGCCCGCGCCTCTATCAAGTGGTAAAGACCCTATCACGTTGCACTTTACCAAACAAGAGTATTCGTATATAACGTTTAAAAAATGCAGCAATATGCTGGAAACATGTGTGCCACAATCCTGTATCACAATAAGTTGCAACAGATGTGCCTCACGAAGGGATTCTCTATGACCGAGCTCCAAGAACTCCGTCGCTATCGCCGCGATCTCCATCGCATTCCGGAGCTCGATTTCGAGCTTCCTCAAACCATAGCCTATATAGAGGGCGTGCTCGCCTCGCTTGCCTGTGAAGTGGTCCATCCCTGCCCCAGCTGCGTCTGCGCTTTCTTCGACGCTGGCACGGGTGCCGCGCGTGCCACGGCGATTCGCGCCGATATGGATGCGCTGCCCATCGCGGAGGCGACGGGAGCGGCCTTTGCCTCGATCCATCCCGGCAAGATGCACGCTTGCGGACATGACGGACACATGGCCATGGCACTTGCCGCCGCGACGTATGTCGACCGTACGATTCGCGAGCAGCCGGGCGCCATTAGGCGCAACGTTCTCTTTGTGTTCCAGCCGGCCGAGGAAACGACCGGTGGTGCCAAGACGGTATGCGAGAGCGGTGTGTTCGAGCGCTATGGGGCTGACCGCATTTTTGGCTTCCATGTGTGGCCCGATCTGCCTGCCGGCACGTTGGCGAGTTGTTCCGGTCCGCTGCTGGCGCGTTCGAGTGAGACACACATTCATATTCACGGGACGAGCATCCATATCGCTAAGACCTATGGCGTTCCGGTCGAGGAGTCGCACGATGCGGCGCTGGCGGCTGCCAAGTTCTTGGTTGCCGAGCGCGAACTGATGGACGAGCTGGGCACCGACGAGCCCTGTATCGGTAAGTTTGGTCTGCTGCAGGCCGGTACGGTTTGCAACGCGGTGGCGGGGGAGGCCCATGTGGCCGGAAGCCTGCGTGTGTTTACGGACGACATGTTCGACCGGGCGCGCGAAGGCGTGCGCCGCGTGCTGGACGATGCCTGTGCCGCAACGGGCTGCACGTATGATCTCGACTTTGCCGAGGGCTATCCGCCGGTCGACAACGACCCCGAGTTGTTTGCCAGCGTCGCGCCTGCCTTGCCCGGGCTGCAGCTTGTGGAGGAACCGCTGCTGATCGCCGAGGATTTCGCGTTCTATCAACGCCATCTGCCGGGCGTGTTTTTCCTGCTGGGCACGGGTATGCCAGAGGACCAAGACAACCCGAGTGATTCGGATGGCTGTCCCGCCTATGCCACAAGCGCTCTGCATACCGATAGCATGCTCTTCGACGAGGAAATCCTACTCAAAGGCCTCGATGTCTACAAACGATTGCTTGGCTTGGAGTGACGATGGAACGACGCCGACAGTCTGCCGTTTATAGTCCCGGTGGGTGTGGATGCGGCTTGTTGTTGCTTCCGGTTATTGCTGTGAGCATTGGCGTGATGTTTGCGCTTGCCGGGTTGGCAGCAGCGGCACTCGTGTTGCTGATTGTGGCCATTGGCGTGACGGTCTGGCTGTCCCGTTCTCGCGAGCAACGTCGTGCCGACGGTAAGACCAATGTTGGATGGATTGCCTTTTTGGTCATCGCCTACCCGCTGAGTGTCAGCTACCTGGTGTTCTTTGTCTTGTTGATGATCAGTGCCTTTACCGGGGAATCCGTCACGGTGGGTTGATGCACTGCCAGCAGACGGTTGCGCAAAGTGCGTTTGCTCAGCGTTTGGATAACTGCATTGGCCGTTTACCGCAACCTTAGCTCTCGGCTAATGAATTCAAGTTCAATCCTTCCTACGATGTGCTGTGTGCCGGCACGGTAGCCGGATCGTAGGAAGGATGAATAATGGCAAAAGAGGGAAAGAAGCCGATCGGCAAGATTGTCCTAGGCATCATTGTGGTGCTGGTTATTGTCTGTGCCGTGGGCTCTATGGGCGGCAACTCAACCGATTCGTCTGCGAGCGATTCGGCAAAACCTGCCGAGACGACACGGCAGGCTGAGGAGCAAAAAGAACCGCAAGAACCGTATACCATTGCTGACGAGGCTGAAGACACTTCCAATCAGTTTACCTATAAGATCACGGGCACGCTGACCAATAACACGGATAAGGAAAAGAGCTACATTCAGATTGAATATGTTCTGTATGATGCCGATGGCAACCAGGTTGGAACGGCTCTTGCAAACACCAATCATCTGAAGGCGGGCGGCTCCTGGAAGTTCGAGGCGCTGGGTACGGTGTCTCCCGACCAGGTTGCTAGCTGGGAGCGTTCGGACGTAAGCGGTTTCTAGCATGTTGCATGCACTGGGGGAGGTGAAGTCGTATGCCCGATAAAAAGCTGACTGACGAGTTACTCAATGAGCTTCTCGACGCGCCAAACATCGATGGCTATATCAAAGAACACGACTTTGCCACCCCGTCGCTTTCGAACTACCTGAAGCAGCTACTGCAGGAAAAGGGCTTGGAGCGCTCGCGCGTGGTTCGTATGGCCGATCTCAATGAGACCTTTGGCTATCAGATCTTTACCGGTGCGCGTCATCCGAGTCGCAATAAGGTGCTGCAGATTGCCTTTGCGATGGCGCTGACGCTCAAAGAGACCAACCGTGCGCTGACGGCTGCCGGGGTAAGCGTCCTTAACTGCAAGGACCGCCGCGATGCGATTATCATCTTTTGCATCGATCGCGGGTGCAGCCTCCAAAAGGTCAACGAGGAGCTGTATCGCTTTGGCGAGGAGACGGTGAGTTAGCGGCTGATATCTGAGCCGGCGGAGCTGCCGAACAACGATGCAAACGAACGGGGCGCAGATGCCATGAGGTGTCTGCGCCCTGCGCTATGATGGAGCCTATGGATACTCAGACCCCAACATATTCCGATGACGAGCTGACCGCAGCGCTTGCCGAGCACCTGGCGTCGCTCGATCGCGACGACAGCTATCGCGTGGAGCGAGTACTTAAGGGCTCGTCCGTTGAAACAACCGAGCTCGTGTACTTTGAAGGAACCGGCGGTGGTTCGCTCGGTCCCTTTGTCCGTAAACGCATCGATGCTTCGGCTCAAATCGGCGGGGCATACGAGCGTCTGTTTGCCGCTCAGCGGGCAGGCAGGCGTTTTGAGCACCTGCCCAGAATCGTCGATTGTCGTCGTGTGGGCGACGAGCTCAACGTGGTTATGGAATACATCGAAGGGGAGACGCTCGGGGCGCTGGTGGACCGTCTGGGAGCCACCCCCGATTATGCGCGTGAATTGTATCCTGCCCTATGCGATGCCGTGGGCGAGCTCCACGCCGGTTTTGCAATGGCGGGGGAGACGTCGGCGCCGGTGATCCATCGCGACCTCAAGCCGTCGAATATCATCGTGACGGGTGCCAACTATACGCCTGATGACGGCCTGACGTTTTCATCGCTGGTGATTATCGACTTGGGGATCGCGCGCGTATGGCGCGATGGCGCCGATGCCGATACCGTCAAGTTTGGCACGCGACCCTATGCGCCGCCCGAGCAGTATGGGTTTGGGCAGACGAGTGTGCGCAGCGACGTCTACGCGCTTGGCGCCCTGTTGTTCTTCTGCTTGACGGGGGTCGACCCTAAACCAGGGCTCGACATGCGCGAGCAATGCGAGGCGCGCGGCATTCCCACTCCACTTGCCGATGCCGTCTGCATGTCGATGGCGCTCGACCCGGTCAAGCGTTTTGCGAGTGCGGAAGCGTTGAGACGGGCGACGCGCGCGGCATACGATCTGAGTCGCCCCGTGCGGCCTCCTGCGCCTGCGCCTGTTCGTACTCCGGCCTCGGAGACAGTGTTGGCGTCCCAAGGGCTCCAGAACCCCGCATGGCATCCTAGGCCTGCCGCCTCCGCTGCATGCGGTCTGCTCTCTCGCGTTCCGGAGTCTCTGGGGCGCATTTGGAATACGCTCGTCTGCTTCTCGCTGCTTGTGTTCTTTGCCGGAAGTCACTTTGCCGTCTTTCACCCCACCGGAGCAAACCAAAGCTACCCGACGTGGCTTCTCATAATCGAGTATTTTTTCTTTGTCGATGGCCTTATGGTGCTTATGCATTTTGCGCTGCTCGATAAGCGCCGTCTTCGTCGGCGATTCGCGCTGCTCGACAGCTATCGCGGCAAGAAACTCGCGAAACTCTGGCTCAAGGCATTGGGTGCGCTGCTCCTATGCATGATCGTCATAGTCGCGGTTGCCAATGCGACCGGCGTCGTCGATACCTCCGCTACCTAAAAGAAAAGGGCCCCATTGGGGCCCTTTGCAGTTGCACTTAGATGCGGTTCATCTGAGCGGCGACTTTGTTGTACCAGTCCTGCCACGTGGGCGGGCAGTACTTTTTGGCTGCTGCCGGGGTAAGGGTGGAGCCGTAGTTGGCGCCCAGATAGGCAACGTGAGCGGAGATGCCCTCGCTCCAGCTGCCAAAGCTGCGCCAACCGCCGCCACGTGCACTCCAGCCCCAGGCGTTGAAAGAATTGGCGCAATAAGCACCCTTGGTGCTCTCGATGCAGGCGATGGCGGGGGACCAACGGGGGTCGACACCGGTATTCCAAGCGGCGACGGCAAAGTTATAGCCCTGGCCTGCCATGGGGGAGCCGGCGAGATAATTGTCGATGCGGCCTGTCCACTCATTAATGAACGAATCGTAATCGGAGCTACCAGTATTGGAGCTGTTCACCGTGGTGTCGATGGTGGTGTTGGTGTTGGTGGCCTGGCTGCTGGAATTGCTGCCGCTTACGCCCTCGCCCGAGAGCTTCTCGGCGGCAGCGGCCTTATCGGCCTCAAGCTTGGCAAGCTCGGCGGCATTTTCCTGCTCGGCTTTTGCCTGTGCCTCGCTGCGGAGCTGCTGGGCCTGTGCCAGCGCATCCTCGGCGTTTTTCTGCTCTGCCTCAAGCTGAGACTTGGCCTGCTGGAGCTCAGCCTTGTTCTGCTCGAGTTCGGTTTGCATGTTATTGAGCTGTTCGATCTCGTCGACGCTCGAGCTCGTGATCTGGTTGGTGTATTTGCAGGTCGTGATGAACTCACCCAGGCTCTGTGCGTTGACCAGGAAGCTCACGATGGGATTGGTGCCCTTCTGATACTTGTACAGATCGCGCATGGCGGAGCTTGCCTTGGCCTGCTGCTCGGGAAGCTTGGCCTCGATTTCCTCGATGCTTGCCTCATTGGAGTCAATCTGCTTTTGCAGGTCATCGAGTTTGGTGCGGGCGTCGTTGTAGGCGCTCGTGGCGGCTTCGATCTTCTGCTGGGCTGCGGAAAGCTGGTCCTGCGTTGCCTGCGAGGCGGCATACGCCGCAACGGGGGAGAGCATCGGCGTGGCCGTCAGCGCAACGGCGAGCGCGGCGCTCGTGATGATACGAGCCGGCTTCGACGCAATGAGCGCTGCGGTGCGATGATTCGAATGCTGCATCCAGTCCCTCTGCAATCAATCGTAGGTTATGGTTCGAACGGTATTCTACTACCGCTTTCGACCTCAACTTGAACCTTAAAGGTCCCAAAGGGTCAAGTTGAACTTGAGGCTTTGGCTTTGACCTGCAGTTATGATGAATTGTTGAGAAACCATAGAGTTCAACTTTAACGTTACGGGGGCCTGTTTAAGAGGAGCTTTGGGCTGTAAAAGCTATCTCAACGTGGGGTTTTACAACTACAGCGTGCCCTCCTGGCGAGCCTGCTCAATCTCTTCGAGCGCCTCGGCGGGGGTGAACGAGCAAGTGCCGTCGCCGAGCTTGACCACCTGGATTTCGTCGCCGGTATGGACCTCTCCGCCCTTTAGCACCACGCCAAAAACGCCCTCGTGGGGAAAGATGCAGTCGCCGGCGAGATAGTAGATGGCACAGCGGGTGTGGCAGACCTTACCGATCTGACTGATTTCGACCAGGACATCGTTGCCAATCTTGAGCTGCGGTCCCAGGGGGAGCGAGAGTAGATTGATGCCTTGCGTGGTGAAGTTCTCTCCAAAGTCACCCTCGTGTACGTCGAGCCCGCGTGCCTGCGCCGTCTGGATGGACTCCGCGGCTAAAAAAGAGACCTGGCGGTGCCAATGTCCGGCGTGCGCATCGGTAGCGAGGCCAAATTGCTCGATGACGGCGTCGCGTCCATCGGCGACGGGCGACTTGCGAGTGCCTTTGTGCTCCGACGTGTTGATTGAGACGATACGGGCAGGCCCGTTGTAAGCATCGTTTGCGGTGCGTAGGGGAACTGCCGTCTGGGCACGATCCGCAAGTTCGCGCTTGGCGGCGTCAATGATGGGGTTGTTGATCGGATGAGCCTGGGGCACGGTGCACCTTTCGACGGGGCGGGCAACATGTTGAATCCTACAACAACGGTAGGTTCATTGCCCATTGTCATACAACGGTGAGCGCCGTCTTCGTGCTGGCCTTTGTGCTGGACGATTACGTCGATTGCCATAGATACGGTGGAGCTTTGGGCGCCGGCGGCTTGGCACGCTAGAATAAATCAGTTGCGCAAAGACCGCCCGTTGTGTGGGCAGTTCATGATAGGAAGTTTCCATGGCATTGCAATTTACAGAGCGCGAGTTCATTCCCGTGCTGCTCGGTGGCGACATCAACGCCTATTCGGTGGCGCGCGCCTTCTACGAGGAGTACCAGGTCAAGAGTCTGGTCTTTGGCAAGTATCAGACGGGTCCTGCGTACCGCAGCCAGATTATCGACTACACGCCCAACGTGGATATCGATACCATGCCCGTGATGCTCAAAACCGTCAACGGCATTGCCCAAGCGCATGCCGATAAGACGATTGTCCTTGTGGGCTGTGGCGACAACTATGTCGCTCTCGTGGCTCAAGCCAAGGATGCCCATGAGTTGGCGGATAACATCGTCGCGCCTTACGCTCCCTATAGCATGCTCGAGCAGTGCCAGAAGAAGGAGATCTTCTACGAGCTGTGCGAGAAGCATGGCGTGCCCTATCCGCACACGTTTACCTTTACCAAGGCGATGCTCAATGCCCAGGGTGAGGCGCCTGCCGAAGTGCTCGACCAAATCGATTTTCCTTACCCGATGATTCTGAAGCCTTCTGACGGCATCATGTGGTGGCAGCACGAGTTCGAGGGCCAGAAGAAGGCCTATGAGATTGCCGACCGCGCCGAGCTGGAACAGGTCATTCGCGATTCGTATGCCAGCGGCTACACCGACGATCTGATCTTGCAGGACCGCGTGCCCGGCAACGACGAGTACATGCGCGTGCTCACCAGCTATTCCGACCGCAACGGCAAGGTGCGCATGATGTGCCTGGGCCATGTGCTGCTCGAGGAGCATCAGCCCCACGGTGTCGGCAACCATGCCTGTATCATTACCGAGCCCAACGACGAGCTCATGGACGGCGTGCGCAAGTTGCTCGAGGACCTTCACTTTGTGGGCTATTCCAACTTTGACGTTAAGTACGACGAGCGCGACGGCTCGTTTAAGTTCTTCGATTTCAACACGCGCCAGGGCCGCAGCAACTACTACGTTACCAACAGCGGCTTTAACGTTGCCAAGTATGTGGTGGACGAGTATGTGTTCAACCGTCCGTTTGAGCCGGAGTTTGTGACGGCTCAGGACGAGGCCCTGTGGATGGTCGTCCCCATGGGCGTCGTCGACAAGTACGTCAAGGATCCCGAGCTGCGCGCTAAGGTGCATCGCCTGGACAAGGAAGGCAAGGGCGCCGACCCTTCGTTTATGAAGGGCGACTTTGTCTTTAACCGCTGGCTGCGCATGTGGCACACCAAGCTGCGCCACTTTAAGCTGTTCAAGACGTATTACAAGTAGATGAGTGCGGCGCCCGTCCGGTTTGCATCGGGCGGGCGCGGGTATGATACGCGCAATTGTGCAGGCGTCACCAAGGAGGCGGCGATGGAAAAGCTGGGAGTTATCGGCGGCATGGGCGCCGAGGCCACGTCGTATTACTACGACCAGGTAGTGCGTCATACGGCTGCTGCCTGCGATCAGGAACATATCGACATGGTGGTGCTCTCCAAGTCGACCATGCCCGACCGCACGTTGGCCATTAAGACCGGCGAGCATGCCAAGCTGCTGGCGACCATGAAAGAGTGTGCCCAGGCACTTGAGTCGCTGGGCTGTGCGCACATTGCCATTCCCTGCAACACGTCGCACTACTTCTACGACCAGATCCAGTCGTTTACGAAGGTGCCGATTATCCACATGCCGCGTGAGTCGGTTCGTTATGCCCTTGCGGGTGCGGTGATGGGGGAGTGCGAGTTCGACCCCAACCTGAGTATGCCGGCCGAGCCGGTGCACAAGATTGGCATTATGGGAACCGATGGCACCGTGGGCGCGGGCGTCTACGGCCGCGAATGTAAGGCTGCGGGTGTTGAGGTCGTCTATCCCAGCGAGAAACGTCAGAACGATGTGATGTCGCTTATCTACGATGATGTGAAGGCCGGACGTGAGCCCGATATGGATAAGTTCGACCGCGTGATGTGGGAGTTCGCCCGTAGCGGCTGCGACCGCGTCATTCTGGCCTGCACCGAGCTCTCGGTGCTGCAAAAGTACCGAGAGATGCCCGAGATCACCCTCGACGCCATGGATGTCCTGGTGCGCGAATCCATCATCCGCAGCGGCGCCCCCTACCGCCTCTAGCTTCCGACCCGCCAAAAAGGGACAGGTTAATTTTGGTAGGTTTTATCTGGTGAAACAGTAAAGGCCTCGGTTCGTTTGGTGCGAGCCGAGGCCTTTTGCGTTGGACGGTTGCTGTCGGTGGTGAACTAGAACAGGAAGCCGACGGCGATGAGGGCGATACTGACGATGAGCACGGCGATGTCCAGGCCCTTGATGGGGTAGCGCTTGTACGAGCTGGCGCGCGTACGCAGATAGAAGCCGCGCTGTTCTGCCGCCAAGGCTGTGGCATCGGTCTTGCCCACGCTCGAGATGAGCAGTGGCACACACAGTGGCAGCATGAGCTTAAGCTTCTTGATGGGGTTCTTGGTGTCGTACTCGACGCCGCGTGCGGTCTGCGCCTCCATGATGGCGTTCATCTCCTGACCAAACACCGGCACAAAGCGCAGCGCCGTGGTAAAGGTGAAGGCATAGCGATACGGCACGTGCAGTACCTCGACGCAGGCGTTGGCAAGGTCGTTGAGCTTGGTCACCATGAGCATGAGGATGAGCGGTAACGCCACGCCCAGCAGGCGCAGGCAGGCCTTCGATCCTGTGATGAGGCCCGTGTCGGTGATAAAGCCCCACACCACGTTGCCATCGCGCATAAAGGCCAGCTGGAGCACCAGCATGATAAGCGCGAGCGGAATCAGCAACTTGAGCAGCGAGAACAGACGGTTGACGACGCCGGCGTAGGCACCCAGTGCAAGGGTGAGTGCCAAAAAGCCCAGCAGCGCCACGTAGGTGTCGGACAAGAAGATGCCGACGATGATGGCGGCGGCGAGGCCCAGTTTGACGACGGGGTTCAGGCGATGCAGCAGCGTATCGCCCGGCATGTAGTCGATGACGTTAACCACGGTGGACCATCTCCTCGGTAATTCGAACGACATCGGTGACCTCGCTCACCTGCGCAAAAGCGGACGAGACGGAAGATGCCAGACGGCGCGAGAGTTCAATAACCTGGGGAGGTTCCACGTAGGCACGCCGCATGAGCTCGATGTTCGAGAATAGCTCGTGCGTGCGGCCGCGGTCGAGGATACGACCGTCGGCCATCACCACAATGCGCTCGGCAAAGTCGGAAACGACTTCCATATCGTGGCAGACCATGATAACGGCGCAACCGCGCTCGGCCATGGTGCGCACCGTTTCCATGACGGTCATGCACTCGCGGTAATCAAGGCCGCTCGTGGGCTCGTCGAGTACGACGATCTTGGGCTCAACCACTACGACGGAGGCAAGCGCCACCATTTGTCGCTGGCCACGCGAAAGCGAGAACGGTGCCTCATCGGCAGGCAGGCCAAAGCGGTCGATGACGAGTTGGGCACGACGCAGAGCCTCGGCACGGTCCATGCCGCCAAGCTCCAAGCCAAAGGCGACCTCGTCGAGCACGGTGTCCTTGCAGATCTGACGGTCAGGGTTTTGGAAGAGGGTCGCGACCTCGCGAGCGATGCGGCTCGTGGGAACGGCTGCGGTATCCAGTCCCGTGACGCGCACGCTGCCCGAGGCGGGCTTAAGCAGGCCCGTGAGCAGTTTGGTGAGCGTGGTCTTGCCGGCGCCGTTTTGGCCGACGATGCCCACGAGCTCGCCAGGATAGAGCGTCAGGCTAAGGTCGTGTACGGCGGCGCCGCCATTGGGGTAGGCAAACTCAACATGGTCGAAGGTGAGTACGGGTTCGGCGTCCTTGGCATGAGGACGCAACGACGGTGCATGCGGGGAACCGGCGGGTGCCTGGGCTTCGATGGCCGCGTGTGCGGGGTCGACGATGCCCGAAATCAGGCGCTCAGCCTCATCGACATCCAAGCAGGGGGTACCGCTTACCAGGCCATCAGTTTGGAGGCTATTGAAGATACGCGTGACGCGAGGGCAGTCGACGCCGATGGCACGGAGCTCGTCGGTATGCGCGAAGACCTCGTGTGGCTCGCCCTGCAGCGCAATTTCGCCATGGTTGAGCACGAGCACGCGGTTGCAGTACTCCGAGAGCAGGGCGACCTTTTGCTCAACGACGACGATGGTGATTCCAAGTGCGCGGTTTGCCTCACGCAGCGTCTCGAAGACCAACGTGGAGCTAGCGGGGTCGAGTGCCGCGGTGGGCTCGTCGAGAACCAAGACGCGCGGACGCATGGCGAGGATGGCGGCGATGGCTACCTTTTGCTTCTGTCCGCCCGAGAGGGTGGCGATCTCGCGGTCGCGCAGGTCGCTGATGCCGACGGTCTCGAGCGTTTCGCTCACGCGCCGCTCGATCTGGTCGTGGGGAACGCCAAAGTTCTCGAGGCCAAAGAGCATCTCGTCCTCGACGACCGAGGCGACCATCTGCGTGTCGATATCCTGCAGCACACTGCCGACGATTTGCGACACGTCGGTGAGCGAGACTTCGCAGGTGTCGTGGCCGTCGACCATGACGGACCCAAAGAACGTGCCGGTGTAGTGGTGGGGCACGGCGCCCGACAGGCAGGCGGCAAGCGTGGACTTGCCGGCGCCCGAGGGCCCGATGATGCCGATGAAATCTCCCTTGTTCACACTGAACGAGATGTGGCTGAGCGCCTGCTCGGTCTGCGTGCCATAGGAGAACGAGACATCGTCGACGTTGATGATCGTTTCCATGGATACCTTTCATAGTCATTGGGGACAGTCTTAAATGACCAGTTGTTTAAGACCGTCCCAAAAAAAGCTCGTTGTTTGGGACGGTCTTTGGTGGTGAAGCACGGAGACGGCTTTACGAGGGGCCCCAGGTTGGCGCGAAAGAGGAGCGAAGCGTACTTGGGTACGCGAGCGACGAATGAACGCCAAGATGGGGTGGCTCGTAAAGCCGAGCGGGTTAGTTGAGCCTAAGGGCCTTCTGGATGGGCAGGTAGAGGGCGCCGACCAGAATGGCGTTAAAGACGGCGGTCATGGCAACGACGGGCAGCATGGCGGCGGCGAGCTCGCCTACCACGCCGAGCATGGCCATCTTGATGACCATGAAGATGACGCCGGAGACAAAGGTGGTCAGGAAGGTTGCAACAATGGCGATGGCGGGCTTGACCTGACCGTTCTTGCCGGCGGCGTTGACGATGCCGGCCATGAGCATGGCGGCGATGCCCTCGGCGGCAAAATCGACGAAAGGCGAAGTGGTGGTGATCTGGATCACGGCAGCTGAGATGAGGCCAATGACGAGCGCCTGGCCGATGTTGGGGCGAACGACCAGGATGGTGAGGCAGAAGGCCGAGATGATGAACTCGGGGCTGATCATGCCGCCCGAGATGCCCGAGATGGCCTTGCCAACGGTGAAGTTGAGGATGAAGCCGGCGGCGAGCAGGATGGCGAGCAGGACGAGAGCACGGACGTCGAGTTTGCCGCGGTCGGCGGTCTGGACGGTGCGGGGCTGGGCGGCGGTGGTGTTCTGAGACATGGTGAAAATCCTTTCGGAAGGGGAGTGCAAGAGAAAAGCGGAGGCGCGTGATGCGAATGCGATCGGGCTCGAGATAGAAAAAAGGCCCCCGGTCGAAACCGGAGGCCTTCCAATCACCTAGAGCGCAAAAACAGGCGTGAGGGACTCACTGTCGACCGATCGTATTCGCATCACGCCACCACCAGTTGTTGAGAGACGTCATCGTGTTCTTCATGTTGGTGGCTCCTTTCGTGATGCCGTGGCGCGGTCGCACCTAGTTGCTGTTGCGCTGCACTATAGCACAGCGAAGTGTGTGCGGGGAAATCTTTTTTGAAAAGATTTCAGGCGGGTTTCCCGCCGGTCAAAAGAGCGGGCTGAGCGGGCGAGGCTGCCATTGCTGCCTTGTCCGCTCAGCTAAGACGTTACTCCTTATTGCGACGGTAGAGGAAGTAACCGCCCGCGGAGATGACGGCAACGCCAGCGATGGCGAATGCGGCCACCATGCGGCCATCAAAACGATCGCCAGTGGTGGGCAGGCCGCCCTTGGTGTTCGTCTTGTTAGTGGTTACCGTGGTCGTGGTGTCGGACTTGCTAGGCTTCTCGGGCTTGGTGGTGGGCTGCTCGGGCTTAGCGGGCTGCTCGGGGGTACCGGGCTGCTCAGGAGTACCAGGCTGATCCGGGGTTACCGGGTCGGTGGCAAGAGCGTCCTTGGCGTAGGTGATGGACACCTTGAGGCCGTTGGTCTCGGTGTTCAGGTCGCTTGGGGTGAAGGGCTGGTCGAAGTTTTCGGCCTTCTGATAGGCGCGCATCTCCTGGAGCAGTGCCTTGCACTTCTTGTAGGTGTTCTCGGTAGCAGCCTTGCCGGCCTTGTTGGCCAGGGCAGTGCGGCCCTCGGTGGTCGTCTCGGCTAGCATGGCGGCGTCAACTTCCTTGTTCTGCTCGATGAGCTCGTTCTGGAGCGCATCGAGGTAGGCACGGACGCTGATACCAAGGGTGTCAGGGTTCTCAAAGCAGAGCGAGCTGATGTCCATGAGGACGTAGTTGATTGAGTTCTCGGGCTCCTCGTTGTACACGACGTCAGTCTGTTTGCAGTGATCGAAGGAGACGGTCTGATCGCTGAAGTACGGGCTGACCTCAGTTATCAGAGCGGAGTACAACGGGATGGCGACGGAGTACGCGGCGCGGGAGAGCATTTCCCACTGGATGGTAGCGACTTCGGGGTCATACCCGCGACGAATCTGGAAGAGGTTGATCTCGGTGTTGCGCTCGCTGCCGATGCAATAAACACCATCAGTGTTCGCGTTGAGGCCAGGGACGTTCTCGCCGCGGTTGCCGAAGGCGCGAATCAACTCGAAAGTGCTCCAACCAGACTTGCCAGGCTTGAAGAACAGGGGCTGGATTTCGCTGACCATGGCTCCCTTTTGGTCAGGTTTTCCTTTCTCCTTTACTGTGATAATGTCGTAATCTGTGCCTTCGGTCAGCTGACTACCAAAATAATCGCGGCCTTGCACATAGCGGGACTACTGGTTTACGCCGGAATCGGCGAGGCTTTCGCCATACGTTTGGGCGACATCGAATTTGCCGTCAGCGGAGTATTTGGCGAAACCCTTTTCTTCGGGCATGGATTGGATCTTTTCAGAGTGGAGGCAATTCTCGGTGTCATTGAGGTCGACATCGTAGTTGAGGCTCCCGATATTAGGGTTGAGCGACGCGACGTCGTCAGCGAGCTTCATGGCGATCCACTGATGGGCGGAAAGTGTGGCGAACAGCCAGGTCTCGTTGTTGTCGGCGATGATGATCTGGTCGTTGGTGCAGACGCCTTGATCATCGATCAGGCTGCCGAGGAGCTCGACGCCCTCGCGGGCCGTGGCGCTCTCGCCTAGGATGATGCTGCCGTAACTGTACTCGCCCAGACCCACTTCCTCATCGATGAGGTCTGCTGCAGCGGCCTCCTCGTTATAGGAGGTGCTTAGCGTGGCGGAGCAGGAGACGCCCTTCTCGTTGATGCCGGCCTCGGAGTAGGCGTCGGTGCGACCCATCCAGTTGGAGGGGTGGTCGCGTACATAGCTGTAGCGATAGGTAGGCTTGTTCGAAGTGTATTCAAAAGCAGATTCAATCGAGCTGTACTTAAAGCCAGGTTCGTGGGCAGGTTCGATGCCGTAGTGCTTAAGATAGCGCTTGCCAAAGTCCTCGGCGCGGCCGTAGTACGTGTTGCCGTCCGCCGTGAGCTTGCCGCCCATGTAGATCTGCGTGCAGGCGAGCGCAGACGTCGGCATGGACATGATGGTTGCAGCTCCAAAGGCGAGGCCTATGCCAAGCTTTTTGAGCGCGTTGACGGGGTGAGTTTTCCTCATTTTCCCTCCCAGCGTGCGAAAGCTCTCCGTTGCCAGAGAGCTTCAGCCAATAAAGACACCCCATTAGCGTAACGAACTGGAAACAATATTCATCTATGAAAGAAACTTACTCGATAAGCGTAATGAAATATGCGATGAGTGGTTAATTATACTCGGTTTGTAGCTTTACTTTAATAAAGACGTCCTGCAATTACATTACCTGAATAAAGCGCCTTGCACGGGGCGCAAAGAAAATCTCCCGCTGTTTGGCAAATGCATAAACAGCAGGGGAGACGATAATTGGATGAATATCATACCAATGTGGAATTACTTCTTCCGGCGGTGGATCACGTTGATCGCATAGCCGACGAGCATGGCCAAAACGATGATGATAAAGCCGAGCAGGGGATTGTCGTTCATAGGGTCCTCCTATTTTCCGAGCGGGGAGAATTCGTCGACGATGAGGTCGAGGCATTGCGGAAGCGCGCGGGCTCCAAAGACGCCCGAATTGCTGGAGATAATCTCGCCATCGAACTGCATGCCCAGCGACGGGGTGCAGGTGATCTTGGCTTCCTTGGTCTGGATGATCTTGAACTGCGGGCGGCCGAGTACCTTGCCGGCGGGGTCGAGTGCGGCGGTGATCACAGTCGGTAGAAGCTGCACAGTTTTTACGGGTTCGATGACCGCAATGTCGACCATGCCATCGTTCATACGGCAGTCGGGGAACAGGTTGATGTCGTTTTGGATGACCGAGGTGTTGCCGGCCATGCAGCAGATGCCGTCGAGCTCCTCGACAATGCCGTCATGCTCAATCGTAAAGTGCGCCACCGTGGGATTGGGCGTGGCGAGCGCGGAGAGGAAGTAAGCGATCTCGCCGATGTCGTTTTTGGTGGGGGCGGCCTTCATCATGATCTCGGCGTCGAAGCCCGAGCCGGCGATGATGATGAAGCCGTGGCGCTTCTCGTTGCCGTTCTCGTCGAGCCAAAAGAGCTCGCCCATGTCGACTTTGACCGTGCGACCGGCACGGCAGGCCTTGGCGAGCGCCGCCGCCTCGGGGGCATTGCCGATGTTGTTGAAGAACAGGCAGGCCGTACCGGAGGGGAAGACGAGCGTGGGGACACCGCATCCGCGCATCTGGTCGAGCACGTTGGAGACAGTGCCGTCGCCGCCCGAAACGACCACGCGGTCAAACTCGCGCACGTCTGCCACGGCGTCCTCGGGTTCCATGCCATCGCCGATAAAGCGAATCACGACCTCGTCGCCGCCCTGTGCAAGGGCGTGCGTGAATGCGAAGATTTCATCTGAGCTGGGGCCCGATGCCGGGTTGTGGATGATAAGGCAGCGCATACTTACGTTCCCGTTCTGTGACTAACCGAGTATAGTTGTAAGGCAATGCCGATATCCTACCCGTGTTTTTCGGGCCTAACCTTATTCGATGGGTTGATATGTACATTTCCACACATCAGGCTCTACTCGACTTTTGCCAGCGCGCCCGTGAGTTCGACGCGATTGCCGTCGATACCGAGTTTTTGCGCGAGCGCACGTTCCATCCGCGTCTATGTTTGGTTCAGATTGCCACCCCTGCTGAGAGCGTCGCGGTCGATCCCCTGGTAATCGACGACCTATCGCCGCTGGCCGAGCTTATGGCCGACGAGAGCGTGACCAAGGTCTTCCACGCGTGCTCGCAGGATATGGAGGTCATGCTCCATACCGTGGGCGTGCTGCCACGACCGATTTTCGATACGCAGGTCGCCGCCGCCTTTTTGGGCGAGCGCCAGCAGATTTCGTATGGCGCGCTTGTTCAGACGTTCTGCGGCGTATCGCTGCCCAAGACCGAGTCACTGACCGACTGGTCGCGCCGCCCGCTGACCGATAAGCAGATTGAGTATGCGATCGATGACGTCAAGTACCTGATCGTCGCCTATACCGAGATGATGAGCCGCCTGCGCGAGCTGGGCCGTGTGGACTGGGTGCTCGACGAGCTGCGCCCGCTGGCTGACGAGTCGCACTATCGCGCCGACCGTCACGAGGCATTCCGCAAGGTCAAGCGCATCAACTCGTGCAGCCGCCACCAGCTGGGCATCGCGCGCGAGCTCGCCGCCTGGCGCGAGGACCGCGCCGAGCGCCGTAACATCCCGCGCAAGTGGGTCATGTCCGACGACACGCTGCTTGCGCTCGTCAAGCGCAATCCCGTGCGCGTTGAGGAGTTCCGTAGCATTCGCGGTACCGATCAGTTGGGGGAGCGCGACGTGGACGGTGCGCTCATGGCCATCAAGCGCGGCGCAAGCTGCCCGCACGATCGCCTGCCGCTCATGGTGCGCGGGCATCGCCAGATCTCTCCGGAGCTGGAGAGCGTGACGGATCTCATGTACGCGCTTATCCGCCTGGTTGCCGAACGCTCGGGAGTGGCGACCTCGGTCATTGCCTCGCGCGATGACCTGGCCGACTATATTGAGCATCCCGAGCAGAGCCCCTTGCGCGAAGGCTGGCGCTTTGAGCTTGTGGGCTCGCGCCTGGACGATCTGCTCTCCGGCAATATGGGGTTGACGGTCAAAGATGGCAAAATTGAATTGCTGTAGGTATATAGTTACGCGGGTTTACCAAACCGCGTAACAGCTCGACGCTGCAAACGGCCGAGAGCGGCAATCTGACGTTCAATCGTCGCTCGCGTACCAAAGTACGCGTCGCTTCTCTTTCACGTCACCTTGCTCGCTCTCGGCCGTTTTCGCTGACATTGCCAAAACATTGATGTTGATTTGCTGGTCAGTCGAATGGGTAAAATGCCTCCAACGTGTAACTCGATTCGGAGGAATTCGCATGCCCTATTACTATGGTTACGGCTTTGGCATCGACCCGCTGTACCTGCTGGTTGTCCTTGTTTGCACGGTACTCGGTCTTGCCGCGCAGAGCTATATCAACTCGACGTACAAAACCTGGTCCAAGGTTCGCTCGGACGGCGACACGGGCGCCACGGTCGCTCGCCGCATGCTTGACGCCAACGGTTGTAACGCCGTGGGTATCGAGGGCGTTGCCGGCGAGCTCACCGATCATTACAGCCCGCAGGACAACAACCTGTATCTGTCGGATGCCAACCGTTCGGGCGGTTCGGTCGCAAGCGTTGCCGTCGCCTGCCACGAGGCGGGCCATGCCGCCCAGCGTCAAAGCGGCTATGCCATGATGAAAGTACGTACCGCCCTCGTGCCGGTCGTCAACTTTACCCAGAACACCTGGACCATCGTGTTGCTCTTGGGCCTGTTTATGAACATTGCCGGGCTCACGACCCTCGCGCTGATCTTCTTCTCGTTTAGTGTGTTGTTCCAGTTGGTTGCGCTGCCGGTCGAGATTGATGCCAGCCGCCGCGCCGTGGCATATATTGAGCAGTCGGGTATGAGTTCCAAGCAGGTCAACGGTGCCAAGAAGGTGCTGACGGCCGCCGCGCTTACCTATGTTGCCGCTGCGCTCACCTCGATTATTCAGCTGCTCTATCTTATGGCTCGCTACAACAGAAACTCCAACCGATAACAAATTGGGTCGCTGGGCGCTGCGGGGATTCGTGTCCCCGCGGCGCTGTACTATGTGTTGGACTTGAATTTGCGCAGGGCCGAAGCCCTTGTGCACGATGACGAAAGGAGGCTGCGTGGCGGGCTGGAATCTAACCGGCAATGCCGTTTCCGCCGAGTTTGACGGTTCGGATGAGCAGGAGCGCAAGGAGCTCAGCGTGAGCCAGGCGGTGGAGATCGCCGCTGGTGCGCTCGATGCCATTCCGCAGCTGAGTGTCCTGGGCGAGGTCACGGGTTTCCGTGGTCCCAACGCCCGAAGCGGCCACTGCTACTTCCAGATTAAAGACGACTCGGCCGCCGTCGACTGCATCATCTGGAAGGGCGCCTATCTCAAGCGTACCTTCGATCTGCGTGACGGCATGCAGGTGAGCTTTAAGGGCAGCTTCAACCTCTATAAGCCCACGGGTCGTATGAGCTTTGTCGCTCGCTCGTTTTCGCTGGCGGGGGAGGGTCTGCTGCGTCAACAAGTGGCGCAACTGGCCGAAAAGCTACGCCGCGAGGGCCTGATGGACGAAGCGCGCAAACGCCGCATCCCGGTGTTCTGCTCACGCGTGGCGGTTGTCACCTCGCTTTCCGGTGCGGTAATCGACGACGTCAAGCGTACGCTGCGCCGACGCAACCCGCTCGTCGAGCTCGTCTGCGTGGGCGCAAAGGTCCAGGGCGAGGGTGCGCCGGCAGAGCTTATTGAAGGCTTGCGCCGCGCCGCTGCCATTACGCCAGCGCCCGACTGTATTTTGCTCGTGCGTGGTGGCGGTTCCTTCGAGGACCTCATGACCTTTAACGACGAGGAGCTTGCCCGCGCGGTGGCGGCTTGCCCTGTGCCCGTGGTGACCGGCATTGGCCATGAGCCCGATACCTCGATTTGCGACATGGTGAGCGACCGCCGCGCCTCCACGCCCACGGCGGCGGCCGAATCGGTGGCGCCGGCCATGACGGAGTTGGCCGATGTGCTCGAGGCGCGCCATCAGCGTCTGGGTGCCGCGATGGCATCGATGATTGGGTCGGCCCAGGTCGACCTGGAGATGCTCGATCAGCGTGGCCGTCGTTCCTGGGATACCTATACGGCTCGCTTGGGCGACGCGCTCGATGCGGCCGCATGCCGCCCGTGTCTCAACGATCCGACATTTATGGTCGAGCGTCGTGAGTCAGAGCTTGCCTTGACGGCCGATCGTTTGTCCGGTGCCATAACGCGCTCGGTCGGGGCGTTCCGATCCAGCTTTGAACGCCTGCCCGAGCGTCTGGCTACAAGCACCTCGGGACTCGATGGCAAGCGCCATGCGCTCACGCTTGCGAGTTCCCGTCTGGAGCATCAGGGACGTACGATGCTCAGCAAACCCGCGTCCGACCTGGGCCGAGCTGCTGCGTCGCTCGATGCCCTGTCGCCGCTCAAGGTGCTTGCCCGTGGCTATGCCATCGCATACAGCGATGATGGTGTGGCTACGAGCGCCAAGACCTTTAAGCCCGGCGACGCCATCCGCGTGCGCATGGCAGACGGCAACGTGGCAGCAACGGTCAATACGGTCGAGTAGACCGCGTTTCATAGCGATAAACCTTTAGGAAAGGAAACAGATATGGCAGAGAAGACCCCGGTCGAGCAGCTTACGTACAAGCAGGCTTCGCAGGAGTTGGAGCTCATCATACGCAGCTTGGAATCGGGCGATATGGAGCTCGAGGAGTCGCTTGAGAGCTATACCCGCGGCGTCGAGCTCCTCAAGAGCCTGCGTACCCGCTTGTCCGATGCCGAGCAGAAGGTCTCGGTGCTCCTGAAGGACGTCGACGGCAACGACGTGCTCGCCGACGGCGAAGCCGCCAACACCGACGACAACCTTTCGTTCTAACCACCCCGACCAAATATAATTACCTTGGTCTGCGAGAAAGGAACCAACCATGTGTGATTGCATCTTCTGCAAAATTGCCAACCACGAGATCCCCTCGACCGTCGTTTACGAGGACGACCAAGTCATCGCCTTCGACGACCTCAATCCCCAGGCGCCGGTCCACACGCTCGTGATCCCCAAGAAGCACTACAGCGACATCGCCGATAACGTGCCCGCCGAGACCATGGGCGCCATGGCCCACGCCATCCAGGAGGTCGCCAAGGTCAAGGGCTTGGAGGACGGTTTCCGCGTCATCTCCAACAAGGGCGTCAACGCCGGCCAGACCGTCATGCACTTCCACATGCACGTTCTCGGCGGCAAGAACCTGGGCGAGAACCTCATCTGAGGGCGCGTAGGCCGTCGACTTGGCTGCCTTTGGAGTAATCTATGCAGCTTTCTCAACTCGAATACCTTCAAGCGGTAGCGAACTATGGTGGCGTGCGCAAAGCAGCTCGCGCCGTTCATGTGAGTCCGCAGGCCGTTTCGTCGGCAATCAAAAAGTTGGAATCTGAGTATCAGATCGTTTTGCTCGACCGATCGGCGGGGGAGGCTGTTTTGTCTCCGGCGGGCAGAGAATTTGCGCGTCGTGCACGCGTGATCCTGGCGCAAGTCGACGATCTAAAAAAGTACGCTCAATCGGGGAACGGCGGCGTTTCGCCCGACGGCCACTTTCGTCTTTACGCCCCCTGCCTTCATGTGCGGGGGCGCCTTTTTGCCGAAAACTGGTATGACTCGTTTGAAAGCTCGCACCCTCAGATTCATCTTGATGTGTGGCATCAGCCAACGGCAACATGCTTTGAATCGCTTGTGCTTGGCATTTCGGATGCGGCCATCTCATTTGAGGAACCAAGGGACGGTGTCCTTTCTTCGAAATACTTGGGTGAAAAGGAGCTCAAGGTTCTTTCATGCCCAGCGGGTCATCAATCTGTGGGTGCTATGACCGTTCGTGAGTTACTGGGCGGCAGGCTCGCTGTTCCAATTAATTTGTCACCCTGTCTCAATGCGATTAATCAATGTCCCGAAGCTCAGCTGGTTAATTTCCGCTTTCGCGATGTCGAATACGGAAACAGGGCGCAGACTGAGTTTCTTCAAGCCGGGGGATTGATATTGAGTTTTTCTGGCTCTTCTCTCGCATCAAATGGATTGGAAGTAAGCGAGTGCTCCATCGAAGGCTCGCATGACGTAGCCTTGCCTATCTACTTTTGCTATCGGCAAAAATCCTGGACTGATCGACACCAGACGGTTTTCCTGCACCTATTGCGTCATCTTGCTTCGTGAGGCCATTCGGCCTCGTGTCGTCAAGTGAATGTTGACGTCTTGTAACACATGACTGACGGCTTTGCCCTCATGCTTTTCCAAGATTCCGATTTAGATTGCTGACTCTTGGAGGGCGGAGCATGAAAAACCGTACGGTTTTGCTTTATATGACGTTCGTTTTTCTGTCGAACTTCAGCACCATTTTGTATTTTCTGACGGTTTACCTTGAATTCGTCGGATTCTCGATGGTGGCGATTTCAAGCATGATGATTGCATATCAAGTGAGCAAGTTCATCCTTGAAGTTCCCACTGGCTATATTGCCGATAGGTTTGGACGAAAGACAAGTGGTCTCGTTGGCGTCGTGGGGATGCTTGGATACTATGTCGCCCTGCTTCTCGTCCGTTCTCCTCTGCTTTTAATCGGCGCGTTTGCTCTCAAAGGTTTTGCCGTTGCATGTGTGAGCGGATCCATAGAAGCGATTTACATTGACAGCGTCTCTCAGGACCAGCTCGTGAGACTTAATGTCGTTGAGCGATTTGTTTTCTATGCCTCTTATGCCATCTCCGCTTGCGTGGGCGGTTTCATTTCGTCCGCTGGCGCGTATCTCATTGGGCTTTCGGTCGATATCATCACAATGGTGCTGACATTGGTTGTCGTTGTCTGTATTCCTGAGGCGAGAAGAGAGGGCGCTGCGGTGACACCTGGGCATGGAATGAGCCCGAAGATGATCGGTGCTGCTATTGCGGGTAATGGCATTCTTCGGTCAGCGTTCATCATGGACTGTTCTCAGGCATTTGCCTTCGTCGCTCTGGAAGACTTCTTCTCACTGTTGCTTGCAGGCCGCGGAATGAATGCCGTCGCTTCGGGCGCGACCATTGCGGTCCAGCTCCTTGCCTCCGCCTCCATAGGATTTATTGTGCCCAGTGTGATTGCTCGTGTCGACAAGGGCCGTTTTGCGCGTGTTTGCGGCATCATTCGCTTAGTATTGACGGCTTTGTTTTTGATTCCCCTTACTCCGGCTAATATGCTGCCCGTGTTCTATGTGTCGCAGACGGTTGCGTACTCGTTGTTTGCCCCAATCAAATACTCAGTTTTCCAAAATGCTGCCGATTCATCGATGCGCTGTTCACTGATTTCGGTTCAAAGTCAGATGGTGGCGGTGGGTGCTGTTCTTTTCTATCTGCTCAACGCTGTGTTGAGTAGCGTTGCGGGCATTCGAGTCGTATTGCTTGTTGCGCTCGGGATTTCTTCTTTGGTGTATATCCCCGCGCTATTTCGCCTTACAAGTCAAAGGCCATGAGTATTCAGGCACCGATAACTTATATATCAACGCAATAAACCCGAGCGCGAGGGCGTTTGGGTTTATTATTGAAGCGTATGTAACCTGGCGGCGCCACACCGCCTGTTAGTAGGGAGACACATGAACGTTCTGGTCGTCAACGCAGGATCTTCGACCCTTAAGTATCAGGTCATCGATACCAAGTCCCACAAGGTGTCCGCAAAGGGCTCCTGCGAGCGCGTCTGCTTTACCGGCGGTACCTTCACCCACGCTGCCAACGGTTCCAAGAAGGTGACCGAGAACATCGAGTTCCCCGACCACAAGGTCGCCATCGAGGTCGTCCTGAAGGACCTCGAGGCCAACGGCGTCAAGATCGAGGGCATTGGCCACCGTATCGTTCAGGGCGGCTGGTACTTTGGCGACTCCTCCCTCGTCGACGAGGACGTTCTCGCCAAGATCCGCGAGGTCGCTCCGCTCGCCCCGCTGCACAACAACCCCGAGGCCAATGTTATCGAGTACTGCCTGGAGCAGTATCCCGACCTGCCCAACGTCACGGTCTATGACACCGCTTTCCACTTCAACATGCCCGAGGTCGCCAAAACTTACGCCCTGCCCAAGGACGTTTGCGACAAGCTGCACATTCGTAAGTACGGCGCCCACGGCACCAGCTACCGTTACATCTCCAAGAAGGTTGCCGAGATGACCAACGGCGAGGCTCGCAAGGTCGTCGTGTGCCACATCGGTTCTGGCGCTTCCCTGTGTGCCATCGAGGACGGCAAGTGCATGGACACCACCATGGGCCTCACGCCGCTCGACGGTGTCATGATGGGCACCCGTTGCGGCTCCATCGACCCGGCTACCGTGTGCTACCTGCAGCGCGAGGGCGGCTATACCTTCGACGAGGTCGACGAGATGATGAACAAGAAGTCCGGCCTTTTGGCCGTGACCGGCGGCAAGACCAACGACTGCCGCAACGTCGAGGAGCTCGCCGCCGCTGGTGACCCCGATGCTCAGCTCGCCTTCGACATGTTTGTCTACAAGATTGCCGCCAAGGCTGCCGAGATGGCTACTTCTATGTGCGGTATGGACACTCTGGTCTTTACTGCCGGCATCGGCGAGCACGCTCCGGCCGTCCGCGCCGGCGTGGCCGACCGCTTGGCCTTTATGGGCGTCAAGATGGATCATGCCCGCAACGCCCTGCGTGGTGACGGCGCTTGGTGCCTGTCTGCCAAGGATTCCAAGGTCAAGATCTTCGTCATCCCCACGGACGAGGAGTTCATGATCGCTTCCGACGTCGAGCGCATCGTCAACGGCAAGTAATTGCAAGAGGGGAGGGGCTGGACGACCGAGCGCCGTTCGGCCCCTCTTTTGTGCTCGTTGGGCGATATGCTTGATAGCTATTTATCAAGTTGTGATAACTTCTTATTAAAATGCGGCCGCCTTAAGGGGTCTGCGTCGACCTTATTGCACTGCAAAGGAGTCTCATGAACGTACTTGTTGTCAACGCCGGCAGCTCAAGCCTTAAATATCAGCTTTTGGATACCGATACCCGAGAGGTTTTCGCCAAGGGCAACTGCGAACGTATCGGTTCGGACATGGGCATCTTTGGCCACTCCGAGAACGGTGGCGCCAAGCAGACCGAGGAGGCCCCTTTCCCCGATCATCGCTCTGCTATCGCTCGTGTGCTCGAGGAGCTCGAGAAGACCGACTTTACGATTGATGGTATTGGGCATCGTATCGTTCAGGGCGGCTGGCACTTCGATGATTCCGCAGTTGTCGACGACGAGGTTATGGCCAAGATTCTTGAGGTGGCACCACTTGCCCCGCTGCACAACTACGGCGAGGCCGCGGCGATTGAGTACTGCCGTGAGAAGTATCCGGAGCTGCCCAACGTGGCGGTCTTCGATACCTCGTTCCATATGACCATGCCCGAGGTCGCCTATACCTACGCGCTGCCCAAGGACGTGTGCGACAAGTACCACGTGCGCAAGTACGGCGCCCACGGCACGAGCCACCGCTATGAGTGGGTGATGGCCAAGGAGATCCTGGGTTCGCGCTGCCACCGTCTGCTTTCGTGCCATCTGGGTAACGGTGCTTCGCTCGCTGCTATCGAGGACGGCGTGTGCCGCGACACCACGATGGGCCTCACGCCGCTTGACGGTCTGATGATGGGTACCCGCTGCGGTTCCATTGACCCGGCTACCGTATGCTACCTGCAGCGCGAGGGCGGTTACAGCTACCAGGAAGTCGACGACATGATGAACAAGCAGTCCGGCCTGCTTGCCATTTCGGGTATCTCCAACGACGCCCGCGACATCCGCACGCGCGCCTCCGAGGGCGACGAGCGCTGCCTGCTCGCCTTCGATATGTTCGCCTACAAGGCCATGCAGCAGGCCGGTTCCATGATCGCCTCCATGGCGGGCGTGGACACCATCACCTTTACCGCCGGCATTGGCGAGAACGACTGGTCGATTCGCAAGGCCTTCTGCGACTGCTTTGAGTGGCTGGGCGTGCGCATCGACAACAACAAGAACCGCGAGGCCGTGGGCAATGGCCCGCAGGTCATCAGTGCCGCCGGTTCCTCCGTCACGGTCATGGTCATCCCCACCGACGAGGAATACATGATTGCCCACGACGTCGAGCGCCTGACCAAGAACAACTAACGCGCGCATTTGCAAGTAAACGAAAGGCCTCCAGAGCAACAGCTCTGGAGGCCTTTTTGCTTGACAGGCGGACGGCGGAAACCCCATCCCATTTCGAGCGCAAATACTGGGACACGCTTTCCGGTTGAGGCACGTTGCGGAAAGTGCGACCCACAATAAAGCAAAATTCCGTCCCAAAGTTTCCCAAACAGGCCCCAAGCGGAAGCCACATCCCACAATCCGCCTCCAAACTGGGATGTAGTTTCCGGCACAACAACCGCCGAAGCCCACCGGCCTTTCAATCTCCAAAGTGATCATCATCAGCAACGCCTGCGCTCCCAGCAACGGCACTCATCCATTCAGTTTTTCAGCGCCAGCTCGTAGCCAAGCCGCCGTCCACCCCGGATTCCCTGATTGCTACGTGGCGGCAGGGACCCTACAGGGTAAAGCTCTGAAAATATTCCGCAGGACGCATGAAACCCCCGCCGCACGAAGTGCGCAGCGGGGGTTTCATGCATGTCCGAGGACGTTTTCAGAGCTTTACCCTGTAGGGTCCCGAGGGGATATGTGCGCTACTCAGCCATCTGAGCCTGGACGGCGGTGATGGCCACGACACCCACGATGTCGTCGGCAGAGCAGCCGCGCGAAAGGTCGTTGACCGGCTTGGCGATGCCCTGCAGGATGGGGCCGTAGGCGTCAGCACCGGCGAAGCGCTGGACCAGCTTGTAGCCGATGTTGCCGGCCTCGAGGTCGGGGAACACGAGCACGTTGGCCTTACCGGCAACGGAGGAGCCGGGAGCCTTGAGCTGGGCGACGGTGGGGACGATGGCGGCGTCGAGCTGCAGGTCGCCGTCGATGGCGAGCTCGGGAGCCTTCTCCTTGCAGAACTTCACGGCCTCCTGGACCTTCTTGGCGACCTCGCCGCCGGCGGAGCCCATGGTGGAGTAGGAGAGCATGGCCACGTGCGGCTCAACGTTGCCCATGAAGGTGGACCAAGAGTGAGCGGAGGCGATGGCGATCTCGGAGAGCTCGTCGGAGGACGGGTTGATGTTGAGGCCGCAGTCGGCGAAGATCAGCGTGCCGTCGGTGCCGAACTGCGGGGTATCGGTGCACATCACGAAGAAGGCCGAGACCAGCTTGGTGCCCGGGGCGGTCTTGAGGATCTGAAGCGCGGGGCGCAGGGTGTCGGCGGTGGAGTGGCAGGCGCCGGAGACCAGGCCGTCGGCGTCGCCCATCTTGACCATCATGGTGCCAAAGTAGGTGGCGTCCATCACCTGGGCGCGAGCCTGCTCGATGGTAACGCCCTTCTTGGCGCGGAGCTCGGCAAACTTCTGCGCGTACTCCTCGTGCTTCTCGGCATTTCGCGGGTCGATGACGGTGGCGCCGGGAACGTTGATCTCGTCGGGGTTGCCCAGGATGACGATCTTTGCCAGGCCCTCCTCGATGATTTTGGTGGCCGCGACGATAGTGCGCGGATCCTCGCCCTCGGGCAGGACGATCGTCTTAAGGTCGGCCTTGGCGGCAGACTTCATACGGTTTAGGAAATCGCTCATGTTACTCCTTACAAGCGTTTCGCTAAGCTCCAGGCGCCCGGCTGTTCACGAATAAACCCGCTGCTAGCGGGTTTACCTTTCAATTATGTACGCCGCGGTGCTTGAGCTTTCCTTGTGTGGCAAGCTCATTATAGGACGCATTAGCGCTATAATCGCTCTGATAAATGTGTCTCGAAGAATGTTCGAGAAAAGCCCAGCTAACGAGCCCGTGGCTTTTGACAAGGAGTATCGATGCAGATTACCTCAGGCCTGCCTGAAGGCTTTAACGCCGGCGCGTACGACATGATTGTCGTCGGTGCTGGATATGCCGGCGCCGTTTGTGCCCGCCGTCTTGCCGAGACCATCGGCTATCGTGTTGCCGTTTTGGAGCGCCGTAGCCACATTGCGGGCAATGCCTATGACTGCACTGACGAGGCCGGAATCCTGATCCACGAGTACGGTCCGCATATCTATCACACCTTTAACGAGCGCGTGCACAATTTCCTGTCGCGCTTTACCAAGTGGACGGATTATCAGCACAAGGTGCTCGCCAACATCAACGGTACCCTTATGCCCGTGCCCTTCAACCATGCGAGTCTCAAGCTCGCCTTTGGTGACGAGCGCGGCGAGGAGCTGTATCAGAAGCTCGTGGAGACCTTTGGCAAGGATGTCAAGGTGCCCATTATGGAGCTGCGTAAGAAGAACGACCCCGACTTGGCCGAGGTCGCCGATTACGTCTACGAGAACGTCTTTTTGCATTACACCATGAAGCAGTGGGGCCAGACGCCCGATCAGATCGACCCCTCGATCACCGGCCGCGTTCCCGTCTTTGTGGGCGATGATGACCGCTACTTCCCGCAAGCTCCCTTCCAGGGTATGCCGCAGGAGGGCTACACGGCGCTCTTTGAGCACATGCTCGACCACGACCTGATCGACGTGTTCTGCGACGTGGACGCCCGCGATCTCTTTGAGATCGACGAGACTACCGTCAAGATCGACGGCAAAGTCTATGGTGGCGAGATTGTCTATACCGGTCCGCTCGACGAGCTGTTCAACCTCGACCTGGGCGCTCTGCCGTACCGTACGCTCGACATGAAGTTCGAGACGCTCGATATGGACCAGTTCCAGCCCGTGGGCACCGTCAACTACACCACGAGCGAGGACTACACGCGCATCACCGAGTTCAAGAACATGACTGGGCAGGTCCTGCCCGGCAAGACCACCATCATGAAGGAGTACTCCAAGGCCTATACGCCCGACTCGGGCGAGACGCCGTACTACGCCATTCTTGAGCCCGAGAACCGTGAGCTCTATGAGCGCTATCTTGAGCGCGTCCAGAACCTGACGAACTTCCACCCGGTGGGTCGTCTGGCCGAGTATCGTTACTACGATATGGACGCCGTGACCAATTCCGCCCTCGATCTTTCGGATGAGATTATCGCCTGCCATGCATAAAGTCATAACATTCGGTATTCCCTCGTATAACGCCGCCAAGGACATGGACCATTGCATCACCTCCATCTTGGAGGGGAGCAATTACGCCACCGATATCGAGATTATCGTGGTGGACGACGGCTCCAAGGACGAGACGGCCGATAAGGCCGATGAGTGGGAGGCGCGTTATCCCGGTATCATTCGCGCGGTACACCAGGAGAACGGCGGCCACGGTATTGCCGTCCTTTCGGGTCTGCGCGAGGCACAGGGCACCTACTACAAGGTTGTTGATTCGGACGACTGGCTTGACGGCGCTGCCCTTTCGACCATGCTGTCGATTCTGCGTGGCTTTGAGGAGCGCGACCAGCGCGTCGACCTGTTTATCTCGAACTACGTGTACGAGAAGGTTTACGAGGGCACGCATACCGCTATTGGCTACAAATTTGCCCTGCCGCGCAAGAAGATCTTTTCCTGGGATCAGATCGGTCATTTCCGCCTGGACCAGAACCTACTCATGCACAGCCTGTGCTATCGCACGGATGTGCTGCGCGAGTCCAACCTTCCCATGCCGCCGCACACGTTCTATGTGGACAACATCTACGCCTACGTGCCGCTGCCGCGTTGCAAGACCATGTACTACGCCGACATCGACCTCTATCGCTACTTTATCGGTCGCGAGGGCCAGAGTGTCAACGAGGCCACGATGGTCAAGCGTCTGGACCAGCAGTTCCGTGTGACGCGCATCATGATGGAGTCGTACCACCTGTACAGCGATGTTGAGTCGTCGCGTCTGCGCTCGTGCATGATGGGCTATTTCACCATGATGATGGCGATCTGCTCGGTGCTCACCAAGCTTTCCGAGGAAGATTGCGCCGACGAGCGCCTAAAGACGCTGTGGAATGATTTGAAGGCCTACGACGAGCGCATGTATCGTCGTGCCCGCTACGGCGTGGTCGGGTTCTTCACCAATCTGCGCGGTCGTGCCGGTGAAAAAACCACACTCGGCCTATACCGTCTTGCCTCAAAGATCTTCAAATTCAACTAGCTGCTGAGTAATCGGTGCTGATAGGTTGACTGGGCCCCTTGGCCTTTAGTTTGCTACTGCGAACAGTCCTGCTCGCACGGAAAGCGCATTAAGTGCTTTCCGGCTCGTGCGGAACTTGTATCAAACTAAAGGTCAAGGGGCCTCTGCTATAAGAATCGATTGTCAGGTTATTTGAATTTGAAGATCTTCGACGCGCGGTACACAGGGGCCTGGGCTGAAAAGACTTGGTTGGTAGGTTGCCCGGTGGGGCTTGGTTATGTTTGTCGCGAGTCCCGCACGCGCCGAAGAGCACTTACTGTGCTCTTCGTGCGAGCCAGGACTGTAGAGCAGCAAACATAACCAAGCCCCACCGGGCAACCGGACGGGCTGGTTTACTTCGCGGCGCCCGGGATGCCGTGGGAGGTTTTGGCGGTTTTGGCTCCGTTTACGATGGCGGTTTGCAAAGCCCTTACGGCGAGCATGCCCAACAGGTCCAGGGGAACGGCGGCGCTTGTCTGAGCGTCAAGTTTGCCGCTGGCAAGGGTGTAGATGGTGTCGCCGTCGTTGGTAGTGTGCGTGGGGCGGATGGCGTGCGCATAGGCGTCTGCTGCCATCTGGGAGACCTTGGTGGCCTGAGCCTTGGTGAGCTCAACGTTGGTGACGATGCAGCTGATGGTGGTGTTGGTGCGGTCGAGCGGCATCTGCATAGAGCCGGCGGCGGCAAAGGCTGCGAGCTCCATGTCGACGATCTGTTCGCTATCAGCTGCGGCGCGCATACCAGCGACCCATTCACCGGTGAAGGGGTCGACGACATTGCCGCAGGCGTTGACCGAGACCACGGCACCTACCTTAACAGGGCCGAGTGCCACGGCGGCAGCGCCTAGGCCAGCCTTCATGCAGGTAGCGGGGCCCATGAGCTTGCCCACGGTGGCACCAGTGCCGGCACCTACATTGCCCTGCTCGAGCGTTGCGGGGGTATTGTCGAGCGCCTCGCGCACGGCGGAGATGCCAGCCTCAATGTCGGGGCGTACGGTGGGGTCGCCAAAGGCGAGGTCGAAGATGCAGCTAGAGCACACGATGGGCACCTGCGTGGGGCCGACGGGAAGGCCGATGCCGCGGCTCTCGAGCTCGCGGGCGACGCCGCTTGCGGCCTCCAGACCAAAGGCCGATCCACCCGAAAGGCAGACGGCGTGGACCTTGTCCACGGTGTTCTCGGGACGCAGCAAATCGGTCTCGCGCGATGCCGGGGCGCCGCCGCGAACGTCAACGCCGCCCGTTGCGCCTTCGGTTGCCACAATTACGGTGCAACCGGTGCCGGCCTCCTCGTCCGTATAGTTGCCAAAGCAAAAGCCATCGACATCGCAAACGTCAATGGCCTCAAGCAGTGTATCCATGTTTTACTCCTATCGGTTTTCCGCCGGGCCTTATGCCCGGTCGGGATCCGTACGGTACGCCGAAATTGTAGGCGCTGGGGGATACCCAGCGCCAGATGCAATTACGATAGTTTTTGAATCGCGCGCGCGACGCGAGCGATGGGCAGGCCCACCACGTTGTAGAAGTCGCCCGAAATATCATGCACGAGCATGCGTCCGCCTGTGCCCTGAATGCCGTAGGCGCCTGCCTTGTCCATGGGCTCGCCCGAGGCGACGTAGCGCTCAATCTGCTCGTCGGTGAGCTCATAGAACGTCACGTCGGTCACATCGACAAACGACAGGCTCTCGGCAGCGTGTGGGGCGGTGGTGTCTCCGGCTCTAACGATGCAGACGCCGGTTGCGACCTGGTGCGTGCACCCCGAGAGCTCGTGGAGCATGGTGCGGGCTTTGTCCTCGTTTGCCGGCTTGCCCAAAAGCTTGCCATCGAAGGTGACGATGGTGTCGGCCGCGATGGTCAACTCATTGGGCTCGGCGTGCTCGGCGGCAACGGCGGCAGCCTTAGCGCGAGCTAAGCGCTCGACAAGCGTAAGCGGGGTTTCGTCATCAAAAGGAGTCTCGTCGATGTCAGCGGGAATGACGCGGATGTCGTAGCCCGCTTCGCGCATCAACTCGATGCGGCGTGGTGATTGCGAAGCCAAAATCATAGCTGAATGCCCTCGGCAACCTTCTCGACAGCCTTGTCGCCGGCGAGCGTACGCAGCAGCTCAAGCGCAAAGGGGAGCGACTGGGCCATGCCGCTGGCGGTGATGATGTTGCCGTCGTGCGTGACCTTGTCGCCGGTATAGGCGCCCTCGGGGAAACTCTTCTCAAAGCCGGGGAAGCACGTGGCGTGGCGTCCCTCGAGTAGGTCAAGCTCACCCAGGATAAACGGCGCGGCGCAGATGGCGGCGACGTGCTTGGTCGCGGCGAAATCGCAGACTAAGTCGCAGACGCGCTGGTCGGCGCGCAGGTTGGTGGCACCGGGCAGGCCGCCGGGCAGCACGACGCAGTCGTACTCGTCAAAGTTAATCTCGTCAAAGAGTGCGTCGCAAGTTACGGGAATCTGCAGCGAGCTTACGACCTCGCGCGTGGGCATGATCGAGACGAGCGTGGCGCGCACACCGCCACGACGCATGACATCGACCATGGTCAGGCATTCAATCGTTTCAAAGCCATCGGCGGCAAGAACGGCAACGCTGGGCATAAGGGTTCCTTTCATAGGGCGGCATACAATTAGCCGTCTTATACCCCGAAGACCCCCGCTTGCCACGCTCGATTTCCCAATGTTTAAAAGGGACGGGGATTAAATAATCATTCGGTACAAATTGATCATTTAATCCCCGTCCCAGAAAAATCATCAGCTAGTTGCGCCTAAGGTGGACGACGGTCTCGCAGTGGAAGGTTTGTGGGAACAGATCGACTGGCGTGATCTTTACGGGGGAGAAGGTGCCTTCTTCGACAAAGCGTTTGAGATCGCGCGCCAGGGTGGCCGGGTCGCAGCTCACATAGGCGACATCGCGAGCGCTTGTGCTGGCGATGAGGTCGATGGCCTCAGGTGCTAGGCCTGCACGCGGCGGGTCGACTACTAGGACATCGGCGTCCTGGTCGGGGAACTCGCGCACCGCGTCTCCGCCAATGACGTCGACGTTATCAAGCTTGTTGATTTCCAGGTTACGGCGTAGATCGCGCACGGCGGGGCCGTAGGCCTCGACGGCAGCGACAAAGTCGCAGCGGCGGGCGAGCGGCAGGGTAAAGGTGCCGGCACCGCAGTACAGGTCCACGGCAAGCTCGTCTTCCTGCGGATCGAGCGCCTCCATAACGAGCTCGATCAAAATCTCGGCGCCCTTGGTGTTGACTTGGAAAAACGATGGGGCGGACAGGCGCATCTGGCCGTCAGCGATGTTCTCGGTCCACGAGCCCTCACCGGCGAGCATCTCTACCTTAGAGACACGGCGGGCCTTCTTTTCGCCCTTGCTCATCACGCGCACGATGCTCGTGGGATGAGCGGCGTCCGCCAGCACGCGGGAGACCTGCGAGCGCGGAAAAGAGCCTGTCGGCGTCCAGAGTGCGACCTCGAGTGCCTTGGCGCGCCGCGATGCGCGAATGCCCACGCGTTCGAGCCCCAAGTCATGGCTGCCGCTTAGATAGTTAAGTGCGCCGACGACCGATTTGAGTGCCTTCGGGAAGCGCTTATCGAACAGCGGACACATATCGACGGTCACGATTTTGCTGGGGTCGACACCGTGCATGCCAAGGCGCACGCGACCGTTGACGACGGTCGGTTCGAGCTCGATTTTATTGCGGTAGCCCCAGTCGTCCTTGGTGTGGCAGATGGGCTGTACCAACTCATCGACCTGCTCAGGAGCGAACTTGCCGATGCGCTCGAGCGTGGAGCGCAGGTTTTGCTCCTTGGCGGCGAGCTGTGCCGTGCGTGAGAGATTGCCCCACGAGCAGCCGCCGCAGATGCCCACGAAGGGGCAGGGAGGCTGAATGCGATCGGGGCTTGGCTCCAGAATCTCGGTGGTGCGGGCGCGCATGAACGACTTGCCGTCCTGTACGACCTCGGCCTCGACGATGTCGCCTGCCACGGCACCCTGCACAAAGACGGCCTTGCCGTTGTCGGCGTGCGCCAGCCCGTCGGCGCCGTAGGTCATCGATTCTATAGTGAGCTTCATATTCCTGCCTGTCATTCGCGTTGTTGTTCGCACCATGGTAGCAGGGAAAAGCGCCCCGCATCCGAGGCTTTCCTCAAATGCGGGGCGCTTCTACAAACTGCTTCTACAAACGACTATTTCGTCTTGCCGGTAATGAGCGTCTTAAGACCCAGGCCGATCAGACCCAGGCCCATGCGCACACGACCGGGGCGATGGCGCTCGATGGCCTTGGTCTTGCCAGCGGGCTTATCGCGACGGGCACTCGTCTCGGATACGGGCTTGGTGACCTGCGGCTCGGGCTGAGGTGCAGGTGCAGGCTCGGGCTCAATGACAGTCGCCTGGACCTTCTGAACCTCGGGTGTGGTCGGCTGCGGCTTAGGAGCAGGGGTGGGCTTTGCCTCGGCGGCGGGCTCCGGAGTCGCGGTAGCGGGCTCGGGCGCTTTCTCCACGGCGGTCTCTGCGGCAGCCTCGGGCTCATTCACCGGGGGAGCTGCAACCGCTTCCGGTTTGGCAGCTGCCCCGTGTTCAACCTCGGCCTGAATGGCCTCCTCGGCCACGCGTTCCTTCTCCTGCGCACGCTGCTGCGCGGCGGCCTCGGCGTTGCGATAGGCACGCTCCAGCAGAGCTTCCTGCGAGTTGAAGGGTTTTTCACCCTCTGCACGCTCCACGGGGACCCAGGTGCCGTCGCTCGTGAGGCTGCGTGCCTTTACGTTGTCGCGCAGCTGCATGCCCATGTATTCGTGCACCAGGGCGCGGCAGGTGGGGTCGAGCACGGGGAAGGCGATCTCCACGCGGTGCTCGGTGTTGCGCGTCATCATGTCGGCCGAGCTCAGATAGATCATGTCCGAGTCCACGCCAAAGGCGTAAACGCGCGCATGCTCCAAAAAGCGTCCGACGATAGAACGGACATGCACGTTCTCGGTCTTGCCCGGAACGCCCGGCTTGAGGCACGAGATGCCGCGGATGATCATGTCTACGCGGACTCCTGCGCACGATGCCTCAGCGATCTTGTCGATGACCTCGCGGTCGGTGAGCGAGTTGAGCTTAAAGAACACACGGGCGGGCTCGCCAGCGAGGGCACGCTGGATCTCGCGATCCAGGCCGCGCATAATGAGTGGCTTCAGGCCGACCGGCGCCACGCCCAGGAAGCGGTAATCGCCGCGCAGGTTGCCCAGCGACAGGTTGCGGAAGAACAAGTTGGCGTCCTCGCCGATGCCGGGATGGGCGGTCATGAGCATAAAGTCGCTGTAGAGCTTGGCCGTCTTCTCGTTAAAGTTGCCGGTGCCCAACAGCGTCAGGCGTGTAAGCGCCATGCCCTCGCGATAGGTGAGCTGGCAGATCTTGGAGTGGCACTTAAAGCCTTCGGAGCCGTAGATGACGGTGCAGCCTGCCTCTTCCAGACGCTCGGCCCACTCGATGTTGTTCTGCTCGTCGAAGCGGGCGCGGAGCTCCATGAGCACCGTGACCTCTTTGCCGTTCTCGGCGGCATCGATCAGCGACTCGCACAGGCGGCTCTGCTTGGCCACGCGGTAGAGCGTGATGCGCAGCGAGATGCACTCGGGGTCGTAGGCGGCCTCGTGTACCAGATCCAGGAAGGGGTTCATGGCCTCATAGGGATAAAAGAGCAGTTTGTCGTGCTGAAGCACCTGCTCGCGGATGGAGCGGGACATATCGATGGTGGGGTTGGGCTGCGGCTTAAATGGCGTAAAGAGCAGCTCGTTGCGCAGGTGCTCGGGAATCTTGCCCTCAATGCCAAAGACATAGCCCAGGTTGAGCGGGATATCGCAGGTAAAGACCGAACGACGCGAGAGCTCGAGCGCCTTGCGGATAGTCTTGAGCGTTGGCTTTTCGAGCGAGCCCGATACGGCGAGCACCACCGGCTGCAGGCGCAGGCGCTTCTTGAGGATGCGCTTCATGTGCTGGCGGTAATCCTCTTCCTCCTCGACGCCCTCGCCGTCCGGGTCGATGTCGGCGTTGCGGGTGACGCGGATGAGCGCGCGGTCGAGCGGCTTATAGGAGCCAAAGCAGCTGTCCAGGCAGGCGAGGATGACGTCCTCGAGCAAGATGTAGGAGTAGGTGCCGGTGGGCGAGGGGATCTCGACCACGCGGTTCATCGAGGCGGGAATCTCGATCAGGCCCAGCAGACTTTCCTCGTCGGTGACGCCGTCCAGGCCGCACGCCAGGTAGAGCGCGCCGTTGCGCAGGTTGGGGAAGGGGTGGCGCGGGTCGATCACCAGCGGTGAGATGACCGGCGACACGTAGGCCTGGAAGTAGCGGGTTACAAAGGTGCGCTCCTCGGGCGTAAGCGAATCGACACGCGCGCGGTGAACGCCCAGGGTGTCGAGCTTGCCCTCGATGTTCTTAAAGATGGACTCCCAACGGGTAAGGAGCCCGGGCATTTCGGCCATGACAGCATCGACCTGTTCGGAGGCGGTCATATTGCTCTTGTTGTCGACAGGCTGTTTTTTGAGCTCTGCCAGATCGGACAGGCCGCCCACACGCACCATGAGAAACTCGTCGAGGTTTGACTCGAAGATCGAGACGAACTTAAGGCGCTCGAACAGCGGCACGGACTCATCAAAAGCCTCGTCGAGCACACGGTTGTCAAAGCGCAGCCAGCTGAGCTCTCGGTTCTGCGTGTACGAGAAGTCGCGCGGCGGTTTGCGCAGCTTTGCGGCGGCTTGTTTTTTTTCGATTTTGCTCGGCATATGCATCTGTCCGTTCAGTCCCCGCAGGGGACGGTAGCCTAACCCTATTCACTATTGTCTCAATTTAGTCGACTTGTGGCACGGACGTATTGTGCGAACGGTATCTTTACCTACTTCTTACGCCGTCAAGGCATGCAACTAACTGCCCGACTCGTTTTGAAAACAATCTATATCCATACTCAATTGGTGAGGATGTATGAATAAGAATGATTGCTAGCTGAATATAATCGAATCCAAATTGAATCATGGACAGACGACATATATATGCAGAAAACAGTTTTAGCTATGCAATTCCTAAACATGAAATTATTTGTGCAATCTTGCTCAATTCCTTAGAAAAAAGAACGATTACCTTTGAAAACCTGCTTTAGAGAACTGAAGTGCATCATGGGGGAATCATATGCGATATACCGTTCATCGCACTTTGCTGACCGTTCGGGGGCGAGGTGGAATTGCGGGTGGTTTTTGGATATAACTAGAGCTGTCAGCAAGCAGCGTCCCATACGGAGGGGCGCTGATACATTCGGCCAGTAAGGCCCGAAAGAAAGGTAGGAGGCCATGACGAAAGGTCTGCACGTGCCTTCCGAGATCGGCAAGCTCAGGAAGGTCTGCCTGCACCGTCCCGGCGACGAGCTCCTCAACCTGCCGCCCGACGAGCTCGAGCGACTCCTGTTC
>DBFALE010000010.1:0-21914 GCA_048230835.1 Collinsella sp.
ATGTCCGCTTGCCTGTGGGAGGCCCCTATATATCATCCCGTGCTCAAACATTCTCGCTTTGCTGTGAAACTGCGCGCGGGACGATATGTGGGCGCTCAGCACCGGGGACTGCGTTGTTCTGGCTCGGTTCGCCCGGGTGCCGGTGGGCCAGGGAGGGGCGTCTTCGCTGATAGGTGCTTTGCTGAAAGAGCTGCTTTTATTGCGGCTCTTTCTTTGGTTTTGGGTATATTTGTTCTTGTTGAATTGTTATTGCGGATGGGCTGGCTACTTGGCTTTCCGCTGTTATTTGTAGCCGTCTCGGCTCGTTATTGAGAGGAGACTAACTTTTATGCGTATTGTGCTTATGGGTACTCCTGATTTTGCTGTGCCTTCGCTGGTTTCGCTTGTCGAGGCTGGCAATGAAATTGTGCTGGTTATTACTCGTCCTGATGCTGTTCGTGGGCGCGGTAAGAAGCTCGAGCCTTCTCCTGTTAAGGCCAAGGCGCTTGAGCTGGGGTTGCCGGTTGTTGAGGCTAATCGTATGACGCCTGAGGTTGTTGAGGCGCTCAAAGCCGCGCAGGCTGATATTTTCTGTGTGGCTGCCTATGGTTGCATTTTGCCCGATGAGGTGCTGCATATGGCGCCGCTTGGTATTGTGAACGTTCATGCGTCCTTGCTGCCTCGTTGGCGTGGGGCTGCCCCTATTCAGCGTGCCATTCTTGCTGGTGATGAGATTGCTGGCGTTTCCATTATGCGCATTGGACATGGCGTTGATACCGGCGCTTATTGTGCTCAGGCTTCCACGTCGGTTGCCGGTAAGTATGCTGAGGCGCTGACCATGGAGCTTGGTGAGCTTGGCGGCAAACTGCTTGCCGATACGCTTCCCTCGCTTGCCGATGGCTCGGCTGTTTGGACTGAGCAGGATGAGTCGCTCGTTACCCATGCTGCCAAGATTTCCAAGCTGGAGATGCGTCTGGATCCGCAGATGGCTGCGCTCGATTGCGTGCGTCATGTGCTCGCTTCGTCCGATACCGCGCCTGCTCGTTGCGTGATTGCTGGCAAGACCGTGCGCGTGCTCGATGCTGCGCCGGCTGATGTGTCGCTTGGCGAGGGTCAGGTTCTCGTTAAGGCCAAGCGTGTTTACCTGGGTCTTTCCGATGGCACGGTTGAGTTGCTCGAGGTTAAGCCCGACGGTAAGCGCGGCATGGCTGCTTCTGCTTGGGCTGCCGGCCTGCAGGGTGTCGATTTGACGTGGGGTGTTCTGTCATGAGCAAGCTGTCTCCCGCGCGCAAGCTTGCGCTCGATGTGCTAATGGAGGCTGATCGCCGCGGTATGTATGCGCGTGACGTGCTGTCCTCTCGCGCATCGGCCAAGGCTATTGACCAGCGCGATTCTGCTTTTGCGGCTCGCTTGGCGCTTGGCGTGGCCGCCACACAGGGTATTTTGGACGAGCTGCTCGATCAGTTTCTTGATAAGCCTAAAAAGGTTGCGCCGCGTGTTCGCATGGCGCTTCGTATCTCGGCCTTCGAGATGCTCTACCTACATACCCCTGGTCGCGTTGCGGTGAGTCAGGGCGTTGAGCTAGTTCGCAGCGGAGCTAAGTCAGCCGCAGGTTTGGCCAATGCCGTGCTGCATAAGGTCGCGGACAACGTTGAGGACTTTGCCACTGCTTCCGATGTAGATGAGCCTGAGCGACGCTTGGTTCGTCTGTCGCGCCTGATGGGTCTACCGCGTTGGCTGTGCGCTCGCATTATGGCATCGTTCGACACTCCTGAGGGTGCGCTTAACTTTGCCGGCAATCTGGCCCCCGCGCCGCTGGCCCTTCATGAGAACGCCTTTGCTACCAAGCCCGATCCGTATATCTCGCAGCTCGTCGCGCCTGTCTTCCCGGGCTGCCATGCCCCGGTTGATGCCCAGGTTACGGTTGCGTCGGGCGTATTTGAGCGTGCTGCCGCGGTGGCCTCGGACCTTAACGCGCAGCTTATCGCCACAGCTGCCACGCGCCCTGGTAGCTGCCTTGAGATTGGTGCCGGTCGCGGTACCAAGACCTATGTGATGATGTGCCAGGCCAAGCGTGCGGGCTATGAGCGTCAGCATACGGCGCTCGATCTGCATGATCGCAAGTGCGACCTGAATCTCGCTCGCCTGCATAAGGCCGGTATTCAGGGTGTTCGTACGGTTTCGGGTGATGCCTGCGAGCTTGATGAAGTACTGACGTCGTTTGATGCCATGCTTGGCAAGCCGGTTAAGTTCGACACGGTCTTTATCGATGCACCGTGCTCTGGCACCGGAACCATGCGTCGTCATCCCGAGATTCCGTGGCGCCTGACCGAAAAGGATGTGGCGGTTGAGCTGCCCAAACTGCAGCTGACGATGCTCAAGGAAGCCGCCGCGCGCGTGGCCGCCGGCGGAGAGCTCATCTATGCGACGTGCTCGGTCTTCGACGAGGAGAACACACAGGTGGTGGACGCGTTCCTTGCTTCTCCCGAGGGTGCCGGCTTTAGCGTGGCGCCGCTTTCCGAGGCGCAGATTCTGCAACTTACCGAGTTCGATCAGGCCAAGAAGCTCGTTTCCGTACGCCAGAACGATCGGGGTCTCTTCCAAAGCGACCCCGTAAACGCCGACTCCTACGACGGCCACTTCTGCGCCCGCCTGGTCCACAAGTAATACGGGCCCAAGGGTAGCTAATTTGGGACGGGGCTTTTTTAACTACCCTGCAGGCCGGGTAGTTAAAAAATCCCCGTCCCAAATTAGCTACCCTTAGCGCAAAGAATTAGCCCCGCGATCGGTGTTGATCGCGGGGCTGTTTGGTTCCTAGTGGTTATGCGGGCAGTTGGCGCAGCAGCCGCTGGTGGCGCTGGTGCTGGAGCCGCCGCTTCGCTGGTCGGTGTTGTAGAAACCGCTGCCCTCAAATTTAATTCCGCTGGCCGAGAACGTCTTGGCCGCCGGGGCACCGCAGCTGGGGCACACGACCTCGGGAGTCTCGGACATGGGATGCTCAACCTCAAACACGTTGCCGCAGCTCGAGCACTTGTAATCGTAGCGCGCCATAATACTTCCTTTTCAGCACAAAGCGGGCAGATCGCTCTGCCCGCATAAATTCAAACGTCTGTAACTGTACCCTATATCGGGGGTTTTATCACGCTTCGCCCCAGAATCTATGGTTGTTGCGCAGGAGCTGTGCGGTTTTGTTCTCAGCGGCTGCAATGTCCGCCTCGTCAGCCTGCCAGGTCCAGTTGCCCGTGGCCACGCCCGGAACGTTCATGCGCGCGTCGTCGCCAAGCCCCAGGACATCCTGCAGCGGCATCATCACCAGGGGAGCGTCGCTTGCCAGCGCATCGCCCATCAGCTTGGCCGCCACTTCAACACCGCTCGGCTCGTCGCCGCCGGCAAAGGAGCGCGTGCACCAACCGGCGAGCGTCGACGTATCGTGCGTCGAGGTGTACAGGATCTTGCCGGGCGTGGGATGCACGCCGCAACGAACGTCGTAGTCGCTAAACTCCAGCACGTCCATGCCGGGGAAACCGCAGGTCGAAGCCATGGCGCGAACACCGGGCGTCAAATAGCCCAGGTCCTCGGCGATAAAGTTGAGCGGACCCAGCTCGTCATAGGCGGTCTGGAACAGGTCCTTGCCCGGTCCTGCCAGCCAACGCCCGTCGGCGCAAGCCTTGCCCGTGGGGATACTAAAGTAGCTGTGGAATCCCAGGAAGTGATCCAAGCGCACGCGATCGTAGAGCGAAAACGCGCGGCGCAGGCGATCCATCCACCAGCTATAGCCGTTCTGCTTCATGTGGTCCCAGCGGAACGTCGGGTTGCCCCACACCTGGCCCTCGGGTGCAAAGTTGTCGGGCGGAGCACCGGAAATCTCTATCGCCTTGCCGGTATCGGACAGCCAGAAGTTCTCGGGTTCGCTCCACGCGTCTGCCGAATCGTCGGACACGTACATTGGAATATCGCCGATAACCTCGATGCCCTTCTTGTGCGCATAGTTCATGAGCTCGCACCAAGCCAGGTCAAAGCGGTACTGCATGTACGCCTGCAGCTCGGCCTCGTCGTGGAAGCGCTTGTCATCGATCAGATACTCGTTGTAGCGCGCGACATCTGCCGGCCAATCATGGCGCGACTCGCCCTCAAAGTACTTCTTAACGGCCATGTAGACGCAGTATTTCTCGAGCCAATCGGCATTGCGATGTTTAAACGCGGTGTACAGCGGATCGGCATCCTCGCCGCCGCGGGCCTTCCAGGTTTCAAAGTCGGCGGCCAGCTCCTCGTGGCTCTCGGGTAGCAGGTCGATATTGCCTGCAAAGGCCGAAGGACCGGCGTAAGGGGAGCGGAAGAAGTCCGTGGGGTTTACGGGGAGAACCTGCCAGTAGCGCATGCCCATGGCGGCCAGATGGTCGATAAAGCGACGCGTGGGCGCGCCGATCGTACCGGGCTTGCCGTCGTCGGTCGGCACCGATGTGATATGGCACACAACACCCGCACCGTGATCGAGCGGCTCCTGCAGGCGCTGCTCGGCATGGTGATAGATGATCGACGAGCCCAGCGGGTACAAGTCGAGCGTGACCGTGCCGTTGTGGATTTCGCATTCGTGGCCACTAATCACATCGCTCGCACATTCGCCGAGTGCCGGAATGGTCACACGATGCGAGTTGCGCAGGCTGCGGTTGATGATAACGGTCGCAGACTCGCCGTCCTTGCCCGTACGGTTGTAGGCCAGCACCTCGTCATTGAGTGCAAAGGCCTTGATCTCACCATCGATCATAAACGGCAGTGCGCGGCGCACAGCAGATGCGTTCTTGACGATCGCGAACGTATCGAAGTCGTGCAGGTCTTCCTTGTTCGGCATCGTGCGGCGATTACCCGGATCGGTCAGGCCCTCAAGGCCGTACTCGTCACCATAGTAAATCGAAGGCACACCGGGGAACGTCATCTGCATGAGCGTCGCGAGCCAAAAACGGCTTTTGGCCAGGCCCATTGCGTTCTCGTCCAGGCGCCACTTGCTGCGCTCGCACTCGGGCAGCTGTGACTCGTCAGGGCCGCCGCCGAGCACCGAGATAATGCGCGGACGGTCGTGGCTCGACAGCAGGTTGAGCGCGCAAGACAGGGCCTCACGCGGATAGTTCTCGCGCAGGGTCTCGATATCCTCGGCAGCTTGGTAGGCGTTTTTGTAGCCCATCAAAAAGCCGATGACCATGTCGCGGAAGGGGTAATCCATAGCGGAGTCCAGCTCGGAGCCCTGCAGGTAGCGGCGCAGATGGCCGTAGCTGATCTTGTTGGAAGCGTCCTCCCAGACTTCGCCGAGCAGCAGTGCGTCGGGTTTCTCGGCGAGCACGGACTTCTTGATCTCGGCCAGGAAATCGTCCGAAAGTTCGTCGGCCACGTCTAGGCGCCAGCCATGAGCGCCGGCACGTAGCCATTTACGGATCACGCCGTCCTTGCCCAGGAGCCGCTCGCGCACCAGTTCGGAGCTCTCATTGATGGCGGGCATATTGCCCACGCCCCACCAACAGTCGTACGAGCCGTCCTCGTGAAAATAAAACGCATCGCGCCACGGCGAATCCTCGCTCTGCCACGCGCCCACGCCGGGGTAGTTGCCGTAGCGGTTGAAGTAGATCGAATCGTCGCCCGTATGGTTGAACACACCGTCCAGAATGATGGAAATGCCCAGCTTCTCGGCCGCCTCGCACAGCTCAGTAAAGTCCTGCTCGGTGCCCAGAATCGGATCGATCTTGGTGTAATCGGCGGTGTCGTAGCGGTGGTTGCTCGCGGCTTCAAAAATGGGGTTGAGGTAGATGGCTGTAAAGCCCAGCTCGGCGATGCGAGGCAGGTCTTCCTGGATACCCTTGAGCGATCCGCCGTAGAAGTCCCAGGTCTTGATGGAGCCGTTCTCGGCGCGCTCGTAAACGGGCGGCTCGTTCCAGTCCTCGACCATCCGGCGCTGGATTCCGTTGCGCGGTTTTTCGACCTCGGCCAGCGTGCGCTCACGCCAGTGCTCGTCGCGGGCATAGCGATCGGGGAAGATCTGGTAGACCATTCCGCGCTCGTACCACTCGGGTCGAACTTCGCGGTGCTTGTAGACGGTGACCTGGAATGACGGCACCTCGGCGTAGTTGTAGGTTACGCCTTCGCCGCCGGTGCGTCCCTGCGGTGCGCCCAAGCGGACCTCGGGCTGGCCCTCGATATTGCAGATAAAGCTGTACCAGATAAGACAGGGCTCGGCGCACTCCAGCTCGGCGGTAAAGATGCCGTCGCCCTCGTGCGTCATGGGATACCGAGACTCACCGATCTCATCGACCCAGGTGCGCAGCGTAAGCGTTGCCTGCGCGGGATCGGCGTCCTCCAAAATCACCGAGAGCGAAACGGATGTTCCAGTGGTCACAGCGCCAAACGGAGTGCGAAACTGCGGCAGACGGCTGTTGTGTATCAATCTCATAGTACGGTCCAGTTCAATAGAATCACGGCCTGCGGGCCATGGGCTTTACGCACAAGATGTAAGTATATCTGTTGTACACAGGCTGTATAAACAACATCCGTTTACCATCGGCGAACGGTTGTCCTAGAAAATCGTTTTACCAACTACCTGCAGAGAAGGGGCACCCGGTTGGAGCGCCCCTTGCATAGGGTTTGATTAGGTTTTGGATCGTCTGTGGGCTAGCGGCGCTTGCGGGTGGCCGTTGCCTTGCGGACGGACGTCTTCTTGGACGGAGCTTTTTCCTCGGCCGGAGCGGCGGGGGAGACCGGGGTCTCCTTGGCGGGCTCGGGCTTAGCCTCTGCCTTCGGGGCGGCCTTGACCTCGGCGGTCTTCGGCGCAGGCTTGGCCTTCACTGCGGGCTTGTCCTCGACCTTAGCCTCTGCCTTAGGAGCAGCAGCCTTGGTCGTGGTCTTCTTGGCCGTCGTTGTAGTGCGCTTGCGCGTGGTGGTCTTGGCGGCCGGCTTGGCCTCGACGGTTACTTCGGCCTTGGACTCGGCGGGCGTCTCCTCGACTTTGGCGACCGGCTTTGCGGCTGCCTTGGTCGTGGCGGCCTTGGTCTTGGTCGACTTTGCGACCGTGGACTTCTTGGCGGTCGTCGTCGCCTTCTTAGCAGCGGTCTTTGCCGGAGCCTTGGCGGCCGGCTTTGCCTCGACGGCGGCCTCAGTCTTTACCTCGGGAGCAGCTTCGGCTTCGGCGGCCTTCTTGGCAGCGGCGGTCGTGTGCTTGCGCGTAGTCGTTGTCTTGGCAGCGGTGGTCTTGGTTGCCGCTGCCTTGGTCGCTGTGGCCTTCTTGGCCGTCGTCTTGCGATTCGCGGTCTTCTTCGCAGCAGGCTTCACCTCGGGCTCGGGCTTGGGCTCGGGAGTAGCCTCGACCTTCGCCTCGAGATCGGCCTTAACGGGCTCAGCTTCAACCGGCTTCTCCTCGGCCTTGGGCGCCTCGGCGGCAGCGGGCTCCTTAACGGGCGCCACAGCCGCAGTCTCAACCACAGCTACCGGCCTCTCAATCTCCGGATGCATAAAGAAATACAGGTCCAGATACTTGTCGGCCGAGCGCGTCCAGCTAAAGTCCTGGCTCATGGCCTGCGTGACCAGCTGGTTCCAGGCATCGCGGTTGTCCCAGAACAGGCGTGCCGCGCGGAACACGGCGTCGCCCATCTCGTCACCGTTAAAGTTGGTAAACGAGAAGCCCGTGCCCTCGCCGGTAAACTCGTTGTACGGCTGCACGGTATCCTTCAGGCCACCGGTCTCGCGCACGATGGGCAGGGTACCGTAGCGCATGGCGATGATCTGCGACAGACCGCAGGGCTCAAACTTTGAAGGCATCAGGAACATGTCGGCGGCGGCGTACATACGCTGCGACAGCGCGGGGTCAAACTCGATGCGTGCGGCCATGGTGCCGGGGTACTTGTCCTGGAAGTAGCGCAGGCCGTCCTCGTAGTCGCGGTCGCCGGTGCCCAGCACGGCCACCTGAACGCCGCCAGCCAGGATGCGGTCGAGCGCGTACATGACCAGGTCCATGCCCTTCTGGCGCGTCAGGCGCGTGACCATCACCATAAGCGGGCGGTCGTCGCGAACCTCGAGCCCCAGCTCTTCCTGCAGCTTGGCCTTGCACACGGCCTTGCCGGAACGGTCATCAACCGTGTAGTTGGCGGCAATGCGCTTGTCGGTCGCCGGGTCAAAGCCCGCCACGTCAATGCCGTTCAAAATGCCCTGCAGCGCATAGGAGCGCTCGCGCAGTACGCCGTCCAGGCCCTCGCCAAACTCGGGCGTCTGGATCTCGCCCGCGTAGGTGGGGCTCACCGTGGTGATGGCATCGGCATAGTGCAGCGCGCCCAGCATGTAGTTGATGCTGCAGGCGTCGCAGCGCAACTGCGAGGCGGCCGCGGGAATATGCGCCACACCCAGGATGTCCTCCATCACGGTGTCGCTAAACTGGCCCTGGAACGCTACGTTGTGGATCGAGAACACGGTCTTGACGCGGTCGTACAGCGGCAGGCCCTGGTAGAACTCGCGCAAGAACACGGGCGCCAGCGCGGTCTGCCAGTCGTTGCAGTGCAGGATGTCGCACTCAAAACCGGCCGGCAGGTGCTGCAGGCTCTCTGTGATGGCCTTGGAGAAAAACGCGAAGCGCTCGCCGTCGTCAAAGAAGCCGTACGGATAGTCGCGCGCAAAGTAGCGCTCGTTGTCAACGAACAAATAGGTGACGCCGTCGTGCTCGAGCTTCTCGAGACCGCAGTACTCGTTGCGCCAGCCCAGGCTCACGTAAAAGTCGGCAAAGTGCTCCATCTGCGCCTTGTACTCGTCCTTGATGGTGGCGTACTTGGGCACCATCACGATAACCTCGGCGCCGGCTCGCACAAGCGCCGCAGGCAGCGAGCCCGCCACGTCGCCCAGGCCACCGGTCTTAACAAACGGTGCGCACTCGGCCGAGGCAAACACGATCTGCATCTTTTTGCTGGAATCTGCCATATTGTCTCCCATGTTGTTATTCGAGAATAGCCGCCTGGCGCTAACCGGGCGGCTATTTACATGTTACGAGCGATGTTGCGGTGCCAACGTTAACGTACGATGGTGGTGTCGGAAGTTAACGGAGCCTTGCCCAGCACCAGGATGTTCTCGGGCGTGCCGCGAAGCTCGGTGTTGGCGGGGACCACGTTGTTCTTGTCCAGGATGGCGTTCTCTACGCGGGCGCCACTCTTGATGATGCAGCTCTGGTTGATGATCGAGTTGGTCACCGAGGCGCCTTCCTCGACCACGACGCCGCGCGACAGGATCGAGTTGCGCACGGTGCCCTTGATGATGCAGCCGGCCGAGATGATCGAGTTGCAGGCGTGGCTACCGGTCGCATAGCGCGAAGGCGGCACGTCGTGGGCCTTGGTCAGGATCGGGCGCTCGGGGTCAAAGAGCTGGTCGGCCACGGTCTGGTCGAGCAGGTCCATGCTGCGGCGATACAGCGACTTCTCGCTAAACACGCCCACGACCTCGCCCTTATACTCGTAGCTGCACACGTCGATGTTGCCAAAGTCGCCCTGGAGTGCCTCGAGCAGGTCCAGATAGTCGGCGGCCTGGTAGTGGTCAATGATCTCGAGCAGCGTCTCGCGGTTGACGATGCAGCAGTCCATAGAGGCGTTGTCGCCGTACACGACGCCGGCGCTCACGCCCGTCAGGCGGCCGTTCTCGTTGATCTGCAGCTTGGTCTCGTCATCGACGTTGCGCGTGGCCTTGCAATACACCACGGTCATCTGGGCGCCGGAGTTCTCGTGCGCCTCGATTATGGCGTTGAGGTCCATGTTAAAGATGATGTTGGTGCCCATCATCACAACGTAGGGCTTATCCGAGCGCTGAAACAGCGTCTTGTTGGAGATGATGTCGCGCAGCAGGAAGCGCATGCCGCCCTTGGTGGTGCCATACGCGTTGCCGGGCACCATGAACAGGCCGCCCTTCTTGCGGTCCAGGCCCCAGTCCTTGCCCGAGCCCACATGGTCGATCAGCGAGCGGTAGTTGCCCGGCATGACGACGCCGACGGTCTTAATGCCGGCATTCATCATGTTGGACAGCGGGAAGTCGATCAGGCGGTAGCGGCCCAAAAACGGAACGGACGCGATGGGGCGGTCCTTGAGCAGAACGCTGCCGTAGGTCGAAGAGTAGTTAGCGGTGATATAACCGATGGCCTTGCGATTGATCATCGGATCATTCCCCCTTCCCGATAACGACGTCATTTCCAACGACGGCCGTATCCTTGGTGGTATCGACAGAGCCGAGCTTCACGCCCTCTTCGACCGTGGAGTTCTCGCCCAAAATAGCGCGGCAGATGTGCGCACCGCTCTTAACGTGCGCACCCGGCAGCAGCACGGAGTCCTCGACCACGGCGCGCTCCTCGATGATGACATCGGTCGAAAGAATCGAGTGGCGAGCGGTGCCGTAGATCTTGCAGCCGTTGGAGACCAGGCAGTCGTCCAGGCGGCCGTCCGGGCCAATGTAGTGCGGCGGACGCGTGGTGATGTTGGACATGATGGGGAAGTGCTTGTCGAACAGATCGAACTCGGGGTTGTTGCCCAGCAGGTCCATCGAGGTCTCGTGGAAGCTGGCGATGGTGCCGACGTCCTTCCAAAAGCCGTGGAACTCGTAGCTGTACAGACGCTTGTTCTCGCCGAGCAGCTTGGGGATGATGTCCTTGCCAAAGTCGTGGCTCGAGCGCTGGTCCAGAGCGTCCTCCTCGAGCGCCTCGATCAGCACGTCGGCCGAGAAGATGTAGATGCCCATGGACGCGAGGTTCGAATCGGGCTTATCGGGCTTCTCGGTGAACTTGGTGATGCGGCCGTCCTCGGGGTCGGTGGTCAGGATGCCAAAGCGGCTGGCCTCCTCCCACGGCACGGGCATAACGCTCACCGTGAGGTCGGCATTGTTCTCAATGTGCGTCTTGAGCATCTTGCGGTAGTCCATGCGATACAGGTGATCGCCCGAAAGAATCAGGACGTACTTGGGATCGTTGGCCTTGATGTAGTCGAGGTTCTGCGTAATGGCGTCGGCCGTGCCCGCATACCAGGCGCCGCCGGTCTGCGTCTCGTACGGCGGCAGGATCGACACGCCGCCGTCGCGGCTGTCCAGATCCCACGCCTCGCCGGAGCCCACATAGGCATGCAGCAGGTAGGGGCGATACTGCGTCAGAACACCCACCGTGTCGATGCCCGAGTTGGAGCAGTTGGAGAGCGAAAAGTCGATAATGCGGAACTTGCCACCGAAGCTAACCGCCGGCTTAGCGATCTTTTGGGTGAGTGCCCCCAATCGGCTGCCCTGTCCTCCTGCGAGGAGCATCGCGATGCATTCTTTCTTACTCATCGATTTCTCCTTCTGTCATCGATGTTCCTAAACCCATTAGCGACGGGCGCGGCGCCTGGTCGCGCCCGTCGAATAATGCCGTGCGGCAAAGGGAGCTCGCGGCCTTTACGCGTGCCAGATCTCGTCTCGATACTCGCGAATGGTGCGGTCGCTCGAGAACCAGCCCGAGGAGGCGGTGTTGAGCAGCGCCTTGCGGTTCCAGGTCTCCTGGTCGCCGTAGCTGTTCGTGAGCTTCTCCCAGGCGTCGACGTAGCTGCGGAAATCGGCCATGACCAGGTCGGGGTCGTTGTTGTTCATGAGCTCGTTGTAGATGCTCTCGAAGTTGCCCGAAAGGCCCGCAAAGGTGTTGTCCTTGAGCTCGTCCATCACGCGGCCCAGACGCTCGCGGTCGCCGTTGAGGGTATCCCATGCAAAGTAGCTGTTGGATGCCCAGAGCTGCTCGACCTCGGGGGCGGTCAGGCCAAAGATGGCTTCGTTCTCGCGACCGGCCAGGTCGGCGATCTCGATGTTGGCGCCGTCGAGAGTGCCCAGCGTAATGGCACCGTTCATCATGAGCTTCATGTTGGACGTGCCCGAGGCCTCCTTGCCGGCCGTGGAGATCTGCTCCGAGATCTCGGCGGCAGGGTAGATGAGCTGGGCGTTGCTCACACGGAAGTTGGGGATAAAGCAGACCTTCATGACCTCGTTCACGCGGGCGTCGTTGTTGATGACGTCGGCCACGGAGTTAATGAGGCGGATGGTCTCCTTGGCGAAGGTGTAGCTCGAGGCAGCCTTGCCGCTAAAGATGAAGGTCGTCGGCGTCACGTGGAAGTTGGGATCGGCGATGCGACGGTTGTAGATGTCCATCACCTTCATGATGTTCATGAGCTGGCGCTTGTAGGCGTGGAAGCGCTTTACCTGAACATCGAAGACGGTGTTGGGGTCGATGACCAAACCGGTCTCGGCCTTAACGTAGGCGGCCAGGCGCTCTTTGTTGGCGCGCTTGGAGGCACCCACGGCCTTCAGGAACTCGGTGTCGTTCTGGAATTCCTTAAGCTTCTCCAGCTCAAAGGCATCCTTAAGCCAGCCATCGCCAATGGCTTCGGTCACGAGCTTGGCGTAGGTGGGGTTGGCCTCGGCAAAGAAACGACGATGCGAGATGCCGTTGGTCTTGTTGTTGAACTTCTCGGGCGTCAGGGCATAGAAGTCCTTGAGCACGATGTTCTTGATGATGTCGGAGTGGATCTTGGCCACGCCGTTGACGCTGTGGCTGCAGATAACGGACAGGTTGGCCATGCGAATCTCGCCGTCCCATAGGATGGCGGTCTGGCGCAGACGTTCCTGCCAGCCCTCCTGCGTGGTGTCGAACGACTCGTGCCAACGACGGCTGATCTCGTCGATGATCTGGTACATGCGGGGGAGGAGCTTGGAGAACGTGCCGATGGGCCACTTCTCCAGAGCCTCGGGCAGGATGGTGTGGTTGGTGTAGCTCACGACCTGCGTCACGATGTTCCAGGCGTCGTCCCACTCGAGCTTCTTCTCGTCGATGAGGATGCGCATGAGCTCGGGGCCGCACATGGCGGGGTGGGTATCGTTGGTATGGATGGCCACAAACTGCGGCAGCAGCTCCCAGTTCGCGCCGTGCTCCTTCTCAAAGGTGTCGAGTAGGCTGTAGATACCGGCCGAGACAAACAGGTACTCCTGCTTCAGGCGCAACAGACGGCCGTGCTCGCCGGCGTCATTGGGGTAGAGGATGGCGCTGATGGCCTCGGCCTCGGCGCGCTCGGCGTCTGCCAGGGCGTAATCGCCGCGGTTGAAGGCCTCCAGGTCAAAGTGCTCCTCGACAGGCTCGGCGGCCCAAACGCGCAGCTTGTTGACGGTCTCACCGGCATAGCCCACAACGGGGATGTCATAAGGGACGGCCAGGATGTCCTGCGTGTCCACCGTGCGGTAGAACGTGCGGCCATTCTCCTCAAAGCCCTCGACGCGTCCACCAAACTTGATGGTCACGGCCTTGTCCTGACGACGGACCTCCCAGGGGTAGCCGTGGGTAAGCCACTCGTCGGTGGCCTCGACCTGGCTGCCGTTGACGATCTCCTGCTTAAACAGGCCGTAGCGGTAGCGCATGCCGTTGCCGTAGCCGGCAATGCCCTCGGCTGCCATGGAATCCAGGAAGCATGCGGCAAGACGGCCCAGGCCACCGTTGCCCAGCGCCGGATCGGGCTCCTGGTTCTCGATGACGGACAGGTCAAAGCCCATGTCGTCGAGTGCCTCGGCGACCATGTCACGCACGCCAAAGTTGAGCAGGTAGTTGTCGAGCAGGCGGCCGATCAAAAACTCGATCGAGAAGTAGTACACGCGCTTTTTGCCCTCGGCGGTGGCGCGGGCGTCACTCTTGGTGGCAACGGTGCGTGCCTTCTCGGCCACGAGCTTGGCCAGGGCGTTAAAGCGGTCGAGGTCGCTAGCGGCCTCGATGCTCTTGCCACTGATGCTCATGACAGCATCGCGATAGAGCTCGGTAAACTCCTGCTTGTTGTCGAAGATCTTATTCATACGTTCCTTTCCCCCGGGGATGTTTCTCCCGGAACGGTTTTGACTTGTATCCTACGCCCCCGCGGGGCGGGTGATTACAGCTGTAACGGCTTTGTTACGCATCCTTGCCAGATGCTTTAACAGCGCCTGTCTTAGCCTTGGGAGCAGCCTTTTTATTGGTTGCCTTCTTGGCCTTGGGCTTAGCCGTAGCCTTGGCAGCGGGCTTGGCGGACTTCGCCTTAACCGGAGCCTTCTTGGCAGCCGCGGTCTTGGGCTTCACCGAGGACGTGCGCTTACGCGCCGCCTTCTTGGGCTCCTCGATCACGGGCGGCTTATAGCTGCTGGGACCGCGGCGCTTAAGCACCACGCCTGCCAGGCCGGGCACCTTAATCTCGATAGAGTCCATCTGCCCGTTCCAGGGATAGGGCTCGCTCGAGCAGGTGTAGGGTTCCTCGCCGGCGTATCCGCTGCCGCCAAACTCGGGACGGTCGGAGTCAAAGATGACCTCCCAATCGCCCTCGCGCGGCACGCCCACTCGGAAGCTCTCATAGCTCTCCGGGTCAAAGTTGATCAGGATCACCAGGTCGTCATCGACGTCCTCGCCCTGACGGACAAAGCTCACGATGGACTGCTTGGAGTTGTCCGCGTCGATCCAGGTAAAGCCATCGTCGGTGTAGCCGCGCTCGTACAGGGCGGGCTCGGCGGTATACAGGTGGTTAAGCGCCTTGATGAACGCCTGATGATGACGGTGGGTCTCGTACTCCTCGGTCAGGAACCACTGAATGGACTCGTAGTAGCGCCATTCAATAAACTGGCCGATCTCGTTGCCCATAAAGTTGAGCTTGGCACCGGGGTGCGTCATCTGGTAGAAGGCCAGCGTGCGCAGGCCGGCAAACTGGCGCCACCAGTCGCCCGGCATACGGCCGATGAGCGAGCACTTGCCGTGCACGACTTCGTCGTGGCTCAGCGGACAGATAAAGTTCTCGGTAAAGGCATACATGATGGAGAACGTGAGCAGGCCGTGGTTGCCGGGGCGCCACGGAAAATCGGTCTGCATGTAGTGCAGGGTGTCGTTCATCCAGCCCATGTCCCACTTGTAGTGGAAACCCAGGCCGCCGTCCTGCGGCGGGTAGGTCACGAGCGGCCACGCGGTGGACTCCTCGGCCATCATCATCACGTCGGGGTAGTGCGCCTCAACAGCACAGTTGACCTGGCGGATAAACGCGCTGGCGTCCAGGTCCTCCTCGGTACCGTACTTGTTGAACTTCTTTTGGCTGGGATCGTCAATGCCAAAGTTGAGGTACAGCATACTGGACACGCCGTCCATGCGAATGCCGTCCACGTGGAAGTTCTCAAGCCAGTACAGCACGTTGGAGACCAGGAAGGAGCGTACCTCGCCGCGGGCGAAGTCAAACTTGTGCGTGCCCCAGTTGGGGTGAATCTCGTGCTCAAACAGCATGTGGCCGTTAAAGGTGGCAAGGCCGTGGGAGTCGGCGCAAAAACCGCCGGGAACCCAGTCCATGATCACGCCGATGCCTGCCTCGTGGCAAGTATCGATAAAGTGCATGAGCTGCTGCGGGTTGCCGTAGCGCGACGTGGCGGCGTAGTAACCGGTCGTCTGGTAGCCCCAGGAGCCATCGAAGGGATGCTCCATAAGCGGCATGACTTCGATATGCGTATAGCCCATGTCGCGCACGTAGTCCACGAGCTCCACCGACAGGTCGTCGTAGGTGTAAAACTCACCGCGCTGCGCGGGGAAGGGGTCCATGGGACCGGGGTAGTTGCCGTACTCGTCGGGCTCGCCCTGCGGCGCGTCGCCGTGGCGCTTCCACGAGCCAATATGCACCTCGTAGATGTTAAGGGGTTGCGACATGTGGTTATGGCCGGCGCGTCGCTTGAGCCAAGCCGCGTCGTTCCACTGGTAGCCATCGAGGGTCCACAGCACGCTGGCGGTACCCGGAGGGCACTCGGCCTTAAAGGCGTACGGATCGGCCTTGTAGAGCTTTTCGCCCTCGTTGGTCTCGATGAGATATTTATAGAGCTGGCCCTGCTCGGCGCCAGGAATAAAACCTTCCCAAATAGCGCTCGTATGCATGGGCATCAGCGGGTTGGCTTGCTCGTCCCAGTCGTTAAATTCGCCAATGACGTGAACACTCTTTACGCCGGGCGCCCAAACGCAAAAACGCCAGCCGCGCGTACGGTTCTGCGTGTCGGGGTGCGCGCCCATCTTTTCCCAGCTGCGCTCCCACGTGCCGATGCCAAACAGGTAGACATCGTCCTTGGTGAGCTCCGGCGCGTGCGGGGCGGCTTTACGGGTAGCAGGCTTTTTTGTTGCTGGCTTTAGCTTTGTATCGCTCACGTTTGATCCCATCATGACGCGGCAGCGTGTTGCCTTGGTGACTAGATGCGAAAGGTCCAAGGCTGCACGAATCGAAGGGACGGCGATAGTTCTATGATTCGTTCCACCTCGCGTGCTCGGTGGAACTTTCGGCACAAAATAAGATAGCACCTGTACGTTACTTTTATGAACGAAAGAGGATTTGCAGGGGCGTTTAATCGGTAAGCGCCATGTTTATACCACTTGCAGAATTGCCGTGGTAAAACTCTTGACAGTTTTACCAATTAGCGTTTCTAGATTGTTAGGTTGACGTTAGGTAAAACGTTTTTAGCAGGTTGTTTACCATTTGACATCGAAAGGCTCGTTTATGAACCACATCGCTGCCCCAAGTGTTGCTTTTATTTTCGATTGCGACGGCACGCTGGTTAATAGCACCCCCGTTTGGGCCTATGCCCAGCCCGAGTTATTGCACCGCCACGGAGTTGACGTGACGGTCGATGATTTTGCTCAGTTTGAGCATTTGTCGCTCGAGGATGAGTGCCAGGCCTACCACGACATCTGGGGTATTGGCGAAAATGGCGAAGAGCTCTACCACGAGCTGAGCGACATCCTGATCGATGGCTACTCCAAGGTGCCGCCGCGTGAGGGCCTGCTTGCATTTTTGAAGCAGGCGCAGGAGGCCGGTATTGCCATGTGCGTTGCCACGTCCACGCCCGCCGAATTGGTTAAGTCTGCACTTGCGGGCGCCGGCCTTGATCGCTATATGGAGTTTATTACCACGACGGGCGAGGCGGGCCGCTCCAAGCAGTTCCCCGATGTGTATGAGCTGGCGCTGCGCCGCCTTGAGGAGCGCCACGGCTGCAAGTTTGAGCGCGCCTGGGTGTTTGAGGACGCCGTCTTTGGCCTAAAGAGCTCTGGCACTGCAGGCTTTAAGCGCGTGGGTATCTATGACCCGCACGGCCGTATGGAGCGCGATGAGGTGCGTGCCAACTGCGACATCTTTATCGATAGCTATGAGGAACTGGATCTGGCCCGCGTTCTTACGTTTGAGGGATAGGCGAGAGCTGTGGCTTGTAAGGTGTTAGTGGTCTGCGGCTCGCCCGTGGTGGCGAGCGCGGATTTGCTGCGTCAGCTGGCGGGGGAGTGCGACCACGTTGTCGCCGTGGACCGCGGACTCGATGCGCTGCTGGGCGCGGAACTGGGCTGCGATGTATATGTAGGGGACGCCGACACGGTTAGCGATAAGGGCCGAGCGCTAGTCGAAGCCGCCAAAGACTTCGAAGTAGAGCGCCACAATCCCTACAAGGACTATACCGATCTGGCGCTAGCGCTCGATTCCGTTCGCCGTCGTTGGCCGGGTGCCGACGTGGTTGCGACCTGCACCACGGGTGGCCGTCCTGATATGGCGCTTTCCGTACTGGGGTTGCTTGCAGGCTACGATGACGCCGCAGTCTGGATTGCCGAGGACAAGGTAGTCGCCCGTATCCTTCGCGCTGGCGAATCGTGGACCATCGAAAGCGCCGAAGGCAAAACGTTCTCCATCATCGCCATTGCCCCCAACACCGAGGTAAGCGAGCGCGGCCTAGAATGGGAACTAAATCATTCCCCCCTAGGACTCTTGGCTGACACGGGCATCTCTAATGTCGTCCGGAAAACGGCCAAGATCCAAGTCCACCAAGGAACCGCAATCGCTTACCTCTACAAGTAAGGTGCCGCCGCGTGAGGGTTTTATCGGGACGGTGGGCTGAATTGACTGATTTTGCCGAAGTCATAATCAGTCAATTCAGCCCCGTCCCAGGAAAACCCGTAAGTGCGAGAATCAACCCAAAAAAACTTCTTGCACAACTAAGAATCTTCCCCTATAGTATCTCCTCGTCACGGGGGCGTAGCTCAGCTGGGAGAGCGCTTGACTGGCAGTCAAGAGGTCAGGGGTTCGATCCCCCTCGTCTCCACCATCGTGAATGCAAAGGCCTTCAGTATTACGAAGGCCTTTTTTCATGCCAAAACACCTCGCGCAGAAACCCCTTCCACATCAACAAAAAGTTGCACAATTTTTTCCCATGTCTGTACATAGTTTGTTAGACAAACGCGATTATCAGTGTAGGTCGCCGCTCCATATGGGCTTCAGGAACGTCCCTAATCACCGCCAGTACCTCAATAACCTGCATCAATGTGAACAACATCCCAAAACAACCCACTTGAACACGTTAAATGAACGATAAGTTGTCCTCCACAAGCCAAATCAGTTTCACTAACAGCTTGTGCTAGGATACCTAACGTTACATGAGTTCATCTGTGCTCGCGGCTCCAGCAAGTTGCAAAGCGCAGGGTCGATCAGCATCCGGCCGTAACGGCGGTGCCAGAAACACCACGAGCTCCAATATCGATTGCCATGCGCGATTTTGCATTAGTTTTTGTGGCTTTTTATAAGTTCGCATTACGCTGTGCAATAAGTTGCGTTCGGCAAACCACAGCAGTCCTGCAGCGGTTTGCGTGCGGTTCAGTTTTGTACCCGCTTGACTGGGTCGCACGCAGCCAGCTGGGGTCGCGGTTATTTTTGCGATACACGTCCGCGACTCTAGCAACTGCTTCTATACATACCGTTCACGGTGGGGCAGAGCCACGTGCTTGTCTGACTGGGCTCAGGGTTTGAATATGGAGCGCCTTCGCGCACAAGCGCCCTGGCGAAGCCATACCCAAACCCCGTGAGCCACACGTAAGACAGCAAGGGGGTGGTGCTCGTGTGGTATGTGATCCAGGTCATTAACGGTCGCGAAGACGTAATGCGCGAGCGCATCGAGCGTATGGTGCCGGCTGGTGCCATGCAGGAGCTCTTTTATCCCCAATTTCAAACCGAGATTAAAGTACACGGCGAATGGGTCGATACGACCAAGCCGCTCTTTCCCGGTTACCTTATCTGCGATACGGCAGATCCCCGCACCGTGCAACAGTATCTGCTGCGTATGGACGACTTTGCCCGGGTGTTATCCCAGGACGGTCAGTTTGTGCCGCTGGCAAAAGAAGAGGTCCAGCTTATTGGCGGCTTTACGCATAGGGGAGACCGCGTAGTGCCCATGAGTGAGGCCCTAAAAGACGGTGACCGGGTCGTAGTGACGGCAGGTCCGCTGCTGGGCCACGAAGGCCTTATCAAAAGCATTAACAGACGCAAGAGCACTGCTTATTTGGAGCTCGACCTGTGCGGCCGATGCGTAACCACCCGCGTTGGCCTTGCAGTGCTTTCAAACGAGCAGCGCGTCATGCGCAACCTCAAAAAGGCGATCGCCTAGCTGCTGGCGACCGCTACACAGAACAGGGAGGATCCCCGACCTGGGGACAAAGTGTTGGAAGAGAACGTGTCGGATAAAACTCAATTAGTAACGGATGCGCCTGCGGGAGCGGCGCTCATTGCTCAGGCCATGGACCGGCGCGAAGGCGCTGGCCGCTACAAGGCCATGCAATCCATCATGGACTGGGACCGCTCGCGTCTAGCCTACCGGGCCGTCAAGCGCGCCTTCGACATCGTGTTCAGCGGTGCCGTGCTCGTTTTCATCGCTATCCCCAGCCTTGTGCTCGCCGCGGCCATCCGCCTGGAGAGCGAGGGCAACCCGTTCTACAGCCAGATTCGCGTGGGGCAGACCCGATCCAACGGCAGCCTGTCAACCTTCCGCATGTGGAAGTTCCGTTCCATGTACAAAGACGCCGATGAGCGCCTGGCCGAGCTCAAGGAGCAGAACGAGATTGCTGGAGCCATGTTCAAGATGAAGGACGACCCCCGCGTCACCAAGATCGGCAAGTTCATCCGCAAGCACTCCATCGACGAGTTCCCGCAGTTCCTGAACGTGTTCCTAGGGCAGATGTCGGTCGTGGGCCCGCGCCCGCCGCTGCCCAACGAGGTGGCGGAGTACACCAAGTACGACCTGCAGAGGCTAGCAGTGAAGCCAGGCATTACGGGGCTCTGGCAGGTGACGGAACGAAACTCCACCGGGTTCGACGGCATGGTCCGCCGTGTTCTCGAGTACATAGCCAAACGCGGAATCGTCATGGACCTCAAGATTGTCCTCCTCACGGTTCTGGAGGTCTTCAACGGGAGCGATGCGTACTAATGCAACATGTTTTCATCATCGGATCCAAGGGGATTCCGGCAAACTACGGCGGCTACGAGACGTTCGTGGAGAAGCTGACCGAGAATCAGGTATCGCACGACATCAAGTGCCACGTGGCATGCGCCGTGGACTCCGCCGAGCAAGTCGGTGAGTTCGAGCACAACGGGGCGCACTGCTTCAACGTGCTGCGCAGGCCCGTCGGCGCCGCGAGGGCTATCTTCTACGACATCGACGCCCTCAAGTGGTGCATCGCCTACATCAAGGAGAATCGAGTCCAGCGCCCCATCGTCTACGTACTGGCCTGTCGCATCGGGCCGTTATTCGGCAGGTACGTGAACAGGATCCACGCCCTTGGCGGCAAGGTCCTCGTGAACCCCGACGGGCACGAGTGGAAGCGCGCCAAGTGGAGCGCGCCCGTCCGCAGGTACTGGAAAGTCTCGGAGCGCGGGATGGTCAAGCACGCCGACCTGATGGTGTGCGACTCCAAGAACATCGAGAAGTACATTCGAGCGGAGTATGCCGACCTGCACCCCGAGACGACCTTCATCGCCTACGGGGCCGACATCGGGCACTCAGCGCTCGCGGACGACGACTCCAAGTTCACTGGATGGCTCTCCGAGAAGGGCCTCGAGCCCTTCGGCTACTACCTGGTCGTGGGACGCTTCGTGCCTGAGAACAACTACGAGACCATGATCCGGGAGTTCATGGCTTCCGAATCCAAGCGGGATTTCGCGCTCGTGACGGGAGTGGACGACTCCTTCCTCGCAGAGCTCGAGCGGAAGACGCACTTCAAGTCCGACCCACGCATCAAGTTCGTCGGGACCGTCTACGACCAGGAGCTCCTGAAGAAGATCCGTGAGCAGGCTTACGGCTACTTCCACGGCCATGAGGTCGGGGGTACCAATCCGAGCCTCCTGGAGGCGCTGGCGTCCACGCGCCTCAACCTCCTTCTCGACGTCGGTTTCAACCGCGAGGTCGCTGAGGACTCGGCCCTGTATTGGAGCAAGGAATCCGGAGACTTGGCTGAACTTATCAATAGCGCCGACGTGATGGATTGGAAGTCGATCGAGGAGCTCGATACGGCATCGACCTCCGTTATCCGCGACCGGTATTCGTGGCGGTCCATCACTGACAGCTACGAAGACCTTTTCCTCGGAAGGAGATAACCAGTGAAAGGCATCATCCTCGCCGGCGGGTCCGGCACCCGCCTGTACCCGCTCACGCTCGTAACCTCCAAGCAGCTGCTGCCGGTCTACGACAAGCCCATGATCTACTACCCGCTGTCCACCCTCATGCTGGCGGGCATCCGGGACATCCTGGTCATCTCCACGCCGACGGACCTGCCCAACTTCAAGCGCCTGCTCGGGGATGGCTCGCGCTACGGCGTGAGCCTCTCCTACGCCGAGCAGCCGAGCCCCGACGGCCTGGCGCAGGCCTTCACCATCGGCGAGGAGTTCATCGCCGGCGAGCCGTGCGCGCTGGTGCTCGGCGACAACATCTTCTACGGCAACGGCCTCAGCCGCCACCTGAAGAAAGCCGTCGAGAACGCGCAGTCGGGCCGCGCCACGGTCTTCGGCTACCACGTGGACGACCCCGAGCGCTTCGGCGTCGTGGAGTTCGACGGGGAGGGCAGGGCCGTCTCCATCGAGGAGAAGCCCGCCGAGCCCAAG
>DBFALE010000011.1:0-116041 GCA_048230835.1 Collinsella sp.
CTCGCGGATGGTCTCGTGATACACATCGTTGAACGAATCGAGCGGAGACTCGTTGCCGTAGTGATGGTAATACCACCAGTAGCAGGGGTAGTTGTCGTAGAAATCGTCGCTGTTGCGCAGGTCCTCAGGCACGGCCTCGGCGGAGGCGGCGGCGGAACGTTCTAACGGTCGTAAATTATGGGATGGGCTTTTCTCGACAGCCGTCGGGGAAAGCCCATCCCCTTTTTACGCGCTACCTACGAAGACTGTCCCCAGCGACTAATCATTTAAGAACGTCCCCAACGACTAGGTGCGGTTGCTGCCAAGGAGTGTCCCGGGGTGCCGGCACAGACGATATGAGCAGGACATAAAAACATTGAGAGCCCCTGCTGCATGAAAGACCGCGGATTAGGCCGACAATGGTGAGTGTCTAATTCAGCCGCGGCGGCCACGCCGCATTCATGGAAGGGGCTCCCATGCTCGATACTACCACCTTCGTCGGCCTCGACGTTCACGCCCGCTCGATAAAGGCAGTCTCCCTCGACGTCATGACCGGGGAGGTGCGCTGCGCGACCTTCGGCTACGACGCCGGGGCAGTCGCGGAGTGGGTGCGGTCCGTGGACCCAAAGGCCAGGTGCGTGTACGAATCCGGGGTCACGGGGTTCGACCTGCAGAAGAAGCTCGCCTGCTGGGTGTGGGCGGTCGGCCTCATGGCCGAGGAGGCGTAGGGGGCCGGTCCCCCGCACATAAGCCGATCACCCCGGAAGCGGTTTGATCCGAAGCCGTTGAGGCGAACCTCAGGTCCCTTTTCTGCGAGCGCCCAGGGCGCCACACGCGTGCACAGACTGTCGGTTCGACGAAGAAGCCTCAGCCGTAGCAACGGATTGCCCAGCGAGAGATCGCCACGGGCGGATATTAAACTGCAAAGACGAGCGTCGGGAAGACACGCCGAGGTCGCCGCGGACGGGTTGATATAGGGAGAGGGCCTGACCCCATATCGTTGGGGCCAGGCCCGATTTTGCCTCTTGACAATGTCCTGCTCATATTAAAAGGAACGTCCCTAACTGCCGGGTTTAGGCTGTTAGATCGAGTTCGTAGAGGAAGCTTTCGCGCGGCATGTCGTGACGGCGCTCTTCGCGGTTGGCGCGGTGCGTGGCCGTGCGCTTAAAGCCGTGCAGCTCGTAGAACTTCCACGAGCAGTTGGAGTCGGTGTACAGGTGCGCCCTCGTCGCTCCAAGCGAGGACAGGTGCGAGACGGCGGCATCGAGCAGAACCGTGCCAACGCCCAGGCCATGGACATCGCGATCCACGGCAAGCAGCGTGACCTCGTTGTCGTGCGGCAACGGGCTGCTCTCGAGCAGGCGGTTGTTGGTTCGGATGGTTGCGCGCACAAACGAGAGATACTCGGCGCACGCATCGGGCTCTAGCTCACGCATCTGCGATAGCAGCGCGCGTTCGGTATCCATCCAATGCTCGTTGATAGTGGCGCCGGAGCTCTGTCCCGCACGCGCGAGCGAAATGCCACGCGCCTGACCGTCGATTACGGCAACCTGTGAAAACGTCGACGACGAAAGGCAATAGGCGAGGTCGCACGCGGCCTCAAGGCGGTTGTACTCATCGTTATCCGAATTGTTATGCCAAAGCTGCTGCAGAATCAGCGCGATGGCGTCGAAGTCTTCGGTATCAAACGGTCGGTAGAGAACCCGCGAGACCATGGTGCCTCTTTCTTTTGCGGATGCATATCGAGCACAGTTCTACCACGCCATTGGCATCTAATTATGGTGCCCCTGTGTTCCATGAACTCACCGTGCCCGGTGCCATGCCCATCCCCTCCGCTCGCAAACTTTTTCTGCACATGCGCCCGTTGCGGGGTGCATCGATGCGCTCGATGCGCTACATTAAATCAGTATTTTCAATGCCGCTGCGCGAGCGCTGCAGATCGACGTATCACCGACTCACAGAGCACGGCGGCGTACCAGACAGGAGGACTGCATGGGATCTGATGTGAAGATCGCACGCGCGTTGATCTCGGTTACCGATAAGACGGACGTCGTCGATTTCGCACGGACGCTGGTTGACGACTTTGGCGTCGAGATCATCTCTACGGGCGGCACGGCTCGTGCCATCGAGGACGCGGGCGTTCCCGTAACCCCCATCGAGGAGTTCACGGGCTATCCCGAGATGATGGACGGCCGCGTTAAGACCCTGCACCCCAAGGTTCATGGCGCGCTGCTGGCCCGCCGCGATTCCGAGCAACACATGCAGGAGGCGGCTCAGCACGGCATTAAGCTGATCGATCTGGTCGTCGTCAACCTGTACGAGTTCGAGAAGACCGTCGCCAACCCTGAGGTCACCTTCGCGGACGCCATCGAGCACATCGACATCGGTGGCCCCTCCATGCTGCGCTCTGCCGCCAAGAACGCCACGAGCGTTACCGTCATTTCCGACCCGGCCGACTATGATGCCGTCCTGGCCGAGATGCACGAGACCGGTGGCTGCACCACGCTTTCCACCCGTCGTCGCCTGCAGGTGAAGGTCTACCAGACCACCGCCGCCTACGACACGGCCATCTCCCGCTGGCTCGCCGCCCAGGCAAGCGACGTGGCGGACACCTCTGCCAAGCTCGAGATTTCGCTGGAGAAGGTCGACGACCTGCGCTATGGCGAGAACCCGCAGCAGAAAGCCACAGTCTATCGCTTTGCCGAGGGCTGCGAGAACACCGCGAGCTCGCAGTTCCCGCTCGTGGGCTCCAAGCAGATCCAGGGCAAGCCGCTCAGCTACAACAACTATCTGGATGCCGACGCCGCCTGGAACCTGGTCCGCGAGTTCGACGAGCCGGCCTGCGTAATCCTCAAGCACCAGAACCCCTGCGGTTCCGCCGTTGCCGAGGACATCACGGCTGCCTACGACCGCGCTTTTGCCTGCGATCCCAAGAGCGCCTTCGGCGGCATCATCGCCTGCAACCGCGAGGTTCCCTTTGATCTGGTTGAGCACTTTGCCGATCAGAACAAGCAGTTCGTCGAGGTCATCATCGCCCCGAGCTACACCGCCGAGGCGCTCGAGCGCATGGCCAAGCGCCCCAACCTGCGCGTGTTGGCGACCGGCGGCGTGGACCACGGCGCTCAGGTGGAGCTGCGCTCCGTCGACGGCGGCATGCTGGTGCAGGAGGTCGACCACGTGACCGAGGATCCCGCGACCTTTACGTTCCCCACCGACCGCAAGCCCACCGACGCCGAGATGGCCGAGCTCGAGTTTGCCTGGAAGGTCTGCAAGGGCATTAAGTCCAACGCCATCCTGGTCTCCAAGGGTAAGGCCGGCATTGGCATGGGCCCGGGTCAGCCTAACCGCGTTGACTCTGCGCTACTTGCCTGCGAGCGCGCCGAGGACTTCTGCGAGCGCGAGGGCGTGGAGAAGGGCGGCTTTGCCTGTGCAAGCGACGCGTTCTTCCCGTTCCGCGACAACGTCGACGTGCTTGCCGCGCACGGCGTGACCTGCATCATCCAGCCCGGCGGCTCCAAGCGCGATGACGAGAGCATTCAGGCCTGCAACGAGCACAATATTGCTATGGTCTTCACGGGCGCCAGGCATTTTAGGCACTAATATCGTTACGCGGTTTTACCAAACCGCGTAACTGCTCGACGCTGCGCCGGCCCCAAGCACCTCATCTCGCCGCTCAAACCGTCGCTCGCGTACAGAAGTACGCGTCGCTCCTCTTTCGCGGCGACCTGAGGCACTTGGTGCTGGCTCGCTGGCTTGTGCTCCACCAGCGGTATTGGCTCGCCCCGAACTAAAGCTATCTATTGCCGTCCGTGCCGGTTGGTACGGGCGGCTTTTTTGGGTATAACGGTGCGGTGTATGTTTTTGAGAAAGGTTGGATATGGCCGTTGTGGATGATGCCGAGCTGTTTGGCAATGCCGAGGATCAGCGTGCGTACGAGGACTTTTGCGCTAATCAGGAAGCGGTCGAGAAGTTTACGCTCGACAAGCCCGCGCTTATCTGCCGCTGGCGCATGTCTAACAAGAAGGTGCCCATGCTCAACCGCCACATTCGCGCGCTGTCCGAGCGCCTGGTGCAGGGCGAGCCGCTTACCCATAACATGCTCAGCTGGGCCAAGCAGCACGTTGAGTGGTCGCTTGCCGAGGGCGATTACACCGCACGCGACGGCGTGCTCATGCTGGTGATCGACGTCAACGGCAACGCCGCCATGACGGTGGGGGAGTACGAGCCGCTAACCGATACGTCGGCCAAGGCGCTACGTGCCCGCTCCGCCGAGGCCCGCTCCGAGGCCGACGAAACCGGCGTGGCGCCCGAGCTGCTCGCCGCCGTCGATAACGGCGAGCTTGCCTTTGTGGCGCCAGCGGACGAGTGCCTGTGCGGCACGGCGACGCTCATCGAGCAGCTGGCTCAGACCAAGGGCATCCCGGTCACGCGCGTAGATATTCCTGCGCAGCTTAAGGGCGCGCTGTTTCTGGTGAGCGACGAGCACGGCGTGGTCCCTGCCGGCAATACCGATGCCGCTGAGGCGGACGCTGCTATGGTCACCTTCTTCGCCGAAGGCTACGAAAAGCTCCGCGCCCGCCGCTAAATGATTATTCTGGGACGGGGATAAAAAAATCATTTTGGTCCCCGTTCCCGTCGCGAGCGTAAGACGGACAAAACGCCCCCGCTCGCGAACAGTTCTGTCACCTGGCACCGCGCGAGGCGTGTACTCGCGACGCCGTGGGCATAATGGTGTGGAAGGTGCAAGTTACGCGAAATGGGAGGACACATGGCGCTTATTTATGTCGTTGAGGACGACGAGCCCATTCGTCGTGAGCTTGTCGACATCCTTGCCCGCGCCGGGTTTGAAGTCGAGGCCTGCGAATCGTTCGAACATGTCTCGCGCGATATTCTCGCCGCCGCGCCCGACCTGGTGCTGCTCGACCTCACGCTCCCTGTCAAAGACGGTCAGCACATCTGCCATGAGGTCCGTCGCGAATCCGAGGTTCCTATCATCGTTCTCACGTCGCGCACGACCGAGATCGATGAGGTCATGGCCATGACGCTCGGCGCGGACGACTTTGTTCCCAAGCCCTACAGCGCCCGTGTGCTCGTGGCGCGCATCAATGCCTTGCTGCGTCGCACCGCGTCGGCGGGCGAGCGCAGCACGCTCGTCCACAAGGGACTGGAGCTCGACCTCGCACGCTCCATGGTCACCAACACGCAAACGGGAACCAGCACCGAGCTCACCAAAAACGAGCTGCGTATCCTCTCGCTGCTTCTGAGCCGCGCGGGCAAGATCGTTTCGCGCTCGGCCATCATGCAGGACCTGTGGGACTCCGACGCCTTCGTGGACGACAACACGCTCACCGTCAACATCAACCGCCTGCGCACCACGCTCGGAAAAATCGGCATCAAGGGGTATTTGACTACGCATCGCGGCCAAGGCTATTCGGTCTAGGGGCCGGCTATGTCGTTTGGCAAGTTCTTTAAAGATGCGCTGCTTCCCGTCGCCGTGTGGACCTGCGGCGTGCTGCTGAGCTGCTTTGTACTGACGGTCGCCGGAGCACCCGTTTCTATCGTGGTCGTGGCGGTTGGCGTGTCCTTTATCTTTGGTATGCTCGGCATCGTGATCGAGTACGCTCGCCGTCGCCGTTTTCTGCGTCAGTTGGAGCGCGCGGCAGAGGAGCTCGAGAGTCCCGCATGGGTGCAGGAGATGGTGCAATGCCCGACCTATGCCGAGGGCGAGCTCGAATACGAGGTCTTGCGCCGGGTGGGCAAAGCCGCCTGCGACGAGGTTGCCGAAGGCAGGCGTCAGACCGATGACTATCGCGACTATATCGAGAGCTGGGTCCACGAGGCCAAGCTGCCCCTGGCGGCGGCTCACCTGATTTTGGAAAACCTGGACAGCAGCGAAGACGACCTGTCGCGCGTGGACGACCTGGCACGCGAACTTGCCCGCGTGGAGCGCTATATCGACCAGGCGCTGTACTACGCGCGCTCGGAAGTCGTGGAGCGCGACTACCTGATTCGCCGCTGGGATCTCAAGACCTTGGTGACGGGCGCGATTAAAGCCAACGCGCGCGAGCTCATTGCGGCGCATGTGGCCCCGGTGTGCGAGAACCTCGACTTCGAGGTCTTTACCGACGAGAAGTGGCTCGAGTTTATTCTGGGCCAGCTCATTCAGAACAGCATTAAATATGCGCGTGAGGACGGCGCAAAGATCGTGTTTTCGGGTGCGTTGCTGGACGAGGGTCTGGCAAGCGAGCGCATCGAGCTTACCGTCGCGGACAACGGCTGCGGCGTGTGTGTGGCAGACCTGCCGCGCGTGTTCGAGAAGGGCTTTACCGGCGACAACGGCCGCACCACCAAGCGCGCAACGGGCATCGGTCTCTATCTGGTGGCGCGCCTGTGCTCCAAGATGGGCATCGACGTCACCGCGGCATCGGAGCCGGGCGAAGGCTTCGTCGTAACATTCGCCTTCTCAACCAACAAGTTCCAATATTTCGAGTAGTCGGGCCGTCTTGCGGTGCGGACGGCAATGTTCCCGAACGTGAACATAGCTAAGGCAATTGGCGCTATGTTCCCGAACGTGAACACAACTATGGGGGCTCAAATGAATCCCCCATAACAAAAACGTGTCGCCCCAAACGGGGCGGCACGCCATTTTTCCATCAGACAACTCGTTGAAGCAAGGCTGCGAAGGCCGCGGGGCCGGGAGGGGTTTCCTAAGGGCACATCCCGCAGCCGCAACGCGGCGAGGACGTGCCCGTGGAAACCCCGCAGGCCCCGCGGCCGGTGGGAGCAACGCTACTTCACGACCAAGATGTCGCAGTCCGTATTGCGTAGCAGGAACGTCGAAATCGAACCCAGGAGCGCATACTTGATCGAGGACAGGCCGCGGGCGCCGCAGAGCACCAGGTCGGGCTTAACCACGTCGAGCATCTCGTCCTTGAGCGTCTCGCGAATGCGGCCGGCGCGAATCATGACCTCGACCTCGGGAATATCGGGATTGGCCTTGGCCTCTTCGAGCTGCTTGGCGATGGAGTTCTTAAATGCCTCCTCTAGGCCGTTGACCAGATCGACCGGATAGGAACCGGCGCTCTCGAGCGCCGTGGAATCGATAACGTGGCCGATGATTAGCTTGGCGCCGTTGTTCGCGGCGACCTTGATGGCGCGTGCGAGCACAAAATCCTGCTGCTCAGTACCGTCGAGTGAAACAAATACCTTGGTGTAGCCCTCGTTCATGGTTTCCTCCTTGGTCTATCGCACGGGCGCGGGGCTCGTGCATCGGGCGGGCGCGGGCGCGTTGGCCGCCGGACACTTTATCTTGTTGCAGTTATACCCAAGGATTTGGGTTTGACCGCTCGCAATTCTGTGAACGGGCGAGTTTTTTGGTAAGGGTAGGCGTAGACGCGCCCGAACGGTTGATAATGGGACATCGCCCGCACCGTCCGCAGAACAATATCGGCGGGTGTCTAACGAGGGGGTCCCTTTGGATATTATCGAGCTTCTAAAATCTGCCTTCATGGGCCTGGTCGAGGGCATCACCGAATGGCTGCCTGTTTCGTCGACCGGTCACATGATCTTGGTGGACGAGTTCGTCAAGATGAACGTGAGCGAGACGTTCTGGAATATGTTCCTGGTCGTGATTCAGCTCGGCGCCATTCTGGCCGTCTGTGTGCTGTTCTTCCATGAGCTCAATCCGTTCTCGCCCAGCAAGGGCAAGGAGGGCCGTCGCGACACCTGGGTGCTGTGGGGCAAGATTGTGCTCGGCTGCATTCCCGCCGCGGCGATCGGCCTGCCGCTCAACGACTGGATGGAGGAGCATTTCTACAATGCTCCCGTCGTGGCGCTGGCGCTCATTGTGTACGGCGTGCTGTTTATCGTGATCGAGAACTGGCGCGCGAACAAGCGCGAGGAAATGGCCGTTGCCGGTTCGTTTGGTTCGCGTGCTGTGGTGTCGGGCGGACGTCCCGCCGGTGCGCACTTTGCGGCGCCTGCCGCGGCTACCGCTGAGGATGAGGACGATGACGAGAATCTGGACTTTGGCTCCATCGCCACGCTCGAGGACCTGAGCTGGAAGACTGCGCTGGGTATCGGCTGCTTCCAGGTGCTTTCGCTGGTGCCTGGAACGTCTCGCTCCGGTTCTACTATCATCGGCGGCCTGCTTTTGGGCTGCACGCGTTCGGTGGCGTCCAAGTTTACGTTCTTCCTGGCCATCCCCGTCATGTTTGGCGCGAGTGCGCTCAAGCTGGTCAAGTATTTCATCAAGGGCGGTACGTTCGGCGCCAACGAGGTCGCTATCTTGGGCGTGGGCTGCGTTGTGGCCTTTGTGGTTTCGCTCATCGCTATCAAGTGGCTTATGGGCTTCGTGCGCCGTCACGACTTTAAGTGCTTCGGTGTTTACCGCATCATCCTGGGCATCGTAGTGCTTGCATATTTCTTCGTTCTGGAGCCGATGCTCGGCCTCTAACTTAGTCGACGCTGCGCGGCGGCCGGGGCGACAACTTGTCATTCAAAGGGGGTGGCATGACCAAAAGGTCTATGCCGCCCCCTTTTTCATGCCAATTTGTTCGCCCCGGCCGCCGCTCGCTACCGTTGCCATGACATCGGTGGCTCCATTGCACCAAATCCGCTGGGGCGGGCCTGACGGTGGCGCACGGAGTCGTGGTGTGATTTGCGTCGGTGTCCGCGCGGCTCGGTATACTGGTACGGCTCAAACTATGGCGCTGCCCGCAGGCGCGCCGTCCGTCAGATGAGGAGTCGCCCATGACCCAGCCCTTGCCCTGGGAAAAGAATGTCGCGGTACCTGTGCCGCCCGCGCCGGAACCCGTGCCGCTCGATGCATACACCGCCCCTGCTGCGCCGGAGCCCGAGCTCGTTCCGCTCGACATCTACGACGCTCCCGCGCCGGCGCCCAAGCCCGCCAAGCCGCTCGTCGACATCGACAGCCTTAATCCCGCCCAGCGCGAGGCAGTTCTGACCACCGAGGGCCCGTTGCTGGTGCTTGCCGGCGCCGGCTCGGGCAAGACCCGCGTCTTGACCTTCCGCATCGCACATATGCTCGGCGACCTGGGCGTTAAGCCCTGGCAGGTCCTGGCCATCACGTTTACCAACAAGGCCGCGGCCGAGATGCGCGAGCGTCTGGCGGCGCTCATTCCCAGCGGCACCCGCGGCATGTGGGTGTGCACATTCCATGCCATGTGCGTGCGCATGCTGCGCGAGGACGCCGACCTGCTGGGCTACACCGGTCAGTTCACCATCTACGACGACGATGACTCAAAGCGCATGGTGCGCGACATTATGCAGGCGCTCGGTATCGAGCAAAAGCAATTCCCCATCAATATGATCCGCAGCAAGATCAGTTCGGCCAAAAACGCCATGATCGGCCCCGAGGACATGCTCAAATCCGCCGACAGCCCCAACGACAAAAAGGCCGCGCAGGTCTACCTGGAGCTGGAACGCCGCCTGCGCGCCGCCAACGCGATGGACTTCGACGACCTGCTCGTGCGCACGCTCGAGCTGCTGCGCACCCGCCCCGAGGTGCTCGACAAGTACCAAGAGCGTTTCCGCTACATTAGCGTCGATGAGTATCAGGACACCAACCACGTCCAGTATGAGATCGCCAACCTGCTGGCCGCCAAGTACCAAAACCTCATGGTCGTGGGCGACGATGACCAGTCCATTTACAGCTGGCGCGGCGCCGACATCACCAACATCCTGGACTTTGAGAAGGACTTTAAAAACTGCAAGACCGTTAAGCTGGAGCAGAACTACCGCTCCACGGGCCATATCCTGAGCGCCGCCAACGCCGTGGTGCGTCACAACTCGCAGCGCAAGGACAAGCGCCTGTTTACGGCCGAGGGCGACGGCGAGAAGATCCAGGCCTTCCAGGCAAGCGATGAGCGCGACGAGGGCCGCTGGATTGCCGGCGAGATCGAGAAACTGCATGCCAAAGGCACGAGCTACGACGATATCGCCGTGTTCTACCGCACCAACGCCCAGTCGCGTATCCTCGAAGATATGTTCCTGCGCGCGGGCGTGCCCTACAAGATCGTGGGTGGCACGCGATTCTTCGACCGTGCCGAGATCCGCGACGTCATGGCCTATCTTAAGATGATCGTGAACCCGGCAGACGAGATGAGCGTCAAGCGCGTCATCAATACGCCGCGCCGCGGCATCGGCTCCACCTCGATACAAAAGATCGAGCAGCTGGCGCGCGACAATCGCTGCTCGTTCTTCCAGGCCTGCGAGATCGCAACAGCCGAGACAGGCATGTTTAGCGCCAAGGTGCGTAACGGCCTGTCGAGCTTTGTGTCGCTGGTGCGCGAGGGCCGTCGCATGGACGGCGAGCTCAAGGACGTCGTCGAGATGATCGTCGATAAGACGGGCCTGCTGCAGGCTTTCCGCGCCGAGGGCACCATGGAGTCCGAGAGCCGCGCCGAGAACATCCAGGAATTCCTGGGCGTCGCCGCCGAATTTGAGGAGACGCACGAGGATATCGAGGGTACGCTCGAGAGCTTGGAAGAGCTGCGCGCTGCTGGTGTTGCCGATGTGCCCGCCAACGTTGAGCCCGAGCCCGTTGTGGTGAGCGCGCCTGCGCCCGAGCCCGGCCCGTCTGCGCCTGTGTCTTCGTTTGAGGCGCTCGTTGGCGCGCGTGATGCCGCGGGTTCCAATCCGCTCGACAGCCTGGCGGCCCCGGCGCTCTCGCCGCAGGATGCCCTGGCTGCCGCCATCGCGGGCAACGCGTATGCCGCGCCGACTGAGCTGCCGGCGGGCGCCGTGCATGCCGACGAGATCGAGCGCACCTACGGTCCGCTCACCTGTAAGGCGCTGCCGGCACTCATGGAGTGGCTGGCCCTGCGCTCCGACTTGGATTCCCTGGCCGGCGAGACGCATGCCATTACCATGATGACCATCCACTCCGCCAAGGGCCTGGAGTTCCCGACGGTGTTCGTGGCCGGCATGGAGGAGGGTATCTTCCCGCACGTGCACGACTTTGGTGGTAGTGACGATCCGGGCAAGCTCGAGGAGGAGCGCCGCTTGGCCTACGTCGCCATCACGCGTGCTCGCAAGCGCCTGTTCCTGACCTATGCGGCCACGCGTCGCACCTACGGCTCGACCTCTGCCAATCCGCGCTCGCGCTTCCTCAACGAGATTCCGTTTGAGGACATCGAGTTTAGCGGTATCGGTTCTGCCGGTTTTGAGGGCACGGGCTGGGAGAAGCGCGGCGACCGTCACGGCACGTTTGGCTCGGGTATGGGCTCGGACATGTATGGCGGCAAGGTGTTTGGCTCGCATACGCGCTCGACCGGCGGCTCTGGATCGCGCAGCGGCTCGAGCTTCGATGACTTCTTTGGCGGCAGCACTTATGGTACCGAGCGCCATCGTGGGGTTTCGCCCGACGCCGGCCGTGTTGCCTCGACCTTTGGCTCGGGCGCGCCGCGAGCCAAAAAGCCGTCATCCAAGGTATCCCCGACGGTGGAGCGCAAGGTCGATCGTGCCAGCGCATCGCAAGACTTTGCCGCGGGCGATACCGTGAGCCATAAGACCTTTGGCACGGGCACCGTGATCTCGGTCGCCGGAGACATGATCGAGGTCCAATTCGAAAAGACCGGCCAGACCAAAAAGCTTATGAAGGGCTTTGCTCCGATCGTCAAGCTGTCGTGATCCCGGCGGACCTGGGCGGGCGTATGGGGCAACATCGCCTGCTCGGGCAGTCCTGCTCGCACGGAGAGCACATTAAGTGCTCTCCGGCTCGTGCGGAACTCGCGATCGATGTTGCCCCATACGCCCGTCCAGGTCCTTAGATAACGTTGCTTGCGAACGTCGCTCTGCTCGTCCGCTTTTTTGATCTGGAGAGCCGGGTGGGCTGATATATATGGACAAGGGGCTCCCCCGTTGGTGAACGGGGGAGCCCCTTGTTGCGTTTGGGTTGTTGGTGCGAACTAGAGGTGGCTGATGATCAGTTCCATCTTGCCTTCGAGGTCGATGGAGCTGACGGTGCTCGGGGCCAGCAGGTGGCTTCCCTTGTGGACGGGGTCGCCGCAGACGGTGCCTTCGCCGTCGATGACCGACAGGCACATGAAGGGCCAGCGCTGGTCGAGGGTCTTGCTGCCGTTGGCGCGCACGCGATCGACGGTGTAGCAGGGGTTGGACTCGAGCTCGGTCACGCCGTCCACCTCGGGCGCGGTCACCGTGCCGTCGGTCGGAGCCTGAGCATCAAAGTCGATGCAGTCGAGGCTCTGCTCAATGTGCAGCGGGCGCAGCTTTCCGTCGGTGCCGGGGCGGTCGTAGTCGTACAGGCGATATGTCACGTCGCTCGACTGCTGCGTCTCCAGAATCAGCGTGCCGGTCTTGATGGCGTGAACGGTGCCGGAGTCGATCTGGAAAAAGTCTCCCTTGTGAATCGGCAGCACGTTGAGCATCTCGTCCCAACGGCCCCCCTCGATCATCTGCGCGGCCTCGGCGCGGTCGTGCGCGCGCTGGCCGACGATGATCGTGGCACCGGGCTCGCAGTCCAGTACATACCAGCACTCGGTTTTGCCCAGGCTGCCGTTCTCGTGCTTGGCGGCGTACTCGTCGTTGGGATGAATCTGGATCGAAAGGTCGTCCTTGGCGTCCAGAATCTTGATGAGCAGCGGGAACTCCTTGCCCTCGCAGTTGCCAAAGAGCTCGCGGTGCTCGGCCCACAGCCACGACAGCGTGTGGCCGGCGTACGGTCCCTCCGCAATCTGGCAGTCGCCGTTGGGATGGGCCGAGATGGCCCAGCACTCACCGATGGGACCCTCGGGAATGTCGTAGCCAAACACGGTCTCCAACTGGCGGCCGCCCCAGATCTTCTCGTGGAAGATCGGCGTGAGTTTAATCAAATCGGACATGTGCATACTCCCATAAGGTTGTGCGGGTGCCGCGTAAGACGGCTCAAAACGAGCGCCCGCGTGACTACAAAAACCTATGCCAACGTTACGTTGTGCAACTCAAAGCGATCGCCAACGTTGCGCGAGATCGAATACTCAAAGGCGGCGCCGCTGTCCAAAAAGCCAATCTGGGTGAGCTCGAGCAGGGGAGAGCCAAGTTTGGTGTCCAGACGCTCGGCTTCTTCCTCGGTTGCTGCCACGGCGCGAATGGTACGGTGGAAGCTCGAAATCTTCAGCCCACATTGCTCGCGGATGAAGCGGTAGACCGATCCGTACAGGTCCTTCTTTTTAAGGCCTGGAATCAGCTCGAGGGGCATGTAGGTGTACTCGATAACGATGGGCTTCTCATCGGCCTGACGCACGCGCACGACGTGATAGGCAAAGTCATCCTCGGCAATTCCCAGCTGGGCTGCGATGTCCGCTGGTGGATTAACGATCGAGAAATCGTAGACCACCGAGGTCACCTTCTCCCCGCGATGCTCATACGAAAAGCCTTGGGCACGGTCGTTTTTGCCCTGGAAAAATGCCTGGCCGGGAAGCCCCGCCGTGTCCTTAACGTAGGTACCCGATCCGCGTCGGCTGGTAATAAGACCTTCCTCGCTGATTTGTTCAATAGCTCGTTTGACGGTGATTTTTGAAACGCTATAGAGCTCGCAGAACTCAACGACGGTGGGAAGCTTGTCGCCCGGTTTAAGAGCGCCATCCTCAATACTTCGACGAATATCTGCAGCTATCGCCTCGTATTTGGGAATCATGGAACCTCCTTTCCGACTTATATGAATATAAAAGTAAGTATAACCCTCAACAGGGCACTCATATTACTTTTATCTAAGAAGTTCGAGAAAGAAAAAAGAAAAAGACGCTTTACTTCTAAAATTAGAGCGCTATAGTTTAAGCAACGAACGGAATCCTTCCGCAGAACAGGATCGACCGTTTGGGGACGGTTTTGTTTTGGCGGGTTGGATATCGGTATGACCGGTGCGCGCCCGCGCCGGATAACCTGCCAAAGCAAACCCGTCTCCAACCGAAAGCTCTAGAACACGAAAGCGAGGACTTTGATGGCACAGTATCAGCTGCCCAACGACTTCTTCTTTGGCGCTGCTATGTCCGGCCCGCAGACTGAGGGTCAGTGGAACCAGGGCGGCAAGCTCGAGAACCTGTGGGACACCTGGTCCATCCAGGATCTGGGTTCGTTCTACAACTGTGTTGGCTCTTATGCCGGCAATGACTTTATGGCCAAGTACCAGGAAGACTTTCGCATTTTGAAGGACTTGGGCCTGAATACCTATCGCACTTCCATCCAGTGGAGCCGTCTGCTCGATGCCGACGGCAACCTTAATGAGGAGGGCGCTGCGTGGTATCACGAGCTGTTCCGCGCCTCTCGCGAGGCCGGCCTGGAGCCGTTTGTCAACTTGTACCACTTTGACATGCCCACCTATCTCTTTAACCGTGGCGGCTGGGAGAGCCGTGAGGTCGTCGAGGCTTACGCGCATTACGCTGACGTCGCCTTCCACGAGTTTGGCCAGGAGATTAAGTACTGGTTCACCTTTAACGAGCCCATCGTCGAGCCCGAGCAGCGCTATCAAGAGGGCGTGTGGTTCCCGCAACTCCACGACTTCAACCGCGCTCGCACCGTGCAGTATCACATCTCGCTGGCACACGCGCTGGCCGTGGCCAACTATCGTCGCGCCTATGACGAGGGCGCTATTCGCGCCGATGCCAAGATCGGCATGATCAACTGCTTTACCCCGGTCTACACCAAACAGAACCCCAGCGAGGCAGACCTCGAGGCCGTGCGTATGACCAGCGGCATCAACAATCGCTGGTGGCTCGACCTTATTACCAAGGGCGAGCTTCCCGCCGACGTGCTCGACAGCCTGGCCGAGGGCGGCGTTAAGCTCCCGTTCCGTGCCGGCGACCAAGAGATTCTCAAGCAGGGTGTTGTCGACTGGCTCGGCTGCAACTACTACCACCCCACGCGTGTTCAGGCGCCGGCGAGCAAGGTCGACCAGTACGGCCTGCCGCACTTTGCCGACGAGTACGTGTGGCCCGACGCCGTTATGAACGAGAGCCGCGGCTGGGAGATCTACCCGCAGGGCCTCTACGACTTTGGCATGGACTGCGCCAAGAACTACCCCGATCTTGAGTGGTTCGTTTCCGAGAACGGCATTGGCATCATGGACGAATACAAGAACCGTGACGCCGAAGGAACCATCCAGGACGACTACCGCGTCGACTTTGTACGCCAGCACCTGGAGTGGGTTGCCAAGGCAATCGCCGAGGGCGCCAAGTGTCGCGGATACCATTATTGGGCCGTCATCGATAACTGGTCTTGGGCCAATGCCTTTAAGAATCGCTATGGCTTTGTCGAGGTCGATCTGATGGATGGCTACAAGCGCCGTCTTAAGAAGTCGGCGGCCTGGCTCAAACAGGTCGCCACGACCCACGTGGTTGATTAGCGACCGGGCGAACGCCCAGACCGCGCGCCGCCGCGCGCAACACATGGCACATCTGGTGGCAGAGGGCGACAGACCACCGTGCGCATAGGAAAAGGCCGGATTTGAAAGTTACGAGCAATCATGGCCAGTGACAACGGAAAGAGCTTCCTCGACAAGTTTGCCGAGGTCTCTGCGAAGGTGGGAAACCAGGTTCACCTGCGTTCCCTGCGAGACGCCTTCGCGACCATCACGCCGCTCTATATCCTTGCGGGTATCGCGGTTCTTATTAACAACGTCGTGTTCCCTCTGTTCCCGCTCGATGCGGCGGGCCTTGCCAACCTTCAGACGTGGGGCTCGGCAATTACGCTGGGCACCCTCAACGTCTCTGCCATTATCTTGGCCGGATTGATTGGCTACAGCCTCGCCAAGAACAAGCGTTTCGATAACCCGCTCGCTTGCGTGGTCGTCGCCATCTCTGCCTTCGTCATCATGATGCCGCAGCAGATTACCGCCTCGCTTGCCGCCACGAGCCCGCTGCTCACCGACAAGATCACCTCCGCCGAGGTTACGGGCGCCCTTTCGACTGCCAACACCGGCACTAACGGTCTGTTCTCGGCCATTATCATCGCTCTGCTCTCCGTCTCGCTCTTCATCAAGATCTCTGGCGTCGAGAAGCTCAAGGTTAAGCTGGGCGAGGGCGTGCCTCCCGCGGTCTCCAACTCCTTCAACGTCATGATCCCGATGCTGCTCAACCTCGCGATCTTCGCTCTTGCCGCAGCCCTGCTCGCCGTGTGCGCCGGCACCGATCTGTGCGCCATCATCTCCACGTGCATCTCCAACCCGCTCAAGAACATCATGAACGCCGGTCCGTGGGCTGTTATCCTCATCTACACCCTTGCCAACCTGCTGTTCTGCGTCGGTATTCACCAGTCCACCATCTCTGGCGCTACCGTCGAGCCGATCCTGACCATGCTCATCGTCGACAACATGGCTACCTTTGCCGCCGGTGGCACCATCCAGCCCGATCACTACATGAACATGCAGATCGTTAACAGCTTCGCCCTCATCGGCGGCTCGGGCTGCACCCTCATGCTTCTGCTCGACACGCTCCTGTTCTCCAAGAACAAGGCTTCCGAGACCGTTTCCAAGATGGCTATCCTGCCTGGTCTGTTCAACATCAACGAGCCGGTTATCTACGGTTACCCCATCGTGTACAACCTGCCGCTCATGATCCCGTTTGTTCTTCTTCCCGACCTGTTCATCGGCATCACCTATGGCCTTACCTGCGCAGGCATCATCAGCCCCTGCATCGCCCAGGTGCCCTGGACCATGCCTCCCGTCATCAATGCCCTGCTCGCTACGGGCTTTGACTGGCGCGCCGGCGTGTGGCAGGCTCTCGAGATTGTCATTGGCATGGCCGTTTACCTGCCCTTTATGAAGATTTCCGAGAAGGCAATCGCCAAGCAGGAGGCTCTCGCCGAGTAGAACGCCTAACGTTCGCCCCTTTCACCTTTGCGGGCGCCGGTACGCGGTGCCGGTGCCCGCACCTCTCTTTTGCGTAAGGGCGCAGAAAGAGGGCACAATAACCGCAAGGAATACAACCAGTCGTCGTCTGCGCACCGCGCAGTTACAAGGAGGAAACCATGAAGAAGATCATGCTCTGCTGCAATGCTGGCATGTCCACGAGCCTACTGGTCCAGAAGATGCAGGCCGAGGTTGCAAACCGCGGTCTGGATATCGAGATCGAGGCTCGTCCCATGAACGAGGCTCACGATCACCTGGACGAGTGCGACATGCTGCTGCTTGGTCCGCAGATCGGCTACACCAAGGGCGATTTTGAGAAGGAGGCCGCCGGCCGTTTCCCGGTCGAGGTCATCAACATGGTCGACTACGGCCGCATGAACGCCGCCGGCATCATCGACCACTGCGTCAGCGTGATGGGCTAGGTGCTCCGCATGGAGGATATGAACGAACTGCAGATGACCTGCTTCGAGATCATCAGCTACGTCGGTACCGCCAAGAGCATGTACATCAATGCCGTGCAAAAGGCCAAGGAGGGCGATTTTGACGCCGCCGAGGAGCTCATTAAGCAAGGCGACGAGGCCTACAACGGTGGCCACGATGTTCACATGGCGCTTTTGAAGAAGGAGGCCAACGGCGAGCGTAACGGCGAGGCCCCACTGATCCTGCTACATGCCGAGGACCAGATGGCCGGCACCGAGACCATGCGCGTCATGGCCACGGAGCTTATCGAGATCCACAAGCAGCTGCAGGCACTCAAGGCCTAGCCGGCGTTATCGCCGCGGCGGACCGTGCGGTCCAATAGACAACATAGTCCCTTTGACGGGCGCCGGGAGCCTCCGCCTCCCGGCGCCTTTATATTTGGGGAAGGTCATGTGCGACCTATTGAACGACCATCCGCGTTTCCCAGATAAAACCTGCCAAAACAAACCTGTCCCTTTTTGGTAGGTTTTTGCCTTGGGAGCGGTACCATACAGGCAATGTTTAAACGAGAAAGGCGGGCTCCCATGGAACCTAAGCAGTATTACATCGGCATCGACGTCGGCGGCACCTCGGTCAAGGAGGGTCTGTTCGATGAGGACGGAAACCTGCTTGCCAAGGCCAGCGTGCCCACGCCTCCCATCGTTGACGCTGCGGGCTTTGCCGCGGTGACCGAGGCTATCGACCAGGTGGTCGCCAAGGCCCAGGTTCCGCGTGCCTTTGTGGCGGGCATTGGCCTGGCCGTTCCGTGCCCCATCCCGGCATCGGGCGATGCCAAGGTCAAGGCCAACATTGCCATTAACCTGCCCGAGCTCAAGATTGCCATCCAGGAGCACTGCCCCGACGCGGTCGTTAAGTATGAGAACGACGCCAACGCCGCTGCTATGGGCGAGGCCTGGCTCGGCTCTGCCAAGGGCGTACAGAACGTGGTGATGGTCACTATTGGTACCGGCGTGGGCGGCGGCGTTATCGTTAACGGCGACGTGGTATCGGGCGTTGTGGGCGCCGGCGGCGAGATTGGCCACATGTGCCTGAACCCGGCTGAGGAGCGCACCTGCGGCTGCGGCGGCCATGGCCATCTGGAGCAGTATTCCAGCGCCACCGGCGTGGTGAGCAACTACCTTGCCGAGTGCAAGAAGGCGGGCGTCGAGCCCATCGAGCTGACCGGCCCCTCCGATTCCAAGGACGTGTTCCAGGCCTGCCGCGAGGGCGACAAGCTTGCGCTGGCCGCGGCCGATACCATGGCCGACTATCTCGGTCGCGCACTGGCGCTTATTGCCAACGTGGTCGATCCCGAGATGTTCCTTATCGGCGGCGGCGCCTCCGCCTCGGCCGATGTCTACCTCGACAAGGCTCGCGAGTACTTTAAGCAGTACGCGCTTTCCGCCTCGCGCGAGACGCCCATTAAGGTCGCTTCGCTCGGGAACGACGCCGGCATCATCGGCGCCGCCTACGTAGCCCTGCGCGCCGCCGGTAAATAGCTGGTGCAAGGGGGACAGGTTACTTTGCACCAACATGGTGCAAAAGGGACAGCCTTGGCCCCCGTGCCTGCGCCCCAAAATATACCGTGGCCCTTCCGTCTGCGAAGGCTCGGCATCGGCGTGCTACCATAGCTACGTCCAAGTACACATATCAAGTGGAGGATATCCATGGCAAACGTTCTTGTCTTTGGTCACCAGAACCCCGATAACGACGCCATCATGAGCGCCGTCGTCCTGTCCCAGCTGCTCAACCAGGTTGAGTATGCCGGCAACACCTACGAGGCCTGCGCCCTTGGTCAGCTTCCGGCCGAGTCCGCCAAGCTGCTCGCCGACGCCGGCATCGCCGAGCCCCGCGTGATCGAGTCCGTCGAGGCCGGTCAGCTCGTCGTCCTCACCGATCACAACGAGTCTGCCCAGTCTGTCGCCGGCCTTAAGGACGCCACGGTCTTTGGCGTTGTCGATCATCACCGCATCGGCGACTTTGAGACCGCCGGCCCGCTGCACTACATCTGCCTGCCCTGGGGCTCCAGCTGCACCATCGTCACCAAGCTCGCCGGCGTGCTCGGCGTTGAGCTTTCCGACGTCCAGGCCAAGCTGCTGCTCTCGGCCATGATGACCGACACGCTCATGCTCAAGAGCCCCACCACCACCGATGTCGACCGCGCCGTCGCCGCCAAGCTCGGCGAGCAGGTGGGCGTCGACCCGGTCAAGTTTGGCATGGAAGTCTTCCTCACCCGTCCGTCCGGCTCCTTCACCGCAGCCGAGATGGTCGGCAACGACATCAAGATGTTCGAGCCTGCCGGCAAGAAGCTGCTCATCGGCCAGTACGAGACTGTCGACAAGACCCGCGCACTCGGCATGATCGACGAGATTCGCGAGGCCATGCGCGCCTACGCCGCCGAGAAGGGTGCCGACGGCATCGTCCTGTGCATCACTGACATCATGGAGGAGGGCTCGCAGGTCCTGCTCGAGGGCGAGACCGAGGCCGCTCAGAAGGGCCTGGGCATTGCCGACGAGCACGACGGCGTCTGGATGCCGGGCGTCCTCTCCCGTAAGAAGCAGGTCGCTGCCCCCATCATGGCCGCCTGCTAGGTTTAGTTGACCAAACGCTACGACCGGATCGCGGACGCCCCGCGCTCCGGTCGTTTTTTGTGCACGGCGCCGCGTCGTCTCTTGGACAGGCGTGCCCGTGCCGTTGAGCAAATAATGTTTAACCTGTGGTTCCGCTTTTCGGCCACGCCTGCGTGCTTGTCGTGCAGGGTAGGCTAGATGCAAGCGTAATACGTTAGAGCGCGGCGCCGCCACTTGGGCGGGCCGTGCTTTTTTAAGACGGGAGCTTTCCCGTGAAAGGAGCCGCCCATGGCAGCAACTGAGCAGCTGTTCAACGTTCGTGAGCGCAAGCGCTTTGAGCGTCACGACATCTGGGAGCGCATCGCCGAGAACGGCACGATTTCCGCCGCCGTCATGGTCTTCGCCGCCATCGCCGCCGTCATTTGCGCCAATACCGATGCCTATGAGGCCATCCATCACTTTTTGGAGACCCCGCTGTATGTGGGTCTGGGCAACCTTACGGCCGGTCTCACCGTTGAGCTATTCGTCAACGACTTCCTCATGGCGATTTTCTTTTTGTTGGTGGGCATTGAGCTCAAGTACGAGATGACAGTTGGCGAGCTCAAAAACCCGCGCCAGGCTATGCTTCCCATGCTGGCGGCCGTGGGCGGCGTCGTCGTTCCCGCCTGCATCTATCTGATCTTTAACCATGCCGGCGCGCACAACGGCTGGGCCATTCCCATGGCAACCGATATTGCCTTTGCGCTGGGCGTGCTGTCGCTTTTGGGCAATCGCGTGCCCAACGGCGTGCGCGTGTTCTTCTCGACGCTCGCCATCGCCGACGACCTCATTTCCATCGCCGCCATCGCCATCTTCTACGGCCAGAGCCCCAATCCGTTTTGGTTGGGCGCCGCCGCGCTTGTGACCTGCGCGCTCGTGTGGCTCAACAAGACGCAGCATTACCGCCTTGCCCCGTATTCGGTACTGGGCCTGCTGCTGTGGTTCTGCATGTTCAAGAGCGGCGTGCATGCCACGCTTGCTGGCGTCATCCTGGCCTTCACCATTCCGGCCAAGTGCGGCGTCAAGCTCGATAGCCTCACCGATTGGTTGGGCGAGTGCCTGCCGCTGCTCGATGACCGCTACGACGACGAGGCACACATCCTGGGCCAGCATGACTTTACCGTCTCGACCACCAAGGTCGAGCGCGTCATGCACCGCGTGACCCCGCCGCTCATCCGCATGGAGCGTCTGATCTCCACGCCGGTTAACTTTGTGATTCTGCCGATCTTTGCGTTCGTGAACGCACAGGTTCGCCTAGTGGGCGTGGACATGAGCACGCTACTCACCGACCCGGTGACGCTCGGCGTGTACTTTGGCATGCTGCTGGGCAAGCCGATCGGTATCTTTGGCATGACGTTCGCCTTGGTCAAGCTCAAGGCCTGCGAGCTGCCGCGCAATGTCAACTGGCACATGATTGCCGGTGTGGGCATTCTGGGCGGCATCGGCTTTACCATGTCGATTCTCATCAGCGGCCTTGCCTTCCCGACGGCCCAGTTTGAGGTTCTTGCTGCCAAGGCTGCCATTCTTGCCGGTTCGGTCACCGCTGCCGTGCTCGGCATGATCTACATGAGTGTGATCTGCAAGCATCCCGCGCCCAAGGACGAGTAAAAGCACATACAAGTTTGAAAACGCCGCCTGTGAACACCATCACAGGCGGCGTTTTAGTCATTCGGGACGTTCTTAATGACTAGGTTTATTCCACGGTGCCGTAGACGGCGCCCCAGCCGTGGGCGGCCAAGGCGGAGTTGAGCTGGTCGCAAAGTGACTGGCGGTCGTAATAGCCGGGCGGTAGCAGGTTAACGATTTCCATAAGGTCGGGCGCGAGGTCCAAGATCTCGGCCTGTACGATCAGGTCCAGGCGGTCGATGGCGTGGCGGTCGTAAAACAGCCCGTCGACCAGGCGCTGCAGGTCGCCGAATTCCTCGGCCTGGAACGATCCGTACTCCATAGTGCCTCCTTGGGCGCTCCACGCCGGCATGCGCGGCGATTTGTAATTCATTGCGATGGACTTAATCTATCACGGCTTCATACCGTTGCGGCGGTGGCGGTCTATACTTAGACGAACTGCAACGTACCGCTTCGTGAAAGGTCGCACCCATGCAGACGATCTACCAGAAGATGGAAACCACCGAACTCGATGCCGACATCGAGGCGCTCAAAGCCGAAGTCGCCGAGGTCAAGGCCAAGGGCCTGGCGCTCGACATGGCCCGCGGCAAGCCGTCGCCCTCCCAGGTGGACATCTCTCGACCCATGCTCGACATCCTCAATGCCGATGCCGATCTGCACGACGGCAACGTCGACTGTTCCAACTACGGCTGCTTTGAGGGTATTCCCTCGGCGCGCAAGCTGGCAGGGGAGTTCCTGGGTTGCCCCGCCGAGCAGACGCTCGTGCTGGGCTCGTCGAGCCTTTTGATCGAGCATGACATCGCCGGTATGTTCTGGCGTTGCGGCTCGTGCGGCAGCGAACCTTGGGAGGCTTACGAGGCCGCGCACGACGGCAAGAAGGTCAAGTTCCTGTGCCCGGTTCCCGGCTACGACCGCCACTTTGGCATCACCGCCGACCTGGGCATCGAGAACGTCCCCGTCGCGATGACCGACAACGGCCCCGACATGGACGAGATCGAGCGCTTGGTTGCCGCCGACGACTCCATCAAGGGTATCTGGTGCGTGCCCAAGTATTCCAACCCCACGGGCATCACCTTTAGCGAGGACACTGTGCGCCGCCTGGTCGAGATGCCCACGGCCGCGCCCGATTTCCGCCTCTTCTGGGACAACGCCTACTGCGTGCACGACCTGTACGACGAGACCGACGAGCTCGCCAACATCTTCGATCTTGCCCGCGCGGCGGGCACCGAGGACCGCGTGGTGGCCTTTGCCTCGACGTCCAAGATCACCTTCCCGGGCGCCGGCATCGGCTTTATCGGTGCGAGCCCCGCGGTCATCGCCGAGTTCTCCAAGCGCCTGAAGGCCGGCCTCATCAGCGCCGACAAGCTCAACCAGCTGCGTCACGTGCGTTTCCTTCCCACCATCGAGGCGGTCAAGGAGCACATGAAAAAGCATGCCGAGTTCCTGCGCCCGCGCTTTGAGGCCGTCGAGCGCAAGCTCACCGAGGGCCTGGGCGACACGGGTTGCGCCACCTGGACGCATCCCCGCGGCGGCTATTTTGTGAGCTTCGATGGTCCCGAGGGCTCGGCCCAGAAGGTCGCCGCGCTTTGCGCCGACTTGGGCGTCAAGCTCACGCCGGCTGGTGCCACCTGGCCTTATGGCAAGGATCCGCGCGACACCAACATCCGCATCGCGCCGAGCTATCCCACGGTCGAGGACCTGGAGGCCGCGCTCGATGTGCTGGTGCTGGCCGTCAAACTCGTCGCTGCCGAGCTTGCGCGTGCCGAGCGCGCCTAACGCGCGGCTTCCCGTACTATCCGCACTTTCGATACGTAAAGGAGCGTATACATGGATTTGGGTATTTCCACCAACCCCACGCCAGAGCTCTACACCATTAAGGTAACCGGCGAGATCGATATCTCTAACGCCGATAGCCTGCGCAACGCCATCGACCTGGCGCTCGAGCAGCCCACCGAGGCCGTTGAGCTCGATTTTGCCCAGGTGAGCTACATCGATTCGACGGGCATTGGCGTGCTCGTGGGCGCCGCGCACCACGCGGTCGACCACGGCAAGCGCTTTAGCTGCACCAATGTGCAGCCCCCGGTGATGCGCGTGGTTCAGCTGTTGGGTGTCGACCAGGAGATTTCGATCACCGCTGCATAATCTTTGCCCCCCAAAAGGGCGTGCCGTTTGGCATATGTTTGTGATGCGCTCGGACGTTTTGGCGTCCGGGCGCTATACTTGACCGAATGAATAGACGAGTTCCGGCCGAATGGCGCGGTGCGGGCTCGACTCACATCGAGCCTTGGAGGTATGTGTGTTTGGTATTGGAGAGGGTGAGCTCGCGATCATCGTGGTCTTCGGCTTTTTGCTGTTTGGCCCGGATAAGCTCCCACAGATGGGCCGCACGATCGGCCGTGCCATCCGTCAGTTCCGCGAGACGCAGGAAAAGATGACGGCCGTTGTTCAGTCCGAGATAATCGATCCGGTGAGCGAGGCCGCGTCGGCCCCGGTCAAGCCCAAGAAGGCTGCCGTCGATGACGATTCCGATGCAGACGAGGATGCCGTTGAGACGGCTGCGCCCGCAAAGAAGGAGACCTTTGCCGAGCGTCGCGCCCGTCTTGCTGCCGAGAAGGCCGCGAGTGAGGCTGCCGCCGAGGGCGAGGGTGCTGCTGAGGAGTCCGAGGCCGAGGGTGCCGAGGCCGAGCCTGCCACTGCCACCGTCGAGTCTGAGCCTGCTGCAGAACCGGAGCCCGAGCCCGAGCCGGCAGAGCCCACGACGGCCGACCTCTACGCCCGTCGTCCCCGCAAGCGCAAGGCCGTCGTCGACCAGCTCGCCCGCGAGCTCGAGGCCGAGGACGACGCCGCTGCCGCCGATGCACCGAAGGGAGGCGATGAGTAATGCCTATCGGACCTGCGCGCATGCCGCTCTTCGATCACCTGGGCGAGCTCCGTCGCCGCCTGACCATCGTGGTCGTGTCGGTGTTTGCCGCCGCCATCGTGCTGTATTTCGCCACGCCCGTGGTGCTCGACATCCTGGAAGACCCCATCCGCTCCTTTGTGCCGGACGGTAAGTTCTACATCACCACCACGCTCGGCGGCTTTGGCCTGCGCTTCTCGCTGGCCATCAAGATGGCCGTGGTCATGTGCACGCCCATGATCATCTGGCAGATTCTGGCATTTTTCCTGCCGGCACTGCGTCCCAACGAGCGCAAATGGGTCGTGCCCACGGTGCTCGCCTCGACGGTGCTGTTCTTCCTGGGCGCCATCTTCTGCTATTTCATCATCATCCCGGCGGGCTTTGAGTGGCTTATCGGCGAGACCTCGGCCGTCGCCACGGCGCTGCCCGACCTGGAGAACTACGTCAACATGGAGCTGCTCTTTATGATCGGCTTTGGCGTGGCGTTTGAGCTGCCGCTCATCATCTTCTACCTGTCCGTCTTCCACATCGTGTCCTACGCGGCCTTCCGCGGCGCCTGGCGCTACGTGTACGTGGGCCTGCTTGTGGGCTCGGCTGTGATTACGCCCGACGGCTCGCCCGTTACGCTGGGCCTCATGTATGGTGCCCTGCTCTCGCTCTACGAGATTTCGCTCGCCATTGCCCGCGTGGTCATTACCGCGCGCGAGGGCAAGGAGGGCTTGTTTGTGAGCCGTCTGGACCTGTTCTCGGACGATGAGGACGACGAGGAGTAAATCGGTATGCACGAGGTTGGCATTGTCAACGGCATACTCGATACAGTGATTCGCGCGGCGCGTGGGGCGGGGGCCTCGCGCGCCGTTTTGGTAACGCTGCGTATCGGGGATATGACCGAGGTCGTGCGCGAGGCGCTCGACTTTGCGTGGGAGACGTTTCGCGACGAGGACCCGCTCACGCGGGGCTGCGAGCTCGCGGTTGAGGAGATTCACCCACAAAGTGAATGCCTGGACTGCGGCGAGGTCTTCGACCACGATCGCTTCCACTGTCGCTGCCCTCACTGCGACGGCGCCAACGTGCGCCTGCTGCACGGTCGCGAGCTTGACATCGCAAGTATCGAAATCGAAACCCCCGACGATTAGCCCACTAGCCATCTGGTGATGGGGTATAAAGGGGCCAAAGTAAGGAGTGCCGAGTATGGCCGAGAAAACGATTGATATCGCGTCGCCGATTCTGTCGCGCAATGAGCGCCTGGCAGATCAGCTGCGTCAACGATTTAAAGAGACAAACACCTATGTGATTAACGTCTTGTCGAGCCCCGGTTCGGGCAAGACCACCACGATCCTGGGCACCAACGAGCGCCTGCGCGACAAGGCCGGCCTGCGCTGTGCCGTCATCGAGGGCGATATTGCCTCGGATGTCGACGCCATCACCATGAAGGAAGCCGGCATGCCCGCCATCCAGATCAACACGGGTGGCCTGTGCCACCTCGAGGGCAACATGATCATGGAGGCCGTTGACGCGTTCGACCAGGCCGTCGGTCTGGAGAACATCGACGTCATCTTTATCGAAAACGTGGGCAACTTGGTCTGCCCGGTCGACTTTGACCTGGGTGAGAACCTGTCCATCATGATTCTCTCGGTGCCCGAGGGCGACGACAAGCCCATCAAGTACCCGGGCATCTTTCAGCACGCCGGCGCGCAGCTGCTCAACAAGGTCGATGTGGCCCCGGCTTTCGATTTTGACATGGATAGGTATACTAAGACACTCGATGACCTCAATCCGCAGGCGCCGCGGTTTTCCGTCAGCGCGCGCAAGGGCGAGGGCATGGATGCCTGGTGCGATTGGCTCATCGGGCAGATTGAGCAAGCAAGGGCGTAAGTCGGCCGCCATACGGGCGGGCGTAGCCGCAGAGATACGAGATAGGAGCCTCTTTTGAAGCTCATCATCGCCGAGAAAAACGACGCCGCGCGTCAGATTGCCGAGCGTCTGTCCACGGGCAAGCCCAAAAAGGACAAGGTGTACAACACCGCCATCTACCGTTTTGAGTGGAAGGGCGAGGAGTGCGTGACCATCGGCCTTGCCGGTCACATCCTAGCGCCCGATTTTTGCGACAGCGTGCTGTTCGATAAAAAGCTGGGCTGGTATTCGGTCACCGAGGACGGCGAGATGCTGCCGGCCGACATACCCGATGGCCTGGCGCGTCCGCCCTACGACACCAAGCGCAAGCCGTTTCTTGCCGATGGCATCTCAATCAAGGGCTGGAAACTCGAGAGCCTGCCTTACCTCACCTGGGCGCCCGTCATTAAGCTACCGGCCGAGAGGGAACTCATTCGTTCGCTCAAGAACCTCGCTAAAAAGTCTGACAGCGTCATTATCGCCACGGACTTCGATCGCGAGGGCGAGCTAATCGGTTCGGACGCCCTTAACAAGGTGCGCGAGGTGGCGCCGGACTTGCCGGTTGCCCGCGCCCAGTACTCTTCGTTTACCAAGGCCGAGATCACGCAGGCCTTCGATAATCTCGTCTCGCTCGACCAGAATCTGGCCGACGCCGGCGAGAGCCGCCAGCACATCGACCTCATTTGGGGTGCGGTGCTCACGCGCTACCTGACGCTCGCCAAGTTTGGCGGCTTTGGTAACGTGCGCTCTGCCGGCCGTGTGCAGACGCCGACGCTTGCCCTGGTGGTCGAGCGCGAGCGCGAGCGCATGGCGTTTGTGCCCGAGGACTATTGGCAGATCCGCGGCATGGGCGCCGCACAGGGTGCTGCCGAGGATGACCGCTTTAAGATCGCTCACAAGACGGCACGCTTTACCGACAAAGACGCTGCCGAGACGGCGTACGGCCATGTCGACGGCGTTGCGACGGCAACCGTCGCCGCGGTGACCAAGCGCTCGCGCAAGCAGCAGCCGCCCACGCCGTTTGCGACTACCTCGCTGCAGGCAGCCGCTGCAGCCGAGGGCATCTCGCCTGCGCGCACCATGCGCATCGCCGAGTCCCTCTACATGGCGGGCCTCATCAGCTACCCGCGTGTCGACAACACTGTGTACCCCGCGACGCTCGATCTGGGCGCCGTGGTGAGCGACCTTGCAAAGATTAATCCGGCGCTGGCGCCCGTATGCAAAAAGGTGCTCGCCGGCCCCATGAAGCCAACGCGCGGCAAGGTCGAGACCACCGACCACCCGCCTATCTACCCTACGGGCGAAGGTGATCCGTCCACGCTCGATGGCGGCCAGCGCAAGCTCTACGACCTCATCGCCCGCCGCTTCCTGGCGACGCTTATGGGTCCCGCGACCATCGAGAACACCAAGCTCGAGCTCGACGTGAACGGCGAGCCGTTCGTGGCTTCGGGCGATGTGCTCGTGACCCCGGGTTTCCGCGAGGCGTACCCGTACGGTCTCAAGCGCGACGAGCAGATGCCGCCGCTGGAGCAGGGCGATACGGTCGACGTGTTCGACATTAAGCTCGAGGCCAAGCAGACCGAGCCGCCCGCGCGCTACAGCCAGGGCAAGCTCGTGCAGGAGATGGAAAAGCGCGGCCTGGGTACCAAGTCCACGCGCGCGAGCATCATCGAGCGCCTGTACGCCGTGCGCTATCTCAAAAACGATCCCGTGGAGCCGAGCCAGCTGGGTATCGCCATCATCGATGCGCTGTCGCGGTTTGCCCCGCGCATCACGAGCCCCGATATGACCAGCGAGCTCGACGGCGACATGACCCGCGTGGAGCGCGGCGAGGACACCGAAGAGCATGTCGTGACGCACTCGCGCGCGCTGCTGGCCGGCGTGCTCGACGAGCTGCTCAAGCATACGCAGGAGCTGGGCGACGCCATCAGCGACGCCGTCACGGCCGATGCGCGCGTGGGCGCCTGCCCCAAGTGCGGCAAGGACTTGGTTATGAAGACGAGCGCCAAGACCCGCGGCAGCTTTATCGGCTGCATGGGCTGGCCCGACTGCGACGTGACCTATCCGGTGCCGAGCGGCGTCAAGGTGAGCCCGCTCGAGGGCGAGGCGGCCGTGTGCCCCGAATGCGGTGCACCGCGCATTAAGTGCCAGCCGTTCCGCCAGAAGGCCTTCGAGATTTGCGTGAACCCGACGTGCCCCACCAACTACGAGCCCGACCTTAAGGTGGGCGAGTGCAAGGTGTGCGCCGAGGCCGGACGCCATGGTGATCTGATTGCACACAAGAGCGAGAAGAGCGGCAAGCGCTTTATCCGCTGCACCAACTACGATGACTGCGGCGTGAGCTATCCGCTGCCGGCGCGCGGCAAGCTCGAGGCGACGGGCGAGACCTGCCCCGAGTGCGGCGCCCCCATCGTGGTGGTCAACACGGCGCGCGGTCCGTGGCGTATCTGCGTCAACATGGATTGCCCGACCAAGGAGAAGAAGCCCGCCCGCGGCCGCAAGGCTGCGACCAAGGCGAGCACGACGAAGAAGACCACGGCAGCCAAGAAGACTTCGACCGCCAAGAAGTCGACCGCCAAGAAGACTGCCGCGAAAAAGACGACCACCAAGAAGGCGGCCGCCGACAAGTAGCGGCGCAGCCGAAACATAGACCAAAACAAAAACGAGCGAGGGTCCCATGATCCTCGCTCGTTTTTTTGCGTAGTCATTGGGGACGTTCTTGAATGACTGGTCGTTTAAGAACGTCGCATGCGACTAGTTCACCTCGACAGGCTTGGCGCTGGGATAGCGGTCCTCAAAGTCCTGACGGTACTTGTTGTCATTGGTGCCCGCCACGTTGTCGCGCGACAGCGGCGCCACGATTTCGTCCTTATGGTCCGCGGGCTTTGCGTACTTTAGGCTGATCTCCCAGGCATCGCAGATCGCGTCGATGCGGTGGTCCAGGTCGTCATACAGGGCAACGATGTCTTTCCAAGAGCTGTAGTTCTTGGAGCTCATGGGGACGTCCAGGTCCTCGACGATATCGTAATACTGCTCGATGGTGTCCTCCGTTCGCTCGGCGACGTCGGCGAGATTTTGACGGGCGGTACGGTCCTCTTCCAGATAACCGCCATTGAACGCCTCTGCGCAGGCACGGACCTGGTTATCGAGATCTTCGAGCAAGTCGTAGTATTCGCTCAGTCGGCGGTAGAGATTCTGCTCGGAGAGCGTTGCTTCGCCGCCATCCTCGTCGTCATCGTCATCATCGTCGTACAGGCTGTTGGGATCGCCGAGAGGCTTTAGGTCATCGTCGTCGACGTCATGGTGCAGCTTAGCTACCTCGGCAGTCGTCTGCGTGGCGGCGTTGTCGAAAGGCTTGATCACAAAGAAAACGACCAGGGCGATGATGATCGCCACCAGCACAACGATAACGGCGATAAGCGGCCCGATGCCGCTCTTTTTGGGAGCGGGGGTCTGTGGCGAAGCGGGCGCGTATGCGGGAGCCGGCTGCTGTTGGGGCGAGCCGCTCGCGACGGGTATGCGCTGCGTGGTCTCGACGGCCGCGGGGCCTGCGGCGGGGTCGGGGCGATAGGCGAGGGGGTCGTCCGCCTTGGCTTGCGGCGTATCGAGGGAACCGGTCTGCTCAAAAGCGGGCTGGCTATCGCTTGCGGTTGTTTGCTCAACGGGTGCACCGCACGAGGTGCAGAACTTGGCATTATCTGCAAGAAGTTTGCCGCACGAGGCGCAATACCGAGACATTGCCACTCCTTTCGCCACATTTCAATGCAATACGACGATTATACCCAGCGTCCAAAATTCCCCTTCATAAGTTGCGGTGAAATAGGGACTGTTTGGCGGTCTCAGAGCTTCAATCAGTCCCTATTTCACCGCAACTTTGGAAAGGCACCTTTAGCCATTGGGGACGCACCGAGCACTGGGGTATCATGGCTTGGTTGATATATATCTGCATTTACGCGCCTTGTAGGAAGGGGCTGCGCCCATGGCTTTTGAGCCCGCTCAACATAGCTTTATCACGCTCGAGGGCGTCGACGGCGCCGGCAAGTCCACGCAGGCGCGTCTGCTTGCCCGCGCGCTCGAACTCGCTGGCTACCAGGTTGTGAGCCTGCGCGAGCCGGGCGGTACCGCCATTAGCGAAAAGATCCGTGCTCTGCTGCTCGACCCCGCCAATACGGCGATGGGAGACACTTGCGAGTTGCTGCTCTACGAGGCGGCGCGTGCCCAGTTGGTGCACGAGGTCATAGCTCCCGCCCTCGCGGCCGGCAAGGTAGTCCTGTGCGATCGCTTCTACGACTCCACGACCTGCTACCAGGCGTTTGCCGATGGCCTCGACCGTCAGATGGTACGCGATGCCAACAACCTGGCTGTCGCCGGTACGCATCCGGCGCTCACGCTCGTCTACCACATCACGCCCGAGCAGGCGGCGCTGCGCATGGCAGCTCGTGGTGCGGCAGATCGCATGGAGTCAAAAGGCATAGCCTTCCAAGAGCGCGTTTACCAGGGATTTTGCGCCATTGCTGCCGAGGAGCCAAACCGCGTAAAGCTCATCGACGCCACTGCGACCGTCGAGGAAGTCTTCGAGAAGACGGTCGAGCAGATTCGCGCGTACGGTCTCGACATTTCGCAAGATGCTGTCGCCGCCGCGCTTGCCAAGGAGGCCGAGTAACATGGCCCCCGCTCAGGCAAGCCTGCTGGCCAAGCTCGACACCCAAGAGCGCGTTCGCGATTTTTTGACCAACGCCGTCGCCAGCGGCCGTGCATCGCACGCCTACCTGTTTTTGGGCGCGCCCGGCGCGGGCAAGCTCGACGCCGCGTGGGCGCTCGCTCAGGCCTTCCTGTGCGAGCAGGATGGCTGCGGCTCATGCGATAGCTGTGTGCGCGTCGCCCGCCATACGCACCCCGACGTGCACTATTACACGCCCGAGAGCGCTACGGGCTACCTCATCGCCCAGACGCGCGAGCTACTCGACGACGTGCCCCTGGCGCCCATCCGCGCCAAGGCCAAGGTCTACATCATTGACCGTGCCGAGCAGCTGCGCGCCAACACCGCCAACGCACTGCTCAAAACACTCGAGGAGCCGCCCGAGGGCGTTATGTTTATCTTGCTGGGCACCTCGGCAGACGTGATGTTGCCCACCATCGTGAGCCGCTGCCAGTGCGTGCCGTTTCGGCTGGTGTCGCCCGCCGTCGCCGCGCAGGCCGTGAGCCGCGCCACCGGTCAGGACCCTGTGCGTTGCCGCATGGCCGTCGCCGTAGCGGGAAGCCCCACGCGCGGCATCGAGTTCCTTAAGAGTGCCGAGCGCCAGGATGCCCGCCGTCAGATGGTTCGCGCCGTCGACTCGCTCATCGCTGCCGATGAGGCCGATGTACTTAGTCGTGCCAAGTCGCTCATTGTCGCCGTCAAGGCACCGCTCGCCGAGGTCAAGTCCACACAGGAAAAGGTGCTCGAGCAAAACGCCGACTACCTGTCGCGTGGAGCATTGAAGCAGCTTGAGGACCGCAACAAGCGCGAACTCAACGCGCGCGAGCGTTCGGGTATCATGGAAGCGCTGGCGAGCGCGCGGACGCTCATGCGCGACGTGCTGCTGACGCTTCAGGACGAGGCGGCCGACGTGGTGAACGAAGACGTGCGCGACACGATCGGTCGGCTTGCTGCCGCGACCAATGTTGCGGGTGCCACGCGGGCGCTCGAGGCAGTCGCGACCGCCGAGCGCAACATCGCCAGAAACGTTACTCCCCAGCTGGCCATCGAGGTCATGCTGTTCGATATCAGGAAGGCACTGAAATGCCGTTAGTCGTACCCGTTAAGTTTACCTACGCCTCGCGCGACCTGTGGTTCGATCCGCAGGATCTGGATATCCTCGAGGCCGATTATGCCATTTGCTCCACCGAGCGCGGAACCGAGATCGGCCTGGTCACGGCCGATCCCTTTGAGGTGCCGCAAGACGAGATCGGTCAGCCGCTCAAGCCCGTGCTGCGCGTGGCGAGCGACATCGACCTGCAGCTTGCCGACGACCTGGCCATCCAGGGCGACGAGGCCATGGTCGACTTCCGCCGCCTGGTCAAGGAGCTCGACCTCGAGATGAAGCCGGTCGGCGTCGAGTACCTGTTTGGCGGCGAGAAGGCCGTGTTCTACTTTGCGGCCGAGGAGCGCGTCGATTTTCGCCAGCTCGTCAAGGATCTGTCCTCGACGCTGCACATTCGCGTCGACATGCGCCAGATCGGCGTGCGCGACGAGACCCGCCTGGTGGGCGGCTATGCCCAGTGCGGACAGGAGCTCTGCTGCACGCGCTTTGGCGGACAGTTTGAGCCCGTCTCGATCCGCATGGCAAAAGAGCAGGACCTGCCGCTCAACTCGTCCAAGATCAGCGGCGTGTGCGGCCGCCTGATGTGCTGCCTGCGTTATGAGTTCGAGGCGTACAAGGACTTTAAGAGCCGTGCGCCCAAAAAGAAGACGCTCATCGATACGCCGCTCGGTAAGGCGCGTATCCAGGAGTATGACACGCCGCGTGAGCAGCTGGTGCTGCGCCTGGAGAACGGCAAAGTCTTTAAGGTCAACCTGGCCGATATGACGTGCTCGGAGGGTTGCAAAAAGAAGGCCGCCGAGCAGGGCTGCAACTGCCGCCCCGACTGCGTGACGCGCGACGTGCTCGAGCGCATTGAGTCGCCCGAGATGCGCCTGGCGCTCATGGAGCTCGATCGCGAGAACGGCGTCGACGTGGGCGATGGCCTGTCGAGTGCCGACCGTCTGGCCGGCACGTCGATGCCCAAGCGCCGTCGTCGCGATGCTGAATCCGATGCTCGCGCCGGTCAGGGTCAGGGCGAGGGCCGTGGCCGCGGAAAGGGCCGCGGCAAGGCCGAGGCACCCGAGGCCGAGGAGGCCGCCGGTGCCCGTCGCCGCCGCAAGCGCGCGGGCTCGGGCGATGCCGGCGAGGTCGCTCCCGCAGGCAAGAACGCTTCCCGCGAGCGCGAGGCTCAGCAGCCCCAGCAGCAGAATCGCGGCGGTGGCATGAACCCCACACGCCGTCGTCGCCGTCATCTGTCGAGCGAGGAGCGCGAGGACGCCTTCCGCGCCGCAGCTGCTCGCGAGGCTGGTGCCGCTTCCAAGGGCCCCTCGGCCTCCGATGCGTCTGCCGACAAGGGCGGCAAGTCGCGTGGCGAGGAGGAACGCGCGCCGCGTCCGCGCCGTCGCCATTCCTCGGGCGCGCAACAGAAGCCCTCAGTGCCCTCCGTGGCCGATCAGGTCTCGGATGGCGAGGTCAAGGTCACGCGCCGTCGTCCCGGAGATGGCGGGGGAGCGGCTGCCAAGGCTTCGCGTGGCGCCGCTCGTGACGAGCGCGAGCCGCGCGAGGATCGCGGTGGCGAGGGCTCGGCCGACCAGGGTCAAAAGCGCCGTCGCCGTCGCCGTTCCCGCAAGCCGCGCCAGGATGGTGGCGAGGGCTCGACCCCGTCTTCGTCCGCACCACAACCGCCCGCCGGCGAATAACACCCGCGAGCGGATTTAGCCCGCCTTGCCCCGAGCGCATCGGGGTATCATAGCGCCGAATCAACAACCCTCCCTGCGACCGAACGTAGGGAGGGTTGTGTCTTGAAGAGCCATCTGAACATATTGAGCTGTCTGCAGGGTGCCGGTGCCCTACCGTTTGCGGACGAATTGCTACCGTTTGCCGAGCGGGTGGCACGCGAGGCGCTCGAGGCATTGTCGCCAACACGATGTGCCGGCTGCGAGCGCGCCGGTGCGCTTATTTGCCAAGACTGCCTGGCTGCGCTCACGCTCATCGACCCACGTCATAGCTGCACCCGATGCGGCGCCCCGTTTGGGGATTTGCTGTGCACTGAGTGTTCGGTCGAGGGCACGTCCTCGGCAATGGCGGAGGCGCTCGACCGCTGCCTGGCGTGCGCCGTCTATGCGCATCCGCTGCCGCGCATCATCAAGGCGTACAAGGATGCGGGCGAGCGCCGTCTGGCACCGTATCTGGCGGAGTTGCTCTACGACACTGCCTTGCATGCCCAGGTGGCAGCATCCGATCGCTACGGCGGTGTGTTGTCCGGTGCGGACGCGGTGGTGTTTGTGCCCGCGACTGCGGCGGCGTTTCGGCGGCGTGGATTCGACCATATGGAAGCAATCGCGCGCTCGTTTTGCGATCTTTCGGGTGTCCCGTTGCTGGACGCCCTGGTCAAATACGGTCATGGTGACCAGCGAGAGCTCGGCCGCGATGAGCGCCGGGAGCATGCCCGGGGCATGTACGAGACGGTCGAGGATCTGCGCGGCCGCCGTCTGCTACTCATCGATGATGTCATTACCACGGGCGCGACCATGGCAGCAGCCTCGGCGGAGCTCAAGCGTGCCGGCGCCGCAGCAGTCGATGGCCTCGCTATCGCACGCGTTTGGTAGGGGGTGGTTTTGTGGCAGTGAAGATAGCGCGGCGCATCGAGCCGACAAGCGAGCAACTGGCGGCCTCCGTAGTCCTGACCGGTGCCTCGGCGCTGCGCATGATGCGCGCCGAGCGCCGACAAATGGGTTACATCAGCTGGAGAGACCTCGATCCCGATGAAGAGCGCCGTGTGCTGCATACATCGTCTCCCTCGGCCGAGGACATTTATCTTCCCGATTTGGTGCGGATCGGGGCCGTGAGTGGCGAGGTCCAAGAAGACTTGTGCCTGCTGGTGGGGTCGGCGAAGCAGCGTCGCCGCATGCCTGGTGCAAGCTGGTCCGTTTGTTCTACAGACCTGCCGGACGCCTCGATTTTGGAGGTGGAGCCGGGAGTGTACAGCTTGTCTCCCGAGGCCCTCTGTGCCGCCGTTGCGCGCGAAGTCGGCTGTATCCAGGCATTTGCCCTGGCCCAGGAGCTGTGCTCCAAGATTTCGCTGAGCGATCGCGGGCAGTATCTGCCCCCTTACAGCTCGCCTACCGTGAACAGGCTTGCAAAGGATAAGGACCAACCGGCAGACGTGGGCTACTTTGAAGTCGAGCCGGTGCTGACGCCCGATCGCCTGGCAGATTACCTTGCGGCATGCAAGGGGAGTGCGGCCAAACAACTGCTACGCCTGTGTCCCTACCTGTCAGAAAACCTGCGCTCACCCATGGAGTGCATCATGCTTGCCATGTTTTCGCTTCCGTTTTCCTATGGCGGATTTGCCTGCGGTCCCTTTAAGACCGACTACAAGATCGAGTTCGATGACCGCGCGCAGGCAATCTCGGGGATGCCGTATGCAGTTTGCGATGCGTACCAGGAAACAGCCCGGTTTGACCTGGAATACAACGGTGAGCTGGGCCATTCCTCCCGGAGGGGACGTATCCATGATGAAAAACGCAACACGGGCTTGATTACTATGGGAATCGAGGTCGCGACGGTCAACAACGAAATGCTCTGCGACATGGAAGCGATGGAAGCGCTCGCATGGCGTATCCACCAGCGTATGGGTAAGCGATATCAGAATCGCGTAGAGGCGCGTCGAAAGAGGCAAGATGCTCTGCTGAATACGCTCCGAGCGTGCTTTGGGCTCAAGTCGGCGTAAAACTATGGCTTTATAGAGGGGTCTGTTTATATGCCCTGTGCAAAAAACGGCAAATATGAGTACTGTTACTAGATTAGTGGCAGTAAAAACAAAGAAACTTGGGCCGAATATTTGGATTCATTGAAGAGATAATAAACGGATGTGGAATATCTTGGCGCCAAGCAGGCTGTGCGGAACTCAAAAAGGGCTCGCGGGGCGGAAAAACGCTGCTACTAAATTGATAACAGTACTCATATTTGCCGTTTTTTGCACACGGCACCCTGAGGCGGGTGCCCCGGAGCTCCCCGTAGGGGGGCTCCGGCTTCATGGGGACACGAATGGTCCGCTCCGACCTGCAAAATCTGTGCTCACGGTGCGAATGACGCCCCTAACCTTAAACTTTAGCTTGAACTTAGCTATAATGCGCTACGTTCCTGCCAGGCTGTGGTTGCGGACGGACGAAATGTCCATCCTAGTCCAAGACAGACGCGGTCAAAGGGATCCACGTAAGCGACCGCGTGCGCGCGGCGCGATCATGGCGCGTCCTAGATGTAAGCCGCACCGTCCGTTCTACTTTCTTTGGGGCAATACCGCCTCGCGGGCGAGCGGGCCAGTCGTGAAGGTGGCTATGGCCTCCCGAGCAAACACCCCGGTGCGCAAGTGTGGGGTCAAATACCAGGTCAGCTGGTGGGAACACCCGTTATTCCGCGCAACGCACGGATTGTATACGACACAGAAGGCAGGGTAGTGGACATGGTGAGGGGCAGCTTGATGCACGCGGCTCGGTTAGGCGCTGGGACCGCGGCGGTCATTGCCGTATTGGGTTTGAGCGGATGCGCGTTCAACCCCCTATCCACGTTCACGACACCCACGATTGACCAGATCGAGCGCGAGACCGTCACGCCGGCGGTGTCGGATGATGCCCTGGTCACTCCCGGCACCCTGACGGTTGCCCTCGATACCTCCGATGCCCCGCAGGCCATGCAGGGCGCCGATGGTAACCTCACGGGCTACGCGGTCGACGCTGCCCGCGCCCTTGCAAGCCGTATGGGCCTTAAGGTTGCTTTCGTCGATGCGTCCTCGGCCGATTCCGCGCTTGGCGACAAAAAGGCCGACATCTTCATTGGTGACATCAATTCCACGGATGGTGACATCAGCACGCTTGGTACTTGCCTGTACGACGCTGCGGCAGTGTTCGGAAAGACGAGCGACGGCGAGTCGCTGAGCGTTTCCACCGAAACGCTTAACACCGCTACCCTGGGCGTTCAGACCTCCTCGGCATCGCAGGAAGCGCTCGCCAAGCAGAGCATCACGGCCAACCAAAAGACCTTCTCCAACATCAACGAGTGCTTTGAGGCGCTCGAGTCCGGCGAGATCGACTACGTGATTTGCGACTCCACGGCCGGCGGCTACCTTGCGCGCCTGATGAGCCAGATCTCTTACGTCGGCGCGCTCGAGACGCCCTCGACGCTCGGCGTCGCGGGCCTTGCGGCCAACGACGAGCTGTGCCACGCCGTGAGCGATGCCCTCGACGGTATCACGGTCGATGGCACGCTCGAGGCGGTCCACTCCGTCTGGTACGGCACGATGCCCTATGACCTCACCACCAAGACGGTCTCGGGCGCCGACGTGCAGTCGACCGATACCGGATCTAGCGAGTCCGCATCCTCCGATTCGAGCAGCGAGGGTGCGACCTCCGAGGATAAATCGTCCAGCCAGGAGGGCACTATCACCGACGACGACATTAACAAGCTCAATAGCTAGTTATTGCTAGGGGTGGCGTCTCCTATGCGCTAGGAGAGATGCCTCTTCACGGTTTCAACACGCACTGCCGGGCTTCCCCGATGGGGGAGCCCGGCTTTTTCATCCCAATAAAACCAGCAGGTCAAAGCCAATTTTCGGGACCAAATACAAAGTCGTCGTCGCCCTCCTATAGCGCACTTTGCCACAGAAAAGTGCGAGACTTCGGTATGCGGTATCAAGCAATCGTTATTCGGGTCTTTGGGAATCCGCGTGATTAAATGCACGGCAATGGGTACATAGCCAGTACAGTAAGTCCCCGAGGCAGATTGGAGCCACGTATGGATATCAAGGTTTCTGGACGCAAGACGACGGTAACCGATGCTCTGCGTGCGCATGTGGATGAGAAGATCGGCGAGGCGCTCAAGGTTTTCGATATCGAGCCCATGACGGTCGACGTTGTACTTCGCTATGAGAAGAACCCCTCGAACCCCAACCCGGCAATCGTCGAGGTTACGGTTCGTGCCCGCGGTTCGGTGATTCGCGTTGCCGAGCACGGTGCAGATATGTACGCCGCCATCGACCTCTCCGCCGATAAGGTCACCCGCCAGCTGCGCAAGTTCAAGACCAAGGTCGTGGATAACCGCCAGGGCGGTGCCAGCGCGGCGGATGTCGCACCGGTCGAGCGCGTCGAGGATCTGGCCGACCTGCTGCTGCCCGAGGAGGAGGACGACCTGCTCGTCCGCGAGAAGGTCATCGACGTCACCCCGATGACTGAGGAGCAGGCGCTGGTGCAGACCGATCTGCTGGGCCACGACTTCTACGTGTTCGAGAACGCGACGACTGGCCTCATCAATGTGGTGTATCACCGTAAGAATGGTGGATATGGCATCATCAAGCCCCGCATCGAAACACTTGACGAGTAAAATACGTTAACTTGCATGAGTTAACGGTTGGCGGCCATCCCATGCGGGTGGCCGCCTTTTTTACGTAAGGAGTCGCTTTGATGGACAAGGCTGCATCTACCGGCCATTCTGACCGCTGCCGCATCGTCGTCGATACCTGCTGCGACTTTAGCCCCGAGGTCGCCGCGAACCTCGATGTCGATATCTTGGGCTTCCCCTTTATCATCGATGGCGAGGAGCGCACGGACGATATCTGGTCGAGCATGAGCCCTAAGGAGTTCTACGACCGCATGCGCGCCGGCGCTCGCGTGTCTACCTCCGCCGTGTCGCTCGGTCGCTATATCGAGTTCTTTACCGAGTGCGCCAAAGAGGGCACGCCCACGGTCTACCTGTGCTTTACCTCGGCGCTGTCGTCGAGCTACAACTCCGCGTGCCAGGCGGCGGACGCCGTGCGCGCCGAGTATCCCAACTTTGAGCTCTACGTGGTCGACAACGCCCTGCCCTGCGCGACCGGTGCGCTCTTGGCGCTCGAGGCCGTGCGCCAGCGTTCGGCGGGACTGACCGCCAAGCAGCTGGTCGATTGGGCAAACGAGGCAAAGACCTACGTCCACGGCTACTTTACGCTCGAGAGCTTCGACGCACTGGCTGCCGGTGGCCGCATTCCGCCCGCGGCGGCACAGCTCACGGCAAAGCTCGATGTCAAGCCCGAGCTCTCCTACGACCTTGCCGGCTCGCTGTCGCTGATCGGCATCAACCGCGGCCGCAAGAAGGCGCTCAAGTCCATCCTCAAGTCGTTCCGCGAGAACTACGTGCCCGACCGCACCATGCCCATCGCCATCATGACGGCCGATGCCGAGAAGGACGGTGACTGGCTCGAGGCCGCCATCCGCAAGGAGGAAGGCTGCGCCGACGTCACCATCATCCGTAGTTCCGTCGGTCCTACCATCGGCTCGCACGTGGGCCCCGGCATGGTGGCCTGCGCGTTTTGGGGCAAGAACCGTGCCGAGAAAGCCTCGCTTTCCGACCGCATCGCGCGCCGTGTGCGCGGTGAGTAGACAGGCGCTGCGGCTGCAAGTGCCCTCAAGTCACGGCCGAAACGCTGGCACTGAGTATTCAACCTGGTAACAACACCCAACCCAAAAGGAAAGGTTTCATGGCAAACAAGCTCTCCGTCGCATTCATCGGCACCGGAATCATGGGTGCCCCCATCGCCGGCCACATCCTGGACGCCGGCTATCCCGTCACGGTCAACAACCGCACCAAGTCCAAGGCTGCCGCGCTTATCGAGCGCGGTGCCGCCTGGGCCGATACGCCGGCCGATGCCGCGGCGAACGCCGACGTCATCTTTACCATGGTGGGTTATCCCTCCGAGGTCGAGGAGCTCTACCTGGCGGGCGACGGTCTGCTCGCGTGCACTAAGCCCGGCGCGGTCCTGATCGACCTTACCACGAGCTCGCCCGAGCTGGCGCGCGACATTGCCGAGGCCGCCCAGGTTTCCGGCCGCATGGCGTTTGACTGCCCCGTCACCGGCGGCGAGTCGGGTGCTATCGCCGGCACGCTCACGGCTATCGTAGGCGCCACCGAGAACGACATCGCGCCGGTCCGCGACATCCTTTCCACCTTTGCGGCAACCATCTGCTGCTTCGATGGCGCCGGCAAGGGCCAGGCTGCCAAGCTCGCCAACCAGGTGTCGCTGGGCGCCTGCATGGTCGGCATGGCAGACGCGCTGGCGTTTGCCGAGCTGAGCGGCCTTGATCTTGAGAAGACCCGTCAGATGATTCTGGGCGGCACCGGTAAGTCCGGCGCCATGGAGAGCCTGGCGCCCAAGGCGCTCGACGGCGACTACAAGCCCGGCTTTATGGTTAAGCACTTCATCAAGGACCTGCGCTTGGCGCTCGCCTATGCCGACGACCGCGAGCTTGCGCTGCCCGGCGCCGACGTGGCCTTTACGCTTTACGACATGCTCGATGCCATCGGTGGCGCCAAGCTGGGCACCCAGGCCGTCACGGTTCTCTATAAGGAGGAGGCCGACGCCATCGCCGCCGGTCTGGACTGGTCGCAGTATCGTCCCGAGGAGCATGGCGCTCACGAGGAAGGCTGCGGTTGCGGCGAGCATGACGACGATCACGAGTGCGGTTGTGGCCACCACCATGGTGAGGACCACGAGTGCTGCGGCGGCCACGGTCATGACGACGGCCACGAGTGCTGCTGCGGCCACCATCACGGGGAGTAGCGCCTATGAGCTTGACGTTCGTGGTGCTTGCGCTGGTGCTCTTTCTCTTTGCGATCTACATCGGCTTTTTGTGCGGCCAGTGGGCGTGCGAAAAGCGCGTCATCACCAAGCGCGACTACTGGATTGCCAACTTTGCGGGAGCGGCGGCAGTCGTCCTGCTGACCTGGGTGTTCTCGCTGTTCCCGCTGGTGCAGTTTGCGCCGATCGGCTGGCTCGGCGGCTTTATCGCCGGCCTTAAGATGAGCTTTGGCGAGTCCGTCGGTCCGTGGCGCAAACACGACGAGGTCTTTAACGTCAACAAGGCTCACCGCGCCGCCGCCGACGCGGGCGATGCCGAGGAGCGCCGCCGTGCGCGTCGCAATGGCGCGGCCGACCGACAGCTCATCTCGGTCACCGATGACAGCAAGGGTGCTGACAAGCACGCTAAGAAATAGTAAAAAGAGGTAACTATGGCAGAAAACAAAGACGAACAGCTCACCGACGAGGAGCTGGCACAGCTCCAGCTGGCAGAGGAGAACGAGAACGCCGTCGACCGCCTGGTCCAGGAGCTCGGCTGCCCCACGCGCCGCATCCGTCAGTTTGCCGCCCGCGTGCTGCACCTGCTTGCCGAGCGCGATCCGCAGCGCGTCGTGCCCTGCGTGCCCGCGCTGATCGAGGCGCTCGACCGCCCCGAGGCTCAGACCCGCTGGGAGGCTCTCGATGCCCTGGCGGCGCTCGCCACCACCTGCCCCGAGCAGCTGGGCGATGCCTTTGAGGGCGCCGAGACCGCGCTGTTCGATGAGATTTCGTCCACGCTGCGCTATGCCGCCTTCCGCCTGCTGTGCGTGTGGGGCGCCACGAGCGTCGAGCGTTCGCGCGAGGCTTGGCCCATCCTGGACGAGGCCATCCAGTGCTACCACGGCGACCTCGAGTATCGCGACATGCTCGGTTGCCTGTACGAGTTTGGCCGGGGCGAGATTGATGCCGAGGTCGCCGAGAAGCTCGCGCTGCGCCTTAAGTTCGATGCCGAGAACGGCAAGGGTAGCTATCTCAAGGCCCGTTCGAGCGAGATTTGCGAAATGCTTGTTAAACGTTTTGGCCTGGATCTCTCCAAAAAGAAGAAGCGTGCTAGCGTAAAAAAATCTGACGACGCCGAAGACGAGGAGTAACAGATTATGGCGCACGATGTAGTCCTGATTCCTGGTGACGGTATCGGTCCCGAGATTACGCAGGCTATGCGCCGCGTGGTCGAGGCCACTGGTGTCCAGATCAACTGGAACGTCCAGGAGGCCGGTGCCGGCGTCATGGACGAGTTTGGCACGCCGCTGCCCCAACATGTGCTCGATGCGGTCGCCGAGACCAAGGTTGCTATCAAGGGCCCCATCACCACGCCGGTCGGCACGGGTTTCCGCAGCGTTAACGTCGCCCTGCGCAAGCATTTTGACCTGTACGCCTGCGTGCGCCCCTGCCTGTCGCAGCCGGGCGACGGCTCGCGCTTCCGCGACGTCGACCTGGTTATCGTGCGCGAGAACACCGAGGACCTCTATGCCGGCATCGAGTTCGATGAGGGCGCTGCCGAGGTCGAGGAGCTCTCGCAGCTCGTCGAGCGCTCGGGCCAGAAGACCTTCGCCGCGGATTCCGCCATCTCAATCAAGCCGATTTCCATCGCCAAGAGCCGCCGCATTGTGGAGTACGCTTTTGAGTACGCCCGCCGCTGCGGCCGTAAAAAGGTGACGGCCGTGCACAAGGCCAACATTATGAAGGCGACCGATGGCCTGTTCCTGCGCGTTGCGCGCGAGGTGGCCGCCAACTATCCCGATATCGAGTTCAACGACAAGATTGTCGACGCCACCTGCATGGGCCTGGTCCAGAACCCCAACGACTTCGATGTCCTGGTGCTGCCCAACCTGTACGGTGACATTGTGAGCGACCTGTGCGCCGGTCTGGTAGGTGGACTGGGTATGGCTCCGGGTTCCAACATCGGTGCCGACTGCGCCATCTTCGAGGCGACGCACGGCTCCGCGCCCGATATCGCTGGCCAGGATATCGCTAACCCCACGGCCGAGATTCTGTCCGCGGCTATGATGCTCGATCACCTGGGCGAGAACGACGCGGCCAATCGCATTCGCGCCGCCGTTTCTGCCACGCTCGACGAGGGTGAGCAGGTTACCGGCGACGTTCGTCGTGCCCAGACCGGCTCCGTTGAGGGCGCTGTGGGCACGCGGGCCTTTGCCGATGCCGTTATCGCGCACCTGGCCTAAGGCATGCAGACTGCAAACGCCTAAATAGTACTTAAGTGTTTGCGTATAACCTGAGAATCAATACGCCCGGCGCTTTGTCGGGCGTATTCTATTGCGGACTATGTTTCCTAACAAGGAGTAACTGATATGGGTCTGATTCAAAAGAAGGACGAGAAGGACGAGATCGACGGCATCCAGATCATCGAGCGCGGCGAAGGCCCCGATGGTGATGAGGAGGAGAAGATCGATCTGGTCGCCGGTACGTCTGCCGAACATATTGCCGCCGGTACGACGGCCGAGGAGGAGGACGCTCGCCTGGAGGCAAAGATCGCCGCGGACGCCGCCGACGAGAACCTCATGCCCGAGGAGCAGGACGAGGACGACGATATCCTGGGTTCCGACGAAGACGACCGCGCATCCAAGCACAAGAAGACGATGATTGCCGCCTTTGTGGTTGCAGTCGTGATTGCTGCCGTGATTGGCTTCTTTATTGGCAATGGTGGTTTTGGCGGCAAGGGTGTCGGCTCGGCGACCCTCACCGAGGACCAGCTCGATTCGACCGTGGCAAGCTACAGCTACAACGGCAAGAAGAGCGACATCACCGCGCGCGAGGCCATTGAGAGCCAGTACAGCCTCGACACCGTCAAGGATGGCGATGGCAACTACACCGCTCCCGCTGCCGACGTCATCCTGTCCTACGTGCGCAACAAGATCCTGCTCGATGCTGCCGAGGACGAGGGCATTACCGTCTCCTCTAAGGAGATGAAGAAATACGCCGAGGATTCCATCGGCACTTCGGACTACAAGACCATGGCCACGCAGTATGGCGTGTCCAAGGACCAGGCCAAGCAGATCGTCCGCCAGTCCGCGACGCTGCAGAAGCTCTACAAGAAGAAGGTGGGCGATAGCTCCGCAAGCATGCCGACCGCTCCGACCGAGCCTGCTGACGGCAACGAGGAGACCGCGAGCAAGGACTACGCCGACTACATCATCAACCTTGCCGGTGACGAGTGGGATAGCGAGAAGGGCACTTGGAAGGACGCCGACAGCACCTATGCCAAGGCCTTTGCCGACGATGCCTTTACGGCCGATAGTGCGACCTATAAGCAGGCCATGACCGCCTATTACACCGCCTACCAGCAGTATTCTTCGCAGGCCTCGAGCGCCAGCTCCAAGTGGACCGAGTACGCTAACGGCCTGTACGCCAAGGCCAACATCAGCATCTACGGCCTGTTTGCGTAAGGTTTGCCTGAGCCGCCGAGCGCGTAGCTGAAATATCTGAATAGCCCGCTAGAACGGATGTTGTTCTAGCGGGCTATTTGCGTTTAGGCGCTGGTGGCTAAATTATGCCTATGAATCTTTAAGTCCAAAAAGATTATCGGCTTCATCGTCAGGCATATATTCCAGCACATCGCCCGGTTGGCAGTCGAGTGCCCGGCATATCGCGTCAAGAGTTGAAAAGCGCACGGCAGAAACCTTGCCCGTCTTGATGCGCGACATATTGACCTGGGAGATGCCCACGCGTTCCGCAAGCTCTTTGGATGAGATCTTGCGTTCGGCAAGCATGCGGTCGAGCCGCAGAATAATCATGGATTCCCCCTAGAGCAACTCGTCATCTTGTTTTTGCAGGATATACCCGTAGCGGAAGATGCTGGCAATCAGGCTAAAAATCAGGCCCGCAAAGAGCATGGAGAGGTCGAGATGCTGGCCGCCAAGCGCATCCGTAAAGCTACCGCCAAATCCTGAGAGTATCAGCCCTGTGACTATGGCACCAAAAAGTTTCACGGCGGCGCCGCCGATAAGGAACAAATGTCCTATTTGACGTAGTATGCGGATGCATTCGAGGTCAAAGGGCCTGCCCGCCTTTTCAATGGCGGAGAAAAACCTGTATGCGCTTAGCGCGATGGCAAGCGCGAGGCATGCCATCATGCCGCTCCCTATGGCAGTATGACCGTCGTGCGCGACAAGCATAAGAGGGGTCTGTTCGTTGGCGCCGACGAGAGCGAGAATTGGCCCTTCGCCAGCCGTAAGATCTACGGATTGGAGACAGAACCCTTGGGAGAGGCTAGGCAATATGAATAGAAGTTCGATTGCAATGACTGCGAGGAGTGCCAGAGCGAGCGCCACGATGGTGCAGATTGTGCCCCATTTGCAGTAGCGAGTGAGCTTCCTCAGTTTGGCTATTGCCTGTTCACGGTCGATGGCTTCATTCGATTTGGATACGTTCCAGCGGATCATAGCTCCTCCAACCAATGTCTTGGATGATACTTGTATCTTATATCATACTTAATGATAATCGATAAATAATTACAGAATAGAGTAAGTAATGTTTGTGAGACGAATAGCGAGAGCTATGGCTCATTTTGGATGCTGGAGTTTGGCGCGCGCGGGGATGAGGACAAATGCCAAAACTTCCCGTGATCGCACAAGTGCTTCATCGGGTTTCCCCGATTCATATGGGAAAACAACTGCAAACGATTACAAGTAACCGGTGAACGGTCGAAAACTACCGTTCACCGATAATCTCAAAACTGGTTCTAACTGGTATTAAGTCAAAAAGACCAATTCACATATCTTCACAATGACCTGCAATTTTTCTACACGCTATTTTTAGCCACCCTGCGTTGTTTAGGGACAGGAAAAGTTCCGATCTTTTGCCAAAGCATTTCGAAACGGTTTCAAAACCGCAGGTAGAAGTGTTAACGACCGGTAAACGGTCGATTTATCACCGTGAGCGGTGCAAAAACGTTTTACCGTATGAATCAAGGAAAGCGACCTCTTCTGGGGTGATATAGTGACAACAACACGTCACGTGGTTACTACCAGTTTAGAAACCACTGGTCTTCAAAGAACGCTTTCCAAGAAGCTTTAAGGGCGAGCGCCCGCTGGCTTCCGAAAATCATCGGACTCAGATTATACACACCTTCGGAAGGGAAATTTGAATGGTTGGCTTTATTCTTACCGGTCATGGACAGTTCGCACCCGGCCTTGCAAGCGCTATCGCGATGGTTGCCGGCGACCAGCCTGCTTTTACCGTCGTTCCTTTTGAGGGCGACCAGGCCGCATCCTACGGTGAGGATCTCCGCGCCGCTATTACCGCCATGCGCGAGGAGTGCGATGGCGTGCTCGTCTTTACCGACCTGCTTGGCGGCACCCCGTTCAACCAGTCGATGATGATTGCCCAGGATGTCGACAACGTCGAGGTTCTGACTGGCACCAACCTTCCCATGGTTATTGAGCTTCTGTTCCTCCGCGGCAATGCCACGCTCGCCGAGCTTGGCGAGCAGGCCGTGACCGTTGGACAGACGGGCGTCACCGCCCAGACGGTCGCATCCGTTGCCGGCTCCGAGGAAGAGGATATCTTCGGCGACGAGGACGGCATCTAATGGCCGATTTCGGAGCCAACGTCCTGAGCTCCTCGGTCGCCCTTTTAGGCCTGCTTGTCATCATGGGCTTGATTTACACCATCTGGTCGCAAATCAACATGAAGAAGAAGCAGAAGTACTTCAAGGAGCTGCACACCGAGCTCAAGCCGGGTCAAGAGGTTCTTTTCGCCGGCGGTATCTACGGAACCGTCAAAGGCATCGAAGGCGAGAAGGTCCAGATCAAAGTCCGATCCGGAGCCGTCGTAGATGTTTCGCGTTACGCGATTCAGGAGATCAAGTAACTGTCGTCAGCAAATATCGAAAGGAAGCTGATCAACATGGCAGAACCCAACATTCTTCTTACCCGCATCGATAACCGACTGGTTCATGGTCAGGTTGCCACCCAGTGGAACTCCACTCTGGGCTCCAACCTCATCCTCGTCGCCAACGACGACGTGGCGTCCAACACCATGCGCCAGAACCTCATGAAGATGGCCGCTCCCGCCGGCGTCGCTACGCGTTTCTTCTCCCTGCAGAAGACCATCGACGTCATTGGCAAGGCGAGCCCGCGCCAGAAGATCTTCATCGTGGCCGAAACACCGGAAGACGTGCTTACGCTCGTCAAGGGCGGTGTGCCTATAAAGAAGGTAAACATCGGCAACATGCACATGTCGGAAGGAAAGCGCCAAGTCGCCACCTCCGTCGCAGTTAACGACGAGGATGTCGCTGCGTTTAAAGAGCTGCAGGAATTGGGGGTGGAGTTGGAGATCAGGCGCGTTCCGAGCACGCCTGTTGAGGACACGAGCAAGCTCTTCTCGTAATCCTCGTGATCCACGTTGTCAGGAGTGAAACACTGACGTTCTGTACGTGATATCCAAAGTGCGTACATTCATTTTGAAAGGAGGAGCAAGATGGAATACTCGATCATCCAGATCGCTCTGGTCTTCGTTGTTACGTTCATCGCGGCAATCGACCAGTTTGATTTCCTCGAGTCTCTCTATCAGCCCATCGTCACCGGCGCCGTCATCGGTCTTATCCTTGGCGACCTCAACACCGGTCTTCTCGTGGGTGGTACCTATCAGCTCATGACGATCGGCAACATGCCGATCGGAGGCGCTCAGCCGCCTAACGCCGTCATCGGCGGCATCATGGCAGCCATTCTCGCTATCGCCACGGGCCTCGAGCCCAACGCGGCAGTCGGCCTCGCCATTCCGTTCGCTCTGCTTGGTCAGCTTGGCGTTACCCTGGTCTTCACGCTTATGTCCCCGCTTATGTCCACGGCCGATAACATGGCTCACAACGCGGACACCAAGGGCATCGAGCGCCTGAACTACTTCGCCATGGCTCTGCTCGGCCTGATCTTCGCTGTCGTCGTCACCCTGTTCTTCATCGCTGGCGCTACCATCGGCCAGACCATCGCTTCTGCCATCCCGACTTGGCTGCAGACCGGTCTGTCCGCTGCAGGCGGCATGATGCGCTTCGTCGGCTTCGCCGTCCTGCTCAAGGTTATGATGAACCGCGATATGTGGGGCTTCTTCCTCATGGGCTTTGGCCTCGCGCTCATCACCGTTGCCAACGATTCGCTGGCAACCCCTGCTCTGCTCATCCTCGCTCTCATCGGCTTCGGCATCGCTTTCTGGGACTTCCAGCAGCAGACCGAGCTGAAGGGTGCAGCTGTTTCTGACGGAGGTGACTTCGAAGATGGCATCTAATGAGTATGTGATCCCGGAGCACTACGAGGATCTCACTCCTGCTCCGCAGCTCGACCAGAAGACCCTCAACAAGATGGCTTGGCGCTCCTGCTTCCTGCAGGCATCGTTCAACTACGAGCGCATGCAGGCCGCTGGCTGGCTCTACTCCATCATCCCCGGTCTGGAGAAGATCCACACCAACAAGAACGACCTCGCGGCTTCCATGAGCCACAACCTGGAGTTCTTCAACACCCACCCGTTCCTTGTCACCTTTGTTATGGGCATCGTGCTTTCGCTCGAGCAGAACAAGGTTGACATCCCCACGATCCGCGCCGTCCGCGTCGCCGCAATGGGCCCGCTCGGTGGTATCGGTGACGCCCTGTTCTGGCTGACGCTCGTGCCTATCACGGCCGGCATCACCTCCAACATGGCCATCAACGGCAACGCCGCTGCACCGATCATCTTCCTGGTGATCTTCAACGTCGTCCAGTTCGCTCTGCGCTTCTGGCTCATGAACTGGTCCTACAAGCTTGGCACCAGCGCTATTGACGCTCTGACCGCAAACATGCAGGCCTTCACGCGTGCCGCTTCCATCATGGGCGTCTTCGTCGTCGGTTGCCTGGTCGTCACCATGGGTGGCACCCAGATCAACCTCCAGATCCCCAACGGCACCACCCGTGGTCTCTCCGCTACTACCGTGATCGTCTCCGAGAAGGAGGCCGAGAACTTCACCGGTATGGAGGGCATCGATACCGAGACCGCTGAGGCCGGTACCATCGCCATGACCGATAAGGACGGCAACGCCCTTACCGCTTCCGATGCCGACGGCAACGCTGTCGAGTGCGGCGTCACCGATCTGGGTAACGGCATGGAGTCCGTGACCTACGGCACCGTTACCGAGGATCCGGTCAACTTCTCTGTTGCCGACACCCTCAACACCATCGTCCCGAAGCTCGTCCCGCTTATGCTTACGCTGCTGCTTTACTACATGTTCGCTAAGCACAGCTGGACCCCGACCAAGGGCATTCTCCTGCTCTTCGTCCTTGGCATCCTGGGCGCTGGCCCGCTTGGTCTCTGGCCGAGCATCTGGTAAGGCTCTAGCTTGAGGGGTGTGTCCCTACGCGGCTCACACCCCGACCCCTTAAGCCATGTGTATGTTAAAAGCCGCGTGCTCGAAAGAGCGCGCGGCTTTTGTTTTCTTAATGATTCGGGTGTGGCAGACAGATAATGCATAACACCCTAGGTAGTTAGCCGAATTCGAGCAAAAGGGAGGATAGGATGGCGATCGGAGCGCGTAAGCAACCGCTGTACGATCAGCTGGTCGATATTCTGACCGAAAAGATTGACCATGAATATCGCGCCGGTGACATGATTCCTTCCGAGCGCGAACTTTCGGAGCGCTATGGTCTCTCGCGCACTACGGTACGCCTGGCTCTGCAGGAACTGGAGCGTTTAGGACTGGTGGTTCGGCAGCACGGTCGCGGTACCTTTGTGACCGACCGTTCGGCAAAGGCAACCAATCTTATGCAGTCCTACAGCTTTACCGAGCAGATGCGCGCGATGGGTCGAGAACCCGAGACCACGATTCTCGTGTTTTGCGAGATGGAGGCCGATAAGAATCTGGCCGAGCATATGGGATTGCGCATCGGTGATCGCATTTTTAAGCTCAAGCGCCTTCGCTCTGCCGACAACATGCCCATGATGGTCGAACGCAGCTATCTACCGGTTCGTCAATTTCTGTCCCTAAAGCGACCGCTGCTGGAGCGTAAGCCGCTTTACGATGTGATTGAGCAGGACTTTCAGCAAAAGATTCGCGTGGCCGAAGAGGAGTTCTATGCGAGCATAGCCCGTCCCACCGATGCCCACCTTTTGGGAATTGTCGAGGGCTCGCCTGTGCTCGATTTGGTCAGGACTACGTATAACGAGTCAAATGAGGTAGTGGAGTACACACTCTCGGTTGCTCGTGCCGATCAGTTTAAATACAAGGTTTACCACCAGCGCAGTAACTAGTGCTCGCATCGTTTCCATATGGTGATTCTTTGCATTTAACTGGTTACTACCAGATAACCAACCGAAGTGTATAATTGCACGTCAGAGGATTACTTCTAGAGAGAGGTATTAGAAATGTTCGAGAAGAGTGTCGAGGAGCTCACCGAGCTCGGCGCCCAGATCACCACGGCCGAGATTGCTCAGCAGCCCGAGCTTTGGCGTGATACGCTCAACATCTATCGCGAGAACAAGGAGGCTATCGAGGCCTTTCTGGCTGAGGCTCGCGCTATGGGCGAGGGCCGTCTGTCCGTTGTCTTCACCGGTGCCGGTACGTCCGACTACGTTGGCGATACCTGCGCCCCGTACCTGCGTCACGCTGGCAACACTGATCTCTACGACTTTAAGCCCATCGCCACGACCGACATCGTGAGCGCCCCGCGCGACTTCCTGCGCGCCGAGGATCCCACGCTCGTGGTTTCCTTTGCCCGTTCTGGCAACAGCCCCGAGAGCCTTGCCGCCGTTGCCGTTGCCAAGGAGCTCGTCCACAACGTCAAGTTCCTCAACATCACCTGCGCTCCCGAGGGCAAGCTCGCCGTCGAGTCTGCCGATGATCCCAATGCGCTGACGCTGCTCATTCCGCGCGCCAACGACAAGGGCTTCGCCATGACTGGCTCTTATTCCTGCATGACCCTGCTCTCCACCCTTATTTTCGACACTGCCTCTGACGAGCAGAAGGCCGAGTGGGTCGAGACGATTGCCAAGATGGGCGAGGAGGTCATCTCTCGTGAGTCTGAGATCGCCGATTACCTGGCTGGCGACTTCAACCGCGTGACCTACTTGGGTTCTGGCTCCTTTGGTGGCCTTGCCCAGGAGAGCCAGCTCAAGATCCTCGAGCTCGCTCACGGTCTGGTCGCTACTTCCTACGACACCTCCATGGGCTATCGTCACGGACCCAAGTCCTTCGTCGACGATAAGACGCTCGTCTTCGTGTTCGTCAACAACGACGCCTACACCCGTCAGTACGACATCGACATCCTCAACGAGATCGGTGGCGACGAAATCGCTCAGCACACCATCGCCGTTCAGCAGGAAGGTGCTACCGTCTATGAGGGTGAGTCCTTCACCTTTAAGGGCTACGAAGCGCTTCCCGAGGGCTACCTCGCTCTGCCGTTCGTGATGTTTGCCCAGGCCATCAGCCTGCTCAACTCCGTGCGCGTGGGCAACACGCCCGATACGCCGAGCCCCACCGGCACGGTCAACCGCGTGGTCAAGGGCGTGACGATTCACCCCTTCACCGCTTAATCGCGTCCCTCTGTAAGGGCGCCCGTCCGCTCATAACGGCGGGCGGGCGCTTTTTGTTTTACCTGAGCTGGGTATAGCATCACCACAGTCAACTGCTTTAGAAGCAAGGAGTGCATATGAGCACGTACGCAATTAAGGCTGACAAGTTCTTCTTGCCGGCAGGCCCGCAACTGGGCGGCTATCTTATGGTCGAGGATGGCGTCTTTGGCGCCTGGCAGGCCGACGAGCCCTCTTGCGAGATTAAGGACTACACGGGATCGTGGATCGCACCGGGTATGGTCGATACTCACATCCATGGCTTCTACAACCACTCAACTACCGATAACGATCCCGAGGGCATCGATATCAGCTCGACCGAGCTCGCCCGCCGCGGTACCACCAGCTGGCTGCCCACGACGTTCACCGATGGCGTCGAGCAGATCAAGGACGCCTGCGCCGCCATCGCTCAGGCGGACGAGGGTCGCGGCCCCGACTTCTGCGGTGCTCGCATTCAGGGCATCTACCTGGAGGGCCCCTTCTTTACCATGAAGCACGTGGGCGCACAGAACCCCGCTTACCTGATCGACCCCTCCGAGGAGGTCTTCGACCAGTGGCAGGAGGCTGCCGGCGGACGTATCGTCAAGAGTGCCATGGCCGCTGAGCGTGATGGCGCTGCCGCCTATGCTGCCGCCCTCAACGCGAAGGGCGTCGTGACCAGCATCGGTCACTCCGACGCTACCTACGATGAGTGCATTGCCGCCATCAATGCCGGCGCCAGCTGCTTTACGCACACCTATAACGGCCAGCGCGGTCTGCATCACCGCGAGCCCGGTGTCGTGGGTGCTGCCATGTCCACGCCCGAGACCTACGCCGAGATCATCTGTGACGGCAAGCACGTAAACCCTGCCGCCATCAAGGCGCTGCTGCAGGCAAAGGGCTGGCAGCACACGGTGCTCATCACCGACTGCCTGGGTTGCGGCGGCATGCCTGAGGGCAGCTACACCAGTGGTGGCATGGACGTCATCATGAAGGACAACCTGTGCTGGCTCGCCGACGGCAAGAGCATTGCCGGCTCGGTGCTCACGCTTGCCCAGGGCGTCAAGAACATCGTCGACTGGGGCATCGCCAGCGCCGATATCGCCATTCGCATGGCAACCGAGGTGCCGGCTCGCTCTGCGCACATCGAGGATAAGTGCGGCAGCATCATGCCGGGTCGCGACGCCGACTTTGTCGTGTTCGACCATGAGCTCACCCTCGTCGAGACGTATGTTGGCGGTCAGAGCGTCGGCAACGCCTTTACCGAGTAACGATAGAAAAAACGGCGGGCCCGAATCTGCTCGGACCCGCCGTATGGGTTAAACGCTCAAAAGCACCTTAACAGTTACAGCTTGTTAGCGATCTTCTTTGCCGTGCGCTTGACGCCGGCCACAAGACCTCCCGCAGGATGCCCCTTTTCGTAGGCTAGACGCTTCTCGCGCTTGGCGTACTCTTCGACGATGATATCGCCATATTCGTCTTCGATCTTGTCGAAGAAGTCGACGGCGCCCTTAATTTCCTCAGCGGTCGGGTGTCCCTTTTGGACACCGCCGGCGAGTTTGAACGGTCCCCACGTATCAAAGCCTGGGCAGCCGTAGACGCCCATAAAGATAGCCTGCCTCATGCGGCAAATGCCATCGATATCCTTGCCGTACCACTTGTTTTTGCCACCGTAGGTCATAAGGCCAAACACCTTGTCCTGCGGCTGCAGCACGTTCGTGAGCACGCGTGCCATGTCCTTGTCGATCTCGGAGTAATAGATGCCCGTGGCGACACCGATCAGATGATATTCGTGCAGGTTGGGATACTCGTTTTTACCGAGCGTCTTCACATCGAGGGTATCAATCTCGGGGTGTGCCTCGACGATGGCGTCCACGAGCTTTTTCGTATTGCCGTGATGGCGCGAGGCGTAGAGGATGATGGTTCGCATAAGAAGGCCTTTCAGCTGTAATTGCATCAATGTCTGTATGGTACCCCGTTACATGGGTGGGATACCGGACGCATCGATGAACGTGCGGGTTTGTCCTTTGGTCAGGGCCGAGACGGGTTCTTGCGAGCAAAAAGTAGTTGTTCGAAAGGATGGGCAATGGAATACGCTCTCTCCAACGATTCGATTTCTATTAAGGTGTCCACGGCTGGTGGTTCGTTTACCTCGATTGAGGCCGGAGGTCGCGAGTATCTGTGGCAGGGCGATCCCGCCGTGTGGTCCGGCCAGGCACCAATTTGCTTCCCGATTTGCGGAGGCTTGCGCGATAACAGCGCCATGACGTTTGCCGGGCATCATGTAAAGCTCGCTCGCCACGGGTTTGCGCGCAAACAGGAGTGGAGGCTGCTGAGTCAAGGCGAGAACGAGCTGGCGATGTGCCTGGCTTCGGAGGATAACGCCGCGCTGCTGAGCGATTATCCGTACCCGTTTAAGCTCGTCGCCCGCTATACGCTCGAGGACGCTGCCGTGCGCGTCTCCTACGAGGTGACCAACGAGGGCACCGAGGACATGCCGTTCTTTATCGGTGGACACCCGGGATTTAGGTGTCCGCTCGATGAGGGCGAGGCCTATACGGACTACGAGCTGCGCTTTGAGAAAGACGAGGCTGCGGAGCTCTGCACCGCCGTTCCCTCGACTGGATTGATTGACGTGGCAAACCGCTCCAAGAACCCCATGGTGGGAAAGACGCTGCCTCTGTCGCATGAGCTCTTCGATTTTGCGGAGACCATCTTTGACGTGCTCGAGAGCCGTCAGGTCACGCTTTCCAAGAAGGGTGAGGACAAGGGCGTTCGCCTGAGCTTTGAGGGCTTCCCGTATCTCATTGTGTGGAGTAAGCCCGAGGGCGATTTTGTGGCAGTTGAACCCTGGGGCGGCCTTTCGACCTGCTCCGATGAGGACGACGTGCTTGAGCACAAGCGCGGCTGCCTTATCGCCAAGCCCAAGGAGACCGTCGTTCGCTCGTTCACGATTGAGATTCTGTAATTCCGTTTTGTCGACTCGTATCGCGAGGCACAAGGAGCCTGCGAGATAAGGAGCTAAAAATGATCCTCACCGTTACGATGAACCCGTCTGTCGATACGCGCTATCAGCTCGATGAGCTCGTCATCGACGACGTCAACCGTGTGACGCCCGAAAAGACCGCCGGCGGCAAGGGCCTTAACGTAGCCCGCGTCCTTGGTCAGTTGGGCGACGATGTTGTGGCAACCGGCCTGCTTGGTGGCCATATGGGCGCCTATATGGCCGAGCTCATGGACGCTAACGGCATTAAGAATGATTTTGTGCCCATCAAGGGCGAGACTCGCATTTGCCTCAACATCCTCCACGCCGGCAACCAGACCGAGCTGCTCGAGAGCGGCCCGACGATTGCCCCCGAGGAGCTCGATGCCTTTACCGCAAAGTTCGCCGAGCTTGCGAGCAAGGCCGACGTCGTCACCATCTCGGGTTCGTTGCCCCGCGGTGTCGAGGCAGACTACTATGCCAAGATCACGGGCATTGCCGAGAACGCCGGCGCCAAGGTGCTGCTCGATACCTCGGGTGCTTCGCTCGAGGCCGCCCTTAAGTCCGAAATTAAGCCCGAGCTGGTCAAGCCTAACCTGACCGAGATCAACGGCCTTTTGGGTACGAGCTTTACCACCGACGATGTGGACGAGCTCCGCGCCGCGCTCGCCTCTGATGCCCGCTTCTCCGATATCCCCTGGGTCGTCGTGTCCATGGGCGCTGCCGGCTCCGTTGGCTTCCACAATGGTCGTGCGTTCCGCGCAAAGACGCCCGATATCCCTGCCGTTAACGCAACAGGCTCTGGTGACTCCACTATCGCAGGCTTCGCGCATGCCATCGCTGCTGGCGCAGACGACGAGACGGTGCTGCGTACCGCCAACACCTGCGGCAAGCTCAATGCCATGGATCCCATGACTGGCCATCTGGTCATGGACCGTTGGGACGAGGTCTACAACGGCGTTGTCGTGACCGAGCTGTAAGGGCTTGGGCGTCGGTCCCGGCATCGCTTGCTAGCTCATGTCGACGACAAGTGCGATAGCATTATGTCGGGGCGCGACGCCGACGTTGTCGTGTTCAATCCCGACCTTACCCTGGTCGAGACGTATGTGGGCGGCAACAGCGTCGGTAACGCGTTTATCGAGTAGCCGCCAAAGAAACGATCCGAGAGGGGATTTAGATGATTTACGGTGCATTGGGCGATATCGAGGAGTACCGCGGAATGCTCAAGGGCCTCGACGTGCTGATCGATTGGCTCGAGGAGAACGATCCGGCGAAGCTCGAGGTCGGCAGCCATCCGATTCTGGGCGACAAGGTCTTTGCTAACGTCATGGCTCCCACGACGCGTCCCGAGGCCGAGGCTCACTATGAGACGCATCAGCGCTATCACGACCTGCAGATTGATGTTGAGGGTCGCGAGGCCTTTAAGGTTGCCACGGGCAGCCTGACGCTGGTCCAAGAGTTTGACGAGAAGGACGACTACGATCTGGTCGATTCCGACGCTTCGATCGCCGGCGATCTTGCCGATGACAAGTTTGCGCTGTTCGTTACCGGCGAGCCTCACATGCCCACGCTCGAGTTCCCGGGCGATGGCGCGCAGCCGGTCAAGAAGATCTGCTTTAAGCTGCTTGCAGATGCTTACTGGGAGGAGTAGCGAACTGCCTGGCAGAGCTATTCGTCTGATAGCGTGATTCCCCTTGGGGAACGAGTTTGAGCCCCGCTGATCGCGGTCCCCTTGGGGATTGCGGTTGGCGGGGCTTTTCGTTGAGTAGGGGAGTTGCCGGCGGCGTTGTGCTTGGATTGGCGCGCACGCACTCAAAATCGGCAACAAAAAAGCCGCCCGAAGGCGGCTATCTTGTGCAATGGAGCCAGCGACCGGGCTCGAACCGGTGACCCCCGCTTTACGAGAGCGGTGCTCTACCAACTGAGCTACGCTGGCGACCATGTGGTGACGCAACTGAGGCGTCAACGGATGTCTATGATACGGGACATCGCACATCCGCGCAAGTGTTCTGACGGCTTTTCTCACTTTAAATGCACTAATATTGAAGACGTGATGTCCCGCTCGTATGGGTCTCAAACAGAATGGGGCAGCCATGGCTCAACCCAAGATCCTTCTTACACGTATCGATGACCGGTTTATTTACGGGCAAGACGTTGAGCTGTGGAACGAAGCCGTGGGTTCCAACCTTGTCCTAATCGTTAACGATGAGATCGCGGCGGATTCGCGCCAATGGGCACCAATGAGGGCGGCGGCGCCAGAAGGCGTCTGGACAAGGTTTTTCTCGGTGCAAAGAACTATCGACATCATTCATACCGCAACGTCGCGCCAGTTGATTCTGATCATGGTGGCCTCACCCGCCGATGCGCTCGCGCTGGTTAAGGGCGGCGTGCCAATCACCAAGATCAGCATTGGCCATATGCAAGCAGGGGAGGGCAAGCGCCCCATAGCGCCCGCGGTTGCCGTGAGCGACGCAGACGTCGCTGCCCTCAAAGAACTGCAGGCGCTCGGCATAGAGCTAGAAATCCGCTATCTCCCCAGTTCCAATCCCGACCCATCTACCTAGTCATTTAAGAACGTCCCCAATGACTAGGTAGAACAGCGCCCGTCGGCGGTGTGCCGGCGGGCGCTGTTGTGCGATATGTTGCGTTGTGGGCTTAGTGCCTCATAAAGTGGTATTCGATCACATTGCTGTAGGGGTGACCCGGGCCCACAATGCCCTGTGGGAACAGCGGCTGGTGCGGTGTGTCGGGGTACATCTCTGCCTCGAGGGCAAAGCCAGCGCCCCAGCCATAGTTGGCATCGTCCTTGGCGTGCTCGTCGCCCAGCCAGTTGCCGGTGTAGAGCTGCACGCCCGGGGCGGTGGTGTAGTAATCCAACTCACGACCGGTCCACATCTCCTCGACGTGCATCGCGCGGCGCAGATTACGGCCGTACTGATAGCCATCGATGCACAGGCAGTGATCGTAGCCACGGGCCTGCTTAATCTGCGGGTCGTCGGCTTCCATGCATGGAGCGACGGGGCGCAGCTCACGGAAGTCAAACGGCGTGCCTTCGACCGGAGCGATCTCGCCGGTGGGGATGTTCTGCTCGTTGATGGGCAGGTAGTGGGCAGCGTTGGCAACAAAGAAGTGCTCGCAGTCCATGCCGGCGTTATGGCCGGCAAGGTTAAAGTACGTGTGGTTGGTCATGGACACGTAGGTGGCGCGGTCGCTCTCGCAGCCATACTCGATGCGAAAGACGCCGGTGCGTGTAACGGTAAACACGGCCGTAAAGGTGCGGTTGCCGGGAAGGCCCAGTTCGCCATCCTCAAGCGAGGTGGTCATGCGCACGGCGTTATGGGCCTCGTCGAGCTCAACGTCCCACACGCGTTTATGCAGACCGTGCTCAAGATCGCTGTGCAGGTTGTTGGCGCCCTCGTTGGCGGGCATATGCCAGTCCGTGCCGGCGATGGTGATCGTGGCGCCCGCGGTGCGGTTTGCCACGGGGCCGATGGTCGCGCCAAAGCAGGCGGGGTTGTCAAAGTAATCCTCGAGCTTATCGAAGCCCAGCACCACATCGCGCACGTTGCCGGGAATGTCGGGCACGTCGACACCAAGCACGGTGGCGCCATAGTCCATAATGCGAACGCAAATCTCGGGCCCGTTGAGGGTGTAACGATGAACGGGGGTACCGCACGGCGCGGTGCCGAAAAGCTCGGAAGTGATCATTTGGTTCCTAACATCGAGGTATTTCCGACAAACTGTAGCGCGAACAGGCGAGATTATCACTACACCCCACTAAAGCAGGGGGTATTTTTCTCAAAAAAGTGATGATTGGAGCTGTGCGGGCGTTCATTTCTGACGCGCGCGAGTCTGATACAATTTGTTCGTTATTGTTTGAATTGACGTGAGCGTGGAACAGCGAGGACTCATCGTGATTAAAGCGGAGCGACAGGATAAGGTTCGGCAGCTGCTCGAGGAACAGGGAACGGTCTCGGTCAAGGAGATTTCGGATGCGTTAGGTGTCTCGGATATGACGATCCGCCGTGACCTTGAGGAGCTTGCGAGCCTGGGCGAGATCGAGCGCGTGCACGGCGGAGCCCGCAGTGCGCAGGGCCGTCCACACGCTATGCTGCGCCATGAGTATTCGCACAGCGAAAAGCGCACGAAGCATGCCGAGGAAAAGTTGCAGATTGCGCGCCGTTCTGTGGAGCTTATCGAGGAAGGCTCGACCATCTTTTTGGGCACGGGCACCACGGTTGAGCAGATGGCCTCGATGCTGCCGGCGTTTCGCCTGCGCATTGTGACCAATTCGCTTTCGGTGTTTAACCTGCTCGAGGCGCGCGAAGACTGCGACCTGTGCCTGGTGGGCGGCATGTACCGTCGCCGCACCGCCGCTTTTGTGGGACCAACGGCCGAGGATACCCTGCGTGCGCTGGGCATCGACGCGGCGTTTATCGGTGCCAACGGCATTCTGGACGGCGACGTGTCTACATCCAATATGGAAGAGGGCCGCATCCAGCAGCTCGCCTTTAGCAAGGCCGACTCGCGCTATCTGATCGCCGACTCCAGCAAGATCGGCAAGCGCGACTTCTACACCTTCTGCCGCCTGGACAGTTTGGACGCCGTGGTGTGCGAGCCGGGTATTACCGCCGAGGACCGCACTGCCATCGAGGAGCACACGCAGGTCATCTGCTAGCTAACGCTGCAGGCGATACTTCTGCCCCCTGCCGGCGCGGGGATTATCGCTTCACAATGACGCGTAAATAATTTTGGGCAACAAGGATGAGACTATTCTGGGATATGACTAGACTCCGTATTTCGTCTTTATGTCCCTTGAGAATGAATCGTAGTCTTCATAGAGCCCCTCTCTGCTTTCATCCTCGGCGCGGTTTACACGTTCAAGAAGCTTATCCTTTGGAGCCTCTTTTGTTATTGCGGCCTCGCTGTCGGGTATTGTGGATTGCAAGAATAGTTCTAGAGCATGGACGTCTTTGAGTATGTAGCCCGTCGAACGACCCGCTCCTGTTTTTTCGATTGCGCTGCAGCTAACAAGCTGACCGAGGGTTCGTTTAACGGTAACCTCGCTGATATCGGGGCAGTTTGATCGGATGTCGGATTTCTTAATGACGCCGGGTCTCTGTTGAAATAGAACAGCGATGCGCGCTTGCTTCGACATGGGACGAGTGCTTGATTCAATTAAGGTACGCTGCTCGAGCTTTCGGTAGGCGGCCAGGGTTGTTCCGAGCATGAAACGGATAAAGGGTACTTCGGTGTTTTGATTTTCATTCCATCCAGTGGAGCTTGCAGCGAGGGCGTTGTAGTAAAGCGCTTTGTTGTCTTCAATAAGTCGTTCGATGCTGATGTAACGCGCAACGTCGTATCCAGTCTTTTCGAGCAGCAGCGTTGTAAGGAGCCGGCTCATCCTGCCATTGCCATCGTTGAAGGGATGAATGCTAACAAAATCGAAGATAAAGCGGAGCGATATAAGGAGGGGGTCGCAAACTTGGCGAGATAAAGCATCGTTGAGGGATTGGCAGGCTTCTTTAATAAGTCCCGGGGTTGCTAGAGCCGAAGGGGGCCTAAAGCGCACAAATCGATTACCTTGATCGTCAATGGAGACGATTTCGTTATCGCTATCTTTCCAATGGCCTCCATACGAGATTGCCGTGTGCGCCATGAGGTCACGATGCAACTGCAAAATGACCGATGGCGTTACGGGAATGGAATCGTGTTGCTCGTGAATAAGCGACAGCACATCTCGGTATCCAGCGATTTCTTCCTCTGCGCGGGAGCTTGGCTTGGCGGAATACGCCATGATCGCTTTGAGTCTTTTTTGGGTGGTAATAATTCCTTCAAGTCCGTTGGAGGATTGGGTGCTTTGGATCTTAGCTTCCTCCATAAGGGACGATAGAAGTTCGGGTTTGACTTGACTCAGAGCAAGCTGACGGCCTTTATGCTCGCGTATCGAGAGGAGGAGGTTGGTGATTGGAGTTGCTTCGAGTTCCGCTGGGACTGTGGCGTAATCGAACTGGCGCATGCGGCTCCTTTCGGTATCACGAACATACTTTCGATATCATAATACCATTAAATGATACCGAAAGTATGTTCGTTATACCGAAAACTAGAAACCATGTTTCATAACTGCTTGGAAAGTTTGGGTTTGACTATCTTATTGTCTTGATCTGTAACAGGTAGACGGTCAAAAGTGGTCTACATGTTACAGATTGAGATATTTCTGCTCGGGCGTTCCGTTTGTCTCGATCTGTAACATTTAAGACCGAAAATCCCTGCTAGATGTTACAGATCGAGACAAACGGCCTGCACGGGCTCACCAAAAACAAAAAGGCCGCATGCGAACCCGTGGAGGGATTCGCATGCGGCCGACAGGGGGTATGCGGCAAAAGTTAGGCCATGAGCAGGCCGGTCTCCGCGACGTTCTTGTACCAGTACGCGCTCGCCTTGGGATAGCGCTTCTGGGTCTCAAAGTCGATGTAGAACAGGCCATAGCGCTTGTTATAGCCGTTGGTCCAGGAGAACTGGTCCTGCAGCGACCACACAAAGTAGCCGTCGACGTTTACGCCGCCGTCGATTGCCTTGAGGATCCACGCGAGATGCTGGCGCATGTAGTCGATACGAGGGGCGTCATCGATAAAGCCGTCCTCAAAGTCGTCCTTATAGCCCATGCCGTTCTCGGTGATGTAGATCTTCTTGTAGTTGGGGTAATCGTTCTTAATGCGGAGCAGTAGGTCGTACAGGCCCTCGGGATAGATGATCCAGTCCCAATCGGTGGTGGGTACGCCTTCGCGCACGCATGACTCGCCCACGCCCTTGAGGAACCAGCGCGAGGAGCCCTTGTCGCCAGTGCCATTGTGGTTGATGTCGTTTTCGCCCTCGGCGGCGCGCAGGAACTGGCACTTGTAGGTGTTGACGCCCAGGCAATCGTTGTAGGGGAGCGCGGCGGTCAGCGCGGCGATGTCCTCGTCACGAACGTCGAGCTCGCCGCCGGCGATATGGGCAAGCTTGGTCGCAGCCTCCATGGTGTCGGCTGCATAGTGGCCACGGAAGGTGGCGTCGAGAACCCAGCGGTTGTTGATGACGTCGGCCATGCGGGCGGCCTCGCAGTCGGCAGCGCTGTTGGGATCGAGGGGATACTTGGGCTCTAGGTTCTGGACAATGCCGATCTCGCCCTCAAAGCCGCCCTCATGGAAGGCGACGACGGCCTTGGCGTGGGCCACCATCATGTTGTGCATGAGCTGGAAGGCCTTGTCCAGGCGGTACTTCTCGCCGTGCGGCCAGTTGCCGACGATAAAGCTGCCCTCGGCGGTTGCGGGAATCTCGTTAAACGTGAACCAGTGCTTGACCTCGGTGAACTCGGCAAAGCAGAACTTGGCGTACTCGACAAAGGCGTCGATCGTCGTGCGCGTCAGGAAGCCCTCGCCGCCGTTCTGGTAAAAGGCCTCGGGCGTATCGAAGTGATCGAGCGTGACATAGGGGATAACGCCAGCTTTGTTGCAGGTGGCGAAAAGCTCGTGATAGAAGGCAACGCCCTCGGGGTTAATCTCGCCAGTGCCGTTGGGGAAGATGCGGCTCCAAGCGATGGAGACGCGGATACCGTTGATGCCGAAGCGCTGGCACAGGTCGATATCGACCGGATATTTGTTGTAGAAGTCGCTTGCGGGATCGGGGGAGAAGCGACCCTGGGCTGCCAGGAAATCGTCCCAGGGCACTTTGCCCTTGCCGTGCGTACGGGTCTCGCCCTCAACCTGGTAAGCAGCGGTGGCGCCGCCAAACACGAAGCCGTCGGGGAACTGCATGGGGTTGGTCATGAGTCATCCTTTCTGTGGGATACGAATAGGGAGAGGTGCCCGAACTGGGGATCCGGGCACCAACAGAGGGAGGAACTAGTCGAGGTTCTCGCGGAGCCACTTGATGGCGCCTGCGGGGTCGCGAGTAAGGTCGATATATTCCTTACCGCGCGGAGCGAGCAGCTTAATGCCCAGGCGATCGGTATCGGCCTTCATGTCGTTGTAGTAGCTACGGACCTGCGGGGCAAGCACGATAACGTCGTACTGATCCATGATGGCAGTGTGCTGGCCATAGGCGCCTGCGGAGGAAGCGATATTCTCTCCGGTCTGTGCGGCACCTTCCTTGATGGCGTTGGCGAGCATGGCAGAGGTACCGGCGCCGGCGCACAGGACGAGGACCTTCAGGCCATCGACATCCTTCTTGGAGGATGCATCGGCAGCGGGTTCGGGCTGATCGGCGACAGGCTTGCTGTCGGCGGCAGCGGCGGTCGGCTCGACGGAAGCGGTGGTCTGCTCGACAGCGGGCGCAGAGGTGCTGGCGGCGATGGTGGCAGCACCATCGGACTCGAGACCCAGCTCGGCGGCGCGCTCGGCCTCCTGGTCGCAGAGCAGCTTATCGTATGCCTTCAAGAACGGCAGGTAGATGATGGCGTCCAGCAAGATAATGATCGCGACAAACACCAGAGCGATAAGCTGGAAGTTCGTGGTGATGAAAATGCCGATGGGGGCAGGGGTGGCCCAAGGCACCACGAAGGAGAAGCCGTTCATGCCCACGTTATCGATAAAGAACTTGGCAACACTCACGTTGACGCAGCCGGCGGCAACAAAGGGGATGAGCATGTAGGGGTTAAGGATCATCGGCGCGCCAAAGAGCAGCGGTTCGTTGACGGCGAAGGCAACAGGAACAATCGAGGCCTTACCGACGGCTTTGAGCTGCTTGGACTTCATAAAGAGAATCAGCAGAAGCGGCACGATGAAGGTGGCGCCGGTGCCGCCGAACTCACCCACGAGCGACATGTTAAAGGTGAGGGAGTGGGCGGGGTGGCCACCGGCCAGCAGAACCTGCAGGTTCTCGGCCTGGTTGGCAAGACGGATGGGGTCGATGCCCGGCTGGACGATCGAGGGGCCGTGGACGCCGATGAACCAGAAGAACGCGGTGGCTGCCTGGATAAGGATAAGTCCGGGATAGGTCTCTGCCGCAGTGAAGAGCGGGGAGAGCAGTTTGATAAGCAGCTCGGAGAACGGAACGCCCATGAGGTTGCGCACGACGACATCGATGATGCCGCAGATGATGACAGCGCCGCCAAAGGGGATGATGTCGCGGAAGTTCTGAGCGATGGCGCCCGGAACCTCCTTGGGCAGCTTAATGGTCAGATCGCGCGAGACGCAGAACTTATAGACCCACACGGTAATGAACGCGGCGATATAGGCCGAGAACAGACCACGCGTGCCCATGCTGGTGCAGTCGAAGACCGAAAGTTCGGAGCCGTTGAGCTTGGTGGTGAACTGCGTGACTGCGAGCAGCAGCATGCTGCACTGGGCGGCCACCATGGTGGAACCGTCGTTGAGCACTTTGCCGGCGGGCATGCGACGGTTCATGGAAGCCGTAAAGTTCTTGGCGGTGGTGCCGGCAACCATGATGCCCATGACGCCCATGGTGAAGTTATACAGCTTGTTGCACCAGTCGATGAGCGGCTGGGGCAGCGTGATGCCAACTACGCCGGGAAGGGTGGCAATCAGCAGAAAGATCGAAGAGGTAAGGACGATGGGCATGCACCCAAGGAATCCGTCCTTGATGGCCTGGAGGTAGACGTTCCTCGAGATCTTCTCAAAGAACGGTTGATGCTTCTCGAGCATCTTTACGATGGCGTCCATAGAGCTCCTTTGCTACTTGATGCGCGATGCATGTGGATGGAACTGGTCGTCGATGGATGGTCAGGACTGCCCGGAAGCCTTCCTGCTTAAGGAAGGCATTGCGAAATGACAACGTTGTCATTTCGTTAATGACAACGTAAGACATTTCTGGAAGAGCAACAAGGATATACGGGCGAGCGGTCGATATTGTCCGGTGAATGGTTGATTTATCAGTCAGGCAGGTAGTGTATGCTAGAACGCAAAAAACAAGCGATAGAGAACCGAGTGGAGAAGCAGTGGCAACGATGGACAAGAAAAACGTCTCGATGAACGATGTGGCGATTGCCGCGGGCGTTTCTCTCAAGACGGTGTCGCGCGTGATCAACGAGCCCGATAGCGTGCGCGAGTCGACACGCGATAAGGTCCATTCCGCAATGGAGGCGCTCGGGTTTCGAACCAACTTTGCCGCACGTTCGCTCAAGTTGGGCCGTTACGGGTGCATCGGCGTGGTGATGTTCCACTTGTCGGGCGGCGCCGTGGACATGATTGACGGTATCGCCGATGCCGCCGAAGAACGCGGCTTTGCGCTCACGATGATTAAGAAGCGGGCGGGGGAGAAGATGACCCTTGCCGATGCGGCGCGTAGGATGTCGCAGCTGCCTGTTGATGGCATGATCTTCAACCTGCGTCAGATGGTCGATGACTTTGATACCTTTGAGGCACCGAAGGACCTCAAGACGGTGATTATCACACCGATGGAACATCCTACCTGCTCCACCGTCAGTGACGACCAAGAGGGCGGCGCGCGCATGGCGTGCGAGTACTTCTTGAACCACGGGCATAAAAACGTGTACTTCGTCTCTGGTAAGAAAGAGTCGTTGTCGAGCCAGTGCCGTATGAAAGGTTGGCGTGCGGCACTCGAGGCGCGTGGCATTGAGCCGCCCGAGCCTCTGCAAGGCGATTGGAATGCGGATAGTGGCTATGCCGCGGGCCTTGTGCTTGCCGATAAGCCCGATTGCACGGCGGTCCTCGCTGCTAACGACTGCATGGCCAACGGCGTGATGATGGCTCTGCGTGACAGAGGGCTCAGGGTGCCCGACGACGTGTCCGTGATCGGCTTTGACGACGAACTCTACAAGACGATTCCCAACTCGATTCTGACGTCAGTGAAGTTTCGCCACCGCGAGCTGGGCATCCGTGCGCTTAACGAGGTCGTCGCAGGTCTGGAAGCCCCGAGCTCCAGAAGCCGTACGCTCGTCTCGGGCGTGTTGGTCGAACGTTCCAGCGTAAAGGACCTGCGGGCGTAGGGTTTTTCGGCCCGTTCGTCTCAATCTGTAACAGTTAGGACCGAAAAACTCAGCTAAATATTACAGATTGAGATATTTCTGCTCGGGCGTTCTGTTTGTCTCGATCTGTAACAGCTAGGACCGAAAAACTCGGCTAGATGTTACAGATTGAGATGAACAGGAGGACGGGTGCGGTCTAAACAAAATGGCCCGCGCATCACACATCGATGCACGGGCCATTTATTGTCTGCAAGCGGCAGGTGGTGTCAGCGTCTTATGCCTCGAGGTTTTCCTCGATCCAGGCGACGGCACCCTTGGGATCCTTAGTGAGGTCGATGTACTGTTTGCCCTTGGGCGACAGCAGCGTGATGCCCAGGCGGTCGGTGTCGGCCTTCATCTCGTTGTAATAGGTGCGAACCTGCGGAGCCAGGACGATGACGTTGTACTGGTCCATGATGGCGTAGTGGCTGCCGTAGGCACCGGCGTTGGCGGTAATGTCGATGCCCAGCTCGTCGGCGCCTTCCTTAAGCGCGTTGGCGAGCAGTGCAGAGGTGCCGGCGCCAGCGCACAGAACCAGAACCCTCAGATCCTTGCCCTTAAGGGCGGACGGAGCTGCGGAGGCCTCAGTGGCAGAAGCGGTCTCGACAACAGGAGCCTCAACGGCGGGGGCGGCAGCGGTCTTGACGGCCTTGGTCTCCTCGGCCTCTTCTTCGGCCAGGGTCTCGGCCTCCTGCTTGCACAGGACGTTGTCGTAGGCCTTGCAGAACGGGTAGTAGATCAAGAAGTCAACGACCAGCAGGACGACAACCAGGACCAGAGAGATCGGCTGGAAGTTGGTGTCGATGAAGGTGCCGATCGGTCCGGGGAGTGCCCACGGCATGGCATAGATAAAGCCGTTCATGCCCAAAAAGTCGATGAAGAACTTACCAATGAGGACGTTGGCCACGGGGGCAAACAGGAACGGGATCAGGAAGTACGGGTTGAGGATGATGGGCGCGGCGAACAGCAGCGGCTCGTTGACGGCGAACATCACGGGTACGACAGAGGCTTTGCCGACGGCCTTGAGCTGCTTGGAGCGCATAAAGAGCAGGAAGATGATCGGGACAATGAACGTGGCGCCGGTGCCGCCGAGTTCGCCGATGTAGTTACCGAAGTTCTCGGTCAGGGCGAGGGCGGGGTGACCGCCGGCCTGCAGCGTGGCGAGGTTGGTGGTGATGTTGCCAAACAGCGCGGCGTTGAGGGCAGGCTTAACGACCGAGGGGCCGTGGATGCCCATGAACCAGAACAGCGGGATCATGAACCAGATGAGGGCGAGGCCGGCGTAGGAATCGGCAGCGGCGAACAGCGGGCTTACCAGCGTGGAGATGACGTTGGCAAACGGGACGGCCAAGCAGGTGCGGCAGATAACGTCGATGACGGCGACAAACAGGATGGAGAAGCTGAAGGCGAAGATGTCGCGGAAGTTCTGGGCGATGGCGCCGGGGACTTCTTTGGGCAGCTTGATGGTGATGTCTCGCTTAATGCAGAAGGCATAGATGTTGACCGTGGCAAATGCGGCGACAAAGGAGCTCAGCAGGCCCTTGGTGCCCATGTTGTCGGTAAAGAACACCGAGACATCGGCGCCGTCGATCTTGGCACTCGTCTGGGTAACGGCCAAGATGAGCATAGCGCACATGGCGGCGACCATGGTGCTCGTGGCGTTGATGGCCTTGCCAGCAGGCATGCGGCGGTTCTTGGAGCCGGTCAGCGCGCTTGCGGTGGTGCCGGCGACCATGATGCCCACGACGCCCATCGTGAAGTTGTAAACCTTGTTGCAGAAGTTCACGACGTCGACGTTCCACCAGTCGGGCAGCGTAAAGCCGCCGACCGTGGCGACAACGCCCGGCAGGGTCGAAATAAGCAGGAAGACAGAAGAAGACAGGATGATGGGCATTGCTGCCAAAAAGCCGTCTTTAATGGCCTGAAGGTAGATGTTCTTAGAGACCTTGTCGAAGTACGGCTGACCTTTCTCCAAGAACTTAACGATCGATTCCATAGTTCACGCTCCTCTTTGCATGAAATCTTAATGGCATGGACGTTGAAAACCTATATGGTCTCCCGCTTGCTAAAAGCCCGGGTGCAGGCGGGGTCGGTCCCAGGGGGAGAGAGGGGAGCGGCTGGGTTTGTATCGCATAGGGCCGCTCCCTTCTCGGGGGAAAGCGAGGCGATGCGCTACTGCGCGTCCGCCATAGTGTCGGCGAGCTCCTTGTACCAGAGTGCCGACTGCTTGATGTAGCGTTTTTGCGTGTCGAAGTCGATGTAGAACAGGCCGTAGCGCTTGTTATAGCCATTGGCCCACGAGAACTGGTCCTGCAGGCTCCAGATAAAGTAGCCCTGGACGTCGACGCCCTCGGCGCGCGCCTGGAGCACCTTCTCCATGTGCTGGTCGACAAAGTCGATGCGCTCGGGATCGGCGACGATGCCGTTTGCGTCGGGCTCGGGGTCCTTGTGGCCCAGGCCATTTTCGGTGATATAGATGACGGGGAGGTTGGGATAGGTGGCGCTGATGTGCTTGAGCGTGTCGTAGAGGCCTTGCGGGTAGATGAGCCAATCCCAGTCGGTGGTGGGGATACCCGGCATATCGACCTGCTGCCCGACGCCCTTAAACTTAAAGCACGAGGTGCCCTTGTCTCCGGTGCCGTTAAAGCTGTTGGTTGACTCGCCATCGTAGGCGGCGATAAACGCCGACTGATAGTAGTTGAGGCCGAACATATCGTTGCGGGGCGCCGCCTTGGCGAGCTCCTCCATGTCGCTGTCCTCAACCGTAAGTGTGGCGTTGTTGGCACGCAGAATCTCGTTGATGAGTGAGAGGGTGCGCGCGGAGTAGTGACCCAGGAAGGCGCCGTCCATGATGAAGTCGGTGTAGAAGGCGTTGTACAGGTCGGCGGCGTGCTGGTCGGCGGGCGAGTCGGTGGCAGGATATGCCGGCGTCAGGACGTTGACCATGCCAATGCGTCCGCCCAGGTGCTCGGTCTCGTCAAGATCCTTATACAGGTTGACGGCGCGGGCGTGGGCAACGAGCTCGTTGTGCTGGCTCTGGATGCCGCTCGTCACATCAAAGTGATGGTTGGGCGGGAAGTTGCCTTGGATGTATTGGGAGTGCGAGAGGCTGATGAGCTCGTTGATGGTGAACCAATTCTTGACCTCGCGGAACTCGCGGAAGCAGAACTCGGCATAGCGCACATAGGCGTCGACGGTCTTGCGGTTGAGCCAGTCGCCCTGGTTGAACAGGGCGGCGGGGGAGTCAAAGTGATGCAGGGACACATAGGGCTCGACGCCATACTTTTTGCAGCAGGCGAACAGCTCGTGGTAGTGCTTAACGCCCTCGGCGAGGGGTTCGGCATCGTCGCCGTTGGGGAAGATGCGGGTCCAGGCGATGGACACACGAATGGCGTTGAGTCCATGCTCGGCAGAAAGGCGGATATCCTCCTCGTAGCGGTTGTAGAAATCACTGGCCGGGTCGGGCAAAAAGCGACCCTGGGCGACAAGGTAATCGTCCCACATGGTCTTACCCTTGCCTGCCACCTTCGTGGAACCTTCCGTTTGGTACGCGGCGGTTGCGGCGCCCCAAACAAAGCCCTTCGGCAGCTGCTGTACGCGGTTTAGCAAAGACATATGCATACACCCTCTCGTCTCGCTGTTCGATATTGTGCGTTTGCGCTCAGGAGGCTCCCTGGTTAGCGTTCAGCGGTGAAAAAGCCCGATAAACACTATCTTAAAATGATTAGAACCAAAATGAGCACGTGAACATTTGACAATGAGCACGTTAACATCCGGCTGGGATGTATAGAAACAAAACAACTTCAAACAGCCGCGAACGGTTGTATTTGTTCGGTAAGCGGTTTTGATTGACAGAAGTTTTCATGTTGTGGTATATGGCTCGGGTATCATGAGCACGTTATCAATGTATGTACGATGCGCCATGGGCGCGGGGAATAGTTGGGAAGCAGGTTAGCGTGGAAGGCATGGATCAGCAGACAAGGAATGGTCGTTCGGCGAGCGCGGCAGAGGTTGCGGCGCTCGCTGGCGTGAGCCGCCAGACTGTGTCTCGCGTGGTCAACGGTATGCCCAACGTGACGGAAAAGACGCGCAAGCGTGTGCTGGCCGCCATGGAAGAGCTGGGCTTTCGTCCCAATTTTGCTGGAGCGGCGTTGCGCGGCGGGTCGTATCGTTCTATTGGCCTGTGCATGTACAACATCACACGTGTCGGTAACCTGGCGACGCTCGAGGGTATCATGCAAGCGGCGCGCGAGCACGATTTTGCCGTCACTATGATCGAGATGGGCGGCGACAAGCCCTATGCACTTGCCGATGCCTCGCGCCGCATGGTCGAGCGACCCGTCGACGGCATGATTCTCAACATGAACCGCATGGCTCCCGATTTTGAGGAGTTTGTTCCCCAGCCGGGAGTGCGAACGGTCATCCTGTCCATGTATGCGCATCCGCGCTGCACGACGATCGACTCCGACCAGTATGGTTCGTGCGAGCTGTTGGCCAATTATCTGCTGGAACATGGTCACTCGAATATGCGGTTTGTGGCGGGTCCGGAAAACTCGATTTCCTCGCGTTTTCGTGAGGCCGGTTGGCGCGATACGCTGGGTCGTGCTCATGTCGATGCCGCTCCGATGCTGCGTGGCGATTGGAGTGCGGACAGTGGGTACGCCATGGGCGAGCGGATTGCGGCCGAGGTGCTTGCCGGCGGGTCGCAGGCGCCGACTGCCGTGCTTGCGGCAAATGACCAGATGGCGCTGGGCGTTATCGCCGCGCTCGAGAACGCGGGCCTGTCCGTGCCCGACGACGTGAGCGTGGTTGGTATCGACGACGCACTCGAGGGACTTGTTCCTCACAATCGGCTGACGACGCTGCGATTTGATTTGCGCGGTGTCGGTAAGCTTGCGTTTGAGGCGGCGATTGGAGAGAGCTCGTCTATCGAGGCGATTCATGTGCCGAGTACGCTGGTCGAACGCTCGACTGTTAGGGACATACGGGGTTAGGTCCTACTCCGTTTGTCTCGATTTGTAACAGGTAGACGGTCAAAAGCGGGCTACGTGTTACAGATTTAGATTCTTCGGAAAGAGCAATCCTGTTCGTCTCAATCTGTAACAGCTAGGACCAAAAAACTCGGCTAGATGTTACAGATCGAGACAAACGTGCGACACGGTCCGCCCAAAAAAGGCCGGGGGCGGCGCGCCGTGTGACGTGCCGCCCCCGGCTGAGAAATGGGGACAGGTTGTGTGAGCGGGCAACCCCGCCAGTCGCTAGTCCAGACGACGGGTCTGCGCCACGTGCTTATACCAGTATGCGCTTGCCTTGGGCGTTCGCTTCTGGGTTTCAAAGTCAACGTAGAAGAAGCCGTAACGCTTGTTGTAGCCATTGGTCCAGGAGAACTGATCCTGCAGACTCCACAGGAAGTAGCCGCCCACGTTGACGCCCACCTCCATGGCCTTGAGCAACCAGCGCAGGTGCTGCTCGATGTAGTCGATGCGCGGCTGGTCGTCCACAAAACCGTCCTTGTAGGGGTCCTTGTAGCCCATGCCGTTTTCGGTGATGAAGATCTGCTTGTAGTTGGGGTAGCGCTGCTTAATGTAGACGAGCAGGTCGAACAGACCCTCGGGATAGATGATCCAGTCCCAGTCGGTGGTGGGGATGCCAGGCTTGATCACATGCTCGCCAATACCCTTAACGCGCCAGCGGCCGGTGCCCTTCTCGCCCGTACCGTTGTGGTGCAGGTCGTTTTCGCCATCGTAGGCCTTCAAGAAGCGGCACTGGTAGTTGTTAACGCCCAGGTAGTCGTTGTAGAGCGCGGCCTCGCGCATGATTTCCAGATCCTCGTCTAGGATCTCGATGGTACCGCCCGAGACGGCGGCCAGGCGGTTGGCGCACTCGAGGGTGTCGGGCGCGTAGTCGCCGCGGAAGGTGGCGTCGAGCAAGAACTGGTTTTGCAGCACGTGCTCGTTGTTGGCGGCTTTGATGTCGGCGGGGTCGTTCTCGTTGAGCGGATACTTAAACTCCAGCGACTGAATGACGCCGATCTTGCCCTTAAAACCGCCGTTGTGGAAGGCCAGTACTGCCTTGGCGTGGGCGAGCATCATGTTGTGCTCGCACTGGAAGGCCTCGGCCAGATGCGCCTTGACGCCACCGGGGAAGGTGCCCTCGATGTAGGTGTTGGAGGCGTCGGCCCAGATCTCGTTAAAGGTGAACCAGTAGGTCACCTGGTCGGCGTACTCCTTAAAGCAGAAGGTGGCAAAGTCCACAAAGGCGTCGATGGTCTCGCGGTTGAGGAAGTCGCCCTTCTCAAAGAGGGGAAGCGGCGTATCGAAGTGATGCAGCGTGACAAACGGCTCAACGTGGTGCTTGTGGCATTCGGCGAAGAGATCGTGATAGAACTGGACACCTTCGGGGTTGATTTCGCCGGTACCGTTGGGGAAGATGCGGCTCCAGGCGATAGAGAGGCGAATGCCGTTGATGCCAAACTCCTCGCACAGCTCCAGATCGACGGGGTACTGGTTGTAGAAGTCCGAAGCGGGATCGGGGGAGAAGCGCCCCTGGGCCTCCAGGAAGTCGTCCCAGGCAACCTTGCCCTTACCGTGAGTGCGGGTCTCGCCCTCTACCTGGTAGGCAGCGGTGGCGCCGCCAAAGACAAAGCCCTCGGGAAACTGCGCAGGCGGGTTGGTGACGCCAGCAGGGTTAACGGACATGATGATCCAATCGTCTAAATCGAAGGGCCAGCCGGCTGTGGATGGTCGGCTGGCCCTGGGTGTTACTTACTTCGAAAGTTGTTCGGCGACGAAGGCGAGAGACTTATCGCCGTTCTGGGAGAGCTCGATGTACTGCTTGCCACGGCAGGCGACGCACTTGTTGCCCACGCGCTCGCAGTCTTTCTGCAGGTCGGCCAAGTAGCTGGCAGCCTGCGGGGCCAGGACGACCAGGTCAAAGTCGGGGAGCATATCGACATGGTTGCCATAGGCCTCGGCAGCGGTCTCAAGATTGATGCCGCGCTCCTTGGCGGCCTTGGCCAGCGCGTTGGCGAGCAGGCCCGAGGTTCCGCCGCCCTGGCAGAGCACGAGCACGCGCTTGCCGTTGAGGTCGCTGGCGGCCGTTGCCTCGGCAGCGGGAGCGGCGTCGGACTTCACGGCCTCGGCGGCAGCGCCGGCGGCAACGCTCTTGGCGTCGGCCTTGCCCTGGAAGGCATCGTTAAGCTTGGCGGCCTTCTCGGCGTTCTTGGCGGCGAGCTCCTCCTGGGAGATCTCGGCCTCCTCGGCGCACTTCTGGGCGTCATAGGCACGGAAGAACGGGTAGTACAGGGCAAAGTCGACGACCAGGATGATGGCGAGCATCACAAAGGCGAGCGGCTGGAAGCCCAGACCCATGATGGTGCCGATGGGACCGGGGACGGTCCAGGGCAGGGTGTACATAAAGCCGTTCATGCCCAAGAAGTCGATAAAGATCTTGAGGATCCAGATGTTGGCGATCGGGGCAAAGACAAACGGGACAAAGAAGACGGGGTTGAGCACGATAGGCGCGGCGAACAGCAGCGGCTCGTTGACGGCAAAGCACACGGGGACGATGGCGGCCTTACCGACAGCGCGCATCTCCTGGGACTTGGCCAGGAAGCAGAACATAAAGACCAGGACGAGCGTGGCGCCGGTGCCGCCCATGCAGACGACGAAGTACTGAGCGCCCTGGGTCAGGACAGCGGAGGCGTGCTGGCCGGCCTGGAACGCAGCCAGGTTGTCGGTCATGTTGGCAACGAGGGCGGCAGCGATGGCGGGCTCGACGATCGAGGGGCCGTGGACGCCCACGAACCAGAAGAGGCTCATGGCGCCGTAGATCACAGCGAGGCCGATATAGCCGTCGGCAGCGGTGAACAGGGGCTGGAACACCTGGATAACGCCCTGGGCAAAGCAGAAGCCAAAAGCAGCACGGAAGACGATGTCAAAGACCCAAAAGACGGTGATGCAGACGGAGAAGGGGATGATGTCCTTAAAGGTCTGCGAGATGTTGGGCGGAACCTGCTCGGGCATCTTGACGGTGATGTTGCGCTTAATGAAGAACTTGTAGATGATGCCGGTCACAAACGCAGCGATGAAGGCGGTCAGCAGGCCCTTGGAACCAAGGTAGGTGGTGTTGAAGCCACTGGCGGCGTCCGTGGCGATCGTGTCGCTCGAAAGGAGCAAGAAGCCGATGATGGCCGCGCACATGCACGAGATAAAGTTGATCTGGTTGTTCTTGGGCAGGTCGCGGTTCTGAGCGTCGGCGAAGTGCTTGGCCGTGGTGGCGGCGCAGGCGATGGCCAGGATGCCCATGGAGTAGTTGTAGCACTTCCACAGGGCGTTGTTGATGTCATCGGGCCAGTAGAAACCCCAGATGTTGGGGACCGAGGCTACCAGGCAGAAGATGGACGAGAAGATGATGATGGGGATGACGGAGATAAAACCGTCGCGGATCGCCTTGAGGTACTTGTTGCGGGCGATCGCGTTGAAAAAGGGCTGGCCCTTTTCGATAGTGGCGATGAGTTGCTCCATGCAAAGCTCCTAAGAGTCGGTGGGTTAGCAACGATGGTAGCTTTTGACGTTTGCTTGCCAAAATGTTGACGTTGCCATTTTGCGACACAAAAAAAGACGCGAACCGGCGGTTCCTGTGCCTGCGAACCGTCGATTCCTTGCGCGTAAACGTTTGAGCCGCCCGGTGGCTCTGTGTTTGCACAATGGCAACGTTAACATTTGGGCGACAAAAGCCTTTCAGGGAAGCAAAAATGTCGGTGAGCGGTAGGTTTTGGGTGGTGAGCGTATGGTGGGGGAGGCGTTAGATATACTTGAAGACGTTTCATTTGACTGCGTAGGGTGCCACTAATGGCATCGTTGACATAGAAAGATCGACCTATGGCCGCTGTTAAAAAATCGGTTTCCGTTAAGGATGTGGCACGCCTCGCGGGCGTCTCGGAGCAGACGGTCTCGCGCACCGTGCACGATTCGCCTAGCGTGCGCCCCGAGACCAAGGAGCGGGTGCGCGCCGCCATGCGCGAGCTTGGCTATCGTCCAAACTTTGCCGGTCGATCGCTGCGCCGCGGCAAGTTTAAGACCGTCGGCGTCGCCATGTTCAACATTACCGGTACCGGCAACCTCGACCGTATGGAGGGCTTTGCCGCCGCCGCCGATAAGCACGGCTACGCCATCACCCTTACTAAAGTAGATGGACACCCCTATACCCTCGAGAGCGCATCGTCGCGCATGAGCGCACTGCCGGTGGATGGCATGGTCGTGATCATGAATCGCATGCCGGCGGACTTTGGCACCTTCGAGCCGCTGCCCGGCATGCAGACAGTGCTCGTTACGATGCTGGAGCACCCGCTGTGCTCGACGGTCGATAACGACCAGTTCGATTGCTCGCGCCAGGTTGTCGAGTACTTGCTGGGGCAGGGGCACAAGACCGTGCACTTTATCTCGTGTCCCGAGCGCTCGCTTTCGGGCATGCAACGCGAGGAAGGCTGGCGCGAGACATTGCGCGCACATGGTATTGAGCTGCCGCGACTCATCCGTGGTGATTGGACGGCTCAGAGCGGATATGCCGCAGGCCAGGCTCTGGCGGACGATCCGACCTGTACTGCCATCTATGCCTCCAACGATGCCATGGCATACGGCTGCATTCGCGGGCTCGAGTCGTGCGGAAGGCGTGTGCCCGAGGACGTGAGCGTGGTGGGTGTTGATGACAGCCTGGGCGATATCGTGCCCGACCGTCGCCTGACCACGGTGCGCTTTGACAACAAGCGCGTCGGCATGTGGGCGGTCGACAAGATTGCCGGCGCCGATGGGGGTGCGTCTGGCGTGGAGCACATGCTGATCCCCGGTGTGCTTGTAGAGGGCGATACGGTGCGCGATTTGCGTTAGGGTGCGGCCCTGTTTGGGTTGCCGCTAATTGTGTTCGATATTGTTCAGATTGGTTTAAAAACCGTTCACGGGCGAAAAGTGACCGTTCATAGTTCGAAATTACGTTTTGAGCTGTTCTTTTTTGTTTGAATGTTATTGTTTCTGTCATACACAACGCAGCGCGTATGCCCGGACGCGATGCTCTCCATTGGTTCATATGTGAAAGGAACGCAACATGGCAACCAAAGAAGAAATCTCGATGGTTGGATTCGAGATTGTCGCATACGCAGGTGACGCCCAGACCGATCTGCTTGCAGCGCTCGATGCTGCTCGCGAGGGTGACTTTGAGAAGGCCGAGCAGCTGCACAAGGATGCCAGCGATGCGCTCATCGGTGCCCACGACACGCAGACCAAGCTGCTTTCGCAGGAGGCCGGCGGTGGCGAGATGGAGATGACCTTCATCATGGCTCACGCTCAGGAAACTCTCATGACCACTATGATTCTGGAGAAGCAGACACGCTTTACCATCGATGCCTACAAGCGCATCGCCGAGCTCGAGGCCAAGCTCGCCTAACGAGCCCTCACAACCAAGTCCCCTTCCAAAAGCCCTGCCGCTACCCGCGGCAGGGCTTTTTCTGTCCTCCTCCAAGTTGCGGTGAAATGGGGACTGAATAGGGGCCGACGGGCGCAAAACAATCCCTATTCCACCGCAACTCATCCCGAGACAGTCATTGGGGACGTTCTTAAACGACTAGTCGTTGGGGGCAGTCTTGGAGCTTCTGCACGCCCTTCCGTTCGGTTTTTCGATGGGTGGGTATACTTCCATCCGCAATGCAGGCCGGAATGAGGAGGTGTCCAAATGCCGGACAACGGATTGATTCAAAAGACAGATGCGCACGAGATGGCTCATGGGCGTCCTGTCCAGATAACCGAGCATACGACGGTAACCGAGCTGCAGCCCGGCCTGTCCGATGTCGTGTGCGCAAACAAAAAGCTGCAGATTGGCTTTATCGTTGCGCTCGTGGTACTGGCGCTGTTGTCGGGCTTTGTAGCTCGTCCGCATTTTGCCGATACCAAGACTTGGGACTCCACCATCGAGGTCATCGATCAAAAGAAGGGCAATGTTTTGGCGCTCACAACCTCGTGCGTCGCCCTATCTGCGGGTATCACTGCGCTGCCGGGCGATACGGGAACGCCAGTTGCCGAGCAGCTCGCGCAGCTTTCGGGAAACTTGGGTATCGTGCTTGCCGTGCTCTACCTCGAAAAATATCTGCTGACCATTTTATGGTCGGTCGGGCTGGGCATCCTGATTCCGTTCTCGCTCGTACTCTTCGCGGTGTCGCTTGGCATTCACGGACGCTGGAGCACGAGCGCGGTCATTCGCCGCGTGGCAACGCGTGTGCTGGTGGTCGCCATAATTGGCATGGCGTTGGTGCCTGCAAGCGTTTGGGTGTCGCAGAAGGTCGACGAAACGTATCACGTTAGCATCGAGGCGGCCGAGCAAAAGGCGGCCGACGCTGTGAGTGCGGCAAATAGCGATAGCTCCAAAGCAAGCAAGAAAAATACTGGGTCCACAGAGTCCAAGAACGTGCTTGAGCAGCTTGCCGACGGCGCCTCGGGTCTCGTCACGTCGGTGACCAGCGGCGCCAAGCAGATGACCGATGAAATTGTGCAGCAGGTGACCGACCTTATCGAAGGCGTCATCGTGATGATCGTGACCTCGTGCGTGATTCCATTGCTGGTGCTCGCGGCGTTTTTGTGGCTGGGGCACACCCTGCTGGGGATTGATATCTCCGGTCCCGCGAACTATTTGACGGGCCGCTTCCTGAGTGCTCCGTCCAAGCATACCAAGAAGGGCGGGCAGTCCGAGTAACTAAAACAGCTGTATATACCGGGGCATACTGCCGAAGGGCGGCCGAGACACGTTCTCGGCCGCCCTTTTGTTTGTTGAATACGCGGTCGCTACGTCCGCGCCGGGTCCAGACGGTCGGCAATCATTCGTGAACGGTATTTGTTCAAAAAAGAACAAAGATAAACAAATAATTCTTGCAGTTGATGTTCGAATGTGTTCAAATAAACATGAACAGTGAAGAACCGCACATTCAGATGCCCGGACCTGAACGCGATTCAACACTTCCAAACAGAAACTACGCACCTGCGTATCTCTCAAGGAGGATGTCATGAGGGTTGTAATCGCTTCCGATGCCGACGGTATGTCGATGAAGGAGTCCATCAAGGAGATGCTCATCGCCGACGGTCACGAGGTCGTCGACTATTCCGAGACCCCAGCCGCGGACTTTGTCGATTCCGCGACCGCCGTTGCCAAGGACCTGCTGGAGCACAAGGATTCCCAGGGCTTCGCATTCGATAAGTACGGCGTCGGCTCCTATATGGCCGCCGTCAAGATTAAGGGCATGGTCGTCGCCAACATTTCCGACGAGCGTTCCGCCTACATGACCCGCGAGCACAACGGCTCGCGCATGGTCACCATGGGCCCGGGCGTTGTGGGCACCGAGGTCGCCAAGAAGATCGCCCGCGAGTTCCTGCGCGCCCAGTACGCCGGCGGCCGTCACCAGATCCGTGTCGACATGCTCAACAAGATGGCCTAACGAGAGCCACCGAGAACTCGAACTTCTACCTCAACTTGTGAATTCAGACGAAAGGACGTTCTGATGAAGAAGACCATCGCAATCGGTTGCGACCATATCGTTACGGACGAGAAGATCTATCTGGCCGACCGCCTGGAGCAGGCTGGCTACAAGGTACTCGACTGCGGCACCTACAGCCACACCCGTACGCACTATCCCATCTACGGTAAGGCCGTGGGCGAGGCTGTTGCCAGCGGCAAGGCCGACTTTGGCGTGGCCCTGTGCGGCACCGGCATCGGCATCACCAACGCCGTCAACAAGGTTCCCGGCGCCCGCTGCGCCCTGGTCCGCGACATGACCTCTGCCCTGTATGCCCGTCGCGAGCTCAACGCTAACATCGTGGGCTTTGGCGGCAAGATCACCGGCGAGTTCCTGATGGCCGATATCATGCTTGCCTTCCTGGAGGAGCCCTACGAGAAGACTCCCGAGCACGATGCCCTGATCGCCAAGATCGATGCCTGCAATAAGGCCGATGCCGAGGCTCAGGCTGACCCGCACTTCTTTGACGAGTTCCTCGAGAAGTGGGACCGCGGCGAATACCATGATTAGCGGGTATCCGGCGTAATTGACTAGTCCGTTGACGGCTCGCGTTTCTGTGAGGGGGCGCGGGCCGGTTTTCTAAACAGGAGTTCAATATGATTCTGACCGTTACCATGAACCCGTCGATTGATACGCGCTATCAGCTCGATAAGCTGATCATCGACGATGTTAACCGTGTGACGCCCGAAAAGACCGCTGGCGGCAAGGGCCTCAACGTGAGCCGTGTGCTGCTGCAGTTGGGCGACGATGTGCTCGCGACCGGTCTGCTCGGCGGTCACATGGGTGCCTATATGGCCGAGCTCATGGATGCCGACGGCGTCAAGAACGACTTTGTGCCCATCGCCGGTGAGACGCGCATTTGCTTGAATATTCTGCACGAGGGCAATCAGACCGAGCTGCTGGAGAGCGGCCCGCAGATCGCCCCGGCCGAGCTCGAGGCCTTTACGGCCAAGTTTGCCGAGCTTGCAGCGAAGGCGGACGTTGTGACGCTTTCGGGCTCGCTGCCGCGTGGCGTCGATGCCGGCTACTATGCCGAACTCGTCAAGATCGCCGAGGAGGCGGGCGCCAAGGTGCTGCTCGATACCTCGGGTGCATCGCTGGAGGCCGCGCTGGAGTCCGACGCTATGCCTGAGCTCGTAAAGCCCAACCTGACCGAGATTAACGGCCTGCTGGGTACGTCCTTTACGACCGATGATGTCGATGCTCTGCGCGAGGCGCTTGCCGCCGATGACCGTTTTGCCGGTATCCCCTGGGTTGTCGTTTCGATGGGCGCTGCCGGTTCGGTGGGCTTCCATGAGGGCCGCGCGTTCCGCGCCAAGACGCCCGCGATTGCGGCTGTGAACGCGACGGGTTCCGGCGACTCGACCATCGCCGGCTTTGCACATGCCATTGCTGCTGGTGCCGACGACGTCACGGTGCTCAAGACCGCCAATACCTGCGGCAAGCTCAACGCCATGGATCCCAAGACCGGCCACCTGGTCATGGACCGCTGGGACGAGGTCTACAACAGCGTTGTCGTGACTGAACTGTAGGGTTACGCGGTTTTATCAAACCGCGTAACGGCGCGACGCTGCAAACGCCCCTAAGCGGCAATCTGACGTTCAATCGTCGGGCATGACCAAAAGGTCAATGCCCTCCTCTTTCACGTCACCTTGCTCGCTTAGGGGCGTTTTCGCTGTCGTTGCCAAGACACCGGCGTTGCCTTGGTTGCAAGTAGTCATTGGGGACGCTCTTTAATGACTAGTCGTTTAAGAACGCCCCTTAAGAATGACCCCAATGACTACACTCAAAAACGGCGCCCGTCGGCGATGTTGCCGGCGGGCGCCGTTGTCTTGAAGACGAAATGATCTGTTTTCCTCCGTCCCCAAGGGACCATTACAGTGAGTCGATAAAGCGCTGCTGGGCGGCGCGGCCGGCTTCGTCCCACTTAAAGACGCCGGCGTTGTCGAGCACGTGGCCAAACACCACGCCGACCTCCTCGTGCAGGATGTCGATGGCGTTTTCGGCCGTAAGCTCGTCGGTGCGGCGGGCAAAGACGTCCTCGGCCCATGCGGCGTGGCTACGGCATAGATCATCGCCCTCGAGCGCACCGGCAAGGTCGTAGCTGGCATCGGCCTTGGCCGCTAGCAAGTGCTCGCGGACAGCGCCGAGCTCGGGAACCAGGCGCGGCGGAAGAATGGCCAGGCCCATGACCTCGATCAGGCCGATGTTCTCCTTCTTAATATGGTGGTACTCGGCATGCGGGTGGAAAACGCCCAGCGGATGCTCGCCGGTCGTGATGTTGCAGCGAAGCGCCAGGTAGACCTCGTAGATCTCGCCGCCGGCGTTGCCGCGGGAGTCGACGCGGCGGATGACGGGCGTCACGGTGTTGTGCGCTACGCCGTCGGCTGTGTGCGCGATGACGCCCACCGACTCATCGGTCCACTCGCGCCAAGCGAGGATGATCTTCTCGGCGGCGTCGAGCAGCTGGGCGCGGTCGTGCGAGCGCAGTCGCAGCACCGAAAGCGGCCACTGCAACACGGTACCGCTGACTTGGTCAAAGCCAGGCACGCTAAACTGCGAGACCTCGGTGGCATGCATCATGGGGAACTCGTGCGCGCCGCCCTGGAAGTGGTCGTGCGACAGAATCGAGCCGCCTACGATGGGCAGGTCGGCGTTGGAGCCAATAAAGTAGTGCGGGAACAGGTCGACAAAGTCGAGCAGGCAGGTCAGCCCCTTGCGGTCGACGTGCATCGGACGATGCTCAGAGCTCATGGCAATGCAGTGCTCGTTAAAGTACGCATACGGGCTGTACTGGAAGCCCCAGCGCTCGCCGTTGAGCTGAATGGGGATAACGCGCAGATTCTGGCGGGCGGGGTGAGCGCCGCCGTCGGCTGCGGCAGAGCGTCCGGGATAGCCCTCGTTTTCGATGCAGAGCTGGCAGGCGGGATACTTATCTCCCGTGTTCTTTGCAACGCCGGCCGCGGCAATGTCACGCGGGTCCTTCTCGGGCTTCGACAGGTTGATAGTGATCTCGAGGTCGCCCCAGTTGGTGGGGGTGCTCCATTTGATGTTGCGCGCGATGGCGGCGCGGCGCACGTAGCCGGCGTCGCAGCACAGGCCGTAGAACCAGTCGGTCGCGGCGCGGGGCTCGTCGACGCCCATGCGGCCGTTGAATTCCTCGTTTACAATCGAAGGCCTCGGCATCAGCACGCCCATGATGCGCATGGCGATGCGGTCGCGGCCCGATGCCGTGTCCTCGGCGGCACCGTTGGCGACGGCGGCCTCGGAAAGCGCGGCAAGCGTGCCCTCCAGGTCAAAATCGGGGAGCGTATCGGGGTGCAAGAGCGAGAGCTTCTCGTTCTGCAACGCCCAGGTCATGTCGAGCGCGGGGCCCGTGGCGCCGATGCACTCCAGAATGGTGTTGTAGGCCCAGATGCGGTCGTCCTGTCCGATCATCGATCGGTGGATAGCGTACTCGATCAGGTTCTGCGCGGCCTCGCGCACGTCAGTCATTACAGCCATGCCGCGTAAGCCCCCTTGTCAGAAATTGCGTAGTGGCGGGCAGAGCCCTCGCCCAGCCAGCCGTTCATCTTGGTGATAAAGGTGTCGACCAGGTCGAGCGGCACGAAGGCCTGGATGGTGCCACCAAAGCCGCCACCGTGGATACGGACGGCGCCACGGCCGTCGAGCACGTGCTCGGCCAGTGCCAGGGCATACATCGAAGGCTGCTCGGAGCCCAGCTTGGCAACGACATTCTGCAGGTACATGGCAGAGCTGGCGCCGGACTCGCGCGTCAGGACCAGGAACTGATCGATGTCGCCGGCGTTGAGCGCTGCCCAGCGCTTATCGACCAGGCCGTTTTCGTACCAGTAGTGAACGGCGCGCAGGCAGGCGCGGTCGCCCAGCTTGGCGCGCAGCTCGGGGAGCTTGGCGTCAAAGTCCGCCACGTTTACCTCGCACAGGCGTGCCTTGCCAAACTCGGCAGCGACGTCCTGCATCTCGCGCGGAACGGCGGCGTAGTCGTCGGTGGCGGCCACGTGGTCGGCACCGACCTTAACGAGCACGAGCGCATAACCGTGATCCTCAAAGTTGAGCTCGAGCTTCTGGGTTTTAGGCTGAGCCTGATCCTCAAAGTCCATGTAGGCGAGGCCGCCCAAGCAAACGGCGGCCTGGTCCATCAGACCGCAGGGCTTGCCGTAATAGTTGTTCTCGGTGCGCTGGCTCATCTGGGCGAGCGCGACGGGCTCGATGGCGGGTGCGCCCCAGAGCGTCTCCATGGCGCGACCGTATGCCGCCTCGACAGCAGCGGAGCTCGAAAGACCGCCGCCCGAGGGGACGGAGCAGGTGAAGGCAAAGTCGAAGCCCTGGGGCTCAACGCCCAGAGCAGCGATTTCGTGGGCCATGCCGCGGACGAGGCTCGCGGACGTGCCCTTCTCGGACTCCTGAACGTCTAGCGTGTCGAGCGCGATCTCAAACGTGGGATAGCCCTCGTCGGCTACGCGAACCTTGTTGGAATCGGTTGCCACGGCGATGCCGTCGACGGCGACATCGAGCGAGCCGGCGATAACGTGGCCACCCTCGTGGTCAGTGTGGTTGCCGCTGATCTCGGAGCGGCCGGGCGCGTGCACGTAGAGCACCTGGCGGTCGCCGATGGGGCCAAACTTCTCCTCGAACAGCTTGGTGAGCGTGGCGAATGTCTTTTCGTCGGGGGTGGTCATGGGAGTCCTTTCCTTGGCGCGCCCGGGTGGGTTTTGCGTCGTTATGAGTACGTTAACAACTTAAAGCGGCATGAACCAAGTGTTCACGATACCGCACGTTACGGGCTATGTTAACGTACTCATAACACATCGCTTGTCACTTTTTGAGAATCTGGTAATCGGTAGAAATTCAGCCGTGAACGGTACTGCCGTATGGACTTATAAAGCAGAAGAGATGCAGATAGAAAAAGTAGAGTACGTTAACATGCGTCCGACGATAGCGGGCCTCGGCGCGGGATGTATTTCTGCCCGGGCCGGCATTCACGCTATTCAGATCTCGCAAGGGTGAAGGTGATCCTGTGGCAAGGCGCCCGTCCAACGATACCAGTTCGCGTCCGGTCTCCATGGCCGACGTCGCCCGCGCTGCCGGCGTTTCGCAGCAGACGGTTTCGCGCGTCGCCAACGGCTTGCCTAACGTTAACGAGCAGACGCGCCAGCGCGTGCAGGCCGCTATGCAAAAGCTCGGCTTTCGTCCGAGTTATGCCGGTCGCTCGCTGCGCGACGGCCGTTATCATTCGGTCGGCCTGTGCGTCAACGATGTCACCAAGTTCGGCAACCTCTCAATGATCGACGGCATCGCCAGCGCTGCTCGCGAGCATAATTGCGCCATCACGCTGGTCGAGATGTCCAAGACCGAGGAGTTTTCGCTTGCCGAGGCCACGCGTCGTATGGCCGCATTGCCGGTGGACGGCATTATCATCGGTATGAGTCGCATGGCGCCCGATTTTGAGACGTTTGATCCACTGCCGGGCATTGGCACGGTCATCGTTACCATGTACGCGCACCCGCGGGTGACCACGGTCGATTCCGACCATTACGGCTGCTCGCTATTGCTTATGGATCACCTGTTTGAGCTAGGGCACGAGCAGATTCGCTATATTGGCGGCCCGTCATTCTCGGTCGACGAGCAATTTCGTCGCGCCGGTTGGCAAGATGCACTCGAGCGTAAACACATCGAGCCGGCAGAGCCGCTCGAGGGCGACTGGTCTGCCAACAGCGGCTACGAGGCCGGCAGGCACCTGGCCGAGCACGACCGCACCATGACGGCGATTTACGCGGCAAACGACCAGATGGCAAACGGCGCAATTGCGGCGCTGCGCGATAGCGGCCTGCGCGTGCCCGAGGACGTAAGCGTGGTGGGCGTCGACGATTCACTCGATGATTTTGTGGCACACAACGAGCTCACGACCGTGCGATTCGATCTACATCAGCGTGGACGCGAGGTGTTTGAGCATGCGGTTCCCGAGGCGGGTACGGCGGGCAAAACCGTTGCCATCCGTATTCCCGGCCAGCTCATTATTCGACATAGCACGGCGATACCGCGCGCATAGTTTGTGCAGGTAAACGGCGCTTTATCGCATTTCAATAACAATCGGTAAGGATGCTGGCAGATAGCCGTGTCTATGAAGACGAGTGTTATGATAGACGGGCTCTTTTGTCTATCTAGGAGGCTTTGCCTGATGGAGATCACCAAGGATATCCGCTACATTGGCGTCGACGATCACGACATCGACCTGTTCGAGGGCCAGTACGACGTGTCCGAGAACGGTATGGCATACAACAGCTACGTTATCTTGGGCGATAAAATCGCTGTCGCCGATTCAGTCGACGGCGGTTTTGTTGACGAGTGGCTCGGCAACCTCGAGGCCGCGCTCGACGGCCGTACGCCCGACTACCTGGTTGTCCATCACATGGAGCCCGATCACTCCGCCGGCATTGCCGCCTTTATGGAGCGCTATCCCCAGGCGCAGATCGTGGCAAGCATGGGCGCCTTCTGCATGATGGTCAACTACTTTGGCACCGACTTCCCCGAGCGCAAGATGGTCGTCAAAGAGGGCGATGTGCTCGACCTGGGCGGCCACAGCCTGACGTTTGTCGGTGCTCCCAACGTGCACTGGCCCGAGGTGCTCTTCTCCTACGAGTCCACCGACAAGGTGCTCTTTAGTGCCGACGGCTTTGGCAAGTTCGGTGCTAACGACATCGAGGATCCCGAGGGCTGGGCTTGCGAAGCACGCCGCTACTACTTTGGCATCGTCGGTAAGTTCGGCAAGTTCGTGCAGGCCGTGCTCAGGAAGGCCGCCGACCTGGACATCCAGATCATCTGTCCGCTCCACGGCCCCGTGCTGACCGAGAACCTGGGCTACTACCTCGACACCTATAACACTTGGTCGAGCTATCAGCCCGAGGACGAGGGCATCACGATTGCCTATGCGAGCGTGTATGGCCATCTGAAGGCTGCCGTCGAGGAACTCGCATCTGCGCTTGAGGCTCGCGGCCAGAAGGTTTCCGTCTTTGACCTGGCTCGCGACGATATGGCCGAGGCCGTTGAGGATGCGTTCCGCTACGACCGCCTGGTGCTCGCTTCCATCACCTATCAGGGCGAGATCTTCCCGTTCATGAGCACCTTTATCCATACGCTCGCCGAGCATGCCTACCAGAACCGCACCGTGGCGCTCGTCGAGGCCGGCTCTTGGGCGCCCGCTGCTGCCAAGGTTATGACCAAGGAGCTCGAGGGCATGAAGGACATCACCCTGGCGCAGAACAAGGTGACCGTGCTGGGCTCGCTCAACGACGCCTCGCGCGCTCAGATCGAGGCCCTCGCCGACGAGCTGTCCAAGTAGCGACACGTTCACTTTTGACGCTCAACCATCACAACCACCACAAAGGGGACAGGCACCTTTGTGGTGGTTTTTATTTAGTTGACGGCGATGATGAGGGCTGGACGTGCGCCGTCGGCGGTCTTGGCGATTGAGGTGGCAACGGCGCCTTCGGGGTCTCGGTCCATCACGATGGCGTCGACATCGGTCAGCTTGGCAAAGCGGTACATGCCGCGTCCGTTAACCTTGCTGGCGTCCATGAGGGCGACGCTTTGATGGGCCGCGGCGATCATAGCCGTTTTGGTCTCGGCCATCTGCGGAAAGTCGGTCGTAAAGCCGCAGCTGGAGACAAAGGCGCCGGGGCACATGACGGCCAGATCGGCATGGACCATTTGGAGCGCCTGCATGGTGAGCGGTCCGTACAGATAACGATGGCCTTTGCGTAGCGCCCCGCCCAGCATGACGACATCGACCGAGGGCATGCTCTCGTCGATATAATCGGCAATGGTAATGTCGGCCGTGATAACGGTGATGCCGTTGCGCTGATCGAGGAGCCGGACGAACTCGAGCGCCGTGGTGCCCGAGTCGACGAGCAACGTGTCGCCGTCATTGACGAACTCGATGGCGCTTTGCGCGATGGCCTGCTTGGCGGCGACGTTGACATTGATGCGGCGATCCTGCGTGGAAACAGTCAGACGCTTGTGGAGCGATACGGCGCCGCCATGCGTGCGGCGCAGCTTGCCGGACTCCGCGAGTGCGTCCAGGTCGGCGCGAGCGGTGACAGAGGACACGCCAAAGGTCTGGGCAATTTCTGCCACCTGCACCGAGGCGTTATGCTCGAGCATCTCCATGATGGCGGCACGACGCTCATCGGCGAAGGCTCGGGTTGTTGCGTGGGCCATAGCTGCTCCATTCTCGGCCAAATTTGCAGGAATTGTGTTGACTCTATTTTCGTTCATTTTCTTTTTGAGTAAGAAAATACCTTTCGATTACTTATCTTTTCTATAAAAGAAAGACGCTGAACGCTCAAAATTCAATATCGAACATGTCCGCTCGGTTCAAATTCCTTCCGTTTACTTTTCAAAAACGACTGTATTGACCTGCATGGGCTCAATATCTCGCACGTGCAAAGCCGCTGAATTTCATACAATGAGCGCAGTAAAACGCAAGGTAAAACGCCTTGTGAACAACTACGCCCGATGTCCAGATGCGGGCGAGGGAGAGGAGCAAACGCTCATGGCACTTGTTACCACCGAAAAGATGCTCAAGGACGCTCAGGCCGGCCACTACGCCGTCGGCGCGTTCAACGTCGAGAACCTCGAGTTTGTTATGGCCGTTCTGGCCGCTGCCGAGGAGACCAAGTCCCCCGTCATCATGCAGACCACCCCGGGCACCATCAAGACCGCTGGTCTGGACTACTTCTACGGCATGGTCAAGGCTGCTGCCGAACGCGCTTCCGTGCCCGTCGCTCTGCACCTCGATCACGGCGATGGCTACGACCGCTGCATGCAGGCTTTCCGCACGGGCTACACCTCTGTCATGATCGACGGCTCGCACGAGTCCTTCGAGGACAACATCGCCCTGACCAAGTCCGTCGCCGACGCTGGCCGCGCTATGGGCGTGCCCGTCGAGGCCGAGCTCGGTAAGGTTGGCGGCAAGGAGGACGACGGTCCCGCGGTTGAGGGCGAGAGCCCCTACACCGATCCGGCCGAGGCTAAGGAGTTTGTTGAGCGCACTGGTTGCACTTCCCTCGCTATTGGCGTTGGCACCAGCCACGGCGTGTACACGAGCGATCCGCACATCGAGCAGTCCGTGGTCAAGGCCATCCGCGATGCCGTCGACGTGCCGCTGGTCCTGCACGGCACCTCCGGTGTGCCCGATGAGCAGGTCGCCGAGGCTGTGAAGAACGGCATCTGCAAGGTCAACTACGCCACCGAGCTGCGTCAGGCCTACACCAAGGGCTTCATGGCCTACATGGCCGAGAACCCCGCCTGCTTCGACCCCAAGAAGCCGGCCAAGGAGGGCATGCGTGAGATCACCGAGCTGGTTAAGATCCGCATGACCAACCTCAACTCTGTGGGCAAAGCAGAGTAACAGCAAGGGTACTCTGATCCCACCGGACGGCTTGGGCGGGTCCCCGTGCTTAGTTTCCAAAATCATTCCGCAGCGCGAAGGCCCCCGTTGCCAACGCTTCGTAGAAGCGAGGCAACGGGGGCCTTCATGCGCGAGGACGTTTTGGAAACTAAGCACGGGGACCCGCCCAAGCCGTCCTGCTCGATCGCCCTTGTGGCGTTAGGGCGGAAAGGATGGGGCGCGAGGGGCGCTTTGTTGATGAGGGGTTAGTATGCCCGGGCTTGGTTGGGGAAGGTTTTGTCTAGAGATGCTTGGAGCTTTTCGAACGATGCTCGTAAGTTGTGGCTCTGGTCGGTTGAGCGTTTGGCTTTTGTGGTTGGGGAGTCGAGGAGGCCGTTTCTCTGTGTCGGGGGGAAGGAGAAAAGGTCTGCATGTGTTAGGGATGACTGCTGTGCTGCGTCATTGGAAGAATGCATGCTTATGCGGCCTCCTCGATGTCCACCAAAAGGTTGCGCACGGGGCGTGCTGCTAGGTCCCGTGCGTTGGCAGTATTATGCAGCGGACCGTTCAAAGAAGCGCTAAAGAAAGGCTTAACCTGGTTTGGTGTTACGATGAAACCGCAGGTCAAGGCTATTGAGTAACACTCTTGAAAGGTTTTGAGCTTAAGGGCTTTCTAAGGTTTGTGGCGCGGATGTGGCTTGCCTGTGTGGGGCGTGTGGACGGCTCGTTTCTAGCGCTGCGGTGCGGCGCCGCGTACCTGCTCGATGACCTTTTCCATCGTGGCGTCGATGCGGTCCTTTTTGAGTTCGCATTCCCAGATGGTTATGGGCGTCCAGCCCATTTGAGTGAGCGCTGCCACGGCGGCACGGTCGCGCTCGACGTTGCGACGGAACTTTGCCTCCCAAAACTCAACGTTGCGCTTGGGCTGGCTAGGGTTGCACTTAGGGCAGCGATGCCAAAAGCAGCCGTTGACGAAGATGGCGATCTTGCGCCCGGGGAAGGCGATGTCGGGCTTGCCGGGTACCTTCCATTCCAAGCGATAGCCCGTAAGGCCCGCGGCCCGTAGGCGCTGACGTACGAGCAGCTCGGGCTTGGTGTTGGCACGCTTGTTGCCCTTCATGGACTTTTTGATGGCGGCGCGACGGCGGACCAGTTCGCGCTCGTCAGCGGAGAGGTCCGAGGTATCGATGCCGTCGAGCAGGCCTGGTTTGGGGCGTTTCTTGCTGCGGCGCTTAGGTGCGCGCTTGGGTTTGGTGGCGGGTTTGTCGGCTGTTTTGGGCACGGCGTCATCGGCGGAGCTTGTCTCGAGCCGGTCTTCCTTCAGCTCAATCAGGGCATCAATGAGCCCCTTGTCAGCGGGCATCCACTCAACGGTGGCAAGCGAGGTGCGTGGAATCCAGCGGATATCGAGCTGGCGGTCATGTTTCTGGGGCTCGCCAGACTCTTTGGCCAGCGAGCAGTAGTAACACTCCATCGAGAGATGGAAATCGGGGTAGTCGTACTCAACGGTATAGAAATCACGCAGGTTGGTGACTTTGACCTGCAGCTCTTCCATGAGTTCGCGTCGCACGGCGTCTTCGGGTGTCTCGCCGCGCATGAGCTTGCCACCGGGGAACTCCCAAAGTCCCTGCATGTCGCCATAGCCGCGCTGTACGGCAAGCAGCTCGTCAGATCCTTCCTTGCGAATGATCCCAGCGGCAACATGAACAGTCTTCAACAGGAGTCCTCTCTCAACATCAACACGTGGCAGGGTAGCTATCCGTACCTTACACAACGGTAAGGCAAGCGTAAGCCATATCGATGGTAGCCGACTCGTCTTCTTGCGACTATAGATGCCGTAGACTAATCGCAAGAAAGGACTCGGTATGCAAACCACGCACATGGCGACCCCGGTACTGGAGGTCGCGCATCTCGAAAAGGTATATGGAGCGCTGGGCAACGTGACCCGTGCGCTCAACGACGTCAGCTTTACCGTCAACCGCGGCGAATTTGTTGGCATCATGGGCGCCTCGGGCTCGGGCAAGTCGACGTTGCTCAACTGTGTGTCGACCATCGATAGCGCCACGAGCGGCACGATCCGCATCAACGGGCAGGACGTAACACGCATGAAGCAGGCCAAGCTCTCGCAGTTCCGCCGCGAGGAGCTGGGCTTTATCTTCCAGGACTCCAACCTGCTCGATACGCTCACGGCACGCGAGAACATCGCCCTGCCGCTCACCATCGCCCGCACAAACTCGGCAGAGATCTCGACCCGCGTGCAGGATGTGGCAGCGCGCCTGTCCATCAGTCAGGTGCTCGACAAGTATCCCTACCAGATGTCCGGCGGTCAGCAACAGCGCGTTGCCGCGGCTCGCGCGCTCGTCATCGACCCCACCATGATCATGGCCGACGAGCCCACCGGCGCCCTCGATTCCAAGAGCGCTCGTCTGCTGTTCGAGAGCCTGGAGGCCCTTAACCGCCGCCTACGCGCTACCGTGCTCATGGTCACGCACGATAGCTTTGCCGCCAGCTACACGAGCCGCGTGTTGTTTATCCGCGACGGCAAGATCTTCACCGAGCTGCGCCGCGGCGACACCGACCGCCGAGAGTTCTTCGACCGCATTATGGAGGTCGTTGCCATGATGGGCGGTGAGGGCTCCGATGCTCTGTAAACTCGCTTGGGGCAACGTCCGCCGTGCCGGCCGCGACTACCTCGTCTACCTTTTGACGCTCACCCTGGGCGTCACGGTCTTCTATGCTTTTAACACCATCTCGATGCAGGTCGACATCGCCGGCATCGATGAAAAGGGCTTGGCGCAGGTTATGGGCAGCATGCTCGGCAACCTGACGTACTTTTTGGCCGGTGTCATGGCCTTTTTGATGGTGTATGCCAATAACTTCATCATGAAACGCCGCAAGAAGGAGTTTGGCCTGTACCAGGTGCTCGGCATGGGGCGCGGGCGCGTCGCCACGATTATGGCGCTCGAGACGGTGATCGTTTCGGTCGTGGCCTTTGTCGCCGGCATTGTGCTGGGTGTGGGACTCTCCCAGCTCATGACGTTCTTTACGGCCTCGCTCTTTAAGACACAGATCGCCAATTTTCACTTCTTTTTCTCGGTGCATGCGTTCAACCTGACCCTTGCTTGCATGCTCGTAATGTTTGTGCTCACGCTACTGCTGAACCTTCGCGCCGTGCGTCGTACCAAACTCATCGAGCTTATGGGTGCCGAGCGTCGCAACGAGAGCATCAAGACACGCAACCCCTGGATTGCGATTGCCATCTTTGCCGTGGGCGTGGTGCTTGTGGGCGTGGCCTATTACCGTCTGCTACGTGATGGGTTCCCGCTAACCGCGACGGACAGCAAGCTGCAAGAGGCCATGAACCAGTTTGGTATTACGACCGCTATGGTTACCGTGGGCACCTTTGCCCTGTTCTGGGGACTCTCGGGCATGCTCATCAAGCTGCTGCAGAGCCTGCGCGGCGTGTATTGGCGCGGCCTCAACATGTTTACCGTGCGCCAGCTTGCGGCCAAGGTCAACACGGTGTGCTTTTCGATGGGCGTCATCGCGATGCTCCTGTTTTTGGCCATCACCTCGGTGACGTGCGGTATGTCGATTGCCAACGTGATGAACGAGAATCTGGAGCGCTATAATCCGGCCGACATGTCGCAGACGTATGTCTATTACACGCCCGATACGCTCGACTTCTACAAAGAGTCTTTCAATCCGTCTGAGGCCGATCGAATGGTGCTGGCCGATAGTACGGTCGATTTGTACTCCGCATGGCACGGCGATCGTATCGATCACGATAACGTTGCAGACGGTATTAAGGGCAAGTCGGCGGACAACAACGACGAGACCGGCAAGAAGGTCGATATCTCCGATGTTGCCGGTGAGCATGTGCAGATCGATTCGTATCTGAGTTACCCGCTTGGCGGCTCGAATCCTTCGGTGACTCCAAGTGAGATGTGCAAGATCATGGGCGAAAAGCTTCCCAAGGCGTTCGGGGGTAGCAATGCCGATGCGATGGGTCTGTTTGTGACGCCGGCGAGCCAGTACAACAAACTGCGCCAGATGATGGGCGAGGAGCCGGTGCACATCGGTCGCGACCAGTATCTGCTCACGTGTGATATGGGCGGCGAGCTGGTCGACCTGTACACCAAGTATATGACTGGCGGCCATGCCCTTACCTTGGGCGGGCATACGCTCAAGCCCGCAGCCGATAAGTCGGACGAAGATACGGCGACCATCGCCAACTCGGCGATGGGTAGTAATCCGGGCACCGTCGTCGTTGCCGACGAGCTGTTGTCCCAACTTAATCTGCAGCCGTATTCCAGTAGCCTGCTCGTTAACTACAAACAGGGGATGGATACAACCGAGGCAGACGAGAGCATTAAATACACTGTGCTCGACAATCTGCTCGTTGACGGCAAGGAGTCGGGGTCGTGGGGAACCTTCATCACACGCTCCGAGATGTACACGCAGGCAGCGCAAATGAACGGTCTTATTAGCTACCTAGCCATCTACATCGGCTTTATATTGGTCGTTGCATGCGCGGCGATACTGTCGATCCAGCAGCTCTCCAATGTGGCCGACGGCAGCCGCAGCTATCGTGTGCTGGCACAGATCGGCTGCGACGACCGCCAGATTCGCCATTCGGTGATGGCACAGCAAGCGGTATTCTTCCTGTTCCCGCTGGCAGTGGGCCTGGCGCACTCCTTTGTGGCACTTAAGGTGATCATCGAGCTGGTGAGCATATTCGGAAATATGAGCATCGGTGGCACCGTGGGCCTTACCTGTGCAATCTTCCTGGCAGCATACGGTGGCTACTTCCTGGTGACCTACCTCATGAGCGCCGGCATGGTACAAGCTGCCATCGCCACCCGCTACAGCGAATAACAAGCGGGCAAAACCGTCGCAAAAATAGAGGCGTATGACCGCCGCGAAGGGACCAGGGGCCCTTTCGCGGCGGTTTTTGCCAATCTGGTGCGTCTCAGATACAAGTGAGTAGACTTTTTTGAACCTGCCGAGCACATCGCGACAAATGATCTATAAAACTGCAGGTCAGAGCTGTGGCGTTTTAGGGCGTGCTCGGCCTTCTGCAAAAAGCCTACTCACTTGGTTTTTCTGCTAGAAGACCGCCACGAGGGAAGGCAACTCCCTTACGTCGGTTTGGACGTTTGCCCAGATAAAACCTGCCAAAATAAACCTGTCCCTTTTTGGCAGGTGGTTTCAGCTGAACGGCGGGCGGTGCGGCTTGGGTGTGCGGGCTCACAATCTGGGGAAACCGAACAGATTGGGGGCTTGTATGATCGATTCGAGGGGAAACGTGCGACCCGAGGGCATGTTTAACAGAGTGCGCCTGGCCCCCGAAGCCCAGCTCGCATACGATACGCGAGGGCTAGTCGTTGGGGGACGTTCTTAAACGATTAGTCAAACAAGAACGTCCCCAACGATTACTTTGCGGGTAGCTAAAAGAGCCCCATCCTTAATTAGCTACCCCGCCAACACCGCAGGTAAAGCAAAAGTCAGCGAAAGCCCGCCAGAGCGAGCAAGGTGCCTTGAAACGAGGCGGCATTGACCTTCTGGTCATGCCGCCGAAGTTGAAAGGCAGATTGCCGCTCTGGCGGGTTTGCAGCGTCGAGCCGTTACGCGGTTTGGTAAAACCGCGTAACTAAATACGCTCTGCGATCTCGTGGATGAGGTAGTCGGTCTTTTCCCAGCCCAGGCACGGGTCGGTGATCGACTTGCCAAAGACACCGCCGTCGACCGGCTGGTTGCCATCCTCCAGGTAGGACTCGATCATAAAGCCCTTGACCAGCTTGGAGATGGACTCGTTGCGGCGGCAGCTGTCGAGCACTTCCTTGCAAATGCGATACTGCTCCAGCGGACGCTTGCCCGAGTTGTCGTGGTTGCAGTCGATGACCGCCGCCGGATTGGCGTAGCCGGCATGCTCGGTATAGCGCTCGGCCAGGCGCTCCAGGTGCTCGTAGTGGTAATTGGGGTAGGTGCGACCGTCGAGACCGATGTAGCCGCGCATAACGGCGTGTGCGAGCGGGTTGCCGTCGCACTCGACCTCCCAGTTGCGGAAGATGAAGCTCTGGTGCGCCTGCGCGGCGTAAATGGAGTTGAGCATAACGGTGGTAGAGCCGGCAGTGGGATTCTTCATGCCGACGGGTACCGAAATGCCGCTCGACACCAGGCGATGCTCCTGGTTCTCGACCGAGCGTGCGCCCACGGCAACATAGCTCAGCAGGTCAACGAGGTATTGGTAGTTGGACGGGTAGAGCATCTCATCGGCGGTAAAGAAGCCGGTCTCCTCGATGACGCGCAGGTGCATGTGGCGGATGGCCTTGACGCCCTCGAGCAGGTCGTCGGGAGCCTCGGGGTTGGGGTTGTGCAGAAGACCCTTGTAGCCGGTGCCCTTGGTGCGCGGCTTATTGGTGTAGACGCGCGGAATGATGATGAGCTTGTCCTTGACCTCTTCGGCGGTCTTGGCCAGTCGGTTCATGTATTCAAGCACCGAGTCCTCGCGGTCGGCAGAGCACGGGCCGATGATGAGCACCTTGCGTGCGTCCTCGCCGGTAAAGACCTTGGCGACCTCGGCGTCAAATGCCTGTTTTTTGGCGGTAAGCTCGGCGGAAAGCGGCATTTCCTCGCGGATCTCCATGGGGATCGGCAGCCTGCGTTTGAATTCCATGGCCATAGGGGCCTCCTCAATCTATGGAAAGAGCAATAAGCGTATTGTCGAGTGTTCGGCATTATCCGCTGTCGCACGCTAAAGTGCAACCCCTTGTCACCCCGAAACCTACCAAAAAGGGACAGGTTTATTTTGGTCGGTTTTATCTGGGAAAATGTCGGCACTCGCCGGAAGGGGGTCGGCGTACGGCACGCTGGAGCAAGTTGGATCTTCTGCGGCATACCCCGTGGGCAAAAAATGGCAAATATGAGTACTGTTGCTGGGCTAGTCTCATATCAAGCTTACAAGATAATAGGCATAACAGCAAATATGTTCATTAACGTTGGCACACAGAAGCATGTTAACGGGCGTTTTGATTAATTTGAAGGCGTATAGAAGCCGCAAAGAGGTCATTTGAGGCGGTTTTGGCTGCTACTAAAAATGTAACAGTACTCATATTTGACCTTTTTTGGCCACAGGGTCCGGAAGGGGCTGTCAATCGGGCCCCAAGAGAGCTAATTCGAGTGCCGTGGACGAAAAAAACGGGGGCGCAGGTTGTCCTGCGCCCCCGTTCTCGGGCGTTATTCGTTCCCCGCGGCAGAATTTACGCCGCCTCGTCGAACTGCGAGTTGTACAGATCGGCGTAGAAGCCGCCCTGGGCGAGCAACTCGTCGTGCGTGCCCTTCTCGACGATATCGCCGTCGCGAATTACCAGGATCACGTCGGCGTTGCGGATCGTGGACAGGCGGTGCGCGATAACAAAGCTGGTACGGCCCTGCATCAGCGCATCCATGGCACGCTGAATAAGCTCCTCGGTACGAGTGTCAACGTTGGAGGTTGCCTCGTCCAGAATTAGCGCCGGGCGGTCGGCCAAAATGGCACGGGCAATGGTCACGAGCTGGCGCTGGCCCTGCGACAGGTTGGTGCCTTCCTCGTTGATCATAAAGTCGTAGCCGCCGGCGAGCGTATGGATAAAGTGATCGCAGCGTGCGGCGCGTGCAGCGGCTTCGACCTCGGCATCGCTTGCATCGGGGCGTCCGTAGCGGATGTTCTCGCGGATGGTGCCGTTAAACAGCCAGGTATCCTGCAGCACCATGGCAAACTCGCCGCGCAGCGCCGCGCGGTCCCAGTCGCGCACGTCGACACCCTCGACGCGCAGCGAACCGCCGTCCACATCGTAGAAGCGCTGCAGCAGCTTAATGAGCGTGGTCTTGCCGGCGCCGGTAGGACCGACGATGGCGATGGTCTGGCCGGGCTGCGCCTCGCAGCTAAAGTCGTGGATGATGGTCTTGTCGGGCGTATAGCCAAACTTGACGTGATCAAACTCCACATGGCCGGGGCGCTTTTCGGGAATCTGCGCGTCGGCTTTCTGCTCCTCCTCGGGCGCGGCCAGGAACTCAAAGACGCGCTCGGTGGCGGCTGCCATCGACTGCATCGTGTTGCTCACGTTGCCCAGTTGCTGCACGGGCTGCGTAAAGTTGCGAACGTACTGGATAAAGCTCTGGATGTCGCCGGGCGTGGCGTTGCCGGTCAGTGCGAGCTGTGCGCCCACCACGACAACGCCCACGTAGCCCATGTTACCCACCAGGCTCATAAGCGGCATCATCAGGCCCGACAGGAACTGCGAGCGCCAGCCACTAATAAAGAGGCGGTCGTTTTGACGGTCGAACTCTTCGATCGAGGCCTCGGCGCGGTCGAACACCTGAATGACGTTCTGGCCGGCAAAGTCCTCCTCGATAATGCCGTTGACGGCGCCCAGAACCTGCTGCTGCTCGCGGAAGTACGGCTGCGAGAAGTGAATCATTACGGTCAAGATAATCGCGGCGGCCGGCAGCGTGAGCACGGTGACGCCGGTAAGCGGCAGGCTGATCGAAAGCATCATGACGAGCACGCCGATAATCTGCGTCACCGACGTGATGAGCTGCGTCACGCTCTGGTTGAGCGACTGACCCAGCGTATCGACGTCGTTGGTGATGCGGCTGAGTACGTCTCCCTTGCTGTGGCCGTTGAAGTAACTCATCGGCACGACGGCAATCTTGGCGGCGATTTCCTTGCGCATGCGGTAGCAGATCTTTTGCGTGACGCCGGTCATGAGCCAGCCCTGGACCAGGCTGCAGACAGAGCTCGCCAGATACAGGCAGAGCAAAAAGCCGAGCGTCTTGGCGATCCAGTCAAAGTCAACGTCGCCGGTGCCGTTGACCTTGGCGACCAGGCCTTCGAACAGCTTGGTCGTAACCTGGCCGAGCACCTTGGGTCCCACAATGTTAAAGATGACCGAGCACACGGCAAAGGCGACGGCGGCAAACACGGCAATCTTGTGCTGGCCGATATAGCCGAGCAGCTGCCTCATGGTGCCCTTAAAGTCCTTGGCCTTTTCGCCACGACGCATGCCACCCATGCGGCCCATGGGACCACGCTGGCGGGTGGGCTTGGGAATCTGAGTCTTGGTCTCGTCTGCCATTAGCGCTCGCCTCCTTCCATGACGGCTGCAATTTCTTCTTGGGTAAGCCCCAGCTCCTCGGCGGAAAGCTGCGACTGTGCGATCTCCAGGTACGCCGGGCAGCTGCGCAGCAGCTCCTCGTGCGTGCCGGTGCCCACTACGTGGCCGTCGTCGAGCACGATGATCTGGTCGGCGTGCATGATGGTCGCGATGCGCTGGGCCACGACCACGAGTGCGGCGTCGGTAACGTTTTTGGCCAGCTCCTCGCGCAGGCGCGCGTCGGTCTTGTAGTCGAGGGCACTAAACGAGTCATCGAACACCACGACCTCGGGCTTTTTGGCCAATGCGCGGGCGATGGCCAGACGCTGGCGCTGACCACCCGAAACATTGGAGCCGCCCTGGCTGATGGGGGAGTCGTAACCGCCCTCACGCTCGGCGATAAAGTCCTCGGCCTGTGCGATGCGCGCGGCCTGGCGCATGTCATCATCGCTCACCATGTCGCCGGCAAACTTGAGGTTGCTCTCGACGGTGCCCGAGAACAGACGCCCCTGTTGCGGGATGTAACCAATGCGGCGGCGCAGCTCGGAAAGGGTCATGTCGCGCACGTCGATGCCGTCGAGCGAAATGCTGCCGCCCGTGACGTCGTACAGGCGCGGAATCAGCTGTACGAGCGTGGACTTGCCCGAGCCCGTGGAGCCAATGATGCCGAGCATCTGACCGGCATGCGTGGTGAAGTTCACACCGCTAATGACGTCGGCGCGGGCATCGGGGTACTGGAAGCTCACGTCGCGGAAGGTGAGCTCACCGCGCGGCGAGCTGGCCGCGGGCAGTTTGGGCGAGGCAGGGTCGTTGATGCTCGTGGGGCAGGTGATGACCTCATCTACGCGCTCGGCTGCGACCTCGGCACGGGGCAGGATGACCGAAACCATGGTGAGGATCATAAACGCCATGACGATCTGCATGGTGTAGGAGATAAACGCCATCATGTTGCCGACCTGCATCACGCCGTCGGACACGCCCTGCGCGCCAAACCAGACGATAAGCACGGTGATGCAGTTCATGACGAGCATCATGAGCGGCATCATAAAGCTCATGGCTCGGTTGGTGTAGAGCTGCGTGGTCATCAGGTCGAGCGAAGCCTTGTCAAAGCGCTCGAGCTCATGTTCTTCGCGGTTGAACGAGCGGATGGGCATAAGGCCGTCGAGCAGCTCGCGGGCGGTAAGGTTCACGCGGTCCACAAAGCTCTGCATCTTTTTGAACTTGGGCATGGTGAGGCCCATGAGCACGCCGACGACGGCCGAGACCGCGATAATGGCAACGGCGATGGTCCACTCCAGGCCGGTATGGTTAGCCAGGACGCGCATGACGGCGACGATGCCCATGACGGGGGCCATCAGACACATGCGGATAAACAGGGTTGCAGCCATCTGGATCTGCTGAATGTCGTTGGTGCAGCGGGTAATGAGCGAGGCCTGGCTAAACTTGCCCACCTCGGCCGGCGAGAAGTGCATAACCTTGTTGAAGGTCTCGCGGCGCAGGTCGCGGGCGATGGAGCAGGCGGTGCGCGAAGCCACGGCACCGGTCAGGATGGTGGCGACGAGCGACACCAGGCACAGCCCAAACATCGTGGTCGCCATGCGGCTGAGGTAGGCGTTCTGCACGTCGGCGGGGTCGATGCCCTGTGCCTTGTACTCGTCCTGTACATAGCTCACGGCGCGCTGGGTCACGATGGAGCCCGACATGGAGCCCATTTTGTCTGCCATTTGGTTGGCGCCCTCGACGAGCTTGCTTTGGTCTACCAGACCGCCCTTGACACCCAGGCGCAGGCTCTTCATGGTGATTTTGCCGCCGTCGGCATCAATCTGCTTTTGCATGTTCTGCGCCGCCGCGGCCTTCTGCTGCATCTCGGCGAGCTGCTCGGGCGTCATCGCTGCCATTTGCTCGGGCGTGGGCATGGCCTGAGCGGCATCGCTGTCTTTCTCGCTGGACGTGCCGGTCATGTCGCCCATGGAGTCGGCGTCGATGCCTTGGTTGAGCGAAAGGACGACGGTCTCGGGCAGGCTCATAATGTCGGCGAGCTTGCCTCCATCGGCACGCTCTTCCTCGGTGCCCATGTACGTTCGAATGCCGTTTTTGTCAGCCTTGCTAAACACGGCCTCCACAGCCTTGGCGTCCTTGGTGCTCATAAAGAGTTCGAGGTCGTCGAGCGATTCGGCGCGGATGGTGTCGGGTACGGGCGAGGCGATACCGCCTTGCTGCACGCCCACGTCGACGATGTCGCTCATATAGGTAGGCAGCGCCAGATCGGCGTTGCAGCTGATTACGATAAGCACGATAGCTGCGAACAGTGCCAGGACATGTTTTTTAAAGAGCTTGAGAATCCTCACTCGGCATCTCTCCTTTCTTGATTGCGGTCGATAATTTCGTTGGCACGTCTTAGAAGGCGCACCATCTCTTGGGTATCTGTTTCGCCGAGCTGCTCGAGGAAAGCCGCGGTGCGGTTCTCGAACTCCCGACGTTTGATTTCGAGATCCTGTCGGCCCTTGTCGGTCACCGTGACGTGTACGCGACGCCGGTCGGTTTTCGAATGCTCGCGCACGACCCAGCCCTTGGCTTCGAGAGCGCGTAGGATATTGGCAATGCGGGCGTTCGAGACCCAGGCGCGATCAGCGAGTTCGCTCGGCGTGAGCGAACCGCCAGCGAGCATAAGGGCGCGCATGACGGCCATCTCGCCGCCGAGGGCTTTGTCCGCAAAACGCGAAATGCGCTGATGCATGCTGCCAAACTCGGTAAGGAGCTGACGCCCAAGTTCACGGAAATCGGTATCTTCCACCGAAAACCCCTAACACTAGAAACTATTTTCGGTGGAAGATGATACCCCCATATGTGGGCCTCATACAGTGGGCAATATAAAGAGCGCATAAAGACTTAAAATCATTCAATTGCTGAAGCGTTTTAAAGAACTATCATGCACGCGGTTAGGCGAGGGGCTGTCATCACCATGACGACTGGGACTCATTTATCGCCACGTGCGATGCTCCAACTTCCCGCAAGGAGACACCTGAATCAAGGGGGTTGGAGTCATGGCATTTGACTTCACGGGCAAAACCGCGATCGTTACCGGTGGCACTCAGGGCATTGGCCTCGAGATTGCCAAGGGTATCGTTGCGGGCGGCGGACACGTCGCGCTCATCGCAAGGAACGCTGCTAAGGGCGAGGCCGCTGTGGCCGAGCTTGGCGAGGGCAACAAGTTCTACCAGCTCGATGTTGCCGATGCGCCCAAGGCGCGCGAGACCGTCGAGCAGATTTTCACCGATCTGCCGCAGACCAACATCCTGATTAACTGCGCTGGCGTCATCAGCACCAAGAAGTTCGACGAGATCGATGACACCGAGTGGCGTCGCACCATCGACATCAATCTCAACGGCACCTTCACAATGATGAACGCCGTGTACCCGCACTTTAAGGCGGCCCATGCCGGCACTATCGTCAACGTGAGCTCTGTTGCTGGCAAGATCGGCGGCGGCCTGCTCGGCACCGCGGCCTACGCGAGCTCCAAGGCCGGTGTCAACGGCCTGACCAAGGCAGTCGCCAAGGAGGGCGGCAAGTTCGGTGTCCGCTGCAACGCTGTATGCCCGTCGCTCACGTTGACCGATATGACCTCGATTCTCTCTGACGAGAACTCTCAGCGCATCATCAACGGTATTCCTCTGGGCCGCGCCGCCCAGGCCAGCGAGCCTGCGCAGATGGTGCTGTTCTTCGCTTCCGACCTCGCCAGCTTCGTGAACGGCGAGATCGGTGACTGCGACGGCGGCATCGTCCTGGACGGGTAATACCCCGCGGTGATCGTTTGGCGGCGACCCTGGCGACTCGGGGTTGTCGCCTTCTTTCTGATATAGGCGCGTGCGGCTTCGATTCGCATGCATCCAAAGGAGATATATATGAGTGAATCGACTGCGGTGGAGGCGCCGGCGGCAAAGGAGCCGTTTTTTAAGATGTCCTCCATCCCGGGTGCCAATATTTTGGTGCCGCTTTTGCTGGGCTGCCTGCTCAACACGCTGTTCCCTGACCTGTTCAAAACGCTCGGCAGCTTTACGCTTGGCATGACCCAGCAGGGTGCAGGCCCGCTCGTGGGCGCATTTTTGCTCATCGTCGGTACGACGATCTCGTTTAAGAGTGCTCCTGCCGCCGCTGCCCGCGGCGCCATCATCATCGCCGTCAAGCAGATCGTGGTCGTTGCCGTGTCGCTGCTCATCCTTTATGTGTTCAACGACAACCTGTTTGGCATCTCGGCCATGGTGATGCTGGCCGCTTGCACGGGTGCCAACAACGCTATGTACGCTGGACTGATGGGCACCATGGGCAACGAGGCCGAGCGTGGCGCCGTCGCCATCACCACGCTCGTTGTCGGCCCTCCGGTCACGATGATCGTGCTCGGCGCCGCCGGTCAGGCTCCGATTGGCTGGTCGCTCGTGGGCGCCATCCTGCCGATCGTCGTCGGCATTATCCTGGGCAACCTGTTCCCCAGCTTTAAGAAGATGATGGCACCGGCACTTTCCGCCATCATCGTGCTCGTCTTCTTTGCAATGGGCTCGACCATGACCTTTGGCCAGCTCATTAATGGCGGTCTTCCCGGTATTCTGCTCGGCGTGATCTGCTCGGTGATCTTTGCAATTCCCGTCATCGCGGTCGATAAGCTCACGGGCGGTACGGGTGTCGCAGGTGCGGCCATTTCGAGCTGCGCCGGAGCCAATGTGGCCACGCCTGCTGCCATGGCAAGCGTCAACGGGGCCATGTACGGCGGCGCCGTGCTCGCGACGGCTACGGCACAGGTTGCTGCCTGCGCAATCGTGACGGCTATTTTGACCCCGCTGGTCACCAGCTGGTGCTACAAGCATTTTGAGGGCCAGGGTCACAGCAAGGCAACGACCGACAAGGCCTCCGCAGCCGCCTAATGCCAAGCGGCAATCAAAGCTAAAAACTAGTCACGCCACAGGGCGGCCACGGGGGATCCTGTGGCCGCCCTGCAGTTTCTGTAGGGTCTCTGTGACACTTTACCCTGCTAAAGCTGGCATAACAGCTAGAGCGAACGTCGTACAAAGGCAAGGAAAAATAACATACAAATCGGTGAACGGTAGTTGTTCGCGCTCGCATTTCCTGCGGGTTTGTAAAAAACGCCTTTATGATATAAAAAAAGAAACATATAACCGCCCAGATGGAGAGGGTCGCTATGTTATCCTTCTCAAACGGGTGAAATCTTGGGTTTTGGGTTGTAGTTCCAAGGTGGACAAACGTTTTCCCTGCACCAACGTGTGGTGAAGAACGGAAGAAGCCGGTAGTGCAAGCCGAACATTCAAGAATTCAATAAGCAGCGGTGTGAGAGAGCGCCGCATTACACGTAACTAGGAGCGTGGTTACACAATGCAGGAGGCATGGGAAGGCTTCAAGGAAGGCATCTGGACGGGAGAGGTTGACGTCCGAGACTTCATCCAGAAGAACTACACCCCCTACGAGGGCGACGAGTCGTTCCTCGTCGGTCCGACCGAGCGTACCAAGGAGCTGTGGGGCGAGGTTCTCGACCTGCTGCTTAAGGAGCGCGAGCAGGGCGGTGTCCTCGATATGGACACCAAGATCGTTACGGGTATCGTGAGCCACCCCGCTGGCTACATCGATAACGCCCATCGCGACAAGGAGACTATCGTCGGCCTCCAGACTGACAAGCCGCTCAAGCGCGCGCTGCACGTCAACGGTGGTATCCGCATCGCTTGTCAGGCTGCCAGCCAGCACGGCTATAAGGTCGACGAGAACGTTGTCGAGCGCTACACCTTCGAGCGTAAGACCCACAACGCTGGCGTCTTCGATGTTTACACTCCCGAGATGCGTGCTTGCCGCTCGGCTCACATCATCACCGGTCTGCCCGATGGCTATGGCCGCGGCCGCATCATCGGCGACTACCGTCGTGTTGCCCTGTACGGCGTCGACTACCTGATCAAGGACAAGGAGGCCCAGAAGGCTTCCACCCCGACGGTCATGACCGCCGACAACATCCGCGACCGCGAGGAGCTGCAGGAGCAGATCCGCGCCCTCGGCGAGCTCAAGATGATGGCCGAGACCTATGGTTTCGATATTTCCAACCCTGCTACCAACACGCAGGAGGCCATCCAGTGGATGTACTTCGCCTACCTTGCTGCCGTCAAGGAGCAGAACGGCGCCGCTATGTCCATCGGCCGTACCTCTACGTTCATCGACATCTACGCTGAGCGCGATCTTGCCAACGGTACCTTCACCGAGGAGCAGATCCAGGAGTTCGTGGATCACTTCATCATGAAGCTCCGCATGGTCAAGTTTGCCCGTACCCCCGAGTACCAGGCCCTGTTCACCGGCGATCCGCAGTGGGTCACCGAGTCCATCGGCGGCATGGGTGTCGACGGCCGTACGCTCGTTACCAAGATGAGCTACCGCTACCTGCACACGCTCGAGAACATGGGCACCAGCCCCGAGCCCAACATGACCGTTCTGTGGTCGACCCGTCTGCCCGAGAACTTCAAGAAGTTCTGCGCCAAGACTTCTGTCGCCAGCTCCTCGATCCAGTACGAGAACGACGACCTCATGCGCGTCTATCACGGCGACGACTACGGCATTGCCTGCTGCGTGTCCTCCATGCGCATTGGCAAGGAGATGCAGTTCTTCGGCGCCCGCGCCAACCTGGCCAAGTGCCTGCTGTACGCACTCAACGGCGGTGTTGACGAGGTCTCCAAGAAGCAGGTCGGCCCCAAGTACCGCGCCGTCGAGGGCGATACGCTCGATTACGACGACGTTGTGGCCAAGTACAACGACATGATGAAGTGGCTTGCTGGCGTGTACGTCAACTCGCTGAACATCATTCACTACATGCACGACAAGTACTGCTACGAGCGCATCCAGATGGCTCTGCACGACAAGCACGTGCACCGCTGGTTCGCTACGGGCATCGCTGGCCTTTCCGTCGTGGCTGACTCCCTGTCCGCCATCAAGTACGCCAAGGTCCACCCCGTCCGTGATGAGAACGGCATCATCGTCGACTTCGAGACCGAGGGCGAGTTCCCCAAGTACGGTAACGACGACGACCGCGTCGACCAGATCGCTCACGACGTTGTGCACCAGTTCATGGAGTACATCCGCATGAACGACACCTATCGCAACTCCGTGCCCACGACCTCGGTTCTGACCATTACCTCCAACGTCGTGTACGGTAAGAAGACCGGCTCCACGCCCGACGGCCGCAAGGCTGGCCAGCCGTTCGCCCCGGGTGCTAACCCCATGCACAAGCGCGATAGCCACGGCGCCATCGCTTCGCTGTCTTCGGTTTCCAAGCTCCCGTTCCGCGATGCTCAGGACGGCATCTCCAACACCTTCTCCATCATCCCGAGTGCGCTCGGCAAGGAGGATCAGGTGTTCTTTGGCGATATCGACCTTGATCAGCTGGGCGAGTAACTATTGTTAGTGCTATACTAACAATAACGATTACTGATTAGTGCGCCGGTTTCGGCCGGCGCCTATCGATCGAAGGAGACACATTATGAAGGTTTCTGAAGTTTCCGAGACTCAGGCCGATAACCTGGTCCACATGCTCGACGCTTACGCCGAGAAGGGTGGCCACCACCTGAACATCAACGTCTTCAACCGTGAGACGCTGCTCGACGCTCAGGCTCACCCCGAGAAGTATCCGCAGCTGACCATCCGCGTTTCCGGCTACGCCGTGAACTTCCACACGCTCACCAAGGAGCAGCAGGACGAGGTCATTGCGCGTACCTTCCACGACAAGTTCTAAAGGGACTCAACTCCCACCGGAGACCCGGTAAGGCCTACGCACTTTGCCTCTCAAACGTCCTCGCCGCTTCGCGGCTGCGGAATGTTTGCGAGACAAAGTGCTCCCGGCCTTGCCGGGTCTCCTGCGTTGTCGTCCTTTAGGGAACCACGCTAAATTAAATTGGTGTCCTCGGACATGCAAAGAGGCTCGCTGCGCACTTCGTGCGGCGAGCCTCTTTGCGTCCTGCGGAATTTTTTGGGAGATAGCCCAAACAGCCCCGGCGGGGGTCCTGTGTAGTCACCCTTTAGGCGGAACTCTCCTAATTATTTGGATGAGTCGTTTACTTACTTGTACTGTTACCGTCTTCCCGCTCTTGTTGGGGTATGCTTTGTTCGTATGTAAACGTATGACATGTTGATGGGGGAGGGTGCTATGGCTCGCGAGGGCGCTCGTTCTAAGGATTCGGCTAAGCCTGGCATCAAGGAAGTTGCAGCGGTGGCGGGGGTTTCGCCTACTACGGTATCTCGCGTGCTTAATAATCGCGGCTATATTAGCCAAGAGACCCGCGATAAGGTCCATGCCGCGATGAAGCGCATCAACTATACGCCCAACGATATCGCCCGTGCCATGCTCAACGGTCGCCTGAATCTTATCGGTATGATCGTCCCCTATGTCAGCAGTCCGTTTCATGCCCAAGTGGTTCAAGTCATTGAGCATACCCTGGCCGAAAACGGTTTTAAGATGCTGCTGTGCAATAGCGCCAATCGACCCGAGCTTGAGCGCTCTTATATCGACATGCTTCGACGCAATATGGTTGATGGCGTCATCGTCAACTCGCTTAATATCGGTGCCGAGGCGTATGCCGAGATGGGCTTGAGTCTGGTTGGTATCGACTGCGACCTTGGCGAGGCCTCTGTTCAGATTGCGAGCGACAGCTATGGCATCGGCGAACTTGCCACGCGTCGCCTGATTGATGACGGGTGTTCGCGCATCTTGTGCCTGCGCAACAATAGCCGCATGCGCATGCCTGCCAATAAGCGTACCGATGCCTACCACGATGTTGTGGAGCAGGCCGGTTTGCCCGCGCTTGTCCGTGAGGTCGAGTTCGTTAAGTCCGATGACGAAAAGAGTGCGGTCGTTGCGAAGATCCTCGATGAGAACCCCGATATTGACGGCATCTTTGCGGGAGACGACACGATGGCGGCTATCTGTCTTAACGTGATGAAGCAGCGCGGCTTGAGCGCTCCGGACGATATTAAGGTCGTGGGCGCGGATGGCGCCCGCCGCACTATGACGTTTATGCCTGACTTAACAACCGTTCGTCAAGATATCGATCGCATCGGAGAGCTCGCGGCGCAATCCATCATCGCTCTTGTTAACGGTGAAAAGCCCGAATCGAATACCAAGCTCCCCGTTGAACTCATTGAGGGCAAAACCGCGTAGTTCATCCCGTGCCAAAAGAATTCCTCAAACGCCTCTGATGACCGTTCGCCGGCATATGTCAACCGTTTGCCGACGACTGGAACTGCGAAAAGACGTATTGGTGTGAAAACGTTTGACATATGAAAACGATTGACATATCTTGCAGTTGTACCGAGTTAGTATCACGTGGGAAGGAAGTCTCGGATGCACAAGGTGTATTACCAGCCTGAGGGAATTTGGGTGGGCGACATCATGCCGTACGGCGAGGACGGCACGTTCTATCTCTATCATCAGCGTGACACGCGAAACCCCGGACCTTTCGGAGAGCCGTTTGGCTGGGCACTCGCGACAACCAAGGACTTCGTCAATTACAAAGACTTTGGCGAGAGCCTTGAGCGTGGCGGCGACGAGGAAGTCGACCAGTATGTTTATGCCGGCACGGTGTTTAAGGTGGGCGACAAGTACCATGCGCTCTACACTGGTTGCAATCGCGATAAGGTCAAGGCACGCTTGATGAAGCAGGTTCTTCTTCACGCAACGAGTGACGACGCCGTCAAGTGGGAGAAGAACATCGCCGAGACGCTGCTTCCGCCCCAGGAAGGTTACGATGACCGCAACTGGCGCGATCCCTTTGTGCTTTGGGATGAGGAGAACGAAGAGTACATGCTCATCCTCGGCACGCGCGTGGGCGAGGACAAGCGTCTGATGACCGGGCGTCTGGTCAAGTTCACCTCCAAGGACCTGGATACCTGGGAGTTCCAGGGCGACTGGTGGAATCCGGGCCTTTACACCATGTTCGAGATGCCTGATCTCTTTAAGATGGGCGACTGGTGGTATCTGGTGTTCTCCGAGTACAGTGATGGCAACAAGACCCGTTACCGCATGTCTCGCTCCATCAACGGTCCTTGGATCACTCCTGCTGACGATTCATTCGATGGCCGCGCGTACTATGCCGCGCGTACCGCATTTGATGGCGAGCGCCGCGTTCTCTTTGGTTGGGTTCCTACGCGTGACGAGGGTGGCGATCCCAGCTCTTACCTGTGGGGTGGCACCTTTATGCCTCTCGAGATCGTTCAGCGTGCCGACGGAACGCTCGGCACCAAGCTCCCTGACAGCATGCTTGGCGCCTTTGGCGAGGCTAAGGCAGTCGAGGCCTTTGAGCTTTCCTGCGAGTCGGGCAAGGTCGAGCAGGTGCTCGCCGCGGATGCCGGTTCCACCTATATGCTCGATGCCGACATCGAGCTCGCCGGTGACGCTGCCGGCTTCTCGGTGAAGCTTGCCGAGGACGCCGAGTCCGGTCTTGCCTATGAGTTCCGCGCCAACCTGCGTGAGGGCAAGCTCGAGTTTACGGCGGCCCCCCAGTATCCGTGGTTCCAGGTCAACAACATGGGCCTCGAGCGTCCGTTGTTCTTTAAGGGTGAGGGCACTCATCATGTGCGCCTGGTCGTTGACGACGATATCGCGACCATCTTTGTCGATGATGTTGCGCTTAACGCGCGCTTCTGCAATAAGCAGGGCCAGGGTGTGGCACTGACGGTCACCGACGGTACGCTCAAGTGCGCAAATGCAACGATCGCGTCTCTGTAATGGCATCAAAACGTTTTATGATTTCGTAAGGGAATGGAGAGGAACATGGACTACAAAGTAGTGTCTCAGCAAGTCGTCGATAACGTCGGCGGTCTGGAGAACATCGAGGGCGCCACGCATTGCGTTACGCGTCTGCGTCTGGTGCTCAAGGATACGAGCAAGTACAACAAGGCCGAGCTCGAGAACATCGATGGCGTCAAGGGCGTGCTGTACAACAGCGGCCAGCTCATGATCATCTTCGGTACCGGTACCGTCAACAAGGTCTACGATGAGTTTATGGCTCTGACGGGCGTTAAGGAGATCAGCGCTTCCGAGGTCAAGGGCGCCGAGGCGGACAAGAAGGGCAAGTTCTTCTCGGTCCTCAAGGTATTCTCGGATATCTTTATCCCCATCATTCCCGCTTTCGTCGGCGCTGCTATCATCATCGGCCTTAAGTCGCTGATCGTTGCCAACGGCCTCTTTGGCATGGAGGGCAGCCTTGCCGACCACAGCGAGTTCCTCAAGAACCTCGCAAGCTTCTTTGCCATTATCGCCACCACGTTTGACTACCTGCCTGTCCTGGTTATGTACAGCGCGGTGAAGCGTTTTGGCGGTAACCCGATTCTGGGCATCCTCGTCGGTATCGTCATGGTTCACCCGAGCCTTATGAACCGCAACACGTTCGTTATGGATCCGACGGGTGCTGAGTACTGGAACTTTGGTCCGCTCTCCATTCCCATGGTTGCTTTCCAGGGCGGCGTGTTCCCTGCAATCCTGACTGCCTGGTTTATGGCCAAGGTCGAAAAGATTGCCCAGAAGTACATCCCCGAGGTCGTCTCGTTCGTCTTTGTCCCGACCGTTACCCTGATTCTTGCTAACGTCGCCCTGTTCACCGTGTTCGGCCCGCTCGGCAACCTGATCGGCGACGTCCTCGCCGGTGTAATCGATATCCTGTACAACAGGATGGGCGTCTTCGGTGCCTTTGTCTTTGCCGCATTCCTGCAGCCGCTCGTCGTTACCGGTACGCATCAGTTCATCCAGGGTATCGAGGCAAACCTCGTCGCCACGACTGGCTTCAACTACATCCAGGCCATCTGGTCGGTTTCCATCATCGCCCAGGGCGGCGGCGCCATCGGCATGTACCTCATTCACAAGAAGCATTCCAAAGAGCGCAACATCTGCATGTCGTCCTTTATCCCGACGCTGGTCGGTATCTCCGAGCCCGCAATCTTTGCTGCAAACATGCGCTACTCGATCATCCCGTTCATCTGCGCTTGCATCGGTGCAGGCTGCGGCGGTGCCTTCGTGAAGCTCTTTGAGGTGCGCGCCATCGGTCAGGGTCTGACCGGCGTGCTTGGCCTGCTCATCGTCACGCCCGAGACGCTCGTGTGGTATGTGGCTGGCAATCTCATCGCCTTTATCGTGCCGATCGTCTTGATCTTTGCCTACAACAAGGCAAAGGGCGTGCCGACCACTGATGAAGAGGGCGCTGGTGCTGGCTTTGATGTCAGCTTCTAGTTGAGCCGTTCAGCGTAATCTGAGGATAAGTCCATTTGGGGAAGGGCGTTCGACTCGTGTGAGTCGAGCGTCCTTCCCCATAGACGAGAAAGTCAACGGCGATGTTTAATCAAAAAAATAAGGTGACACGCGCGGACTATGAGCAGTGGCGTGCCGGACAGGATGAGACGGCGGGTCGCATCGCGTCCGACCCCGATAGGCTCCTGTTCCATGTGGAGCCTGAGCTTGGCTGGCTCAACGACCCCAACGGTTTGGTGCAGATCGGTGATACGTATCACATCTATCACCAATACGATCCATTCGATGCTGCGCATGGCGGTCCAGTGCTTTGGAATCATCTGACAACAAAGGATTTTGTGACGTACGAGAATCGCGGCCCTGTGCTGTTCCCCGATTCCGATTTGGATTCGAGCGGAGCGTATTCTGGTTCTGCCTTTGTACACGACGGCAAGATTCACTACTTCTATACCGGCAACGTCAAGCATTTTGACCGCGATGATTACGACTACGTGTTGACGGGCCGTGAGCAAAACCAGATTCATGTGGTTGCCGAGAACCCCGACGAATTGGGCGAGAAGCGCATAGCTGTTGGGCCGGTCGATTGCCCCGACGATATCGGTACGCACGTGCGCGATCCCAAAATCCTTGAACACGATGGTATCTACTACATGGTTCTGGGCGCTCGTACGAAAGACGACCGCGGCTGCGTGCTTGTCTATACCTCGAGCAATCTAGAGGACTGGAGCTATGCGACGCGCATTGAGTTGGGCGAGAAGTTTGGCTTTATGTGGGAGTGCCCCGATCTGTTTGAGCTCGATGGTGAGCTTATTCTCGTTTGCTGTCCGCAGGGTGTGTCCGCCGATGGATGGCGTTACCGCAATCCGCACCAGTGCGTGTGGTTTCCCATCGAGGCCGATTGGGAGGCGCCGAGTTTTAAGATCGCCGGGCAGGGCATGCCCCCGATGGTCGATGCCGGCTTTGATTTCTACGCACCGCAGTCTTTTGAGGATGCTGCGGGTCGGCGTTTGATGATCGGGTGGTCGGGTTGCCCCGATGCGACGGCAAAAAGCCCGACGGTGGCACGCGGGTGGCAGTGCGCGTTGACGGTGCCGAGAAAACTGAGCATGCGCGATGGTAAGCTCTGTCAGCAGCCGGTGCACGAGATTGAGAGGATGCGCGGCGACTGCGTTTGCGCGACAGGCGGTGAAACCGTTGAGGAGCCGGGCCGCCTGTTTGATCTTGTGGTTTCCTGTGAGGGCGCCCAGGTGATCGAGCTCGAAATCCGCAAGGGTGTCTTTGTGCGCTATGCAGACGGGATGCTTACCCTCGACATGGGTGACGAAGGCTATGGGCGCGACCAGAGGTCGATCGAGCTCAGCGAGCTTCGCGACCTGCGCGTGCTTTCGGACACTACGATGGTCGAGATTTTTGCAAATGGCGGCGAGGCGGCACTTACGAGCCGTACCTATTCGCCGGCGGTTCCGGCGATGGAGCTGCACGCCGAGGGTGCGGCATCGATGAATTTCTACCGCCTCGTGCATTAACCGTGCGTGGAGCACGATTGGATTTGCTGGACGGAATGTGTCGCAGTTGTCGCGGCCAACTACCGCTTACCGCATATAGCGACCGTTTGCGGAATAAGTAACACTCCTTAATAAACCGTGTAGAATCTCAAATAAGCACGGAGTTTTCCAGGGAGACGCTGTCCTTTGTTGTGTGCAAGGGACGGCGTCTCTTTGGCGCTTGGAGGCCGTTCTACAGCAGGACGGTGGACGTGCGTCATATATTAAAAAACCAACGTCGAGATGGGTCGTGATAAGAATGGGCAAGTACGTAATCGTGGTTGAATCTGGTTCGGATGTGACGCCAGAACTCTGCGAACGCTACGGCATCGTGCGCGTGCCCATGCATGTCACGATTGGCGACGAGACCGTCGAGGATGGCTCGATTGATCCGCTCGAGATTTACTCGCGCTGTAACGAGTTTGGCGTGATGCCCAAGACCAGTGGCTGTTCGCCAGCGGATTTTGCGCATGTGTACGACCGCATCCATGCCGAGCAACCCGACGCGACTATTTTGCATCTTGAATATTCCGAGGCCACGACCTGTTCGCATCAGTCCTCTAAGATTGCGGCCCAGGGGCGCGACTACGTGTTCTCCATGGACACACGCTTTGTCTCGGTGGGCCAGTCGCTCGTTGTCGTCGAGACCGCCAAATACATCGAGGCTCACCCCGATGTCACCGTCGACGAGATCTTTGCATTTACGAACTCCGTCATGGACCGCGTACTGTTGGGCTTTGTTCCTACCGACCTTGCCTTCCTTAAGGCAGGTGGCCGCTTGTCCAACGTCGCGTTCCTAGGCGCCCATCTGCTCAAGATTAAGCCCTGCATTGAGGTGACGGGCGGCAAGTTCGTGGCGACCAAGAAGTTCCGCGGTTCTATGCTTAAGTGCGCCCGTGCCTTTATTGATCACATGGTAGAGAAGGGCGAGATCGACTACTCGCATATTGGCCTGGCGTATTCGGTGGGTCTTTCCGAGGAGTTGCGCGACGACATGGAAGTCTATGCGCACGACCTGGGCTTTAAGGACATTACCTGGACTCAGGTCGGCGGCGTCATATCGAGCCATTGCGGCCCGACCGCCTTCGGCGCGGTGCTCACGCTCAAGGCGTAAGGCCTGGTGTCTATCGATATCTATTGCCTCGGCGGCGGGTGGGTTGTGATAACCTTCCCGCCGCTTTTGTGTGGGGCCAAATAGAACAACCCAATTGACCGCTAAACCGTTTCACCATCATGCGTATGGGCTAGAATGGCTCTGGCATTTATGTAACTAAAACCAATGAGAGGCAAGGTAGCGCGAATGGCAGAAATGACGCTTGAGGGTGTGGACGCTCGTCCCGAGGACTCTGCGTTTGCCCTTGGCCGCGTGCATTCGATCGAGACGATGGGAACGGTCGACGGACCCGGCATCCGCTTTGTGGTGTTTGTTCAGGGCTGTCCCATGCGCTGCGCGTATTGCCACAATCCCGATACCTGGTCGGTCAACGGCGGCACCATGGTGACCGTCGAACACCTGATGGATGAGTTCCAGAGTAACCACGAGTTCTATCGCAGCGGTGGCATTACGGTGTCCGGCGGCGAGCCGCTCCTGCAGCCCGAGTTTTTGGCCGATCTGTTTCGTGCTATGCATAACAACCCCGATGGCCGTGTACATACCTGCCTAGATAGCTGTGGCTATGCATTTGACCCCAACCACCCCGAGAAGTTCGATGCCGTGCTCAACGAGACCGACATGGTACTGCTCGATATTAAGCATGCCGATCCGGCCGAGCATAAAAAGCTGACCGGTTGCGATCCCGCACGCATTCTGGCGTTTGGCGATGAGCTGGCACGTCGCAAGATTAAGGTTGTTATTCGCCACGTGGTGGTGCCGGGTATCACCGATACGGTGGAGGAGTGCGAGAAGCTCGGTCGCCTCATCGCTCCATGGCACAACGTGGTGGGTTTAGAGATGCTGCCGTATCATACGATGGGTGTCGTCAAGTACGAGCAACTGGGCATTCCCTATAAGCTCGAGGGCGTGCCCCAGATGGATACCGCGCGCATGCCCGAGCTGCGCAACGCCGTCATGACGGGCATGAAAAAGCGCCGCGCGGAACTCAAAAACGCCATCGGCTAGCGAGCCATTTTCGCTCCCCAAGGGCACTCATTGGGGGCAGACTTAAATGAGCGCCCCTGGGCACCAAGTTGATTGCCAAAGAGCCCCGTCCCAAAAAGACTGGTCAAGGTTGCGGTGAGATGCGCAACAGAATCGTGCCATTTGGATAAATACGCTTGTGGTTTCTTTAAAGACACCTTAAACGCCGCTGAATATCTTTGGAAAGAAATGCCTGCTCGGTATCATGCTGCTCGTATATAAACGGTAGCAGTCAGGAGACCACGTGCGAAACATCGCATCGCGGGACGAGTATGTGCCGCAGCATGGCAGCAGATATAAGACGAAGGACACGTCTTCGTGTGGCCTTGCCGACACTCGCATCCGCGTGAGGAAGATTGCCGCCATTGGGATGCTAACGTCGGCGGTTATTATCCTCGGAATTACCGCCAAAACCTACGCATCGGAGCGAATGGCACATTCAGATGCGTCAACGGTACAGACGCAAAACAAAAAGGTCTCTGAATCTAAAGTCACCGCAAGTCAAACCCTGTCGACAGCGAACCTCAAGACGGGGCTTTCGAAGGCGGACTTTAACGATATTCCCTCAGGCGATACCGTGCAGACCTTCTCACTGGTTGATGACCAGATCCTCGCCCTGGAGGATGAGAACCTCGCCGCACTCCAGAATGCGCTTGACCAGGCGCAGGAGCTGGGCGATGTGGGCGTGGTGTTTTACGACCTGTCGAGCGGTAAGGGCGTGACGTATAACGCTGATGTCGAGGTGTACGGTGCGAGTAGCTACAAGGCACTCTATGCGTTGTACATCTGCGAATCTCTGGTCGAGACGGGCCAGGTTTCACTCGATGACTTCCTTGGCACCTATGGTGGCTACAACATGGGTTGGCAGACGGTACGCGACTTGATCGAGGCCGCGGTCGTTTATTCAGACAACGATTCGTTTATTGCGTTACGTGCGGCGTTTGACCGTGTCGGTTACGAGGATTGGATTGTCGGTCTTGGCATCGGTTACGATACGGCACTGGATCCGATGAGTGATTTTCCGACCTACTGCCCGCGCACTTCTGCGAGGTTATGGCGTGAGATGAGCGAGTATCTGAGCATGGATACCGAGACTTCACAGTGGTTGTCGGGCCTTCTGACATCAACATCGCGCTCGTTTATTCGCGATGGCATTGCGGACGAGCAGGTTTTGGTGCGCAACAAGGCAGGCTGGATTAGCGAGGATGGTTACTATTCGACATGCGATGCAGGCCTTATCGACATCGATGGCCGTACCTATGTCATGAGCGTCATGACATCGATGCCATGGAGTGACCGTTCGAGCGAGGTTACGGCCGCGATTGCAAAGGCTCTGTTTGATACGCGAGCTGCACTGGCTTAGCGTGTTCGTTTGGCGAGGTCAAACAAAATGCTGGTACCATACCTTGGTTGAGAATTTCGTATAGGTTTGGGGAATGGTATGGCTACCATCGCGATTATCGGTGCGCTCGAAAAAGAGATCATGCAGATTAAGGAAGAGCTGAGCGACGTTTGCGAGGCACGGGAGGCGGGCTTGACCGTTGTGAGCGGTGAGCTCGACGGCCTGACAGTTGTCGCCACAACGGCGGGCATGGGCACGGTGAACGCCGCCGCTGCAACACAGCACCTCATTAGCAAGTATGCTCCGCAGGCTGTTGTGTTTTCGGGCATTGCGGGCGGTTTGAACCCCAAGCTCCATATCGACGACGTGGTCATTGGCAAACGCCTACGCTATCTGGATACCGATACCGCGCTTATCGCCGAGTCCGCACCGGGGCTCGAGGAGTTTGGCTCGACGCCCGCGCTGGTCGATATTGCCGCCGACGTGCTTACTGAGCGTGGGTTTGTTGACGCTTCGAAAAATGCAGTCGCTTCGAACGAGGGCACCAAGCAGTTCCTGGTCGGCACGATTGCCACGGGTAACCGCTTTGTGACGGGCGCTACCATGCGCAACGACGCTATCGAGGCGACGCATGCCGATTGTGTCGGCATGGAGGGCGCGGCAATTGCCCATGTCGCAACCAAAAATGGTGTCGATTGCCTGGTGTTGCGCGCTATCAGCGATAATTGTGACGAGGCGTACGATGCAATTTGCGAGCGCGAGTTCGATCTGTTCGAGTACGCGCGTGTCGCAAGTGACATCACGCTCGATATCGTCCGCCGCATTGCCGCTGCGCAATAGCGCGTCTATTTGTAAGAACCTACGACCAAGGAGTGTCCATGGCCGATTCCATTAACTATCAGCTTGCCAAGTTCGTCGCCAGCTACGGCAAGGTTTCGCAGATCCCCGAGTCCACCTGCCCCGAGGTGAGCTTTGTCGGCCGCTCCAACGTGGGCAAGTCGTCCATCATGAACAAGCTCTTTGGCCGCAAGAACCTGGTGAAGGTTTCGAGTACGCCGGGCAAGACGAGCAACATCAACTTCTTCGAGGCCGACGACGTGCACTTTGTGGACCTGCCAGGCTACGGTTTCGCCCGCCGTTCCAAGGCCGAGCGCGACCGTTGGGCCGAGCTCATTGGCGACTTCTTCGACTCCGAGCGCAGCTTTAACCTGGTTGTGTCGCTGGTGGACATTCGCCACGACCCCAGTAAACTCGACCATGACATGATCGACTACCTGCAGGGCAACGAGTTCAACTTTATCGTCTGCCTCACCAAGGCCGACAAACTCAGCCGCACCCAGCAGGCCCGCCAAGCAGCAGCCATCAAAAAGCAGCTCAACGTCCCGGCCGAGAACGTGATCATCACAAGCTCCCAGACCGGCACCGGCATCGATGAGCTTAAGCGCCGCATTGCCGAGGCCTGCCTCTAGTAAGGGCTCTTGGCAAAAGCTTTTGAGCATATCGCCCTAGTGATAGTCAATATTGAACTGTCACTAGGGCGATATCTTGACACCGAGGGAGTCGACATTAGGGATTTGATGGCAGGGAGGGTTGATTTAAATGATCCAAGATTTAACGGATTGTGGGCCGAGCAGGACATACCCCGTCTACTACCTCGAGGATGCAATGAACAACCTCGGCGACTGCTTCGACTATGCCGTGAACGACTATGGAGCGGAAGGGTCCGAGGTCGCTGAACTCTTTTGCCTGAGCGGCGTAGCCCGTGAGTTTGAGCGTGGCAACGCATGGGTCGTATCGGGAAAATCGGGCGTTGAGCTATTCGCGCTTATCGTCGAAAGGTCGGGCTACCAATCAAGGCCGATGCCAAATCGAACCTACCGATTCGAAAAGACACCGGAATATTGGACAGGCTGGATATTGGCATACCTTCAGTGGCGCCTAGGAGAGTCTTTCGAAGACCTGCTGCATGTCGTTCCGTTTGACGCACTGCTCAGTCTGTACTATCCCTGGCACGAAGCCTCGGAGGAACGCGTGGCTCGCCTCGTCTGCGATATGGCGAAAAAAGCGTCCAGGCAAACCAAACTTGCGTTAGCAAGAAAGAAGCTTAAGAAAACCCAACAAGACCTAGCATACGAATCGGGTGTGTCACTCCGCTCAATCCAAATGTACGAGCAGCGCCAGAGAAACATTAATGAAGCTTCGGTAACAAGCGTAAGAGCCATAGCAAAAGCCCTCCACTGCAACATCGAAGATCTCCTAGAGCCAGTCTTCGAATACAAAGAAACCAGTGCAGCCTAAACCAAGCACACAGCCGATGCCCGCCTCTAGGAAGTGCTCCAGCCTAGCAAGAGCCCCTACCAATAAAAAGCCAGATTATCAGCCCGGCGACTTTCCAGAGTGTAGGTCCCTGTAG
>DBFALE010000012.1:0-2588 GCA_048230835.1 Collinsella sp.
GCCTTGTTTTGAGAAGTGGGCTCCGCGAACTTCTCAAAACAAGGCAGGCACCCCGGCCCTCGTCCGTGAACTCTTCCGCTGGGCGAGCTATAGACGCCGCGCACCGATGCGGTAAAGCGGTGGCTTGAAATTGGTGCTATATTCGGCTTGAGTTGTTTAATGCTAGTACGGGAGGCTGATATGGGGCTGTTCAAGAAGAAAAACCCGCAGGATGCCTTTGATCCCGATGTGTTTACCATCACGGATACGATTTTGGACCCACCGCGGTTTACGTTTTTGCCGGCTATCTACCAGGATGCCACGCGCCGCAAGTGGGCCGTGCATCAGCGCGGCGGCGAGCCGAAGATTTTTGACTATGCGGATGTGCTGCAGTGCGAGATTGCCGAGACCGGAAATCCCGAGGATGTGCCGGAGCTCAGCAAACGCGAACTGGCTCAGCAGATTTTGATTAATCCAGCTCAGGCTACCAAAAACAACGCTGCCAAGCGTAATATGTGCCTTGGTATGGGTGTCATCGTTGCCGTGCAAACCGGCAAGGATGAGATTTCGAAGCTTGAGATTCCGGTGACCGCGGGCGAAGTCAAGCGAGACTCCGGCCTATATCGATCGTATCGGAACGTTGCGGAGCAGATCAAAGAAGCCTTCGACGCCATGGGGCGTCCGGAGCAATGATGCCCGCAGCATCAAGCGGTTGAGGAGCCTTGTCCATGTCGAGTGAACCATATGCGATTCCGCCCAAAGATCGCGCCTTTGAGGGCATTCTTTGGTATATCAAACATTATGACCTGCAGGGTGGTGACCGGCTGCCCGCCGAGCGTGTGCTCTGTGAAGAGCTGGGCGTGTCGCGCACGGCGTTGCGCGCTGCGATCACGCGTCTTATTTCGTGCGGAACTTTGGAAAGCCGCCGCGGTTCGGGCACCTATGTGTGTCCTCCCAAACCGCTGAATATCTTTCAGGAAACATGGAACTATACGCAGGCGGTGGAGAGGGTTGGCTCAAAGTCGACCGCACGCCTGGTTTGGTCCAAGGTCGTGTACGCCGATATCGATCTGGCCCAAAAAGCCCAGATCGACCTGGGTACACCGCTCTTCTGCATTCGACGTGTGAGCGTGGTTAATGGTTCCCCGGCGTCGATTGAGACGGCTCACGTCAATCTGTCTTTGTGCCCCTCGCTTCCCGATCACGATTTTGAGCAGGAAAGCCTCTACGACGTTTTGCTCAAAGAGGGGAATGTCCATGTGGCGCACGGCAAGGAGCATATTTCCATCAGCCGTCTGAACGCCGACGAGGCCAAGTTGCTGGGCGCTCAGGAGGGCACGCCGGTGTTTTACAAAACTTCGCACGAGCGTGACGAGAACGATGGCTTTGTCGAGTATTGCAAGTCCGTGATTCTGCCGACCAAGTATCGTTTTGCCGATAACGGCGAGGCAGACGGCGTTGCGACGAAGGTAGGTGTCGAATGGCTGATGCAGTAGAAGACTTGCCGGTTTACAAGCAAATTCGCCGCTGCATTGCTGAGCGAATCGAGCGCGGCGACTACCCGACGGGCTCGATGATTCCGTCCGAAAACGAGCTGGCCGAGGAGTTTGGCACGACGCGCCTGACAATCCGAAGCGCCATGGACGAGCTGGTCAAAAGCGGCCAGATTCGTCGCGTGCAGGGCAAAGGCGCCTTTGTGGGACACAAGTGGTTTGACGAGCACGAACGCAAGGGCGGCTTCCGTCAGTCGGTTCTGGCATCGGGCGCGACGCCGTCGGTGCGCATCCTGGCGCGCTCCAAACGCTACGCCGGCCCGTATTATGCCGACTTGTTTGGCATCGCCGAGGACGATCTGCTTTACTCGGTGCGCCGCCTCAACTGCATCGATGGTGAGCCCGTATCGATCGAGATGACACTGATTCCGTGCCTGCTGTTTCCGGGCATCGAAGGCGTGGACATTTCGGTCTTCAGCCTGTTCGAGACCTACGATATGTTGGGACGCAAGCCAGATCAGTCGGTAGAGAAACTCGATATCGAGGCGCTGGGCGCACGCGATGCGAGCTTGCTTAATCTTGAGCCGGGCGATCTTGCGCTCGTGCTGGAAGGCCTGACCTATGACTCGAGTGGGCAGGCAATCGAGCATGCCAAGTCTTTTACCCGCGGCGACGCCGGCGGATATACCTACAACTATTAGCGTCTAGAGCGTCCCTGCGCACGGCGGGGGCGCTCGTTTTTACGGATATATGTCGCTTGACCGATGAGCGGCAAAAACTGACCGTCTACCGAGAGGGGAGGATGAAATCAAAAAATCGGTATTAAAAACGGCTAACCTGTAATCGTTCACTGGTATTAAGAACCTTTGAATTGTTGAGCTTGGGACAAGATGTCCACAAGGTTAAGCGGTGCGACGGGGCGGCAAGCCCGTTCAATCCGTGCGACAATTCAAACTGCTCGTGAAAGGAGCGGGAATGAAGGAGACCGAGAAGATCGAGATCATGCACTTCGACCAGGAGGGCTACCTCGAGGACGGCAGGAACGTCTACGAGGCCGGCAAGAAGATGACCGCCCTGGCCGACCGCGTGCACGAGGAGGGCTACGACGCCGTCTTC
>DBFALE010000013.1:0-31191 GCA_048230835.1 Collinsella sp.
ACCCCTTCGACTCGAATTCTTGACGGCCTGAACAATCGTCAATATCGGTCGGAGGGGTGGCTTTGTAAAGCCGTTTGTCTCCACCCGCGTAGCGGGTGGTTTAAAGCTGGCCGCTGCGCGGCCAGCGGACTAAAGTCTTGAGTTAGTGAGGCCCTGGCCGGTTGGCCAGGGCCTCGTTTTGTAAAAAATCATCCTCGAAGTAGCTAAAAGAGCCCCGTCCCAAAAGAGCTAGTTGAGAAGCTGGGCCATGGCGTTGACGAATTTTTGGACTTGGAGGGTGGGCTCGAGCGGGTAGTGCAGAAAGACCGGCACCTCGCGGCCGCACAGGAACGGCACGCCCACAAAGGCTGGGTGCACCCCCGACCACGCTCCGCAGGTGAGCACCGCGTCGCCCTTTTCCTCTGCCTCGTTAAAGAGCGCAAAGTCAAAGCTGTCCACGTCGATCACGTCTACGCCGCCGTCGGCCAACAGATCGATACGCAGGCTGTCCATAGCGTCGTTGCCGTGGCGGAGCACGCGCAGACGCATACCCTCCAAGTCGGCGACCGTAATGCGATTCTTGCGCGCCAGCGGGCTCGTGCGCGGCAGGTCGATATAAAACGGCACGTTGACAATGCGGAGCTTTTGGCAGGCGTCACCCCAGCGCGGGGTCGAAAAACTCGACTGCACCACATCGACCTCACGACCGAGGCTGCGCATGACGGTCTCGCGCTCGTCATAGAGGTCGCTTACCGGCACGATCTCAAATCGCAGCGACGGTTCCAGCTCGTGTACGCCCGACCACATCGACAGCGTTTGGCGCCCCGGGCACATCATCGACACACCCAGACGCACGGCACCGCCATCGCCCGCCGCGCGTCGGGCGCGGCGCAGCGCGTCCTCGGACTGCCGCATGATCGAGCGCGCGTCGTCCACCAGCAGAGCGCCCGCCGGCGTCACCTTGACGCCCGAATGCGAGCGCTCGAACAACGTGATGCCAAACTCGGCCTCGAAACCCGACACCTGTTTGACGAGCGCCGGGGTCGACACGCGCAATTTTGCCGCCGCACGTGAGAAGCTTCCCAGCTCCGCGGCGGCCGATATGGCCTCGAGTCGTCGATCGTACACGTCAATCTCCCGTTTTCGCGCCTGTGAACGCATGGCGCCACAGGGGGTCGTTTTGGCAGGTCACGCGCTCGATTGAGAAAAACTGCATCGCACAGTATAAACCTACGGTTAACGCCATTCTAACAAATATGCAATTCACCTGCGCAAATGCAAAGCATACGATAACCAGCGAAAACCACGTGGGTCGGTTAATGGGAGCGACCCACCGGGAGGCACAAGAAGGGAAGTTCCTATGAGCAATTGGCTTAAGCTCGAGGGCGATGTCTGCGCCGTGACCGGCGCGCTCGGCGGTATGGGCGTCGAGATTTGCCGCGAGTTCGCCCGCAACGGCGCCAACGTCGTCCTGCTCGACCTGGACGAGGAGAAGGTCAAGGCCGCAGCCGCCGACCTCGCCGCCGAGTTTGGCATCCACGCCGAGGGCTACAAGATGAACGCCACCGACGAGGCCGAGGTTCAGGCCGCCGTCGATGCCACCATCGCCGACTTCGGCCGCGTCGACGTTCTCGTCAACACCGCTGGCATCCTGCGCTTCGCAGCCATGGAAGACCTGCCGCTGAGCGACTGGGAGCAGGTGCTCAACGTCAATCTCACCGGTTACTTCATCACCTCGCAGCGCTTTGGTCGCGAGATGATCAAGGCCGGCCAGGGCCGCCTGGTGCACATCTCGACCGTTGCCAGCCACTCCCCCGAGACGTTCTCGGGCGTGTACAGCTCCACCAAGGCCGGCGTCAACATGATGTCCAAGATGCTGGCTGCCGAATGGGGCCCCTACGGCGTCCGCTCCAACTGCGTCGAGCCTTGCTTCGTTAAGACCCCGATGTCGGCCAACTTCTACGCCGACCCCGAGGTCGAAAAGAGCCGCAGCCGCCTGATCGCCACGCGCCGCATCGGCGAGGTCAGCGATATCGCCAACGCCGTCATGTTCCTGGCGTCCAAGCGCTCGGACTTTACCACCGGCGACGCCATCAAGGTCGACGGCGGCTTCTCCAACATGATGGGCGACCTCACCGCCAAGCCCGGCGGCCGTCGCGCCTATGCCGACAACTACCTTAAGAACAAGGGTGTCGAGCTCTGGTCCGATGAGTCCGGCGTCGCCAAGCCGACTGACCAGTAAACCAACCCGACAGGGAGGACTCGCAGACACGCCTGTTCCTCCCCCGTATCGATTAGAAAGAGTCCAATGGCTTCCACCAACTCCAACAAGGGTCGCGCCGTCGTGCTTTCCGCCGCGTGCGTCACCATGTTCTTCATCAGCTCCATCGCGCTGTATTCCGTCGTGAGCAAGAACCTGCTCGCCGTCTACCCCGAGTGGTCCAGCGCTCTTACCTGGGCCTTCCCGGTCTTTCAGACCATCATGGCCGTGACGGGCATCTTCGCCGGCCGCATCTCCGATAAGATCGGCCCGCGCAACGTCGTGATCGCCGCCGCCGTGTGCTACGGCCTGGGCTGGTTCATGTCCGGTACCGTCACCGAGCCGTGGCAGTTCTACCTGTGGTTCTCGCTCGTCGCCGCCATCGGCAACGGCCTGGGCTACAACCCGGCGCTCACCACCGGCCAAAAGTGGTTCATCGACAAGAAGGGTCTCGCCTCCGGCATCACCCTGGCCGCTTCGACCGCCGGCCCCGCCGTGCTGTCCCCGGTGCTCGCCTCGCTGCTCATCCCGAGCCTGGGCATCTTTGGCGCCCTTAAGGCGCTCGGCGTCATTTTCTTTGTGACGATCGCCGCCTCCGCCCTGTTCCTGAAGGCCCCCGAGGCCGGTTGGCTGCCCGAGGGCTTCGAGGCCCCCAAGGGCGGCGCGCATGCTGGCACCTTCGGCGACCTCACCCCGGGCGAGATGGTCAAGACCCCGCGCTTCTGGGTCCTCATCGTCACCTTCGCCTTTGCCGCCACCGCGGGTACCCTGCTCGTGGGCAAGGTTGCCTCCATCGCCGCCGTTCAGCTCTTCGCCGACCCCACGAGCGCCGCGGCCGTCGCCCTCGGCGGTGTGGTGGTCTCCGTCAACACCTGCGCCAACCTGGTCGGCCGTCTGTCCTTTGGCCAGATCATCGACAAGCTCGGCGCCTATAAGTCGCTGCTCATCAGCCTTGTCGTCACCATCGTCGCACTCGTCATCATGTCGATGAGCTTTACGCAGGCCATGTTCTTTGTGGCGCTCGCTCTGCTCGGCTTTAGCTTTGGCGCTCTGCTCGTCATCTACCCGCCGCTCACCGGTGGCGCCTTTGGCACCAGTAACATCGGCGTCAACTACGGCATCATGTTTTTGGGTTATGCCGCTTCCACCTGGATCAGCCAGCCCATCACCGCCGTGCTGTATCACGCCGAGGCCGGCAGCGCCGCCTATCAGCAGTCCTTCTACGGCGCCATTGTGATCGCCGCCATCGCCGTCGTGCTCACCGTCTACATGATGGTCTCCGACAGCAAGAAGAAGTCCGCCTAGTTTTACCGATGCGACAAAGGGACAGCCCCTTTGTCGCATTCCACCGGTCACCAGTATTAAGGAGTCGAAATGTCTGAGCTCAACCCCGTCCGCATTGCCGTTATCGGCGCCGGCGCCATGGGCCGCAACCACATCCGCTTTGTCACCGAGGAGCCCGAGGCCGAGCTCGTCGCCATCGCCGACGCCTTTGAGGGCGCCCGCGCCACGGCCGAGGCCGCCGGCGTGCCGTTTTACACCGATCCCGCTCAGATGATGGACGAGGTCAAGCCCGAGGCCGTCATTATCGCCACCCCCAACGACCTGCACCTGGGCGTTGCCCGCGAGGCTGTAAAGCGCAACATCGTGCCGCTGGTCGAAAAGCCGATCTCCAACGACCTGGAGGATGCCCAGGCCTTCGCTGCCGAGGCCGAGACCGCCGGCGTGCCCGTGCTCGTGGGTCAGCACCGTCGCCACAACCCCTTCGTCAACAAGGCCAAGGAGGTCATCGAGTCCGGCGAGCTGGGCAAGCTCACCGTGTCGAGCTTCCACTACATGATCTATAAGAATGACGAGTACTTCGATGTCGAATGGCGCCGCAAGAAGGGTGCCGGCCCGATCCTGGTCAACCTGGTGCACGACGTCGACCTGCTCCGCTACCTGCTGGGCGAGCCCGTTGCCGTCCAGGGTATGCAGTCCAGCGCCGCCCGCGGTTTTGAGACCGAGGACTCCGCCGTGGTCAACGTCCGTTTTGCCGATGGCGCGCTCGCAAGCATGACCATCTCCGACGCCACCGCCAGCCCCTGGAACTGGGAGGCAACCGCTCGCGAGGACCCGCAGTACCGCCCCTTCGACGCCGACGCCTACTTTATCGGCGGCACTAAGGGCGCCCTGTCGCTGCCCCGCCTGCACCAGTTCTCCTACGACGGCGCCTCCAACTGGCACAAGCCGCTGCAGATGGAGATTCCGGCCGTCGACCCGGCACTGCCGCACAAGATGCAGCTCAAGCACTTTGTGAAGGTTGTCCGCCGCGAGGTCGAGCCCGTCGTGACCCCCGCCGACAACGTTAAGACGCTCACGCTTCTCAACGCTATCAAGGAGGCCGCCGAGACCGGCCAGCTCGTCGAGCTGTAATGCCTTAAGAGCGACCGCGGCAGAAACCCCATGCCGAACCCTTCGGTCCGTCACCAACAAGCCCCTCTTCTTTGCCCCGCGAGCAGCCTCCTGCCCGCGGGGCATTTTGCTACCTTGCCGACGATTTTTCTGGGGCGGGGGCTATTTTGCACCTCGGCTTGATTCGTTCGCCACGAAATGGGCCTATCTACTACGCTTAACCGATCGCCCTCAACCATGCCGAATTTCGCGAAATAAAAACCGCAGGTAGACGGCTTGCGTATTCTCTGAAAACCGGGGAATGGTCGACCCATATGGGTAAAACGTAGTAGATAGGCCGTTTTCGTGGCGCGGCCCCAAAACAGCCTTTTGGGACGGGTGGTATCCTTGGTAGCCCTGTGCCGCAAACGCACCCTAAACGCAAGGAGTCCCATGGATCTTATCGCCCAGCTCGCCCGCGAGCTCAACCTTAAGGCCGCCAACATCGAGGCGGCCGTCAAGCTCATCGACGAGGGCAACACCATCCCCTTTATTTCGCGCTACCGCAAGGAAGCAACGGGTGGCATGGACGACGTCGCCCTGCGCGCACTCGACGAGCGCCTGTCCTACCTGCGCAATCTTGAGCAGCGCAAAGAGGACGTCATTCTGCTCATCGACGCCCAGGGCAAGCTCACGCCCGAACTCGAACAGCAGATTCGCGAGGCCACGCAGCTCCAGCGTGTCGAGGACCTCTACAAGCCCTACCGCAAAAAGCGCATGACCCGCGCGCAAAAGGCCCGCGAGGCCGGCCTGGAGCCGCTCGCCAACATGGTCATCATGCAGGCCTCGGCCAAGGGCAGCGCACTCGACGCCGCCGCGGCATACGTCAACGAGGAGGCCGGCTTCGACACGCCCGAGAAGGCGCTCGCCGGCGCGGCAGACATCGTGGCCGAGACGGTGGCCGAGGACCCCGAGAACGTCGCCGACCTGCGCGCCTTTACGCAAAACACCGCCGACATCGTCGTCGAGGCCACCGACCCCGCCGAGAAGACCCCCTACGAGCCGTACTACAGCTATGATGAGCCGCTGCGCCGTATACCCAACCACCGCGTGCTGGCTATCGACCGCGGTGAGCGCGAGGGCAAGCTCCGCGTGCGCGTGAACGTCGACGGCGCTGCCGCCACGGCACGCCTCGGCAGCCGTTGGCCCCGACGCCAGGGCGTCTTCGCGCCCGTCTTTGACGCCGCCATCGCCGACGGTTACAAGCGCCTCATGGCCCCCTCGCTGGAGCGCGAGGCCCGCGCCAAGCTCACCGTCCGCGCGCAGACCGAGGCCATCAATATCTTTGCCAAGAATCTCGAGGGCCTGCTCTCGGCACGCCCCGTGCGCGGCGCCCGCGTGCTCGCGCTCGATCCGGGCTACCGCACCGGCTGCAAGGTCGCCGTCATGGACGAGACCGGCAAGCTGCTCGACCACAGCGTGGTCTACCCCACCAAGCCGCGCCACGACGTCGCCGGCACCAAGCGCGAGCTCGCCCGCCTCGTCAAGAAGGACGGCGTCAACACCATCGTCATCGGCAACGGTACCGCCAGCCGCGAGACCGAGGAAGTCGTCTCGGAGTTCATTGCCGAGCAGGCGCCTGGGCTGCGATACACCATCGTCAACGAGGCCGGCGCATCGGTGTACTCCGCCTCCGAGCTCGCCAGTCAGGAATACCCCGATCTGGACGTCACTGTGCGCGGCGCCATGAGCCTGGGCCGCCGCCTGCAAGACCCGCTGGCAGAGCTCGTCAAGATTCCGCCCCAGTCCATCGGCGTGGGCCAGTACCAGCATGACCTTGACCAGACCGAGCTCTCGCGTACCCTGGGCCACGTGGTGGAAGACGTCGTCAACCGCGTGGGCGTCGACGTAAACACCGCGAGCGCAAGCCTGCTGGGATACGTATCGGGCATCACGCCGAGCGTGGCCAAGAACATCGTGGCCTACCGCGAGGAAAACGGCGCCTTTACCGATCGCCGCCAGCTCAAGAAGGTCCCCAAGCTGGGACCCAAGGCATACCTCAACGCCGCGGGTTTCCTGCGCATCAGCGGCGGTAAGAACCCGCTCGACGCGACGAGCGTCCACCCCGAAATCTACGAGGTGGCCACGTCCGTCCTGGAACGCGCCGGCGTTAAAGCCAGCGAGCTCAGCCGTGGCGGCGTGCCCGACATCGAGCGCCGCCTGGGCAGTATCTCGGCGCTGGCAAGCGACCTGGACTGCGGCACCCTGACGCTCATCGACATCGTCAACGAGCTCAAGAAGCCCGGTCGCGACCCGCGCGACGACGCACCCGAGGTGGTCTTTAGCCGCTCAGCGCTTTCCATCGACGACCTGGAACCCGGCATGGAACTCAAGGGCACGGTGCGCAACGTCGTCGACTTTGGCGCGTTCGTCGACGTGGGCGTGCACCAGGACGGCCTCGTGCATATCTCCAAGCTGGCCAACCGCTTTGTCAAGCACCCGAGCGACGTGGTGCGCGTCGGTGACACGGTCAAGGTGTGGGTCGAGAAGGTCGATCGCGACCGCAAAAAGATCTCCCTCACCATGGTACAGGGCAAGTAAACCGCCAAAGCAAAGGTACCCCCTGTAGCGATGTGCAAAATCGCGAGTATTCTGCAAATTCCACCGTTCCGGATGCCCCTCAGAGACGAAAAAGCAAAAAAACAGCCCCCGTTTTAGCGTCGTCAGAGCCAAAACGGGGGCCGTTCCATGCTTCGGTCAACTGATAAAGACCTTTACCTTGCTGAATACTCTCAATTTTGCACGGCGCAGGCGGGGGTACCTTTGCCCACGGCAGGATATGGAAGCCAAGCGCCAACTTGCTGGCAAGCTCGTACCGGCAGCCCCGGCCTTTCCTTTGCCTAGCGCGACCCTCGCGGAGCGCGTGAGCGATAGGGAAAGGAAAGGCCGGAGCGAACAGCCCACGGTACAGTCGGTGTTCGCGCTACGGCAGGATATGGAAACCGAGCGCCGCGATATCCTTGGCAAAGCCGCGCACGGTGTCGAGCGAGACCTCGTACGGGTCGCGACCAATGTTCTTGCGCTTGGCCAGGATGCTGTTGGGCACCGTAATGATCTGGCAACCGCAGGCCTCGGCCTGGTAAATGTTGATGAGCTCGCGCGTGGACGCCCACAGGACCTCGCAGTTGGGCTTTGCGGCGGCCTTCTTGACCGACTCCGTCATAAACGGAATGGGGTCGACGCCGGTATCGGCGATGCGGCCGGCAAAGAGCGAGATGATGGACGGCGTCTCGGCGTCGACGGCCTCGACCATCTCATCAACCTGCGTAGGCGTAAAGATGGTGGTGACGTTGACCTTGATGCCGTCGGCCGAAAGCTTGCGCACCAGCTCGGCGGTGGACTCGCCCTTGGTGGTCACGCACGGAATCTTGACGTAGACGTTCTCGGCCCAGGTAGCGATCTCGCGCGCCTCGACCTCCATGGTCTCGACGTCGTCGGCAAAGACCTCAAACGAGACGGACACATCGGTGATGTGGGCCAGGACCTCCTTGGCAAACGCGCGGTAATCCGTCACGCCGCCCTTCTTCATAAGGGACGGGTTGGTCGTGAAACCCTGAACGTTGCCGTTCTCGTACATGTCGAGCATGCCCTCGAGGTTTGCACCGTCAGCGAACACCTTGATTGCCATCTGCCTGATTCCTTTCGCTTGCACATGGGCGTTAAACTGCTAAACACTTTACCTACGTTTATCAAGGCGTGAGCTGCGGTTTTTTATCTTCTCGGCGAACGGTATAAACACCTCAGTGTTTGGATTGATAAATCGATTGAGCATGCAAAAGCAAAGAGTCGCAGTTTGAGCAAACGTCAGAACGTGGGATTCATTAGATGAGGCCGAAATGCTGCATCGCTGTGACGGTGCCGTCGTGTGCGACATCATCAGTCACGTAGTCGGCGAGCGCCTTGACCTCGGGCATAGCGTTGCCCATGGCCACGGCCGTCTCGACAGCGGCGAGCATACCCAGATCGTTGCCGGAATCGCCAAAGCCAAAGGTGCGCGCGTTGCCGGTGCGACCCAGGTATTCCAGCGCTCGCGCCACGCCCACGCCCTTGTCAATGCCCTTGGGGCTCAGCTCGCGATTCTGGCCACCGGTGTTGCACAGCTCAAACTCGCGATCGATAAAGCCGTCATCGTTGGCCGCGCGAGCCAAACTGGGCACACTGAGGCATACCTTGCCCACGCGCAGACTGCCGTCGACGCGCATTTCCTCGGTGCTGTGCACCACAGAAGTGCCGATCAGAGACGACTGCTCAACACCCGCGGGTTCCAGGGCAAAAGTAGCCACGTTGGTCTCGAAAAAGGCCTCAATCCCTGCCGCGGCCATACGGCGCGCAAGCTCCTCAATAACGTCCTCGTCAAAGCAGTCCTCATGCACCACGCGGCCCTCGACCTCGAGCGTCGCTCCCGCCATGGCAACGACACCCGCAGGCTCCAAAGCACGCAGACCGTCGGCAATCAGCCACAAGGGACGACCCGTGCAGATAAATGCCTGGTGACCCGCATTGCGCAGGCGATGAAACGCCTCGACGACCGCCTGCGAGGGGCAAACCGCCGAAAAGTCCTTGTCGGTCATGTTGTCGGGATCGAACGACGTCAGCGTGCCGTCCACGTCAAAAAAGAGCACGGCGGAATCGGGGCACGCATCAATCATATGGGTTCCTTTCGGGGGCGAGAGTAAACGAAGTATCCATCATATAATGGAGCGACGCAACCAGAGAGGTCACCCATGGAATTTTACGCAAGCTGCCCCGAGGGCTTTGAGTCCGCACTCGCCGATGAGCTTAAACGCCTCGGGCTTTCGCATGTTCGCCGGCTGAAGGGCCGCGCTACATTTGAGGGCGAGCTCGAAGAAGGCTACCGCGCCTGTCTGTGGTCGCGCCTGGCGAGCCGTGTGTTCGTGGTACTCGGGCGCTTTGAGGCGCAGGATGCCGATGAGCTGTACGACAGCGTTTACGACATCACCTGGGAGACCATCATCCGCCCCGGCGCCACCATCGCCATCACCGCCCGCGGCGTGACCGAGCAGCTGCGCAACACGCGCTTCTCGGCCCTGCGCGCCAAGGACGCGCTGTGCGACCGTCTGGCCGAGACCACGGGCCGTCGCGCCGATGTCGACGCCGCCGATCCCGACGTTCACCTGTTGCTTTCGCTGCGCCAGCGCCGCGCGAGCATCAGCCTGGACCTTTCGGGCGACCCGCTGTTCAAACGCCTGCCGCCCGCAGCGACCCGCGCAGGCGAGGGCGCGCACGTGCTGCGCCCCGACTACGCCTCCCTGGTGCTGGCGCAGGTCGGCTGGACCGCACTGTGCGAGCGCGAGTTGACGGCCGACGACTACGAGAACGAGGCCCTGCCCACGCTGGTCGATGCCTCGTGCGCCGGCGGCGGCCTGCTGCTGGAGGCCGTGAACATTCTGACTGACCGCGCCCCGGGCGCCGCACGCGAGCGCTGGGGCTTTGAGGGCTGGCAGCTGCACGACGCCGCTCTGTGGGAGCAGCTGCTTACCGAGGAACGCGAGCGCGAGGCGGCAGCACGCGAGCGCCAGGCACGCATCGTGGCCGTGGATGTTGACCCCGCCGCCCGCAAGACCGCTGAGCGCATGGTCAAGTGCGCCGGCTACAAGCGCTTTGTCGATTTTTGCGCCGCCAAATCCGCCACCGTGCTGGACCACGCGGGCGCCGTCGCCGGTGCCGCCGTGGTCGCGGATACGACCGAGACACCGCTTTCGCTCATGCACGACGCCATGACGCTGGTCGGCGAGCTGCGCCGCGCGCCCGAGCTTGCCGCGGCGCCGGTCGCCGCGCTCACCCGCGATGGATTGCTGGCCCGCGCGCTCCACGCCGAGCCCGAGCGCTCGATCGCCGTCATGCCCAACAACGAGGAGGCGACCGTCGAAGTCTGGCCTTCGCTCGACCACGCCGCCGCAGCTTTTGAGGCTGCGACCAGTGCGGATGCCGAGGCCGAGGTCACGGATGCCGACGAAGTCAACGACAACGCCGCCGGCACTCCCATGCCCGAGCCTGCCGCCACGCTCGACCTGGGCGACGGCAAGCCGCTGCCCGTGCTCATCCCCGAATCCGAGCAGTTCGCCAACCGCCTGCGCAAGAACGCACGCCTGCGTCGCAAGTGGGCAAAGCGCGAGGGCGTGAGCTGCTACCGCGTCTACGATGCCGACCTGCCCGATTACTCCGCCGCCATCGATCTGTACGAGGGCTGCCCGCAGACGCCGGGCCGCTGGCTCGTCATCGCCGAATACGCCGCGCCCAAGACCATCGACCCCGCACTGGCCCAGGCCCGTATGCTCGACATTCTGGCCATCGCGCCGCGCATCCTAGATGTTCCCGCCGAACACGTGCACGCCAAGGCCCGCATGCGTTCGCGCGGCGGCTCGCAGTACGGCAAGCAGGGCGCCGGTAAGGGCGCATCAGGCGAGCGAGCCAATATCGCACGCCGTCGTCTGCCGCTTATCGAAGAGGGCGGCCTTACCTTTGCCGTCAACTTTGACGACTATCTGGACGTCGGCATCTTCCTGGATCACCGCGTCACCCGCAACCTGGTGCGCGAGCACGCCAAGCAGGCGCGCCGCTTCCTCAACCTGTTTGCCTACACCGGCACCGCCACCTGCTATGCGGCAGACGGCGGCGTCGAGGAGACTGTGACGGTCGACCTCTCCAACACCTATCTGGACTGGGCCGAGCGCAATATGCGCCAGAACGGCTTTGTGGGTCCGCAGCATCATTTTGTGCGCGACGACGTTCTCGCCTGGATTCGCGACCAGCGCCAGACGCGCAACCGCTGGGACCTGATCTTTGTCGACCCGCCCACGTTCTCGAACTCGTCCAAGATGGGCCGTCGCACCTGGGATGTCCAGCGCGACCATGTCGAGCTTTTGGCCGGCGTGTCGCGCCTGCTCGCACAGGGCGGCCATGCCATCTTTAGCTGCAACCTGCGCGGCTTCCGCCCCGAAACGCGCAAGCTCGCACGCGCGGGCGTGGTGCTGGAGGACATTACGGCACAGACCATCCCCGAGGACTTCGCGCGCAACCAGAAGGTGCACCACTGCTATATCGTGCGCCGCCTGCCCATCGAGGATGCCATGGCCGAGGTCGGCTTTAGCGCCGAGGAGATTGCAGAGCGAACCGAGGAACTGCGCAATCCCGAGGCCCGCAAGCCCCGTGCGGCAGCACCCGCGCACGCGCAGGCCGGCGACCGAGGGCTTGCCGGCAACGGCAAACCCTCGGTCGCCGGCAAGCCCAAAAAGAAGAAGTTCTACGCCAGCAAGCCCAAGGGCAAATAAAAAAGTTGCGGTGGAATACGGACTGTTTTGCCTGGAATTAGGCAAAGTTAGACCGTATTTCACCGCAACTCATATTGGGATGGTGGCCGGCGATCTAGCCTTGGGTGACCAGGCGATAGCCGATACCCACGTGCGTCTGGATATAGCGCGGATGCGCGGGGTCGGACTCAATCTTCTTACGCAGCGTGCCCATAAAGACGCGCAGGCTCGCCAGGTCGCTCTTAGTTGCCGTGCCCCAGATCTCATGCAGGATAAACTGGTGCGTCAGCACCTTGTCGGCGTTGTGTGCCAGCAGGCACAGGAGCTTATACTCGATCGGCGTCAGATGCAGTTCCTCGCCATCCATCGTGGCGATGCCGGCATCAAAATCGATATGCAGCTCACCGGTATCGAACGAGCCCTCGGAGGCAACACCGCCCGTTTGCGCATACGAAAGGCGCCTGAGCGTCGTGCGAATACGCGCGAGCAGCTCCTCGACCGAAAACGGCTTGGTCAGATAGTCGTCGGCACCGGCATCGAGCGCGCGGATTTTGTCCGCATCCTCGCTGCGCGCCGAGACCACGATAATCGGCATGCCCGACCATGCGCGCACCGACTCCACCACCTTGACGCCGTCCATATCGGGCAGGCCCAGATCGAGCAGCACAATGCTCGGCGTCTGCGACGAGGCGGCGGCGATGGCGGCATGGGCGGTCTCCACGGCCATATGGCGCAAGCCGTGCGCCTCGAGCGCAGCAACAATAAGATTGCGAACGGCAGGGTCGTCCTCAACGACCAAGATGAGCGGTTTTACGGCAGAGTTCGGCACGGCGCTACTCCTTATCAAACGAAACGTCGGCGGCAGGAAGCTCAATCGTAAAGACCGAGCCATGCGGGTCCGCCGCGGCAACCTCTATGCTACCGCCATGCGCCAGCGCAATGGAGCGGCAGAGCGAAAGACCCAGGCCCACGCTGCGGCGACTGTCAGCCAGACCGTGGTTGGCGGTGTAGAACGACTCAAAGATTCGCTCGCGGTCCTCGGGCGCAATGCCCGGGCCGTCATCGGCCACCGAGCACGCCACACGTCCATCGTCGACGCTAATCGAAATAACAATATGCGAACCCAACGGCGTATAGGTGATGGCGTTGTTCACTAGGTTCACCACCAGCTGCACCATCAGGCGTGCATCGACGTTGACGAGCGCCGGCTCATCGCACGCCACCACCTTAAGGTCGTGCTCGCGCACGGCCGGATTTACGTGGCGCAGTGCCTCCTCGACGATATCGTCCATGAGCTCGAGCGTGGTCGACAGGCGCATACCGCCACCCTCGAGCTTGGTGATGGCGAGCAGATTCTCGACGGTGGCGTTGAGCCACAGCGCATCCGAGCGAATGGATAGAAGCAGGCCGCGGCGCGTCTGGGCATCGAGCACCGCGGTGCCGGTCGAGCCCTGATCGAGCAGCACGTCGGCATTACCCGAAATACTGGTAAGCGGCGTGCGCAGATCATGCGAGATGGAGCGCAGCAGGTTGGCGCGCAGCTGTTCGTTTTTGGCGAGCACCGCCGCTTCCTCGCGGGCCTCCATGGCGCGGGCGCGGTCGAGCGCCAGCTCGCCTTCGCTCACGATGGCATCGGCAAGTGTCCGCTCCTCATGCGTCAGCACGTCGGGCTCGGCAACGATAGCCAGCACGCCCACCACCGAGGCGGGGTCGCCCGAGCGGACGAAGCCGTCGCCCGTGCGAACCGTCAGGTAGATGCCATAAAACGCCGATCCGCCATAGGTGGCATCGAGCGGCGTTCCCACATAGGCGGACGCCGAGAGCCGCGGCGGCATCTGCGGCGCCAGTTCATGCACCGGCGCGGCATCGCCCACGGCCGTGTATGTCGCACGCGGCAGCAGGTCATCGCCCTCGGCGTCGGCGCTGTACCACACGACCGGACAGCCCGAAAGACGCGCCAGCTGCGTTGCCATGGCATGGACAATCTGCTGCTGATCGGCGCACCGCTGCAGCATGCGGTTGGTCTCGAGCACCATATGCGTGCGGCGGTCGCTGGCGGCAGCCTGTGCCAAGGCGCGGCGCAGGGCCAACGCAATCGAGCTCGACACAAGCGAGACCACGAACATGATGAAGAACATGCCGGGATAGACGCGGTCGATAAGCGACAGCGAGTAGCGCGGGTCGACAAACAAGAAGTTGTAGAGTGCCACGGCGGCAGCCGAGCTCAGCAAGCAATACAGGCGACTCCAGGTAAAGAATGCGCACAGCTGAACGGCGAACACATAGACGATCATGATGCTCGGCGCGAGACCCGGATGGTCGAGCAGCGCGCCCACAATCGTCGCCGCGACCAGCAGCCCCACCGATACGCAGGCGTCATACAGAGGAGTGCGGCGCGTCAGCGTTGTGCGCCGCCACCAAAAACTATCGGCAATATCGCCGTCCGTACGAACGTCCATCAGCGTCCCGCCCCTCTCTCAAAAACAAAAACCACCACAAAGGGGACAGGCACCCTTGTGGTGGTTTCCCCTTGTGGTGGTTCCAAGTGTAAAGCCTTTGCAACCTGCGGTCGTTAGACAAACAGCACGTGCGCGAGCAGTGCGCACACGCACGCCGCGACAAGCACCGTCACCACGATCGAAATCACGCGATCGGCCATGTCCATGTTGGCACGATTCGTAAAGAACCGATCTTCGGCGGCATCGGCGCGTGCCTCACGCACCATCTCGGCAGCAAGATCGCAACCGTCAAGCACCTTTGCATCCATGGTTTCCTCCCAGGACTCAATCCCCATCAATACAAGCCCGCCCGTTCGCAGACAAACCTCGAGCGTCGACTACGGGCGCTCGTTGGGGGCCAGGCGCTGCATCTTGTTCACGGCTTTGAACTTGGTGAACAGCGGCACGTACTCAAAGCTCACGTTGGAGTTCTCCAGGCCGTACCAACGCGCAGGCGTGCCGGCGGCGCGACGGATGATGTACTTGAGCGTGATGGCCGTACGCTCGCTGGGCTCCACATCGCTTTCGGGCGCCAGAAGCTTACGGATCAGGACGAACTTGAACGTGCCGATGTTACCCGGATCCTTGTAGACCGAGTAGTCATGCGTCTGCGGCGGCAACTCGCCGGTGGCAGCCAGGTCCTGAACAACCTGACGCAGGTAGGCATTGACGCGCTGGTTGATCTTGTAGCCCAGGTACAGATGCACGCGGAACACGTAGTCGGTGCCGAACGTCTCGACCGAATAGGCAAAGGTGTGCGGTTCGTCCATGGTCTCGACATTCACAAACCACCAGGCGCGGGCGCGCTTGGGATGCTTGTCCAAGATCGAATAGACGATATCGCGGTCGATGTAGTCGGTATGGGTGTCCTTGGTCAGGTACACGACGTTGTCGCTCATGCGCTCGTAACGGTCGTCGTCGCGCAGGCGCTTGAGCTGCGGCAGGTAGCTGCGCAGCGGCAGCAGCGTAAACTGGCGCTGCTCGACCGCCGTGCCGTTGTACCAGCACACCATAATGCCCATGATGAGCATGGCCATAAGGATGGTGAAGTAGCCGCCGTGGAAGAACTTGGTGAGCGAACTCACGAAGAAGAAGCCTTCGAGCAAAAGGAAGAAGGCCGCGAAGATCCACGGAGCAACCTTGAGTTTGCGCTCCTCGTGCAGGTAGAAGAAGAGCAGCATCGTGGTGCACATCATAGTCAGCGTAATGGCAAGGCCGTAGGCGGCTTCCATATGCGCCGAGTTCTGGAACAGCAGCACCACGATGACGCAGCCCACGAGCATGACGTTGTTGACCATGGGAATATAAAGCTGGCCTTTGGTCTCAGCAGGGTAGAAAACCTGCATGTGCGGCATAAGGTCCAGGCGGCTGGCCTCGGACACCAGCGAGAATGCGCCGGTGATGAGCGCCTGCGAGGCAATGATGGCCGCGACGGTGGAAAGGCCGACGGCAAAGGGACGCAGGCCCGGGGTGAGCATCTGGTAGAAGGGGTTGAGGTCAGCGATACCCATGAGCTCGGGGTTGGCGGCGTTGTTGATAAGCCAAGCGCCCTGGCCCATATAGGAAAGCAGCAGGCAGCACTTAACGAACGGCCAGGTAGCGTAGATGTTGCCGCGGCCCACGTGGCCCATGTCGGAATAGAGCGCCTCGGCACCGGTGGTGGCAAGGAAGCAGCTGCCCAGAATCATGATGCCCGCGTGGTTGTTGGGGCTCAACAAAAAGCCGATGCCACGCAGCGGGTTGAGGCACAGCAGCACCGCGGGGTACTGGAAGACAAAGAACAGACCCGTGCCGCCCAAGAACAGGAACCACAGCGTCATGATGGGGCCAAAAGCGTGACCGATCTTGGCCGTACCGATACGTTGTACCAAGAAGAGCGCGATGATGATGGCAAGCGTGATGGCCACGACGCGGCCCTGATCGTCACCCAACACGGCATGGACCGCCGGGATGGTGCGCAGGCCCTCGATGGCCGTGGTAACGGTAACAGCGGGCGTCAGGATGCCGTCAGCGAGCAATGCGGCGCCGCCCAGCATGGCGGGGATGATGAGCCACTTGCCGCAACGCTTGACCAGGCTGTACAGAGCAAAGATACCGCCCTCGCCGTGGTTGTCGGCGCGCAGCGAGATCAGCACGTACTTGACGGTCGTCAGCAGCGTGACCGTCCACACGACAAGGGAGAGCGCGCCGAGCACGAACTCCTCCGTGACGCTTCCGATGCCGCCGTTGCCGGCAACGAGTGCCTTGGTTACATACATGGGGCTGGTGCCGATATCGCCATACACCACGCCCAGCGTGACGAGCATCGCCGAGATGCTCACAGGAATCGCAGCGTGCGAGGCTGCCTCCTTGGCCTTTTGTTCCATAAGCCGGTTTCCTCCCAACTTTAATGTTCGAAGGGATTATAGATAATCGGCCCATGTTTGAATGGCACTGTTTTCCCAGCTAGATAAACATTTATACGGCCTTTAGGCCACCGCGGCGATATGGAATGTGACAAAGGGACGGTCCCTTTGTCACATCCGTCATTTTCCGAGCCAATTTTTGAACCACCACTCCATGGAGCGGCTCATCTCGGCCATAAAGGGACTGGTGTGCTTGCGGGTATAGATATCCGCGACGCGCTCCCCCACCTCGCGGGCGTGCGGACGGAACATCGCGTCCATCTCGTCCACCTGCGCGTCCATGGTCGCGGCATCCGCACGGCAGTAGCGCTCCTCGTGCACCAGGTTCACCACGGGGTGTGCGGTCGCCGGACGCTCCTTACGGGGCGTGCCGATGATGAGCATCGATAGCGGCATGGTATAGGGCGGCAGATCGAGCAGCTCGGCGACTTCCTCGGCATTCTCGACGATATCGCCGATGTAGCAGCTCCCCAGCCCCAGGGCCTCGGCGGCAACCACGGCGTTTTGCGCAGCGATCACGGCGTCTTGGGCCGCGATGGCAAAGTCGCCCAAACCCGGCGCACGGCGGGGCGCCTTGCCCGTGCGCTCGACAAACTCGGGCTCAAAGCAGCCCACATGCTCAAACAGATCGATCCACTTGGCATAATCGACCACAAATATTAGTGCCCAGGGTGCCTTGGCGATCATGGGCTGGTGGTCGCACAGGTCGGCCAAGCGATCGAGCGTAGCCTGCTCGCGAATACTGATGATGGAATACATCATCATGGCGCCCGCCGACGGCGCGCGACTCGCCGCATGCAGAATCGCTGCACGCTGCTCGTCGGTCACCGCCACGGGACGGTCATTGTCATCGCGCGCAAAAGCGCGCGTGGACGAACGGCGCTCCAAGATGTCCAGCACCGTGTTGCCCGTAGTCTCGACCGGATAGCCGCACGTATCCACGCCCGCAGCTCCGCCGCCGCCCATGTCCGCCTTGCAAACCTGCTCGTTCATCGCCCTGCCCTCGCCATTTCTTTAAGAAGCCTTTACGTTTCCGTGTAATTCCCGTCCATTATCGCGCAGGTCGCCACTACATTGCGCCACACCGCCGCACATGCGCGTTAATATGGCTGGTTGTTGTGCGCAGCCCGCAAATGCAGTGCATATTTAGGTAACAATCGGGTAAACCCCCGCTTTCGTAGGTTTTAAGTTTGTGAGGAGTCTCAGCATGTTCGCTGCCGCCATCTCGCTCGTCGGTCTTGCGGCGACCGTCTACCTTGTTTTGCGCGAGGCCAAGGCCATTCGCGCTCAGTCGGGCACCGTTGCCAAAAGCGCTCTTGGGTGGAGCGTCGCCTTCGGCCTGTTCCAGCTCTTTTTGACCGTCTGGGGCGCTATTGGCCTCGTCGCGCAGAACGAGCCGCTCGCCTTCGTGATGCTCATCCTGACCAACGCCATCCTCACCGGCTGCGCTTGGGCCAGCATCGCCCGCGACCGCATCGCCCCGCGCGTCTTTGCGTTCGCCGGGCCCGACGCCCCCGCCCCCACCGGCAAGCTCGCCCGCCTGCGCGGAGCCTTTGTGGGTAAACCGCTCGTCGCCGCCGTCCTGTGCCTGCTGCTCGCCGGCGTCTTTGCGCTGCTGGGCATGGAGGTCTCGTCCAACCACGACTTTACCTGGGTCTACCCCCTGTGCATCCTGCTCGAGTGGGCCATCATCACCACGCTCATGGTCGGCCTGTTCTTCCTGTTCCAGCGCCACGGCGCAGCCCCCGCGGTCTTGGCCTTTGCCCTCTTTGTCCTGGGCATTGCCGAGTTCTTCGTCATCACGTTTAAATCCATGCCCATCCAGCCGGGCGACCTTTCGGCCATCTCCACCGCCGCCGCGGTCGCCGGCACCGGCTACACCTTCTCGATCTCACTGTTCTGCGTGCTGTCCATGGGCTTTACCGCCATCGCCATGCTGCTGTGCGAGTACGCCGGCCTGGTGGCACCGCACCGTCAGAAGGGCGCCGCCAACGCCAAGCGCATGCTGCTCACCAATCTGCTCGTCGCCGTGCTGTGCCTGGGCGGCGTGACCGCTCACGTCACGCTTATCGACTACTACAACACCCTCGGCATCACCGTCTACACCTGGCGCCCGCTCGAGAGCTACTGGCGCGAGGGCTACCTGCCCGCTTTCATTAGCGCGGCGCAGTCCATCAAGCCGCCCAAACCCGCCGACTACTCCGTCGACGATGCCAGGGCCACGCTCAAAAAGTACGCCAAGGCCTACGACAAGTCCGACGCCGCCAAGAGTGACGAGCGCACCGCCGCAAAGGAGCAATTCGATAGCGAGAAGCCCACGGTCATCGCCATCATGAACGAGACGTTCTCGGACCTATCCATCTACCAGAACATGCGCGCTGGCTACGAGGGTCCGCAGTACTTTAAGAGCCTGTCCAACTGCCTCAGCCGCGGCAAGCTCTACGTGAGCGCCTACGGCGGCGGTACCGCCAATACCGAGTTTGAGTTTATGACAGGCAACTCCATGGCCAACCTGGGCTCGGGCGTGTACCCCTACACCATCTACAACATGGAAACGACCGGGAACCTGGCAGAGCAGTTCAAGTCGCTCGGATATTCCACCACGGCCATGCATCCCAACCACGCGACCAACTGGAACCGTGAGAACGTCTACAAGGACTTTGGCTTTGACCAGTTCCTGTCCATCAACGATTTCCAGGGCGCCGATACCCTGCGCGGCATGGTGACCGACCAGGCTACCTACGACAAGATTCTTGAGCTGCTCGACCAGAACGCCGATCCGCAGTTTATCTTCGACGTGACCATGCAGAACCACTCGGGCTACGATACGGGCCTGCTGCCGGTCGACAAGCAGATGCACCTGAACATCGACACGACCGACCTGGACGCCAAGACCGTCGAGGACGGCACGCTATCCGATGTCGATGAGTACGTCTCGTGCATCGAGCAGTCCGACCAGGCGCTGCGCTACTTCCTCAACGCCCTGAGCAAGCTCGACCGTAAGGTGGTCGTGGTGTTCTGGGGCGATCACCAGCCGTTCTTCCCGTCCAAGTTCAATGACAAGTGGTTTACCAACGAGGATGACGCCACCCACCAGGAGCGCCTGTGGCAGACCGACTACATCATCTGGGCCAACTACGACGTTGCCGGCTGCGACCAGACAAGCGAGGTCGACGACCTGTCCACCAACTACCTGTCCACGCAGCTGATGCAGCTGATCGGCGCACCGCTGACCGACTATCAGAAGGCGCACATGACGCTGCGCGAGTCGCTGCCCGCTATCAACTCCGTGGGCTACGAGGACGCCAGCCTGCGCTGGGCGCTCTCCTCCAACGTCACCGGCGACGACGCCACCGCAGCAGCCGCCACCAAGGCGCGCGAGGATTACGCCAAGATGCAGTACTACGAGATGTTCCGCGACGGCAAGAACGTGTACACCGAGCACTTCCAGACCGAGGCCAACGAAACCGACCCCAACCTGGCACCGGGTACGACCAAGATCAAGTAGCTGCTAGCTGCTGAGCCACAACTGAAACGTCTGTCCAGGCGGAGGCATATAAGGTTCCCTGCTCGGACAGTCCTGCGCAAGACGAAGGCCACATTAAGTGGCCTTCTTTGCGTGCGGAACTCGCGATGAACCTTATATGCCTCCGCCTGGACAGACGCCCTGATGTTGGGGCGTGGCTTGTCTTGGGTGTATCGCCGAACATAAATAAGTTGAAGGCCACGTCATGTGGCCTTTTTGCATCCGGAAACCGTGTCCCAGAATCCACGTCCGGAGTGGGATGCAGTTTCCGCTTGTGGCTCCGTTGGGAAACTCCATCCCACTCCGATCGCAAATTCCGGGTCGCATTTTCCGCCAGAGCCCTCAACCGGAAACTGCATCCCACTCCAAAGGCGAATTCCGGAACACACTTTCCGAAACCCCATCCATCCGGAAAGCCCGTCCCACTTTGAATACATCCAGCGAACGCATGAGAGCGTGTCGTCCAGGACGGTCTCGTCATCGAGGTGATGGAAAATGTCACCCCAAACGCTTGCCACGGTTGCGTCCACAAGTGTCAAGAAAAAAGCCTCGAGAATCTCGAGGCTTTCACGTTTGTACGATTGAACGCGCGGCACCGCGAACGGCGAAGCTACTCTCCCAGCACGGCCTTCTTGGCGGCTGCAGCCATGTTATCCAGATCCTCCTTGGTGGGGTGATCCTTTGCGGCAACCCAGTTGTCGAGCAGCATCTTAAATCGGACGTTTTCGGGATCTTGCTCGAGCATGGCCTCGTAGCGCTGCTTGACCGCGGGGCCCATCTTGCCCTGGCACATCGCCCAGCCCGCAAGCTCGGCATCCCCAGCCAAATTGGAAGTTACGCGGTCGATAATCTGCTGATAGTAGCTCTGGTCGGCCCCAAAGCCGCAGGTGCCAAACAGGAACACGCGCTTGCCGTGCAAGGCGGAGAGCAACGCCGCGACCGAAGGCGTGCACGCGCCCTTGTCGCACCAAAAACCGACGAGCACCGTGTCGGCCGCGCAGGCGCCCTGCGCCTCGAGCGCAACCTGATCTGCATCCGCATCGTCGCTCAACGCCGCGGCATGGACAAACTCAACACCCGCAGCCTGCAGCGTACGCTTGATCGCACCCGAAACCATCCTGGTATTACCGCTCTTGCTGTTAACCACCAAAGAGCACGTCATAGTCACGTTGCCTCGTATCCCCCAAAACTAAAGCCACTAATGCAATTTATTAGATGAATATCTTAGTACTAACGTGACAGATGTAAACCACCGTCTGTCGATTGATTAATTTGCCCCACGGGCTTGCTCACTGGGCGAATTGGCTGCGGTAGAGTTCGGCGTAGAAGCCGCCTGCCGCTAGCAGCTCGTCGTGCGTGCCGCGCTCGATAATCTGGCCGTCGCGCATGACCAGAATGCAGTCGGCGTTGCGGATCGTCGACAGGCGGTGCGCCACCACAAAGCTTGTGCGGCCGGCCATAAGCTCGTCGAATGCCGCCTGCACCTGCAGCTCGGTGCGCGTATCGATACTCGAAGTCGCCTCGTCCAGCAGCAAGATAGCCGGATCGGTGAGCATAACGCGCGCGATGCACAGCAGCTGCTTTTGGCCCTGGCTAAACGTGCCGCCGTCCTCGCCAATCACCGTATCGTAGCCGCCTGGCAGCTGCACGATAAACTTATGCGCATGAGCGCGCTTGGCGGCCTCGACAATCTGCTCACGCGTAGCATCGGGACAACCGTAAGCGATGTTTTCGGCCACGGTGCCCTCGAACAGCCACGTATCCTGCAGCACCATGCCAAAGGCACGGCGCAGGCTTGCGCGCGTGTAGTCACGCGAAGACCGGCCATCGACCATGATGCGGCCGGCATCGATATCGTAAAAACGCAGCAGCAGGTTGATGAGCGTCGTCTTGCCGCAGCCCGTGGGGCCGACCAGGGCAAAGCGCATGCCGGGCTTGGCCTCGATGCAGATGTCCTGCAGCAGTTTGCGGTCGGGCACGTAGCTAAAGTCCACGTGTTCAAAAGTCACCTCGCCCTGCGGGGCGGCAAGCTCTACAGCGTCCGACGCGTCGGGCTCCTGCTCGCGCGCATCGAGCAGCGCAAACATGCGGCGCGCCGAGGCGTACGCGGTCTGGATCTGCGTAATGACGTTGGTGACCTCGTTGAACGGCTTGGTGTACTGGTTGGCATAGGACAGGAAGATCTGCACGCCGCCCACCGTAAGCGCCGCGGGCACGCCCGTGATCACGCCCACGCAGCCGATCACAGCGACCACGGCATAGATGATGTTGTTGATAAAGCGCGTGCCGGGGTTGGAGAGCGAACCCATAAACTGCGCGCGCTCGCCCGCGGTGTAGAGCTCGGCATTGAGCGCGTCGAAGCGCGCTTGGGCGTTCGGGCCGTAGGCAAAGGCGTCGATTAGCTTTTGCTCGCCTACGTACTCCTCGATATGACCACCGAGCTGCCCTTGAATACGCTGCTGTGCCGTAAAGCTTTTGTTGGAAAGCTTGGCGATGGCGCCGGCTGCAAAAATGGAAAGCGGCGTGACGAGTACCACCACAAGCGTCATGGTCAGGTTGATGGAAAGCATAAACGCGAGCGTGCCCACGATGGTAATAACACCGGTGAAGAGCTGCGTGAAGCCCTGCAGCAGACCGTCGCCCACCTGGTCGACGTCGTTGACCACACGGCTCATGAGGTCGCCGTGAGCATGGCTGTCGATAAAGCTGAGCGGCATGCGGCTGAGCTTATCGCTCGCCTCCACGCGCATGTCGCACACCGTTTCGTAGGACAGGCGGTTGACGCAGTAGCCCTGCAGCCACTGGAAGGACGCTGCTCCCACCACGACGAGCGCGAGTTTGGTAACGAGCGGCAGCAGCGCATCGAAGTCCACCTGCCCGGCAGCAACGATCAGGTCGATGCCCTCGCCGATGAGAATAGGTGTGTAGAGCTGCAGAATCACCGAGATGGCGGCGCTCACAAACGACGCCGCAAACGAAATACGGTGCGGACGGACGTAGCCCATCAGGCGGCGGGTCACCGCGCCCACGGGATAGCGCTCAGGGTCGCCGGGCTGGCGCGGACCGTCGCCCAGGTCGTTGAGGTTATCGTTGCCGGACACGTTGGCCGTCATCGTGGCGACCGAACCGGAAGAAGTATACGGATTCATTTAGCAGCCCTCCTTTGCGCAGACAGATGCGGGGGCGGTCGGGGCGCCTGGGGTGGACGCGGGCGCCGCACTCCCCTGCTGGCCCTCGAGCTCCTCGCGGCGCAGCTGCGACTGGCAGATCTCGCGATAGAGCTGGCAGGTCGCGTACAGCTCGTCATGCGTGCCCAGGCCCGCAACCGAGCCGTGGTCGAGTACGCAGATCATGTCGGCATCGCGCACGGTCGAGACGCGCTGGCTCACGATGACAGTCGTCAGCGGCAGCCCGCCCTCGGCGGCACCGCGCACGCTGCGCTCGCGAATGGCATGGCGAAGCGCCGCGTCAGTCTTAAAGTCGAGCGCCGACGCGGAGTCATCCATGATCAATATCTGAGGCGAACCAACCAAGGCACGCGCGATAGTCAGGCGCTGACGCTGGCCACCACTAAAGTTCTTGCCGCCCGCCTCGACCGGGGCGTCTAAGCCCTGCGGCTTGTTGCGCACGAACTCGCTGGCCTGCGCCATGTCGAGTGCCGCCCAGAGCTCCTCGTCGGTCGCAGCTTCATCGCGCCAGGTCAGGTTGCTGCGGATGGAGCCGCTCACCAGCGATGCGCGCTGCGGAACGGTCGCGACCACACGGCGCAGCTGGTCGAGCGGCCAGGTGCGCACGTCGGCGCCCATCACGCTCACGCTGCCGGTGCTCGCATCGTACAGGCGCGGGATGAGCGAGACGAGCGTGGACTTGCCGCTACCCGTACCGCCGATAATGCCGAGCGTCTTGCCCAGCGGGAGTTCCAGCGTCACATCGTTGACAGCATTGGCCGCGCCAGCGCCAAACGAGAAGCTCGCATGGCTCAAGCTCAGCGCGGGAACTGGAGCGACATTGCCCGGCTTGGGCAGCGCGACCGGCTGGTTGCCCTCGTCGGTGATGCCCGGCACGCAATTGAGCACCTCGTTGATACGCGACGCGCTGGCGCTCGCCTTGGTAAAGACCACGACCAGGTTGGCGACGTACACGATGGAGGTCAGGGTCTGCGTCATGTAGTTCACAAACGCCATGACCTGGCCCTGCGTAAGCTCGCCCACGCTGACCTGGATGCCGCCCACCCACAGGATGGCGCACACGCCCAGGTTCATCACCAAAAACGTGACGGGGTTGAGAATCGACGAGAGCTTGCCCACCGCGATGGCAGTATTGGCCTGGTCGTCGGCGGCCTGCGCAAAGCGCTCGCGCTCGTGATCTTCGCGCACGAAGGCGCGAACCACGCGGGCGCCCGAAAGGCCCTCGCGGCAGATAAGCGCGATGCGGTCGAGCTTTGCCTGCAGCTGCTTGTAGTACGGAATGCAGCGCGCCATGACAACCCAGAACACCAGGCCAATGGCGGGCGTGCAGATCAAAAAGATGATGCCGAGCTTAAGGTCGATGGCAAGGGCCGCGCACATGGAGCCCACCGCTAGAAAGGGCCAGCGGATGAGCATGCGCACGCCCAGCGCCACAGCGAGCTGGACCTGGTTAACGTCGTTGGTGATGCGGGTGATGAGCGACGGCGTGCCAAAGCGGTCGAGCTCAGCATAGCTCAGCTTGTTGATGTGCTCGTAGAGCGCGCCGCGAATGTCGGTGCCCATGCCCTGCGAGGTGAGCGCCGCCATCTTTTGGCAGACGAGCGTAAACGAGATGCCGATCACGGCCATGGCGGCAAGTAGCATACCGTAGTGGATAACGGCGCTCACGTCGTGCGAGCCAATGCCCTTGTCGATCATCTGGGCAATCACCAGCGGCGTCAGCAGGTCAAAGATCACTTCGATCAGCTTACACGCAGGGCCGATCACCATATACCGGCGAAACTTACCACCAAAACGCCTAAGCAGCTCAATCATAAAAAGGCGCTCCCTATCATCATCCACATTCAATTCGAATCATGATAGTACGGTGAGCCCAAAAGAAGCGTAAACAACTCGTCATTTCTGGCGAGATTCAAGAGCGGGTTAATCGCCTGATATACTTACATTAGTGCTACCAAGTGAGTCGCCAACCCTTGAAATGAGGTGCCGAGATGAACGACATTCTCGCAAGAAGAGCAAGACGAGCAACTATGGGCATCGCCCTTTCCGTGGCACTTGCCGCGGGAATCGCCCCCGTAACGGCGATCGCGGCAGAAACCAGCTCCCCCATCGGTGCAGTTGCCTTGCAGACGGAAGACGCGGCCACCGAAAAAGAAAAAGCGTATGCAGCCATGCAGGAAGCGCTCAAAAACCTCGAAGCCGCAAAAAAGGCCGCGAGTTCCGAGAAAATTGCGCGCTTTAATAATGACATTGCCCGTTTTCAAAAGTACCGCGACGAGATGTTGGCGCAAGCCGCCGAATCGAAAGAATCCCTTCCTGCCATGCAAGCGGACATCGATGCAGCCCAAGCCAAATACGACGAGGCCGGCAACCGGGTAAGCGAGCTCCAGGCATAATTAGACAACAAACTTGAGGTGCTTAAGGCACTCGAAGCACTCGGCGACGAGGAGCTTGTCAAAACTGTTAAACAGCAAATAAGGCAGTTGCAAAATGAGATCGTAGGGGCAAAAGCGTATGTAGATCATTGTGAAACGGAGCTTGACGAGTTCCAGCGCCGCCTCAAAAGTCAGGAAAGACGAGTTAATGACTGTGAAAGTTCTGCAGAGAAATATAAAGCCAACATCGACCAGTTCATAGCCTGGCGAGATGCGCTCCTCGGCGATTTGGAAAAGGCACAAGCGGCCTATGACGACGCCTACAAGGCATACGAAGAGGCAAAGGCCGCGGCAGACAAGGCCGCCTCACCCGAGATAACGCAACCGACCGAGACGACGCCTCCCTCCAACTCAGCGCAACCGGCCGAGACGGCACAGCCCGCCAGCTCGCCCGCGACCGGCAAAGACACCGCACCGAGCTCCTCCAAGCAGGCGAACACGGGCAACGGCAAGCAAGCGAATACGACCGCCGGCAAGCTCGCAAACACAGGCGACACAACGCCGAGCGCAATCGCACTAGCAGGAATCGCCGTCGCAGGACTCGGAATAACCGCCACAGCCACACGCCGCCTCAAGAACTCAAAATAGCTGCCAGAACATACTACCTCCGCCAATCCACAAACCCAGAGACAAAAAGAGGCTCGTTTCCCCAACCTAGGGAAACGAGCCTCTTTACTTGTAAAAACAGATGGCAATGCCGCCGTCTCTTGAACCACGTAGCCACCGCGCTCCAGACAACGCCAACGAGCAGCAAAAGACACGGGATTAAATTATTCAGATAAATGTGACCCTTCAGGTGGTTTTGGTCGGCTACCCGCGAGTGCCGGCAGGGCGCTTGGTAGTCGAGCGATCCCGCAGGCGAAGCCGAGGACCAGCGAGACACCAAACACCTCGCCGCCGGCCGGGCCATGTCGCGGCACCAAAAAAGCGCCTAGCGCGCTCGATGGATTCGGATGCCCGACAGAGGCTCCTTATGGCTGCTTCCTTCCGGACCTGACCAGATTCGGAACATGTCGTCATCCGAACCCATCGAACGCGCTAGGCGCTCGATATATCTTACCTGCTCCCGCCCGATGGGGCAAGGTAGCTAATTTGGGACGGGGCTTTTTGACTACTTGGGCAATCAGATCGACAAGTTGTCAAATAAGCCCCGTCCCAAAAAGACTGGTCTGACGCTGTGCCACGAAAAGGGCCTATCTACTACGTTTAGGCCGCAGGGGTCAACCATAGCCGGCTTTTTCGAAAATCGGCAAGCCGTCTACCTGCGGTTTTGTTTTCGCATATTCCGGGATGGTCGAGGGTGCCCGGCTAAACGTAGTAGATGGCCGCATTTCATGGCGGACGGTCCGATCCAAGGCCCAAGGCGGCCAGCCTCGGATGGCCATTCTCGAAGCTGTGGTGGAATACGGACTGAATTGGCACCTTAAAGGCAAAAACACTCCGTATTTCACCGCAACTTAAAGAGAGATGGGTTTTAGAGGCGGGCGAGGTCGTAGGCTCGCGCGGCAGACTCGCCGGCACAGATGAGGTTGGTTGTGGCTTCCCGTGGTTCGAGCGCCTGGTCGAGGGACATGGGTTTGCGGCAGATCGGAAGCACCAAGTCGACGCCCTGCCCATACACCGCATCGAGGTTGTCAGCGCGACCGCCCACGACAGCGATTACCGGCTTGCCATATCGCTTGGCGCGGCGAGCCACACCCACCGGCGCCTTACCGGCGGCGGATTGCTCATCCATATTGCCCTCGCCCGTTATGACCAGGTCGACATCGCGCACGCGCTCGTCAAACCCCACGAGATCGAGCACCGTCTCTACACCCGAGCGCAGCTCCGCACCGAGCGCCAGCAACGCCGCGCCCAAGCCACCGGCAGCGCCCGCGCCGGGCACACCGAGCACCGAGCCAAATGTCCGTGCGCCCTCGGGTGTGCGCAACAAACCCTGGGCTCGAGCTCCGGCAATCGCAGCGTCGAGCAAGCGACCGTAGCCGACCATCCAGCTGTCGTACTTGCCCAGCGCCTCGGCATCATCCGTCGGCAGACCCTTCTGTCCGCCGAACACCGCAAGCGCGCCGCGACGCCCTACGAGCGGATTCTCGACATCGGAGAGTACAACGATGCGAGCGCCATCCAAAGCCTGCAGCGCCGGCTCCAAATCAACGCTCGCCACGTGTTCAAGGCCCGCAAGACCGGGGGCGACATCGCAGCCCCGATCATCGACCACACGCGCGCCCAGCGCCTGCAGCATGCCGGCGCCACCGTCGTTGGTGGCACTGCCGCCCAAGCCAATATAGATAGTCTTTACCCCGACACGAGCTGCACGGAGCATCAGCTCGCCCACGCCATAGGTTGTAGCAGCCAGCGCCGCCGATTCCGTGCAAGGTGAGTACCCGATGCCTGCTGCTTCGGCCATCTCAATAACAACCGACTCGTGCTCGCCGTCCACTAACATCCGGGCAGGCACACGCTCGCCAAAGGGGCCTGCAACCTCGCAGGCCACAAGCTCGCCACCGCAGGCGGCAACGGTATCGAGCGTTCCCTCGCCGCCATCCGCCAGCGGCAATGCGGCCACCTGGGCATCGGACCACACACGGCGCATGCCCTCGGCAACCGCCGCCTCCGCCTGCGCGCTCGAAACGCTGCCCTTAAAGGAGTCAATCGCCAACAGCACACGGCGGGGTCGGCGACACGCAGGACCAAAGTCAACCGCCATGCCAGCATCCTCACCGGCACCTGCAAGCGCCGCGGCGTGGGCGGCATGCGCCTCAAGGTTCGGACCGCAGCCGCAGCCGCTGCCACCCGCTCCGCGCAGACCGCCAAAATAGCTACTCAGCAGCTCGCGGCATTCATCCGCCAGGACCCCAGCCGTCACGTTAAACCGATGATTCAGGCGCGAGTCGGCATTCAAATCGTATAGGGATCCCAGCGCGCCCGCCTTGGCATCGGCGGCACCGTATACGCAGCGGCCCACGCGCGCGTTGACCATGAGACCCGCGCACATGCAGCAAGGCTCGAGCGTTACATAGACCGTGCAATCGGAAAGGCGCCAGCGACCGAGCGACCGAGCGGCAGCGCACAGGGCCGCGAACTCTGCATGCGCCGAAGGGTCCTGGTCGAGCTCGCGACGATTATGTGCCCGCGCGACAATCTCACCAGCACGCACCACCACAGCGCCAATGGGCACTTCGCCCACTACCGCGGCGGCGCGCGCCTCGACCAGTGCCTCGCGCATGAACTTCTCATCGATTTCGGTGATCGTCATCGTTCGCCTTCCCTGTTGCAAATCCAAAACGATGCTATCATTACGACTCACGGAGAGATGGCAGAGCGGTTGAATGCGGCGGTCTTGAAAACCGTTGAGCGCGAGAGCGTTCCGGGGGTTCGAATCCCCCTCTCTCCGCCACTTCTAGTGATGCACCGGTGTCATGGTCCGCTCAAACAGTGCATCGACCACGTCGGCTATCTCAGGTCGACGCTCAAGATCGTGGCCCGATTCCCACCATATCGTGAAAAGTCGAATAATACCGCCGGCGACAAACTCAGACGTCGTCTCGAGTGACACGGGGGCCAGGGCATCCTCGGCAAGCACGTTCATCACACGCTCGCGGATGGAGCGGGCAATGCGGTCGCAAATAACGTTGGTCAACATGCCCGACATGCTGCTTGCCAAAATGTTATCCATGAGCTGCTCGTGCGCCAGAATCAAATCCATGGCATCGTCCAAAATCGCGTGTCGAAGCGCGCGCACGTCCTCGGCAGACACTGCGCCGGCCTCATCGGGCTGTTTTTGCGGCAAGCCCGACATGAGCTCATCGATATAAAAGGCAAAGTAATCGTTCTTGTCGCGAAAGTGCTTATAGAACGTCGTGCGGCGAATCATGGCGCGGTCGCACAGCATGGCAACCGTCAGGTCCTCAAAACGATGCTCCTCGAGAAGCTCGGTGAAAGCATCGAACAGGGCGCGGTAGGTTTTCTTAATGCGAAGGTCCACTGGTATCGCCATCCTCAGGGCAAAGACAACACTCGTCAATCTGTCGCATATCTTACACCTGTACCTCGCACGCTTTGCCCCGGTGCCAACCCCGCCGAAAACACAACGCTTACCGGAAAGTTCGGCACGGCAAAACGTTGCGGGTATACTAGTAGCGTTATACCAACGGCAGCTGGCGCATGCCGCCGCGGCCATTCGAAACGGAGACATCATGATTACCGTCATCATCGGCATCGTTGTTGTCATTGTGATTGTCTGCGCCATCGCCGGCATCTACAACAACATGGTCACCAAGCGTAACCGCATCGATAACGCCTGGCAGAACATCGATACGCAGCTGCAGCGCCGCAACGACCTGATCCCTAACCTGGTCGAGACCGTCAAGGGCTACGCCAAACACGAGCAGGACACGCTTGCAGCCGTGGTCAACGCGCGTAACACCGCCGTCAAGGCCACCACGCCCGAGGCCAAGATGGAAGCCGACAACGTGCTGACCGGTGCGCTGCGCCAGCTCTTCGCCGTGGCCGAGGCCTATCCCGATCTTAAGGCAAACACCAACTTTACGCAGCTCCAGGCATCGCTCGAGGATACCGAGAACAAGATTAGCTATGCACGCCAGAGCTACAACGATTGCGTGCTCAGCTACAACAACGCCATTCAGACGTTCCCGGCTGTCATCTTTGCCGGCATCTTTCAGTTTAAGGAGCGCCAGGGCTTCGAGGCCGCCGAAGCAGCCCGCCAGGCCCCGACCGTCAAGTTCTAGTAGTTTGACAGCGCATCCTTAATCGTCCAAATGTATAAACCGCCCCGTCGAATGCATACTTCGACGGGGCGGTTTCCTTTTTCGCAAAGGTCCCCCTCTAAGCGTCGTGCATTTTTAGGAGTATTCAACATAACCAAGAGCTTCGGGCGCCACGATAAGTGCCAAAGACCGCGAAAATCCCTGCAAATCAAACGCTATAAGCCCATAACCCCGCCCATCATCCGTAGAAAACATCGAGAAATCCCGATTTTTTGCCCGAGGTCGGTATGCAGGGACCTTCGACTGCAGAATACTCGCAAAAATGCACGTCGCCACCGCCCCCACATGGCGCGAAGCAAAACACAAGCGCGGCCTAAAAGGCCGCGCACCATCTTTAATTCAAATCTATATTGCCCGTACGACAGCGCCAGGGTGACGCAGGCCCGAGGGCGACCTTCCTTTCCGGCGC
>DBFALE010000014.1:0-7640 GCA_048230835.1 Collinsella sp.
GAAACCCCCGCTGCGCACTTCGTGCGGCGGGGGCTCTTTCGTCCTGCGGAATGCGCTGGGGAGTTACCCCATGCGGCCAGCGGACAACTATGTAGCCTCAGACTAGAACATGCCCAAGAAACCGTGCACAAACAGCGCGGCCAGAGCAGCACCGATAAACGGAGCGATGCCAGGAACGAGCAGGCCGTACTTCCAGTTGTTGTCAGCCTTGTTCTTGATCGGCAGCACCTGATAGGCCATGCGAGGACCAAGGTCACGAGCCTGGTTCATGGCGAAGCCGGTGATACCGCCCATGCCCATGCCAACAGCCCAAACGATCAGACCGACGCAGATGGCGAGCATCAGGACGTTCTCGCCAGCACGGTTAGCAGCAGCAAGGATGGCGCTGATGAACACAAAAGTGCAGATAGCCTCGCAGAAGAAGTTGCGGGCATAGTTCGTACCCTCGGTGGTGGGGTTGGTCGAGAAGATATTGCGCTGGGCAATGGGATCGACGACACCATCGGAAGCCTTGAACTCATCGGCATACATAAGCCACGCGATCACGGCACCCGTAAAGCCGCCGAGCATATCGGCAATCATGAAGGGGATGCAGCTGCTCCACGGCACCAGGCCGACGATGCACTGGGCAAGCACCATGGCGGGGTTCATGCACACGGCGCCGCCAAAGATAAACAGAGCAACCGAGATGCCAAAAGACCAAGTGGTGATGGCAAACATATGACCAGAGCCCTGATACTTGGTGCCCTTGAGCACGGTATCGCAGTGCACGCCCACGCCAAAGATGATCATGAGGGCCGTTGCGCCGAATTCGCAGAGGAGTTTGGTAAGCATAAAACCTTATCTTTCTTGTCGGTTATAAACGATTCGTTTAGGCCGCGTACTAGTGCTGAGCGACGACAACGCCCAGGCCATCGGGAATGACGGCCACCTTGGCATCGGCACCCTTCATCTCAAAGGCGAGCTTGAGCGCCTCATCGAGGGTGTTAACCGGCGTCATGTGCATATCCTTGATCATCTGGTGATCGCACAGGTCGGTAACCATGATCACAGGGTGATGCGCCAGGATGCGGGCAAAGATCTGGCTCGTCCACTGGTCGGGCAGGGTCTCGTCCTTAGGACGGTCGATGCAGGCGCGCTCAAACTCTGCCGGATCATTGTCGGCGATGTTGTGATAGAAGCCCTCGCCACCGTGACCGTCGGCACAACCGGCGACATCGATGATCACGCCGCCCTCGGGAAGTGTGGCCTCTGCAGAGCACATGCCCTTCACGGCCTGATAGATGTTCTGGTCGAGCGGGTAGCCGCCGTTGGTGGTAATGGCAATCTCGCACTCGACGGGCTCAACGCCGGCAAGGCTCTTCACGAACTCGCAGCCAGCCTCGTGCGCCTTGTGGATGTCGCCGGCAAAGGAGCCGATGACCTCGTGCTTGCCGTTGAGCACCACGTTGAGCACAAAGGCAAGGTGAGCCATCTCGGCAGCGGCAAACATGTCCTCGCTCACGTGGTTGTGGCACAGGTTGCCGGCACGCGAGTGGGAATCATTCACAAACTGACCGTTGTGGTTGTACATGATGGTCTTGTAGCTGGCGATACCAGGCAGAACGGACTTGCGGCTACCAGAGAAACCGGCAAAGAAGTGCGGCTCAATAAAGCCCTCGGCAAGCAGCAGATCGCAATCGGCAGCAATCTTGTTGATGATGCACTCGCCGCCAGAAGGCAGGGTGCCGATCTTTTTCATCATGCTGTCATCGGTCGCGACGTGCATAACGATTTCCTCGTTGGCAACGATCTCCTCGCCGTACTTGTTGACGAGCTCCTCGTGCGTCGAAGGACGATGCATACCCGTAGCAACCAAAATACGCACGCGAGCCTCGGGCGCAGCGGAATGGATGTGATGCAGCAGAATAGGCATCGTCACACGCGAGGGAACGGGGCGCGTATGATCGGAGCTAATGATGACAATATCCTTCTTGCCAGCACAAAGCTCCTCGAGCGAAGGCGAACCATAAGGGTTGGCAAGCGACTCCTCTACCAGCTCTTCCTGCGATTTCGTGGTCTTAAACTCGTTTTGATGACCTTCCATCACACCCGCGAAATTCTTATCCTCGAGCTCCAGATGCAACGTCTTGTGGTCAAACGGTAGTTCACATTCAAACAATGACGAGCGCCCTCTTCCTTTCAACTGACACACTAGATTAACCGTTGGAAGGATACGCCGCTCACCGAAAAACACCACCGTCCACCGACTCATTAACACAACGTTCATATTTGACCCACAACAAAACGGCCGCGATCCCAAAGGGAACCGCGGCCGCCTGTCAAAGACACTATAGACAGGATGATTTACGCAGCGCCGAGGCAAACATCTAGCCCGAGGCGTACGCACGTAAGCCATTTTGCATAAATGCGTTAATTAATTGCATAAAATGGCGCATGGATTTCTAGCCGTAACAGGGTGGTACCCTCCGGAGCGTGCATTTTTGCGAGTATTCAGCATCGCGGGATAAGATTTTGGTGTCAAAAGTCTTTCAAAAGGTAGATAGTCCTCATGACTCGTCCCATCTGGATAGCATGCGGCGAGAAACCAGCCATATATGAACATCGCCAAAGCCCAATCGTCGTGCAAAAGCATCAACAGGGGCCGCGAACGTCACCCATAGCCTTATGCACCAATCTTTGGCTGCTGAAAACTCCGTTTTTTGCACGTCGCCCCAAGCACCACCCTCACCCAGCGGCTGATCCGCCGAAAACCGAGGACGAAGGGGCTCGATGGGTTTCCCTCTGAATGCACTCCGCAGCACGAAGCCCTTTCCAAACGCGCGAAGCGCGCCATTATTCCCCCAGCAGTAATCCACTGAAGACCGGACATCGCAGGGCCCGCCATCAGTTTACTTTTAGGCACACTCCGCAGGACGCAAGAAGCCCTCGCCGCACTCCACGCTATGCGCGAAGCGCGCCTTATTCCCTTTAGCTTTAACCCCAGAAGACCGAGGACGAAGGGATCCGATGGGTTTCCCTCTGAATGCACTCCGCAGCACGAAGCCCCCTTATCCGCAGCTCCGAAGGAGCAGGATAAGGGGGCTTCAAGTGCGAGGACGCATTCAGAGGGAAACCCATCGGGTCCCGGTGAGAGCCACAGGGCTATCGATTACCCCGTGTTCTGCAGTCCTGCCGAAACGCCGGTCACAGTCGAAAGAATCAGGCTCATGTACTCGGCCTTCTTCTCCTCGGCCATCTCGTCCTGGTTCATACGCACCTCGCGAAGGGCGCGAACCTGGGCGATGGACAGAGCGTCAACGTAGGGGTTGCGCACGCGGACGGCGCAGCCGAGCACGCGACGGCGCTGAAGCGGCCATTCGTCACCGACGATGGCAAGGACCCACTTACGGGTGAGCTGCATCTCGGTAAAGACCTTCTTGGACAGATCCTGGCGATCGCCCAGGTGCAGATACATCTTGGCGATGCGCTGGTCGGTCTTAGCGATCGACATCTCGATGTTGTCGATAAAGGTGCGGAAGAACGGCCACTCCTGGTAGGCAGCCTTGAGCTGGTCAAGGTCGCCCAACTGCTCGCAGGCGGTGCCCAGGCCGTACCAAGCGGCCAGGTTAATGCGTGCCTGGCTCCAGCTGAAGATCCACGGAATGGTACGCAGGTCGTCGAGTGACTTGGCGCCCAAGCCGCGCTTGGCGGGACGCGAGCCAATCGGCAGCAGACCGACCTCGGTCAGCGGCGTCACGGTCGAGAACCACGGTGTAAAGTCCTCGGTGTTCAGCAGGTCCAGATAGCGCTCGTGGCTTGCGGTGTTGAGCTTCTCGGCCATATCCCAGAACTTCTGCGTGGTCTCGGTGTTGGTCTTCTCGACACTCGGGGCCGACTGCAAAAGCGTTGCGGCAGCAACGGACTCAACATGGCGCTGAGCCAGCGTGCGGTTGCCGTAACGGGCAAAGATGACCTCGCCCTGCTCGGTGAGCTTAAAGAAGCAGTTGACCGAACCCTTGGGCTGCGCCAGCACGGCCTTGTTGGCCGGGCCGCCACCACGGCCCACGGCACCGCCGCGACCGTGCATGAGCACCAGGTCGATATCGTTCTTCTCGGCCCACTTGGCGATGCGCTCCTGCGCGGAGTGCAGCGCGAGCATGGCCGTGGTAGGACCGGCGTCCTTGGAGGAGTCGGAATAGCCCAGCATGACCTCCATGCGGCGGTTGGTCTGGGCAAGGCGCTTTTGCACCACGGGCAGCGTAAGCATCTGGTCGAGCACGTCGACACAGCCCTCGAGGTCCTCGAGCTGCTCGAACAGCGGGATCACGTCGAGCTCGGGAACATCCTCCTCGTGTGCAAAGGACAGGTGGGCAAGCTCAAAGACGTCGGCCACATGCTGGGCGCTCTTGGTGAACGAGATGATGTAGCGGTGCGCCATCTTCTTGCCGTAGCGCTTTTGGATGGAGCCGATAGCGCGGAAGGTATCGATGACCTCGCGCGTCATGGGCTGCAGGCCGCCATGGATACCGTTCTCGTGGATATCCTTGAGGGCGCGGGCGTGCACCACGGAGTGCTGACGGAACTCCATCTCGACCATATGGAAGCCGAAGGACTCGACCTGCCAGATGATGGTCTGGACCGGACCGTAGGCGGCACGGACGGCACCGCAGGCAGCAAGCGAACGCTGGACGACGCGCAGGTCATCCAGGAACTCGTCGGCGCTGTGGTACATGGTGTCGGTGATACGGCGCACGGTGGCGTTCAGACGGTCGGCCATGACGAGCATGACGGCGCGATGCGGCTCGTGCTCGGAAATCAGCTCGGCGCGGGCCGTGTACTGGGTACTCATCTCGACCTGATGGTTCCACAGGTTGATGAGCTCGGCAGACGGCTTGCTGTAGGTGGCCTCGAGCGTGAGGTTGCGGCCGATGCGGCGGCACTTGTCCTCGAGCTTGAGCACCATGTGGGTAAAGTACTTGGCGGCGACCTCACGGCTCACCTTGGCGGTGACGTTGGGGTTACCGTCGCGGTCGGAACCGATCCAGCTGCCGGGATGGAAGAACGCCGGGCACAGCGGCGGCACGGTACCGGCCTTGTCGCCCAGCACCCAGTCGTCAAAACGACGATAGATGACGGGGATAACGTCGAACAGCGTGTTATCAAAGATGTCGATGATGGTATCGGCTTCCTCGACCGGCGTGGGCTTCTTGAGCGCGATGGGGCTCGTACGCACCAGGGCGTCGATCTCCTGCAGCATATGGCGCTCGTTCTCCACCAGGTCGGAGCCGCCCAAACGCGGACGCTCCTCCAGCAGGTTGGAGATACGGCGAATCTTGCCCTCGACGGCCTTACGACGGGCCTCGGTGGGATGTGCGGTAAAGACAGGGTGGAACTCGAGCTTGCCGAGCAGCTCATTGGCACCCTCGACGCCCATCTCGTTTACCAACTGGTGATAGGCGACGGTGAGTTCGTTGGCGGGATCGACCTCGGTATCGGTCGATGCGCCGGCCTCGCGCTCGCGCAGCTGCGCCACACGGTAGTTCTCCTCCGACAGGTTTGCCAAGTGGAAGAAGCTCGTAAAGGCGCGAACGATGACCTGCTGCTTATCAAGCGGCAGGCTGTCAATCAAATCGACGACTTCGCGAAACGCCACGGCGGTGGGCTCGTCGGCAGTGGGCACGCCCTGTTCGTCAACGGACTCGTCGGCAGCGCGGCTACCGGGGTTGCCAGCATTGGCCACAATCTCGGCTGTCAAAATCTTGTCGAACAGGTCCGCGATCTCGGGATCATACTCGCTAAGCACACGACGTTCCAGGCGCAGGAACAGCGCCAGATTATCGCGCAGCTCCTCGGGGATCTCGATCTCGGCGAGACGCTCCCTGGACTCGGCATTCGAGCCGATTCGGTTAACGAGGCGGTTGACCACGGCAGCGACGCGCGCCGCGGCTTCGGGTACAGACTGGTTGCTTAGGTTCTCAGCCACGTTTCCTCCCATTCCTCCTTCTATGCACGTAACATGCGGTATTCATTATAGGCGCTTGAGAAATACTTTCGACACTGATTGCGCTTTACCACACAAAAGTATTTTCTGCATTGCAAGGGTTTTTGCCCCAAATGGTCGTATTTCTCGGTGGGCGGCATATGCAAACGAGGGCATTCCGCATAAATGCGAAACACCCCCGTAACAATAGCTCGTCGCGAGCGGGACATGTTAGCGGGTCCGCAGCTCAAAAATCATGCGCTACAGACGCTCGCGAACCGCCTCGACGACGTTGGCCAGATCGACGAGAACCTCGTCATGGCTCTGCATGTCGCGCACCTTGACCTTGCCGGCGGCAAGCTCGTCGCCGCCCAGGACCAGGATGAGCTTGGCGCCTACCTTATCGGCCTGCTTAAACTGGGCCTTGAGCGAACGGCCCTGATAGTCGGCCTCGGTCACAATCCCTGCGGCGCGAAGCTGCTGCGTAATGGTAAAGACGTTCTGACGCAGCTCCTTGCCGGCATTGGCGACGTAGACGCACGGGACCTCCTCGGCACCCAGATCGCTGCCAAAGGCCTGCAGGGCCAGCAGGGCGCGCTCAAAACCGACGGCAAAGCCGACGCCCGCCGTGGGCTTGCCACCCTCAAGCTCGACCAGGCCGTCGTAGCGGCCGCCGCCACCGATGGAACCGACGCCGGCGCCGGGAGCCTCGACCTCAAAGACAGTGCGGGTGTAGTAGTCCAGACCACGCACCAGGGTGGGATCCTCGACATACTCGATACCGGCGACATCCAGATAGCGCTTGACCTGCTCGTAGTGCTCGCGGCACTCGTCGCACAGGTTATCGCCCATCAGCGGCGCGTCGGCCATGATCTCGCGGCAGTGGTCGTTCTTGCAGTCGAAGGCGCGCAGCGGGTTGAGCTCGGCGCGCTCGCGGCACTCATCGCACATCTCGTCTGCGTGATCGAGGATGAACTGCTTAACCTGCTCGCGATAGGCCGGACGGCACTGGGCGTCACCCATCGAGTTGATGAGCAGACGAAGCTTGGAAAGATCGAAGCCCAGGCGCTTGTAGAACTCCATGAGCATGATGATGCACTCGGCGTCTGCCGCCGGATCGGGAGCGCCGAGCCACTCGATGCCCACCTGGTGGAACTGGCGCAGGCGGCCCTTCTGGGGACGCTCGCCGCGGAACATGGCCTCGGCGTAGTACGCCTTAAACGGCGTGGAGCCCTGGGGCACCAGGTTGTTCTCGACGACGGCGCGCACCACGCCGGCCGTGCCCTCGGGGCGAAGTGCCAGGCGCTGCTTGGGCTTGAGTTTGGTGTCGGTGCCCTCGGTAAAGACGCGCTCCAGGTTGGCACCGCTGAACACGCGGAACATTTCCTTGCGTACGACGTCGGTCGACTGGCCGATACCGTGGACAAACACGTCCACCTGCTCGATCGCGGGCGTCTCGATGGGTTTAAAACCAAACGGCTCGAACACGCCGGCCGCAATCTGCTGCATCTTTTGCCAGGCGCGCATCTCGGCGCCGATAAGGTCGCGGGTTCCCTCCGCCTTCTGTGCCTGCATGGGCAAACACCTTTCTTTTGTATCGCGTCATAGGTAACGGTCATTATACGGCACAAACACAAACAGCGGCGGCGCGTCTGACCGAACGAGGGTATGGGGACTC
>DBFALE010000015.1:0-126472 GCA_048230835.1 Collinsella sp.
ATCCTGTACAGCGGCAAGGTCATCGGCTCCGACGAAAAGACTGAGATCCTCCAGTGGATGCGCTCCCGGCCCCTGAAACAGTGCACCGCCCTTGTCTGCGGTTTCGCCAATTGGGCCGATACCGCCCCCTTGCCCTGCTTCCTCCTGAAAAAATAACAAAAACTCTTGCATCTAGGTGGAATTGCTGGTAAAATATAAGTTGTGTGTAATTTTGGCATCCTTGCCCTCTCAGCCAAAGCCTGTCGGCTTTGCCAGCTCCCCCGAAGGGGGAGCCAACGCATCTGGAAGGAGAAGTGCTGCAGATCTGCAGGGCCTGTACCTGGAGCAGCAACCGGCTCTCCCTTTGGGAGAGCTGGCTGCGAAACAGACTGAGAGGGCAAGCCAGTTTACGGAGAATCACCAATGTAACGTGAGATTGACCGAATAAAGAGCCATTCTGATTCAGGAGAAATCAATATATGACAAATCGTGAAGAGATCGAGCGCCGCCGGACGTTTGCGATCATCAGCCACCCCGATGCCGGCAAAACGACCCTGACCGAAAAGCTGCTGCTGTACGGTGGAGCCATCAATCAGGCCGGTTCCGTCAAGGGCAAGCAGAGCGCCAAGCACGCTGTGTCCGACTGGATGGACATCGAAAAGCAACGCGGTATTTCTGTCACTTCCTCTGTCCTGCAGTTCAACTATGCAGGCAAGTGCGTGAACATTCTGGATACCCCGGGCCATCAGGACTTCTCGGAGGATACCTACCGTACCCTTATGGCCGCCGACGCCGCAGTCATGGTCATCGACGGCGCCAAGGGCGTCGAGGCCCAGACCAAAAAGCTCTTTAAGGTTTGTACGCTGCGTCACATTCCCATCTTCACCTTTGTGAACAAGCTCGACCACGAGGCTCGCGATCCGTTTGAGCTCATGGAAGAGATCGAGAATGTCCTGGGCATCAATACGTATCCTATGAATTGGCCGATCGGCAGCGGCCGCAACTTCCGCGGCGTGTTCGATCGTCAGACCCGTCGCGTTATCGCCTTTGAGGGCGACGGCCACGCCAACGCCACCAAGAAGGTCGCCGAGATCGAGGCCGAGTTGGGCGATCCTTCCATGGATGAGCTTATTGGCGAGGAAAACCATAAGAACCTGATGGACGACATCGAGCTGCTCGATGGCGCTGGCGACGAGCTCGACTTGGATGCCGTGGCCTGCGGCAAGCTGAGCCCGGCGTTCTTTGGCTCGGCGCTCACCAACTTTGGCGTGGAGCCCTTCCTCAAGGAGTTCCTGCGTCTGGCCCAGACGCCGCGCGCCTATACCGATACGCTCACCAGCGAGCCGGTCGATCCCTGCCGCGACGACTTTAGCGGCTTTGTGTTTAAGATCCAGGCCAACATGGACAAGAACCACCGTGACCGCATCGCCTTTGTGCGCATTTGCTCGGGCAAGTTCGAGCGCGGCATGGACGCCTTCCACGTGCAGGGCAACCGCAAGCTCAAGCTTGCCACGGGCACGTCGATGATGGCCGATGACCGCGCCATCGTGGATGAGGCGTACGCGGGCGATATCGTGGGCCTGTTCGACCCGGGTATCTTTAGCATCGGCGACACCGTGTGCTCCGGCAAGCGCCACGTGCAGTATCCGCAGATCCCGACGTTTGCCCCCGAGATGTTCGCTCGCATTACGCAGGTCGATACGCTCAAGCGCAAGCAGTTCGTCAAGGGTATGGAGGAGCTTGCCCAGGAGGGCGCCATCCAGATCTTCCGCGAGCTGGGCGCCGGCATGGAGAGCGTCATCGTGGGCGTGGTCGGCGTGCTGCAGTTTGAGGTGCTCGAGCGCCGCCTCAAGGCTGAGTACCGTGTTGAGGTTCGTCGCCAGCCGCTGCCCTATACGGACATCCGCTGGATCCAGAACGACCCCGACACCATCGATATCCCGGGCCTTTCGCTCACGCGCGACACGTTGCGCGTCGAGGACATGCGCGGCGGTAAGCTGCTGTTGTTCACGAGCCCGTGGAACGTGGATTGGGCAACCGACCACAACCCCGACCTTATCCTGTCGGAGTTTGGCAACGTGGCCTTTTAACGCATCGGCGCGGTGGCCCTGCGGGGCTGCCGCGCCGTTTGCTTGCCTGATGCCGTGTGAGCGGCTATCATACCCACCGTCGTCTCAAGACCGGGGCGTCCGAGCAGTTCGGGTCCGATATCCTGCTCGTTAAACCTAAAACCAAAGGAGTACATAATGATCAAGAAGGTCATGGAGGACTACAAGGTCCTGTTGCGGAGCATTCCCGCGGCAACGGTTTCGCTGTTTTTCGTGAGCGTCATCATGATGAACCTGCTGGCCAACAAAGAACTCATCAGCCTACCGTATCTGGCGCTCGACTGTGGCTTTGTGGTGAGCTGGGTTTCGTTTTTGTGCCAGGACATGATTTGCAAGCGCTTTGGCGCCAAGGCATCCATCAAAATCTCTATCCTCGCGCTGCTGGTCAACCTGGCCGTGAGCCTGTGCTTTTGGGCATGCTCGCTCACGCCCGGCATGTGGGGCGCCTACTACGACACGGGCATGATCGAGGTCAACACTGCCCTTAACGCCACCATCGGCGGCACCTGGTACGTGGTGCTGGGCTCTTCGCTGGCAATGCTCGTTTCTGCCGTGGTTAACTCCACGCTCAACCAGTCGCTCGGCCGCATGCTCAAAAAGAATAACTTTGCGAGCTTCGCCTTCCGCTCCTATGTGTCCACGGGTGTTGGCCAGTTTATCGACAACCTGGTCTTTGCCATTGTAGTGAGCCACACGTTCTTTGGTTGGACCTGGGTGCAGGTCCTTATGTGCTCGCTGACGGGTGCTGTTGCCGAGCTGCTGTGCGAGGTCTTCCTGAGCCCTGTGGGCTACAAGGTCGTGCGCGGCTGGGAGCGCGAGAATGTGGGCTCCGAGTACCTCGAGCGCCACGCAACCGCCTAAGGAGCAAGTATGCGGGTTTTGATCACGGGCGCTTCGGGCGGTATCGGAGCCGCATGCGTGCGGCGCTTTTTGGATGAGGGCCACGAGGTCGTGGGCTTTGACCTGCTGCCGGCGGCGGTCGAACACGAGCGCTACCGCCATCTGATCGTTGATGTCCGCGAGCCTAACTCGTTTCCAGGCGACCTTGAGCCTCAGGTAATCGTGAACGTTGCCGGTACGCAGGAATCGGCCGACGACATCGCCGCCAACCTGTATGGCACCATCAACGTGACCGAGCGCTACGCCTTTGTGGGGGAGGGGCTTGCCGCCAAGCCGGCGCCGGCTATCAAATCCGTGGTCAATGTGGGGTCGGCGAGCGGGCATACGGGATCAGAGTTTCCCGCTTATGCCGCCAGCAAGGGCGGCGTTATCGCCTACACCAAGAACCTTGCAAACCGCCTGGCGCCGCAGGCCATCGCCAACAGTGTGGACCCGGGCGGCGTTATCACGCCGCTCAACCGTTGCGTTATGGAAGACGAGCACCTGTGGAATCAGATTATGGAGCTTACGCCGCTTAAACGCTGGGCCACCGCCCAAGAGATCGCCGAGTGGATCTACTTTGTGGGCGTGACCAACCAGTTTATGACCGGACAGAGTCTGTTGATCGATGGCGGCGAGGCCGGCCGCACGCAATTTATTTGGCCCGAATAGGTAACGCGCCCGATGGAAAGCCGTCGGGCGCGTTTTTGATGTATCGATTTTTAGCCGAGGCAGGTCCAGTTGACGGGGGTCGAGCCGTACTGTTCGAGTAGCCGATTGGCTGCCGAGAAGGGACGCGACCCCATAAAGGCGGGGAGTTCTGCCGTGGCACGATTGGCCGAAAGCGGCGAGGGGTGCGTGGAGGCCAGACAGAACTTGTCGGTTGCCTTGCCCGCGTCAGTTGCGACGAGCTTGCCCTCGACCATCTGCTGGGCAAAGCGGCCCCATGCCAAAAAGACAACCGGTTGAGGCAGCTGGCAGCAGCGTTCGATAACGTAGTCGGTGAGCGTGCTCCAGCCCAGCTTGGCGTGCGAGTTCGCGGCATGCTCGCGCACGGTGAGCGTAGTGTTGAGAAGCAGGACGCCCTGTTGTGCCCATGGCGTTAAATCTCCTGTGGCGGGAATGGGACAACCCAGATCGGCATTGAGTTCCTTGTAGATGTTGCGCAGGCTCGGCGGCAACTTGGTTTGCGTCGCGGGGACCGAGAACGACAGCCCCATGGCCTGGTTGGGTCCGTGATAGGGGTCTTGACCCAAGATGACAACCTTGACCTGGTCGGCCGGCGTGTAGGCGAGGGCATTGAGGATGTCGTCTTGTGCCGGGTAGATAGTCTGCTCGGCACGCAAAAGGGCGATGCGCTCGAGCAGCTGGTTCGTAGTGTCACGTACCGGCTGCGGTGCATCGCCCAACCAAGTTGCTATGTTGCGGTCGCGGGTCGCGGCGTCCATGGGGCTCCTTTACGTCAGATGCTCTGTTGGCATCTATTGTAAAGGCGCACCGGTTGCCTTTATGCCGCGGCTGTATGAAGAGCGGGGTCTACGAGACGTGCTCGGGCGCTCCTGCCATGCGAGCCTGTCCATGTGCGCGGAGGCGCGGAAGCTCGACGGTTGCCACCATGACGCCGGTGAGGATGAGGGCGGCGCCAAAGAAGGCGATGGGGCTCAGGACCTCGCCGACCAGGAAGAACGAGAAGACGGCGGAGCAGACTGGCTCGAGCGAGAAGGCGAAGCCGGTGGTCTCGGCGGGCACGTGGGGCTGCACGAGCGTCTGGGTGATAAAACCGTAGGCAGAGCAGATGAGCGCGAGGGCAACGACGACCACGATCTCGCTGGGCGTACTGGGAAGTGTGAAACCGCCAAAGACGCATGCGGCAATGCCCGAGAACAGGCCGCCAAAGCCCAACTGCCAAACGCCCAGGGACAGCGGGTCGACATCTTCGACAAAGCGCTTGGCTACGATAATGTGGCCGGCATAGATAAAAGCGGAGAGCAGCATGATGAGCGCGCCCGGATTCAGGCTGGTGAAGTCGGTGCCCGAGAGCAGCAACATGCCGCAGGTGACGATGGCGGTGCCGATGAGCACTTTGCGCTCGGGGGCGCGGCGCAGCAGGGCGGCGTTGGCAAACGGCACGATCACGACCGTCAGGCTCTGCAAAAAGCCGGCAGTGGAGGCAGAGGTGAGGCTGGAGCCCAGGCACATGCAGGTGAGCTCGGTTGCCATGATGGCGCCGATGATGGCGGCGCGAACCATAAGGTCGCGGTTGATGCGGAACGCGCGCTTGTGGAAGAGCAGCAGGCAGACCACAAAGGCGATGATGCAGCGTAGCGCGACGATGCTCGTGGCGTTCATGCTGTCCATGCCGATCTTCATGAGAGGGTACGAAAAGCCCCATGCGACGGGAACGGAAAATGAGAGCGTGATTGCTTTTTTGCGATCCATGGGACTCCTTTTGTTACAGAACGGTTTCGTACAAAGGATTCTGCTCCCAGATGTGGATGTAGTAAAGCGAATGTAGCTTCAGTATGATTAAGAAATGCTAAAGTAGGCGCGAAAAGCGCTGACAAAACGTTTTACGGCTGCATTGATGTGGAGGCACGATGACATCGCGGTATCAGATTGTTTGTATGGTGGTCGATCGCGGCAGTCTTAAGGGCGCGGCGGACGAGCTGGGTTATACGCAAAGTGCGGTGAGCCAGGCCGTCAAAGCGCTCGAGCGCGAGCTGGGTACCACGCTTATCGAGCGCGGAAAGCAGGGCGTTACGCTTACGCGCGACGGTAAACAATATCTGCCGTACCTGCGCCAGATCGTGACTGCCGAGGCCGAGCTCGAGGGCAAGCGCCAGGAGCTGCTGGGGCTTTCGTCGACCGATATTCGCATTGCGACGTTTACCAACGTGAGTCGAACCGTGTTGCCGCGCGTGATCCGCGACTTTGGGGCCCTGCATCCGGGCGTGCACTTTACCCTCAAGCAGGGCGATTACACGCGCAACGCCCAGTGGGTGCACGATGGCGTGGTTGACTTTTGCTTTACGGCACGCGGGTTTACCGCTGGTCTCGAGAAGCGCGTGGTCTATCACGACGAGTTGGTAGCATTATTGCCGGCCGCGCATCCACTGACGGCAAAGGAAAAGGTGACACTCGCCGACCTGGCGTCCGAGCCGTTTGTGCTGCTGGATGAGGGCGAACAGAGCCTGGTGCTCGATGCATTTGCTGCGCATGGCCTGTCGCCGTATGTGACGAGTGAGGTGACCGACGACTACACCATCATGGCGATGGTGGAGGAGGGCCTAGGCGTGAGCATGCTATATCGCCGTACCGTTGAGGGCATGCGAGCCGATATTCGCGTGCGGCCCATCGTGCACGCCCCCTCGCGCGACGTAGTGGCAGCCTGGCGCAGTTGGGACACCATGCCTATCGCCACGAGGCGCTTTATCGACTACATGAGCTCACATATTGTCAATTAATGACTGGCGTGGCGTTGAGTGCGGTGTTTAGCGGGCTGTCGCTTTGGCTTGGGTGGCGCGATAGGTGCGTGCCGGGTGGCAGAGCAATACCGCTACGACCATAAAGAACGCCGTGGTGCCCAGGCTGATGGGGTAGACCATCATGATGTTCGCAAAGGTGCGGAAGTGCGGGAACACGCAGAACACCCAGTAGAAGCGGATGCCGCAGACGCAGATCATGGTGATGAGGGCGGGCGTGAGCGAGATACCAAAGCCGCGCAGGTAGCCCGACATGTTTTCGTAGAACATGCTAAAGGCGTACGCCGGGAAGATCGAACATACGCGGATATAGCCGATCGAGACGATGTTGGGATCGCTGTTGAACAGCGACAAGATCTCGCGCCCCAGGCCGACAATAACGATAATCGTGGTGAGCGCGACGATACCGCCTTCGACTAGGCAGACCTTGAGCGTCTTGGTGCAACGGTCGATCTGGCGGGCACCGTGGTTTTGTCCCACAAAGGTGGTGCAAGCCTGACTAAAGCTGTTGAGCAGGTTGTAGCACACGTACTCCAGGCTCATGGCGGCGCTCGATGCCGCCATGACCTCGGTGCCCAGGCTGTTGATGGCGGACTGGATGATGATGTTGGCGACGGCAAAGACAGCGCTTTGGATGCCGGCGGGCAGGCCGATCTTAACGATGCGCTTGAGGGCGACGGGGTCGATAGCCAGGTCGCGCGGGGTGACGCGGACGACGGAGTCGGTCTTGAGCAGGCGAATAAAGAGAGTAGCGGCGCTGACGGTGTAGGCGATGGCGGTGGCGATGGCGACGCCCGCGACGCCCCAGTGGAGTACGGGGACAAAGATGAGGTCCAGGCCAATGTTGAGGACGGTGGACACGGCAAGCGCCTGCAGCGGCATGCGGGTGATGCCGACGGAGCGGAAAATCGCGGCCTCAAAGTTGTAGAGCAAAATCGAGGGCATGCTGAGCAAAAAGACACGTAGGTAGAGTGAAGCGAGCGGCATGGTCTCGGCGGGAACGTTGAGCGCGGCGAGCATGGGCTCGGCAAAGACCTCGCCCAGGGCGATGACGACAAAGCCCACGAGCGCCATTAAAATCGAGGTATGGACGGCGCGTTTGACCATGTTCTGATCGTTGCGGCCGATGGCGTTGGCGATGACCACGTTGGAGCCAAGCGACATGCCAATAAACAGGTTGAGCATAAGACTGGTAAGCGGAACATTGGAGCCGACCGCTGCCATGGCAAGGGTTCCCTGGTCGCCCGAGAAGTTACCGATGATGACCGTGGCGATGAGGTTCGACAGCTGCTCCAAGATGCTCGTGGCGGCCACGGGGAAGGCGAACAGGGGGATATTGCGCCACAGCGAGCCGGTGGTCATGTCAATGTGCTTAGATACGGTGTCAGCCATATGCTCTCAATCTCTAATATGCTCTTTCGTGCTTATTTGCGCAGATGATGATACTCCTAATGAACCAGTCGGCACGTAGGGACGTTCCTTTTCTGCCGGCAGCTGGGGACACTCCTTATCTCTTCTAACTAGTCATTCAAGAACGTCCCCAATGACTAGGCGGGGAAGGCGTGCGACAATGGTGGGCGTTGTGTTGTTTGCGCTAAGGAGTTGCCATGTTGTTGTGTCCCGTTTGCCATGAGCCGTTGGTGGACGACGAGCGTGGTGCTGCATGTGCGGGCGGACACCGGTTTGACCGAGCTCGCGAGGGCTATCTATATCTACTACGTTCGTCCAAGAGCGGCGACTCCATGGGCGATCCCAAGTCGCAGGCACGCAGCCGTCGTGACTTTCTGAACCGTGGATACTATGCGCCGTTGCGCGATGCGATGGTTGAGCTGGTGCGCAAGCAGGTGTCTGGGCGCGCCGCGTCTACGAACGGCCCCATGACGTTGCTCGATATTTGCTGTGGCGAGGGCTACTACACCAGCGCCATGGGCGCGGTGCCGGGCGTGGATGCTTACGGTTTCGACTTGGGCAAAGAGATGGTTCGCCTGGCCGCCAAGCGCGGCGATGCAGCCTATTTCGTAGCCAACATGAAGGATATCCCCGTGGCCGATGGCGCCTTCGATATGGTGACCGAGCTCTTTGCTCCCTTTAACGAGCGCGAATTTGCCCGCGTGCTGGCGCCAGAGGGCTCGCTCTACACCGTGGTGCCGGGCGCCCGTCATCTCTTTGGGCTTAAGGAGGTGCTCTACGACACGCCGTACCTTAACGATGAGAAGCTGCCGCAGACCACCGAGCTCGAGTTAGTCGGAATGCAGCGGGTGTCTGCGAATATTACGCTTCAGACCCAGGCCGACATCGAGGCAGTGTTCCAGATGACGCCGTACTACTACCGTACGCGCCCTTCCGACAAAGAACGCCTGGCAAATTTGGACACCCTTCAAACCGACATCGACTTCATCATCGCCGAGTACCGCCACTAACCTACCAAAAAGGGACAGATTTATTTTGGCAGGTTTTATCTGGGAAAACGTAAAGGGTCGACCGCGGAGATGCGCGATCGGCCCTTTTTAGTTGCTTGGCTGAAACAGAGGTTATGAGAAGCGGGCGCTTACAGGCGGTCCTTGTTCTCGGCCTTAACGGCGTGTGCCTGCTGAACAAAGAACAGGTCGTACACCACGATGACAAAGGCGCCAAAGTTGATGGCGTCGCCGCCAAACGCGGGAAGCGTGAGCACCGCTTGGGCAAGCGTGGCGACCGCGGCAACAATACCGAGCTTAAACGCGCCGTCCACCTGCGAAGGCTTGTTGGCGCCCTTGATACCGGCGACGCCTGCGGCAAGGTCGACGAGACCCTTGGCGATAAGCACGACCGCTGCGAGCGTGGCGTACGAACCGTACGTGGAATCGAGACCGCCCGTGGCGATACCGACGCCGGCGGTGACGAGGCTGGCGATGCCCAAAACGAAGTAGATGAGAGCAAGGATTTTGAGAGTCTTGCGAGTGAAGCTCATGGCTGGTCCTTTCGATACGAGTACGCCAACTTGGCGCACCCAATGTACTGCACATATGGTGAAGCACATTGTAGTTCAACGCGGCGATGCATGCGTTTGAAAGCGTCTCTTGCCCGCACGGTCCAACCTTTCAAAAAAGAAAGCTGGGCGTAAGTCAAATCGATGGCAGCGTATGCGCGGCGCTGCGATGATGGGGCCATGGTAAGAGCTGGACCGAAGGAGAAGCCATGATGTACGGAGCAGGGCAAGTGCGTGAGCCGCGGTCGTTGGGAAGGCGCATGAGTGATTCCGTGATCGCTGCCGTGTGCACGGGATTGATGGCGGTGCTTTGCATTGGGATGCTGTGGGCCATGTCACATGTGGGACAATAGCGGACGGTTGGGTGTCGTCATGAACGGCGCCCACGTATTCGTTTTGCTTGCTAAGGAGTACCCATGGGCGTCGTCGATCCCTTTTCTGTTGCTCGGGCCGCGGGGCTTGAGCTGACCGGGAAGCCCGAGGGCCTCACGCTCACCGACGGCACGATGGAGCTGCGTGCCGATTTTGGCCGCATGCTGCCGCGACTCAAGCAGGGCCGTCTGCAGCAAGAGCTGTTGGTGAAGGCTGCGCGCACAAAGGGCATCGAGCGACCATGGGCGATTGACACTACGGCAGGCTTTGGCGAGGATTCGCTGCTGCTGGCGGCCGCGGGCTTTGCCGTCGATCTGTATGAGCGGGATTGCGTGATCGCGGCGCTCCTCAAGGATGCCCTGGATCGCGCGGCAGATGATCCGGCGCTTGCGGCTGCCGTGTTACGCATGCGCTTACATGCGGGCGAGGACAGCATTGCCGGCCTTCGCCATGTAGCTGAGCTGATCGGTCAGGGCGAGCTTGCCGCTCCCGACGTGGTGTATCTGGACCCCATGTTTCCCGGGCGCACCAAGAGCGCGGCGGTCAAAAAGAAGTTCCAGCTCCTACATCATCTGGAACAGCCGTGCGCCGATGAGGAGTCGCTGGTCGAAGCTGCGCTTGCGGTTCACCCGCGCAAGGTGGTTATCAAGCGGCCGGTGAAGGGGCCACTGCTTGCCGGCGTTAAGCCGAGCTATCAACTTGCGGGCAAGGCCGTTCGCTACGATGTTTTGGTTCCGCCGCGCCCGTAGCTTGCGTGCGATGGTTGGCGCTCCGTCAGTGCCGTGCCGATGCGGAGTCTATTTCCAAGGATGCGACGTCAGATGCCAGCCGCCGCAGTACTCGCATTTGTAGCAGGCCAAACCACGTCGCCCGCGGTTTTCGCAGTCGGCCATAACGGCCTCGGCCTCGGCGCGCGTGTCGTAACGGTTTTTTCGCTCGCACGACTTGTAGCGCCAGGCCTCATCTCGCTCGGCGTCCAGGGCGTCGCGGCGCTCATCCTCGCGCGCAAACAGGTCGCTCATATCGCCGCCCGTAGCAGCGCCCAAAAACTCGCTTTTGGCCTTTGACCAGGCGGCTCGCTTTTTGCTCCCCATCTGCTTCGTGCCCTTCTCCAAACGTTGGTATCATTGCTCAATCAAAGTGATACCAATAAACGTGAGGTCGCCGCGTGATGATCAGAAAAACCCTCGATACCGACATTCCCGCCGTCATGGCTATCTATGACGCGGCCCGCGCCTTTATGCGTGCGCATGGCAACGCCACGCAGTGGCCCGAGGGCACGCCTTCTGCCGAGCAGCTGGCTGCCGATATCGCCGCCGGTGGCAGCTATGTGTGCGAAGTCGACGGCCGCGTGGTGGCGACGTTTGCCTTTTTACCGGGCCCGGACGAGTGCTATGACGTCATTGAGGACGGTCAATGGCGTAGCGACACTCCGTACGCCGTGCTGCACCGTGTGGCATCCGACGGCACCGTGCACGGTATCGCGGCTGCGATGTTTGCCTTTGCCAAAGAACGTGCCGATCACCTGCGCATCGACACGCATCAGGATAACCTGCCCATGCAGGGTGCCATCATAAAGGCCGGCTTTGAGCGCGCTGGTATCGTCTATGTGTCCGACGGCACGGCGCGTGTCGCGTTCGATTGGCTGCGCGAGGCGTAAGAGCAGGGGCGCGTACCAGTCCTTAATTCGAATGAAAAATGGCTCCGGGTGGGGCCATTTTCGATTACTGCGCTGTTTTGAAAGCCGGCTTTCGCAAGGCGCGAACCTACGAAAATCGCCGCGCGGCAACGCGGGACGATGAGCTCGGTCGGGGGATAGGGCCCGCTTCGCCCGCCGGCTCGTAAATTGTATCATCCAGTGTGGAACGAGGACGCCCGTTGCCGCGTGCGATGGGCTTGCAATAAGAGGAGAGCCATGTCGAAGCAAGCGGTCGTTGGAATCTTGGCGCATGTCGATGCCGGCAAGACCACGTTGGCCGAGGCCATGCTGTTCAACGCGGGCCGCATTCGCAAGCGCGGCCGCGTGGACGATGGCGATTCGCATCTGGACACTAACGCGATCGAGCGCGAGCGTGGCATTACGATCTTCTCGTCGCAGGCTGTACTCGACCACGGCGATACCCACGTCATGCTCGTGGATGCGCCCGGCCACGTTGATTTTTCGGCCGAGGCTGAGCGCACGCTGCGCGCACTCGACTATGCGATTTTGGTTGTGGGCGCCAACGACGGCGTGCAGGGGCACACCGAAACCCTGTGGCGCCTGCTTGCACGTTATGACATCCCGACATTCATCTTCATCAACAAGATCGATTTGGAGAATCCCGGTCGCGATGTTTTGCTGACACAACTTGGGCAACGTCTCTCCGAGGGCTGCTTGGATGCCAACGAACTGTTGGCGGGCGGGGCCGTTCAGGAGGACGCTGCCGCGTTAGACGAAGAAGCGCTCGAGGAGTTTCTTGAGGCGGGTGAGCTTTCCGTCGCGACGCTGTCACGCATGGTTGCCGAGCGCAAGCTCTTTCCCTGCTTTGCCGGCTCGGCGCTTAAGGACCAAGGCGTGGACGAGCTGCTGGATGGCATATGCGCGCTGATGCGTGAACAGGCGTGGCTCCCGGAGTTTGCCGCGCGCGTTTATCGTGTCAGCCGCGGGGATCGCGGCGAGCGCTTGGCTTGGGTTAAAGTGACCGGCGGCACGCTGCATGCCAAGCAGGTGATTGGCGGACGTTCCGGTGCCGAGGCATGGGAGCAAAAGATCGACCAGGTGCGCATCTATAACGGCGAAAAGTATGAGCTTGCCCAAGAAGTTGCCGCTGGCGGTATTTGTGCCGTGACGGGTCTTGCGCACGTTCGCCCGGGGGACGCCCTGGGCGCGGAGACCGCGGGCGATGCGCCCGTCATTGCGCCAGTCCTCACCTATACGGTGCTTCCGGGCGAACACGATGTCCATACGGTGTTCAAAGCGTTGACTGAGTTGGCGGACGAAGATCCCATGCTCGGCGTAAGCTGGAATACGCATCTGGAGCAGATTCACCTGCAGCTGATGGGCGCCGTGCAGCTCGAGGTCGTGCAGCGGGTGTTGGCAGATCGCTTTGGCCTTTCGATTGATTTTGAGTCTGGCGGCATTCTCTATAAGGAGACTATTTCGCAGCCGGTCGAGGGCGTGGGGCACTTTGAGCCACTGCGCCATTATGCCGAGGTGCATCTGAGCCTGGAGCCGTTGCCAGCGGGTTCGGGCGTGCAGTTTGGCACCGTGACCTCGACCGACGAGCTCGATCTTAACTGGCAGCGTCTGGCACTTACTAACGCCATGGAGCGCGATCACCTGGGCGTGCTGACCGGCTCGCCCATCACCGATGTACGCATTACGCTCACAGGTGGCCGTGCGCATGCCAAACACACCGAGGGCGGCGACTTTCGCCAGGCCACGTACCGCGCGATTCGCCAGGGTTTGATGCAGGCGCGTGAGGCCGGCGCGGCGGTGCTGCTGGAGCCGTGGTATCGCTTTGAGCTCGAGGTGCCGGGAGAGTGCGTGGGCCGGGCGCTTTCAGATGCCACGCGCATGGGTGCCGAGTACGAGCCGCCGACGATGGCGGGGGACCGGGCGAAGCTTGTGGGTCGCGTGCCGGCATCCGAGGTGCAGGACTATGCCCTGGAGGTAGCTGCCTACACAAGCGGCCGCGGTCATCTGTACCTGGAGTTCGCCGGTTATGCGGCTTGCCATGATGCCGAGCGTGTAATCGAGACTGCCGCCTATGAGCCCGAGGCCGATCTGCCCAACACGCCTGATTCGGTCTTTTGCTCTCACGGTGCCGGTTACACGGTCAAATGGTACGACGTACCCGCCGCGGCGCACGTAAAGGTCGATCCCTCCACCTTCCGCCCCTGGCGAGCAGCAGACGCCGAGTTTTTCGGCCACATGTGACAAAGGGACAGTTCCTTTGTCACATGCTATTGGTATAACTCGGTACAAGTTGGTATAACTATTGCCAGGGTTTGCCAATCCGAGGAGTCCGACATGAATCCAAATCCCTTTAAGCCCACTGCCGGCAAGCGGCCCCCGATACTCATCGGCCGCGAGTCGGTCATCGAAGATTTTGAGGAAGGACTCGACAACGGCGCTGGAGCGCCGGGCAGGCTCATGCTCATTACGGGAAACCGCGGCTGTGGCAAGACGGTTCTCCTACGGGAGCTGCAACGTCTAGCCAATGAGCGTGGATGGGCGGTTGTCTCCGATTCCGCTTCGCTTGGCTTATGCGACCGCTTGGCCGACGCGCTTCGTTCGAATAAACCCGTTGTGACGTCAATGGAGTTCGGTCCGTCGTTTGGCCGGATGTCGGTCGAGGCGGCGCGAGCAAAGGGCGAGACGTTGCGAGGGCTGGTTAACGAGCGCCTCAAGAGGCTCGGTCCAGGCAAGGGCATACTGTTTGCGATTGACGAGGCGCAATCGGCGTCTATCGAGGAACTGGCGGCTCTTGCCGTTCTCTATCAGCAGGTGCTCGGAGACCAGGATGCCACGGGCTTGCCCGATAGCGACCAGCGCGGTCTTGCGCTGGTGTTCGCTGGCTTGCCCAGTATGGTTGACGATCTGCTCGAAGAGCCGAGCGTGACGTTTTTGCGGCGTGCCCAGCAGCGTACGCTGGGGGCGATATCTTTGCCCAAGGTGCGTGATTCATATATCCAGACGGTCAAAGACGCTGGTCTTTACGTTGACGCGGAGACAGCGGACCTTGCGGCACGCAAGAGCATGGGGCATCCCTATATGGTTCAGCTGGTGGGATATTACATGTGGAGGTCTGCTGTCCGATGTGGCTCACAAGTCATCGAAAGGCGCGATGTCGAGGATGGCCATGCGGATGCCGTCTCCGAGTTCTATGAAGCGGTTGATGCGCCCCTGTATTACGGGCTGCGCAGTCCACAGCGCCTTTTTATCGAGGCCATGGCGGTTGACGAGGGCAAGCCGACGCGCATGGCGGACATCATTGAGCGTTGCGACCGTACTCAGAGCTGGGCGAGTAAATATCGCGCAAGCCTGATTCGCGAGCGCGTCATCGAAGCTGCCGGATACGGCCTCGTCCGGTTTACCGTGCCCATGCTGGGCGAGTACATCCGCGACCGCGTTTTATGGCATGAGTAGGGTGATAAAGGTGACGGAACAGAAGATGAGCCCGCAGGCTATCGAGGTACGTGGCGCACGTGTCCATAACCTTAAGGACATCGATATCGATATTCCGCTGGGAAAGCTCGTGGCCATTGCCGGCGTGTCGGGTTCGGGCAAGAGTTCGCTGGCGCTGGGGGTTCTTTATGCCGAGGGCTCGCGTCGCTACTTGGAAGCACTCAGCACCTATACTCGACGTCGCCTGACGCAGGCCGAGCACGCCCAGGTGGACGAGGTGCTGCACGTGCCGGCGGCGCTCGCATTGCATCAGCGCCCCAGCGTGCCGGGCGTGCGCTCGACCTTTGGTACCATGACCGAGCTCAACAACAGCCTGCGTCTGCTCTTTAGCCGTTGCGCCCATCACGTGTGCCCGCATTGCGGGGCGCGTGTGGAGCCGAGCCTTAACGTAGCTGCGGGCCTGTCGCTCACGTGTCCGACATGCGGCCGCGAGTTCTACGCGCCGAGTGCCGAGGATTTGGCTTTCAATAGCGGCGGCGCATGCCCCACCTGTGGCGGCACCGGTGTCATGCGCGAGGTGGACGAGGCGAGCCTGGTGCCAGATGAGTCAAAGACCATCAACGAGGGCGCAGTCCTTCCCTGGGGCACGCTCATGTGGGATCTGATGAAGCAGGTGGCAGGCGAGATGGGCGTACGCACCGACGTGCCGTTTAGCCAACTCACACCTCAAGAGCGCGATATCGTGTTCCACGGCCCGGCGGTTAAGAAGCACATTCTCTACGTTCCCAAAAACGGCGAGGGCGCCACGCCGCTCGACTTTACCTATTACAACGCCGTCTATACCGTTGAGAATGCGCTCGCCAAGGTTAAGGACGACAAGGGCCTCAAACGCGTTGCTCGCTTTTTGCGCGAGGGAGCATGCCGCGATTGCGGTGGCGCGCGTCTCTCCGAGGCTGCGCGCCAGCCCCAGGTGCGCGGTATCAATCTGGCGCAGGCGGCGGCCATGACGCTGGGCGAGGCGATTGAGTGGGTTCGCGGGGTGTCCGCATCCTTGCCGGCCGAGATGCAGCCCATGGCAGCGGATATCTGCGATTCATTTTTGAGCACGGCCCGTCGCTTGGTCGATCTGGGTCTCGATTACCTTTCGCTCGATCGCGCCGGTGCCACGCTCTCCACGGGTGAGCGTCAGCGCGTGCAGCTCGCCCGCGTGGTGCGCAATCGCTCGACGGGTGTGCTTTATGTGCTGGATGAGCCCTCGATCGGCTTGCATCCTGCCAATGTCGACGGCCTGGTAGGCGTGATGCGCGACCTGGTGGATGACGGCAACACCGTGGTTGTTGTCGACCACGACACACGCGTGCTGGCGGAAGCCGACTATCTGGTCGAGATGGGCCCCGTTGCCGGAGCGGGCGGCGGTATCGTGATCGCCGCTGGCACGGTGGACGAGGTCGAACAATCGCAGGGCAGTCGCATCGCCCCGTTTTTGCGCGCCGAGCCCAAGCGCTTGCGTCCACAGGTGACTGACGACGAAATGTTCGACCAGGGCCATATCCGCATGGCGACCGATGCCATCCATACCGTCAAGCCGCTCGAAGTCGATATTCCGCGCGGCCGTCTCGTTGCGGTGACGGGCGTTTCGGGCTCGGGCAAGACGACGTTGGTGCTCGAGACGCTCATCCCGGCGCTTAAGGCGCAGGCAGCTGGCGAGCGCCTGCCAAGCCATGTGCGCTGGGTCGACGCCGGGGGTATCGCACGCGCCAACCTGATTGACGCCACGCCTATCGGCGCCAATGTGCGCTCGACGGTAGCGACCTATGCCGACATTCATGACGAGCTGCGCCGCGCCTTTGCCCGTACGCCCGAGGCCAAGGCAGCCGGCTACAAGGCGGGCGCCTTTAGCTACAACACTGGCGCTTTGCGCTGCCCTACGTGCGACGGTACGGGCTCGATATCGCTCGACGTGCAGTTTTTGCCCGACGTCGAGATTGTCTGCCCGGCATGTCGCGGTTCGCGTTATGCAGACACGGCTTCGCATATCCATCGCGAGGGCAAGGACGGGAGTCTGCTTACGTTGCCGCAGCTCATGGACATGAGTGTGGACGAAGCCCTCGACGCCACGGTGGGACTCAAAAAGGTGCAGGCGCGCTTGCAGACCTTACACAACCTGGGTTTGGGCTACCTTACCCTAGGTGAGCCCACGCCGGCGCTTTCGGGCGGCGAGGCGCAGCGTCTTAAGCTCGCGAGCGAGATGGGCCGTGTGCAGGACGACGCCGTATTCGTATTCGACGAGCCTACGATCGGCCTGCATCCGCTCGATGTTCAGGTGTTGCTGAGTGTGTTCGACGGCCTTGTTGCCAAGGGCGCTACGGTTATCGTGATCGAGCACGACCTCGACCTTATCCGTAACGCCGATTACGTGATCGACATGGGCCCGGGTGGTGGCGACGCCGGCGGGCAAATCGTCTGCGCCGGCACGCCGAGCGACATCGCGGCCTGTTCCAAGAGTATTACCGGTCGCTACCTGTAGACAATGAGGCAAAGGGACAGCCCCTTTGCCTCATTGATGCCTATCTCACGCATTGAGCGGCGAGATAGTCGCGGAAGAACGGCAATTCAAATGCGACGAGTCCTCGTCCTCGCTCCCCGATGATGCCGGCATCTATCATGCGGCGTCGGTAGCGGGAGACCTGCTGCGGCGAACGCTTAAGGCGCTCGACAAGGTCGGCGGTGGTGGACTCTTCCTCGTCATCGAGCATGGCGATGAGGAATCGCTTGTCCTCTGCAGTGAGTTCCCGATAGGTTGCCGCGAGGATTCGGTCGTCCATCTCGTCGCGCGCGATTTTGATTCCCAGGTCAAAGTCGCGTGACGAGATTTCCTTCGAATCGCTTGTGAGATCCCAGGCACGGTAGCCTACGAGTTGCAATAGGAAGGGAAAACCAGAGATCGAGCGAACGGCTCTATCGATTCCCTCAGCATCTGCCAGGCGATCGTTTTCTTGAATTGTGCGAATCAAGGCCTCGCGCACGTCATAGTCGGCAATGCGACCCAGATGATATTGTTGGCCGCGACGAAGGAACGAGACCGTCTTGTGGTTCAACAACGTCGAGACGTTGTTGGGAAGTCCTGCCATGAGCAGCGCGACGCGTTTTCCATCGGTCACAAAGTGCTGATACGTCGCTGCGAGCTGAATCATCTCGTCGAGTGTCGGGTCCACCTCGTCAACCGTGACGAGCAGACCGGCACCCGCCTCGTTGAGCTGGTCGATGATGTCGCTCATGCGATAACGCCAGGTTGAGGCATCGTGAACGCGATTGATCTCGATGCTGCCGAGCGGTGCAATTCCGAGACCGGTGACTTCGAAGTGGTTGGACGAGTCGATGAGATGGGCTGCGGCGCGTTTCGTCCCGAGCTCGATTTCCTCAAGCATTCCCGGGAGCGCGGTCGTCTTTACGGCAATCCAGCCGTGGGATTCCGCCCTTGTCGCGAGCGACGACATGAGAGCGGTTTTACCGGTTCCACGCGCGCCTGAGAAGATCGAGGTCAATTCTGGGCGCCTGCGCTGGCTCAAAAAGGCACGGTCCAAATCCCGAATAATCTGTTGTCTGCCAGCGAGATGGGCAGGAACCTCACCAAAACTGGGGGTAAACGGGTTCTCGAGATATTTCACACGGCTCTCCTTTCACACCGTCGTTTAACTTCATTTTACTTTAGTTAATTCTGATTAAAAGTGAGGGCCTTTATCTAGAGCATCAATTAGGCGTGTGTGCCATCGACGTGGCGCTCGAATGTGGCAAAAGGATAGTCCCTTTGTCACATTCCCGGAAAGCCTGTTTGGCGTAGGGCCTCGTAGAGGACGATGGCGGCGCTGTTGGAGAGGTTGAGGGCGCTGATGCGGTAGTCGTCCGGGTTGACGAAGTTGCCGCAGATGTCCTGTTGAAGGATAGCCTCGTGGCTGTCCTCGGTATGTCCGAGCGATTCCTCGTGGGCTTCCCAAGCCTCGGCGTTATCTAGCGAGTCGCAATCGCGCAGCATAGGGATGCGCTCGCAGCGCTCGGGCGCCGCGGCGAGCAGTGGCTCGGGAATGCCCGAGCTCTCGCTGCCAAAGACCAAGTAGTCGCCGTCGCGGTAGGTGCTTTGCGCATAGGTGCGGCGTGCCTTTTTGGTCAACAGATGTAGGCGCTCGTCGGCAGGGGAGAGGCCGTTGCGCGCAAGGAAATCCTCCCAGCCGGCATAGGTCGTCACGTCCAAGTTTTGCCAGTAGCCCAGGCCGGCGCGACGTACCGTCTTGTCGTCGAGCGAAAAGCCCAGCGGCTCCACCAGATGCAGGCGGGCGCCGGTGACCACGCAGGTACGGCCGATATTGCCCGTATTGGCTGGAATCTCGGGCGCATACAGCACGATATTGAACATGAATCTCCTTAGCTCAGAACGAAAAACCACCACGAAGGGCATCTTCGTGGTGGTTTGGCGGTTACGTAGGCGGAAAAAAATGCCCGCTTCGATAAACCTAGGCGCGGTGCCAGTCGGTCAGGCAGGCATCGAGGGAGGCGATGAGCGCATTCTTGTCCATGTGACGGCCGATGATGCACAGACTCGTCATGCGGTCGCCCGTCTCGTCGTCCCAAATCTGCATGATTTCGGGGTTCTCGTCGATGATCTTCTGCTTCTCGCCCTCGGGTGCCGAGTCGACAAACAGGCCGTTCTCCATCAGGCGCATCTGGTGGCCAGCCTGCTCGAACATGTAGCACATGTCCGGATTGTCGGCCTGCCACAGCGGACCCTTGACGCGGATGACCTCGTCGGGCCACTCCTGCTCAACAAAATCGGTGAACTTCTGCAGGTCAAACGGCTTGCGGCGCGAGTACACAAAGGTCTCGATGTCGTACTCGAGCACCTCGGGGTCGTCGTGCTCCTCAGGATGCTCCATGGCCTCGATCCAAGCGGCGGAGTTGTAGGCGCGCATAAAGTCGAAGCGGTCGGTATCGAGCAGCTCCTCCATGGGGACCTCGCCGTTTTGGGCCTCGACGATCACGGCGTCCTTCTGCAGGCTGCGCACGATGGCCTTGAGCTCGGCGATCTGCTCAGGGCTCACGGTATCGGTCTTGTTGAGGATCAGCGTGGAGCAGAACTCGATCTGCTGGATAAGCAGGCTCTCGATGTCGTCCTCGTCGATATCCTCGGCCAGCAGGTCGCGACCGCCGTTGAACTCGTCGTACATGCGGGCGCAGTCGACCACGGCCACGATGTTGTCGAGCGCGAGCTTGGGCTCGCCGCCCACCTTGGCCTCGTCGCAGAAGCTCGAGATGGTGTAGGCGATGGGGATAGGCTCGCAAATGCCCGATGCCTCGATGATGATGTAGTCGAAGTTGCCCGAATCGGCGATGCCCTGCAGCTGGTTGGCCAGGTCATCCGAAAGCGTGCAGCAGATGCAGCCGTTGGTGAGCGGGATGAGGTCGTCGGTCTCGGAAAGGCCGCCGTCGGCGATGAGGCTGGCATCGACGTTGATCTCGCCGATATCGTTGACAATCACGGCGGCGCGGATGCCGCCGTCGTTAGCGAGGATGTGGTTGAGCAGCGTGGTCTTGCCGGCACCGAGGTATCCGGTAAGCATGATGATCTTCACGGGTTTGTTGGGCATGTGCCCTCCTTTGTTAGACATGGCTTACAGTTGAATCATATGCCAAACGCCTGCTCTTATACCCACGCGCCGGCAAATAACACAGGCTACTCCCAGGCTCCCCATACATCGGGGCAATAACCGACGGTGGCCTTTTTGCCGTTGCGCACGATGGGCTCGGCTAGAACCTGCTGGTTCTCGAGCAGCTTGTCGAAGCGCTGGCTGGGGGTAAGGTGCTGGATGAGCGCGAGCGTCTCCTCGTCCTTGGCTTTGGGGTTGAGCAGTTTGTCGATACCGCCGACCGCCTGCATCACGCTCGTGAGCTCGCCCTTGCTCATCTCCTTTTCCTTAAGGTCAATAAACTGCACCTTAATGCGGCGTTCTTTGAAGAAGCGCTGTGCTTTCTTGGTATCGAAGGACTTTTTGGTGCCAAAAATCTGGATATTCATGCTCCGCCGTTCTACCTGATGAAGTTGGTCGTTGCGCGATCTGCCTCGGGTGCGTTGATACCGGCGGCTTGTCCCGCCTCGATGCAGCGCAGGAGCCAGGCCATGTTTTTGCCGATGTTTCGCATAGTGGCAAGGCCCTCGGCATCCCCATCGGCGTCGTCGGGCACGCGGCCAAACACGTTGTTCCAGTAGGTGGAAGCAACCACGGGCATTTGGTTGATGGTGAAGTACTTGTTGAGCACGTCGAAGGTCGTCGACGTACCGCCGCGACGGGCGACGGCGACGGCAGCGCCCGGCTTGTGTGCAAAGGCGTGCCCGCCTGCATAGAAGGCGCGATCGAGGGCCGAAAGGATGCGCCCGCTGGGGTGCGCATAGTAGACGGGCGAGCCAAAGACAAAGCCATCTGACTGCTCGGCGGCAGCGATGAGCTCGTTCACCACGTCGTCGTCAAAGGTGCAGCGACCGCCAAGCTTGCCGCACTGGCCGCAACCGATGCAATCGCGAATGGGCTTGGCGCCCAGCTGAAACACCTCGGTATCAATGCCTTCCGCATTAAGTTGCTCTGCGACCTCGGCGAGTGCGCGGGCGGTGTTGCCGTTTGCCTTGGGGCTGCCATTGACCAAAAGAACCTTCATCACAAACTCCCTCTGCTGTCGGTGACTTCTGCGGAGGATTATCGCACGAGAGGGTAGATGGCGTGGGGGGCGATGTGGAACGGCGCGTGTTTGACATCGCGCCCCACAACGCTAGTCCAGCTTGGTGCCCGGTACTTGCGGCGCCTCTTTAAGCAACGCTTTGAGCTCGTTCAAAATGGAAACGGGCTGTCGGTCAACGCTGTCCAGATGAAACGTCGCCACACGAATGGGTGGCTGATATTCAAGCGAGCCGATGAGCACGGGAGAACCCAGGAACCGCTCGATTTCTTCTGCGATCGCGTCGGTCTCTTCGGGATCAAAGTCGTCGAAAAGCGCCGCGAACGTCGGCCCCGTCGAGCGGAACAGGCGACCCTTGCCGCGTGAGCATTCCATGAGGCAGGCGGCGCTTTCTGCCAAAACGCGGTCGCCCGCATCAAAGCCAAAGCGGGCATTGACCTGAGCGATATCGTCGATTTTAATGGCGATCAAACCAGCCTTGCGCGCCACGCGACGCATTTCGCCAATGGCGTTGACCAGGGCGTGAATATCGCCCAGGCCGGTCACGGAATCGGTCGTATCCGCTAGGCTTCGGTTGATGATAATGCCCACATACATGTTGGGCTCGGTATCGGTTCCATCCAAGCGGTAGCCCGTGCAGTCGCAAAGCACGTATTTTCCGGTGGCGTCCATTACGCGATACTGCATGTAGTGGAAGTGCCACGTGCCGTTTATCACCATGTCGAGCTCGGCGCGTACGTTGTCGCGGTCCTCGGGATGAACGCGGGCAAGCCACATATCGACCGAGTTAAAAGGGTGCTGGGAGGGCAGGTCAAAATCGCGCACGGCGTTGACCGACCATTGCGATTCTCCAGTATCGAGGTTAAGGATAAACGGATAGCGCGTCTCGGAGCTCATGGAGATCGCTTGGAACACTCGGTCGTTGCAGGGAAGCTGGTCGACGATTGGTCGTTGCGGCGTATCATTGTCTTTCGGTTGCTGCACACGATGCATAAGCTTATAGCGATACATCTTGCGATCGGCATCCATCGTCATCTGGCGACGCGTGTCGCCGGCAAGTGGATCGACGCGCGAGCAGCCAAAGCTAAAGCTGCCGATCATGGGCGCCTTGCCGCCTGAGCTCGCCTCGATCAGCCCGGCACGTACCTGCTCCAAGCGCTGCTCGAGTTCAGTCTCGTTTGCGGAGAGCGAGATGAGCACAAACTCGTCTCCACCGATACGGAACAGCATCTCATCGTCCTCCATGGTTTCGGAGAGCGTGCGGCAGATGGTCAGAATATAGCGATTGCCTTCGGCGTGGCCAAACCTATCGTTGCAATGTTTGAGATGGTCGATGTCAATATAGGCGCAGGTGAAGGGGTCGCCTTTGTGCCAGAGTTGCTCGACGTGACGGTCGAATCCGTTGCGGTTGCCCAAGTTGGTGAGCGGATCGATATAGGCGTTGCACTCAAGCAGCTGGCGCTCTTGTTGCAGGATGGCATGCGTCTTTTGCAGTTGCTCACCAACGGCGCGTAACTCAGCAGGCAGCGCGGCAACATCGAGTTCGGCGGTCGAGATGCCATTCGCAAGTCGCTGAAGATAGGCAATAATCGATTGCTCGCCCAGGCGATATGACTCGTTCATGATGGATAACCTCCTTGGGCGGAACAACGGTTTGTATCATATCCCCAATTCGGTTTGAATTGGGGATATAAGTTAGCTAATGGAGACAAATGCCCCCTTCGGCGGTGGCGTTTTGCGCGCGAGCGTATCAGTTGTTATTGCCATCATCGAGCAATGCCTCAAAATCCTTCGCCGGCATGGGGCGGTAGTAGAGGAAGCCCTGAGCGTAGCGGGCGCCCATTTGTCGTAGCATGTTCGCCTGTTCATTTGTCTCGACGCCTTCGACCACGACGGGCAGATGGAGCGACTGCGCCATCTCGAGCATTGATGAAATGATTTGCGTGCTGCGGCCATGATCGCCGTCGACGGGCACAATCTGCCAAATGTACTTGTCGAGCGTCACCATAAAGCCGCTTTCCTCGAGTGCGGGGATATGGGTGCACATGCTGTGGGGGGCTATTATTCGACAAGCGGTAGCGTGACGATGCGATGTCCGATAAAAATGCGACTGAGACGATATATGTTGACGGGTATACTTGTCCCGGTTTAAAACGCAGGAACGGAGATGGTCGCATGGCACAGCCGGATACGACGCGCACGGTGGGGCTGGCACTCGAGGGAGGCGGCTACCGCGGTATGTATACGGCGGGCGTGCTCGACGTCTGGATGGAGCACGGCTTGACCTGCGACCATATGGTGGGCGTCTCGGCGGGCGCGGCGTTTGGCTACAACTTTAAATCGCGCCAGATCGGCCGCGCCATTCGCTACAACAAGGCCTATTGTGCCGACAAGCGCTATGCGGGTGTAGCAAGCTGGCTGCGGACCGGTGATATGTTCAATGCCGATTTTGCCTATCACGAGGTGCCTATCGAGCGCGATCCCATTGACTTGGAGGCGTATCGCGCCTGTCCCATGCGGTTTACGTGCGTGTGCACCGATATCGAGACGGGCAAGGCCGTCTACCACGACCTGCCCTATGGCGATGAGCGCGATATTGAGTGGATCCGGGCGTCGTCGGCTATTCCCGTGGCGACGCGTCCCGTTGTTATTGACGGGCATAAGTATCTGGATGGCGGCGTGGCCGATTCCATTCCTAGTGCATGGTTGTTTGCGCAGAGGTATGACCGCAATATCGTGGTACTCACGCAGCCGTCGGGCTTTGTGAAACAGCCCAACAGCGTGATGCCCATGCTGCGGCGCGTGTTCCGTCACTACCCGAAGTTTGTCGCAGCGCTTGAGCATCGGCATGAGGTCTACAATGCCACGCTCGATGACCTGGCACGTCGCGAGGCTGCCGGCGAAATCTTTGTGGTGCGGCCGAGCGAATCGGTGAAGGTGCCGTCGCTGTGCCGCGAACCCGATGAGCTCGAGCGCATCTACCAGGTCGGTCGCCACGATGCGGAGGCGACCTTGCCCGCGCTGGAAGCATATCTGGCGGGGTAAGGGTCGCATGCGGAAAGCGCATTCCGGAATGGAGGTCTAAACTGGGATGCGCTTTCCATTGCTGAAGATATGAGGTCGCGAATAAGCTGCTCGGCCTATGCCTGCTGCCAGGTGTCGACGAGCTCCTTGGCGGCGGCGTAGGGGTCGTCGGCACTGCAGACGGCGCTCACCACAAAGAAGCCATCGACGCCGGTGGCCTTGAGCTGCGGCAGGTCGGCTGTCTTGACGCCGCCGCCCACCACGATGGGCACGGGGCTTGCCGCGTGGAGGGCGGCCAGGTCCTCAAAGCTCTTGGTGATGATGGAGCCATCGGCTGCGCGTCCGCAATCGCGCTTGGTCTCGGTTTCGTGGAGCGGGCCGATGCCCAGGTAGTCGACTAGGCTCATGTCGGCGGTCTTGACGTACTCGAGCATCTCCTCGCAACGGGCCGAAAGGCCCACGATGGCATCGGGGCCCAGCAGCTTGCGGCAGACCTCGACGGGAATATCGCTCTGGCCCACGTGCACGCCGTCGACAGCGATGCCCTGCTCGCGCGCGGCAAGTACGCAGTCCAGGCGGTCGTCGATCAGCAAGGCGACCTGACCGGTCTTGCCAGCCTGTGTGATTGCCTGCGCGGCGTCGCCGGTCAGCGCGATGATCTCGCGGGCGCTTGCCACCTTGGAGCGCACCTGGATGCAGGTAAAGCCGGCATCGAGCGCCTGGGCCACTACATCGCCCACGGGGCGCCCCAGCGTGTTTTCGGGGCCGAGTACCAGATAGGCCGAGATATCAAGGTTGTCGCGGATGCTCATCGTGCTTCCTCCTGCTTTTTGATCTGCGCTTCCATGCGCTCGAGCTTGCCGGTCATGGTGTCGGTAAATCCGGGTCGAATATCGGCTTTGAGCACGACTTCGGTGCGGATGCCCTTGCTCGCCAACACAAAGGTTGCGTCGCGCACGACCTGCATGACCTCGTCCCAGTCGCCCTCGATCTCGGTGAACATCGAGGTGGTGCGGTTGGGAAGACCGCTCTCGCGAATGACGCGCACGACCTCGGCGACCTCGGCGGAGAGCTCATCGCCGGTGCCGCACGGGGCGATGGCCACGGCGACGAGCGTGTTCATGCTGGCATTGGTTATGGACTCGGACATGGCCTATGCCTCCTCGAGCTCGAGTCGGTTATCGGCGATGTCTTGGGCGGTTGCGCGGTAGAGCTCGTCGATAAAGGCGACCTTAAAGCTTGCCGGGGCATCGGCGACAGCGGCGGCGCGCGTGCCGGCCACGTTGTAGACGGCGGTGCCGCAGACGGATGCCGTAAACGGGTCGGCGGCGCAGGCGTACACGGCCAGCACGCCGCCCTGTGAGCAGCCGCAGCCGGTGATCTTTGACATGAGCGGGCTGCCGCCGTGGGACTTGGCCACGGTCGTGCCGTCGGTAATCAGGTCGACTTCGCCCGAGACCACAACGGCGCCGCCGGTGTAGCGGGCGAGCGCCACGGCGGCATCGCGGGCGGCGTCTACCGTGTCGGTGGTATCGACACCGCGTACACGGCTCAGATCAGCTGCCTCGCCCTCAAGACCCCACAGGCCGGCGAGTGCGATGATCTCGGAGGCGTTGCCGCGCACGATAGCGGGCTTGTACTGCTTGAGCTCGTTTACCAACTGGGTGCGCAGGCTGCCGATGCCCAGGCCCACTGGATCGAGCACCCAGGGCTTGCCGGCGTCGTGTGCCGCCTTGGCCGCGCGGGGAATTGTCTGCTCGTAGATGGGGAAGAGCGTGCCCATATTGAGATAGATGGCGCCGCCGCCGGCAACGAGTGCCTCGCCCTCGTCGGGCAGATAGACCATGGCGGCCGATCCGCCCACGGCGAGCTGCGCGTTGGCGACAAAGTCGATCGTCACCGTGTTGGTGATGGAGCCGGCCATCGGATTGGTGGCGCGAATCTCCTCTACGGCCTTGACCATATGTTGTTTAAGCTGTTCCGAATCAATCACTGCACATGCCTCCTTGGCATAGAAAAGGGGCGCTGTGCATAGACAGCGCCCCTGTAAAGGCGGCATGCTCCCTACGCCAGCATTAACTGACAGGTTCAAAGGATTGGGCCCCATGCCCTCTCAGCCTTGTGGTTTGCACCGCCGGCACTCCCGCATCGAATCTGTTGTTCCCTATACTAGCGCACCTGCCAAAAAGGGACAGGTTTATTTTGGCAGGTCGTTACAATAGGTAGGACCGATACGAATGGGGGCCTTATGATTAAACTTGTGCTGACCGATATGGACGATACGCTGATTCCAGCCGGGCATGACGGCGCCAGCGACTACGCCATTGAGGGTATTCATGCCATGCAGGCGGCGGGTCTGCACTTTGGGCCGGTTTCGGGTCGTCAGCCGTCCGCGATGGGCTGGATGTTCAAAAACCGTTCCGAGTGTTTTTCGACCGGTGCGTTCTGTAACGGCCAGGTGATGTTTGTCGACGGCGAGGTTGTTGCCTCCCGTGCGAGCGACAACGGTGCCCTCATGCGTCTTGCCGACTATCTTGAGCAAGAGACCGACGATACCTATCTGAAGGTCTATAGCCTGGGCGATGACTTTTGGGGCAACGATGCCTATTGCGTGACGAGTGATCCCGAGCGTGTTCGTCGCGCCATGGAGTCGGGCGGCAACGCATGGCTCAAAGGCGAAGAAGCCCCGTGCCGTCCCGTCGTCGATGACGCGCCGGTGTTTAAGGCGAATATCTGGAGTGCCCGTTCGCGTGAGGAGCTCGCGGAGCTACGTGAGCGCGTTGCCGCCGAGGTGCCGGAACTCTCGCTCGTGTTTCCCAACAACCGAGTGCGCCTGTTTGACATCCTTCCGGCTGGTTGGGACAAGGGCTGCGCTGCGCTGGAGCTAGCGCGCGCTTTGGGCCTGACGCCCGATGAGGTGGCCGTATTTGGCGATTCCGATAACGACCTGCCCATGATCGATGCCGTTCCCAACTCCGTTGCAGTCGCCAATGCCAACGAGGCTGTCACGGCTGCCGCGCGCTGGCATATCGGCGCTGCGGCAGACGATGCGGTTGCCGGGGCTTTGCATCAGATTGCCGCTTGCGCCGCGACGGGGGAGATGCCGCCGTTTATGCGCCTGCCGGGTACTGCCGACGCGAATCTCACGAACAGCTAAGGAGACAGCCATGAAGCTCCAGCAGCTCAGATATGTCGTCAAAGTTGCCGAATGCGGCAGCATTACCGAGGCCTCGCGCCGGCTCTTTGTATCGCAGCCTTCGATTACCGCGTCGATTCGCGATCTCGAAAACGAGATGGGTGTGCACATCTTTGAGCGCACCAACAAGGGCGTCATTGTGTCCGAGGAAGGCGAGACCTTCTTGGGCTATGCGCGCCAGGTACTCGACCAGGCCGACCTGCTCGAGGGCAAGTACAAGGGCGCATCCGAGCAGGTGCCGCACTTTAGTGTGAGCTGCCAGCATTATTCCTTTGCCGTCAACGCGTTTGTCGACGTGATCCGCGAGTTCGATGCCGCGCGTTACGACTTCACCCTGCGCGAGGAGCAGACTCACGAGATTATCGAGGATGTCGCGCATATGAAAAGCGAACTGGGCATCCTGTACTTATCCGAGCATAACCGCGAGGTCATCGAGCGCATGCTGGTGGCCAACGAGCTCGTGTTCGAAGGGCTCTTCTGCGCCACGCCGCATGTCTTCGTCTGCGCCGACCATCCGCTGGCGGGCCGCTCCAGCGTGACGCTCGAGGATCTGGAAGACTACCCGTTCCTGTCCTACGAGCAGGGCAGCTATAACTCGTTTTATTATTCCGAGGAGCTGACCTCGACCTTTGAGCGTCGCAAGAATATCCGCGTGCGTGACCGTGCGACGCTGTTCAATTTGGCCATGGGCCTCAACGGCTACACGGTATGCTCGGGCGTGATCAGCCACGAGCTCAACGGCCCCGGCATTATCTCGATTCCGCTCGACGTGGACGAGTACATGGAGATCGGCATTATTACGCGCAAGAACACGACGCTCACGCGCTACGGTCGGGCCTATATCGACGCGATTCGTCAGCATATCTAGGTTGCTGTGCTCCGCACGGTTCAAGTCTCTTTATGACAGTCCAGACTGATATAGGAAGCATCTATATCAAACTGTTATAAACGTATATTTTACGATGGCCATATGAGCGCTCATACTCTGTCCCAGTAAAGCAACCAATGCAAAGGGAGATATCTATGAGCACTTCGATTCAACCGAACGCGCCGTTTCGCGCCGATATCGTCGGCAGTTTTCTTCGTCCGCAGGCTGTAAAGGATGCCCGTGCCGCCTATGTCGCGGGTAAACTTGACGCTTCCGGCCTTAAGGCCGTCGAGGACGAGGCCATCCGCGACTTAGTGGCCAAGCAGAAGGCTGCCGGCCTGCAGGTGATTACCGATGGCGAGTTTCGCCGCAGCTACTGGCACCTCGATTTTATGTGGGGACTCAACGGCATTGAGCGCCGCGCCTCGCGCACGGGCTACATGTTTCACGATGAGGAGACTACCGCCGACACCGCCGTGGTAACCGGTCCCATTAGCGGCAAGAACCATCCGTTCGTCGAGCACTTCAAATTTGTCAAGTCGCTCGAGGGTGAGGGCCAGATCGCGCGCCAGACCATTCCGGCGCCGATCCAGACGTTCTCCGAAGTCACACTCGATCGCTGTGATGGCCAGCAGGAGAGCCTGCGTGCCGTCTATAAGACCGACGAAGAGCTCGCCGATGCCATTGCCGCAGCATACCGCACCGTGATTGCCGACCTGTATGCCGCGGGCTGCCGCAACATCCAATTTGATGACTGCACCTGGGGCATCTATTGCGATACCGACTTTGTGTCCAAGACCGGCATGAGTCCGGTTGACCTGCAAAAGGTGAGCGAGCTGGGCGTGGCGCTCAACAATGCTGCCATCGCGGGCAAGCCCGACGATCTGGTTATCAACACGCACGTGTGCCGCGGCAACTATCACTCCACGTATGCCTTCGAGGGTGGTTACGATCCCATTGCACCGTACCTGTTTGCGCACGAGGATGTCGACGCGTTCTACCTTGAGTTCGATACGCCGCGCGCCGGTGGCTTTGAGCCGCTCAAGTATGTTGCTCCCGGCAAGAAGGTCGTGCTGGGCCTGGTGACCACCAAGGCCGCTGAGCTCGAGGACGAGGATGCCATCGTCGAACGTATCCACGAGGCCGCAAAGTATGTGCCGCTCGAGAACCTGTACCTGTCGCCCCAGTGCGGCTTTGCCAGTTGTGAGATTGGCAACAAACTGACCGAGGACGAACAGTGGGCAAAGATCGCGCTGGTCAAGCGCATTGCCGAGCGCGTTTGGAAGTAACGCTACCGTTTGCAGGTGACGGCGCGCGCGAGACATGGTGTATCACGTACAATGGTTCGGATCGTATCGTTCGGGCAGGTTATCCGATATGCCTGATCGCCCTTCCATCATGAAAGGACTTCCATGTCCCAATCCTCGACGCCCGCCGTATCTGAACTCGAGGAGACTGTCGAATAGTAGTTGTGTTCAGCTAAATCAAAAAATGGCGTCCATGCGTATGTACGCGTGGACGCCATTTTTAATGCGTCAGTATCCAGTGGATGCCGCGCGCCATGCGCAGGCCAGTTTGGGCAAAGTGGTTGCCGGGGTTGAGCTCCAGCGTTGTTGGAATGTCATGCTCGATAAACAGCTCTTCCATCGCACGCGTATCGTCGAGTACGTGCCGCATCATGCGGTTGGGCGTCTTGGTTTCCTTTTTACCGAGCGACAGATAGGCGGCGTCGGGCGTGGCTGTCATCGTGCGCTCTCGCGCGTAGTCGATAAAGCCGGGGAACCACAGCGACCCTGATGCACTTGCCGCGCGCTCAAAGACATCTGTTTGCCAAAGTGCCCACAGGGAAAAAAGACCCGCCAACGAGTAGCCGGCAATGCCGCGCCAGGTGGGCGGGCAGGGAAGTGATGATTCGGCCTCTGGGATTATCTGATTCAGCAGTTCATCGAGAAACTCAGACGCCTGTCCGCCAAAGGACTCGGCATCTCGTATAGTTCCCTCACATTCTCAGGGGCTCAGCTCGCGATTCCAATCGAGCCCTCCAATGGCGACAAGGGTGAACGGCGGGCAGTCGAGCTCTCGGCAGCGCTTGTAGACTTCACTACCGTCGCCCATAACCACGGGGAGGTAGATGACGGGCGCGTCTTCCACACACTCTGAATAAACGGTTATCTGCTTATGATGCGCTTCCAAGGCAGGCTTCTCTCGGTGTTGTGATATTGACAGCCTCAATTGTCGCACGCTGGCACGGGGGCAGACGCTAAAAGAAAGGCGCGGAGCCGCTCGATGCGACTCCGCGCCTTGTTGTTTTGCTTTGGCAGACTATGCCGCTACGCCACGAAGAAGTAGACGAGGAAGGCAAGGGCTGCGATCCACATGAGCGGCTTGATCTTGGAGGCCTCGCCCTTAAAGAGCGCGACGATCACGTAGGCGATAAAGCCCAGGCCAATGCCGGCAGAGATGGAGTAGGTGAAGGGCACGCCGGCGACAATCATGAACGCCGGGAAACCCTGCGACACGTCGGACCAGTCGATCTCGGAGGCCTCGCTCATCATGAGGTAGCCGACGTAGACCAGAGCACCGCAGGTGGCGGCGCTGGAAACGATGGTGACGATGGGGGAGAAGAACGCGGCGAGAATGAACAGCACGCCGGTGGTGACGGAGGTGAGGCCCGTGCGGCCACCGTCGGCGGCGCCAGAGGTGGACTCGACGAAGGTGGTGATGGAGGAGACGCCCATGAAACCGCCCACAGCAGCGGCGGCGGAGTCGACGATCAGAATCTCCTTGATATTCTCGACGTTGCCGTCGTCGGTGAGGAACTCGCCCTGCTTGGCCACGGCCATCGCGGTGCCCATGGTGTCGAAGAAGTCACTCATGAGCAGCGAGAACGAGATGACGAGGAGCGCGGGGTCGGTAAGGACCTTGATGATGGCGGGCACGCCGCCGGCATCGGCGATGGGGCCACCGATGCTCGAGAAGTCGAGCGGGGCGATGATACCGGTCGGAGCCTGGGTCACACCTAGGGGGATACCGGCGATGACGGCGACGACGATGCCGATGAGCAGCGAGCCGGGGACGTTGCGGCAGGCGAGGGCGACCGTCACCAGGATGGAGATGATGCCGACGATGAAGGTAGGGGAGGTGATGTCGCCCAGACCGACGAGTGTACCGGCGCCAGCGGTGATAATGCCGGCATCGCACAGGCCAATCATGGCGATGAACAGGCCCAGACCCACCGAGATGGCGTGACGCAGGACAACCGGGATGGCGTCCATGATGGCCTCACGCAGGCCACAAAGCACGAGCAGCAAGATGACGACGCCCTCAAGGAAGATGACGCTCATGGCCACGTGCCAGTCACCGCCGCAGACGGTGGTGGTGATTCCAGCGATCATTGCGTTGACGCCTAAGCCCGATGCGCAGGCGAGCGGGCGGTTGGCGAAGATGCCCATGCAGATGGTCATGATGCCGGCGCCCAGGCAGGTGGCGCAGGCGAGCGCTCCCGCATCGATGCCAGCACCCGAGAGCACCGCGGGGTTGACGGCGATGATGTAGGCCATCGCCAGGAATGTTGTCAGTCCAGCGCGGAGTTCGGTCCCGATTGTGGACTTGCGCTCGCTGACGTGAAATAGTTCGTCCATGCATACCCTTTCCTTGTTCGGCCCCGAGTTTAGGCCGATTGACACGAACTCACCCACTATATCGCCTTTGTGAAGTTGGTGTTCCTCACATGTTGATGTTCGGCGGTTTGTAACGGACGGGCGGTATCTTTCGCATGAAATTGTGTAGGTACCGTATACTTAAGCGGTTACAACGACCCCTATGGAGGAACGTATGATTAAAGAGCTCTGCCGCGACGAGGCTATCCTGTCTCAGCGTTGCGAGGTTGCGACTGTCGAGGACGAGTCGGTCGCTCAGGATCTGATTGATACCATCAAGTCGCTCGATGATGCCGGCTGCTTGGCCGCCAACCAGATTGGCGTTACCAAGAAGGTTTGCGTCTACCTGGACGATGCCGGCGAGCCCCACGTACTCTACAACCCCCGTCTGGTGTTTGGCCTGGGTGCCAGCAAGATGGAGGAGAGCTGCCTGACGCACGAGGAGGTCACCAAGTCCACGCGCTATATCAAGTGCAAGGTTGCCTTTGACCAGATTGTCGACGGCAAGATGAAGGAGTGCCGCCGCGACTACGCGGGCTTTGAGGCACAGATGATCCAGCATATGATCGATCACTGTCTTGGCAAGTTGGTCTAAGGGGATCAAAGCACCGCACCTTGCCGCTCAATCGTCGCTTGCGTACCGTTAGTACGCGGCGCTCCTCTTTCGTGGCAATCTGCGGCACTTTGACCCCTTAGACGACCTGCGGGGTTAACTTGGTTGAGTTTATCCAGCTTGAATAGTCCGGGCGTGACATTGTTGTCATGTCCGGGCTTTTTTGTTTAGCGCCCCTTTGTTTGGAGACAATGAAATTAGCAAGAACGTAAAGCTAGGAGGCGCTATGTGTACGAGTATTCGATTTACCGATAATTCTGGCCACATGTATCTGGGCCGCAATCTCGACTGGAGCTTTGACTACGGCCAACAGGTTCGCGTGATGCCGCGCGGGTTTCACATTCCGTATTCGTTTATCGACGACGCGACAGCGGCGCACGCAGTGATCGGTATGTGCATCGATTACAAGAACTACCCTATGTTCTTCGATTGCGGCAACGATGCGGGCCTCGCCGTAGCGGGCCTCAATTTCCCGGGTTATGCCGAGTATGCCGAGGGGCCGGTTGATGGAAAGACCAATATCGCGGCCTATGAGTTTCCCCTGTGGGTGGCAGCGACGTTCTCGACGGTCGATGAGGTCGAGGCCGCGCTGCGCGACACGGTGATTGTTGCCAAATCTGCAGGAGAGGGACTGGGCGTGTCGCTGCTCCATTGGATTATCGGCGACAGCCAGCGCAGCATCGTGGTCGAGATGATGGCTGACGGCCTGTATGTGTACGACGATCCGGTCGACACCCTTGCCAACCAGCCGACCTTCCCGTGGCACATGGAAAACCTCCGCACCTATATCACCGCCACAAGCGATTTTCCGCAGACGGCGACATGGCGTGGCGCCGAGCTCAAGCCCTATGGAGCCGGTGCCGGCATGCGCGGTATTCCGGGTGACTGCTATTCGCCGAGCCGTTTTGTAAAGGCGGCGTACCTCAATGCCAATTATCCGCAAAAGGAGAGCGAGACCGAAAACGTCGTTCGCATGTTCCGCTCGCTCGAGGGCGTGGTGATGATCGAGGGAGCGTCCAGGATGGGCGATGGCAAGTTCGAGAAGACTATCTACACCGGATGCTTTAGCGCGCGCACGGGCAATTATTACTACGCGATGTATGGGGATCCGTCGATTCGCTACGTGAGCCTGATGGATGCCGAGGGCGCAAGCCCCGATAGGCTCGTGGTTCCCGAGCCGCGTCGTTCGTAGCCGTTAGCTTTACTGCAATGCAAAGCGGCCCTGCGTCTCTCGTGAGGTGCAGGGCCGCTGTCGTTGATTTATGACGTCGCTAGAAGTTGGCGTCGTTGAGCTGGGTGCTCTCGAGTCCGTCGAGTTGCTGTTGCTCGGGCGTATCGGCGACGCTCTCGAGCAGCTCGGTGGGATCGACGTTCATGCTCTTGCCGGCCTCGTTGCCGTTGACCAGGTCGTCCGAGAAGATGTCGACTTCCATTTCCTCGGCCTCTTCAATCTGAACCTCGAGCGGCACCTGGGTGCGCACGAGCTTAACGGCCGGGCGCATGCGGGCAAACAACGGCACGTACTCGATGATGATGGCAGAGTTCTCGAGACCGTACCAGCGCGCCGGGCTTCCGCAAGCGCGGCGGACGGCGTACTTGATGGCCATCACGCGGTGGTCATTGCGGTTGATGTCCGTTTCGGGGGCAAGCATCTTGCGCAGCATGCAAAAACGGAAGTCGCCCACGTTGCCGCGTGTCTCGTAGATGGAGTAGGTGTGATGTTGCGGCGGCAACTCACCCGATGCCATCAGGTCGCCAACGATCTGGCGCAGGTAGGCGTTGATGCGCTGATTGACCTTAAAGCCTAGGTCCAAGCGCACGCGGAACAAAAAGTCCGTGCCAAAAGTCTCAACGGAATACTCGTGCGTATAGGGCTCATCGGTAACGTGCACGTTGATGAACCAGTATGCCTTAGCGCGCTTGGGGTGCTTGTCCAGGATGGAATAGAGCACGTCGCGGTCGAGCGTGAGCGGGTCGGGGCTTTTGGTGAGAAATACCAGATTGTCAGCGAGCACGGGATAGGTCTCGTCATTGCGCAGGTGGTCGAGCTGATCGATGTACTTGGAGACGGGCAACAGGATCGTCTGCGTGCGCTCAATGGCGGTGCCGCGGCGCCACACATACATAAGGCCAAACAGCAGCGAGGCCAAGAAGATCATGACATAGCCGCCGTCAAAGAACATGGTGAGGCACGAGGCGAAGAAGCACAGCTCAATGGCGCCAAAAAGCAGGGCGAAGACGCAGGCGCCCAGCTTGTGCTTCAAGATGCCGGCGATATAGCTCGTCAAAAGCGTTGTGGTCATAAGCATGGTCACGGTAATGGCGAGGCCGTAGGCGCTCTCCATGCGCTCGGAGTTCTGGAACAGCAGCACGATGAAGATGCAGCCGACCCACATGATGTTGTTGACGAGCGGAATATAGAGTTGACCCTTGGTGTCGCTGGGGTAGTGGATGCGCAGGTGCGGCATAAGGTTGAGGCGCGTTGCCTCGGATACCAGCGAGAACGAGCCGGTGATGAGCGCCTGCGAGGCGATGATGGCCGCCACGGCCGAAAGCACAATGGCAAAGGGGCGCAGGGGCTCGGGAAGCATCATATAGAACGGGTTAACGATATCCATCGCGAGCATCTGGGGGTTGGAGTTGTTGGCGAGCAGCCAAGCGCCCTGACCCAGATAGTTAAGGATGAGGGCCGCCTTTACGAACGGCCAGGATGCGTAAATGTTAGCCTTGCCCACGTGACCCATGTCCGAATAGAGCGCCTCGGCGCCGGTCGTCGACAGGAAGACGAAGCCGAGCACCATGATGCCCGAGTGGTTGATGGGCGAGAACAGGAACATAATGCCGCGGATGGGGTTGAGCGCGCGCAAGATGGACAGGTTGCCGAGCATGTTGAACAGGCCGGCGCCTGCCAGGAACAGGAACCACAGCGTCATGAGCGGGCCGAAGAGCTTGCCGATTGACGAGGTGCCGGCGCGCTGCATGGCAAACAGACCGCAGATAATGATGATGGTGATGATGATCACATTGGTCTGACCGTCACCCAATAGTGCGTGGCCCCACTCGATGGTACGCAGGCCCTCAATGGCTGTGGTGACCGTGACCGCGGGGGTGAGGATGCCGTCGGCGAGCAGCGCCGCGCCGCCGATCATGGCGGGGAGAATCAGCCATGGCGCCACCTTGCGCACGAGACTGAACAGGGCGAAGATGCCGCCTTCGTTGTGGTTGTCGGCCTTCATGGCGATTACCACGTACTTGACCGTGGTCACGAGCGTCATGGTCCAGATGACGAGCGAAAGCGCGCCCAGGATCATGTCCTCGCTGACGGTACCGATGCCGCCGTTATTGGCGACGATTGATTTCATGGTGTACATGGGGCTCGTGCCGATGTCGCCATAGACGACGCCGAGCGTTACGAGCAGCATGCCAGCGGAGAGGGGGATGGCTCCGTGCCCGCCTTGCCCGTGCTGGTCTTGGAGGTTTGCCTCCAGTTTGTTGTGTGCCACGAGGACTCCCTTAGACATCCGGTTATCTGTCTAGGACAGATAATCTTTATGCCGTCTTTATATATACAAGAGCAGTTTGGCACATCGGGTATTTTTAGACAATAATCCTCAGCTGGGGATTATTTATCTATGCAGGCAGCATTTCAAAGCAGGGGCTTTTAAGCACGTACTGTCTGGGCGATGCCAGCCTTGGCGTTTGCGCGTTTGCCGGCGAGTTCGCAAAAAATCGCGCCGCCGATGATAAGCGCGGCGCCCATCAAGCGGACCGGTGTTATGGCTTCGCCTAAAAGGACGGCGGAGAACACGACGGCCGAAAGCGGCTCGAGGTAGCCGACGACCGCGACGGTCTGGACGGGCAGCTTGGCGACGGCACTAAAGTAGAGCAGGCAACCGATGCCGGTGTTGACGACGCCGAGCATGACGACGGCGCGCCAATCAATACTGGCGGCGACGCCGGCGGACAGGAATGAGGGAGCGCCCTGCGTGATGAGCGTGAGGACCAGAGCGGTCACAAAGGCGGCGCTCACCTGGAGCGTGGAGTTCTCAAGGCCTTCGATGTGTGGCGCACCCTTGCTAGCGATGACCATCAGCGCATAGCAAAATGCCGAGGCGATACCGCAGACGATACCCGCAATGGGCATATTGCCGCCTAGACCTTGCGCTGCAATGAGAAAGGCACCGCAAGCAACGGCGATAAAGCCGGCGATTTTGCCGCCGGTCAGCTTTTCGCCAAAGATGAGCGGGGAGAGCGCCATGACAATGATGGGGCCGCAGTAGTACAGCAGCGAGGATACGCCGACGCCGATCGTCTGGTAGGCGCGGAACAGAAAAATCCAGCTGGCGCCCAGCGCGGCTCCCGAGAGGATGAGAGCCGCAGCTTCGCGGGGACGAGATGGCGCCTGCAGGTTATGACGTTGGGTGATGGTGAGGATGGTGACAAGCGAGAGAGCGCCCAAAAACGTGCGTAGTAGCACGATATCGGAGCTCGGCAGCGCGATGGCAGCGGCGATGATGCCGTTGGAGCCAAACAATAGCAATGCTGCTAAGTACGTAAACAGTCCGTTGTTCATGCGTTGATATCCCCTCTATATCCGAGCATGTTCACTATGGGTGAACTGGCAATAGAAGAAAAGCGAATATAATGCATGAATAGTATGAGAAAAACTCATGCAAAGGTGGAGGGGTGCCGTGGAAACGAATATTCAAAAGATGCAGGTGCTGCTCGAGACCGTGCGCGCCGGCAGTTTTACGCGTGCTGCCGAGCGGCTGAGCTATTCGCAGTCGGGCGTGAGTCGCATGGTGGCCGATCTTGAGACCGATTGGGGCTTTAAGGTGCTCGACCGCAGTCGTGAGGGTGTTGCTCTTTCTGCCGATGGGCGGCAAGTTATGCCGGCGGTCGAGGCGTTATGCGAGGAATTTGTTCGTTTGCAGCGACACGTGGACGAGATGCGTGGGCTCATGCGCGGCAAAATCTGCATCGGTACGTTTTCGAGTGTGGCGACCCACGTGCTGCCGCCGGTGATTGCGCGCTTTCGCGCCGATCACCCGGACGTCGATTATGAGTTGCTGATGGGTGATTACTCAGAGATTGAACAATGGGTGTCAAAGGGCCGCTGCGATCTGGGCTTTATCCCGCATGAGCCACGAGAAAACGGCATGACATCGCGGTCTTTGGTGCGCGACGAGTTGATGGCGGTAGTGCCGGCAGACTCTTTGCTTGCCACGGCGGAGGCCGTCTCTCTTTCCGATTTGGCCAACGAGCAGTTTATTCTGCTAGAACGCGGCACCGATGACGAGATTACGCCGCTGTTTCGTCGGGCGGGACTGACAGTGCGCTCAAAACTGTCGACTTGGGATGACTATGCGATTATGGCCATGGTCGAGGACGGCTTGGGTGTGAGCATTCTTCCCGCGCTCATCTTGCGCCGCTGTCAGTTCGATGTTGCCGTGCGTCCGCTCGAGGGGCATCCCCATCGGCAGATCAACGCCATATATCGAACGGCCGATGTTTCACTTGCTGCCGCCCGTTTCCTCGAATACCTCTAAACGCGTACACGCTATTGTCCGCTTTGGACAAATCTCGGAGTCCGGTACATTTTCTTATGAAATTGAACTATCGAATGAGGTGCCGCGTTATACTGCTTGCTAAATTGAACCATGGTTCAATTCGTGTTCTATAAATTGAACTTTGCCAGCAAGGAGGTTCTAGTGGCCCAAGAGACGTTTAGTGATCGCCTGCGACAGGCTATGTCCGATCGCGACGTTCGCCAGTCGGACGTGATCCGCGCATCGGAGATGCTCGGCAAAAAACTCGGCAAGAGTCAGATGAGCCAATATGTGAGCGGCAAGACGATCCCGCGGCGCGATGTGGCTGAGCTGCTCGCCCGTATTATGGAGGTCGATGTTACCTGGCTGCTTGCCGGCGACGCCGATCAAGGCGAGGCATCATCACCCCGCAACGATTCCAAGCCCGAACCCCATCCCTCAGCTCAAATTGCAAGGAGCACCACCATGCGTACTTTTTCTAAATCCACCAAGCTCGATAACGTCCTGTATGACGTGCGCGGCCCCGTCGTCGACGAGGCCGCCCGTATGGAGGACGAGGGCGAGCGCATCCTCAAGCTCAATATCGGCAACCCGGCGCCCTTCGGTTTCCGCACGCCCGATGAGGTCATCAAGGACATGCGCCAGCAGCTGCCCGACTGCGAAGGCTATTCCAACTCGCGTGGCCTGTTCTCCGCGCGCAAGGCGATCATGCAGTATTCGCAGATCAAAGGCCTGCCCAACGTTCAGATGGAGCATATCTACACGGGCAACGGCGTGTCCGAGCTCATTCAGCTTTCGATGAACGCGCTGCTCGACAATGGCGACGAGATTCTGATCCCCAGCCCCGACTATCCGCTCTGGACGGCGTGCGCAACCCTTGCTGGCGGTCATCCCGTACATTATCTGTGTGATGAGCAGGCGGATTGGTATCCCGACCTGGAGGATATGGAGTCCAAGATTACGAGCGCGACCAAAGCCCTCGTCATCATCAACCCCAACAACCCCACGGGTTCTGTCTATCCGCGCGAGGTTCTCGAGGGCATCGTCGAGATTGCACGCAGGCATCAGCTGATGATCTTTGCCGATGAGATCTACGACCGCCTGTGCATGGACGGCTACGAGCACGTCTCGATTGCCTCGCTCGCTCCCGACCTGCCCTGCGTTACCTTTAGCGGCCTTTCCAAGTCGCACATGATCGCGGGCTATCGTATTGGCTGGATGGTGCTTTCGGGCAACCAGCGCTGCATGAGCGACTTCATCATGGGCATCAACATGCTCTCCAACATGCGCCTGTGCTCCAACGTGCCGGCTCAGTCGATCGTTCAGACGGCACTCGGTGGCCATCAGTCCGTTAACGACTATATCCGTCCCGGCGGCCGTGTCTACGAGCAGCGCAACTTTGTGTATGAGGCACTCAGCAAGATTGACGGCATCTCGGTGGTTAAGCCGCGTGCGGCGTTCTACATCTTCCCCAAGATGGATGTTAAGAAGTTCAACATCACCGATGACGAGCAGTTTGCCCTCGACCTGCTGCACGAGAAGAAGATTCTGATCACGCGCGGCGGCGGCTTCAACTGGGCTGAGCCCGACCACTTCCGTATCGTGTACCTGCCGCGCATGGAAGTACTCAAGGAGTCCCTCGAAGACCTCGCCGACTTCTTCGATCACTACCGCCAGGCGTAACGGCAAAGGTAGCCTGTAATGAAACGGTCGGCCCGCAACGGATGCGGGCCGACCGTTTTCTGTCTAAGCCCGTGCTGTTAGCGCTTGTCTCGTTGAGCGGGCGAGGTTCGCGCGTGAGCGGTAAGTTCTATTCCAAAATGGAATACAGTGGGCTTAAGCTGGAATTGATGTCCGGGTACCTGCTTTTCTAGAATGTTTTCAACAAGATGAAAGGCGGTTCCAACCAATGATTATCGATGCAAATTCCTACTGGTTCGACGAGCACATCTTTCATGACGAGACGCTCTGCGAACAGTTTTTGGCCGAGGTACCCCGCGCCTATGACACCGAAGGCTATCTGACCATGAATTCCGCCGGCAAACGACAGATCGTGATCGAGATGCCCGCCGGTTCTCCGGGTCTTAACTACATTGAGGGCGACTACACCCTCGAGAAGCGCTTGGCCGATATGGATGAGGCGGGGGTCGACAAGGCGATCCTCAAGCTCCCCGGCTGCCACGAGTGGATGTCGCTCGAGATGTGCCGGCGTTTCAACGACGGTATGGCTGCTGACGCGAAGGCGTCAAATGGCCGTCTGATTCCGCTTGTCGCCGTGCCGCCCTTTGGCACCAAAGCGAATTTGGAGGAGCTCGACCGCAGGCTCGACGATGGTTTTGCGGGCGTGCAGCTCTGCGCTCACTACGGCAAGCGCTATCTCGACGACCAGGTCTTCTCGAGCTTTTTCGAGCACCTGAACGAACGCCATGTCACCGTTTACGTGCACCATGTTCCCGTGCCGGTCGAGAACGAGTCGCTTCTCGCGTACGACAACCTTCGCCGCTCTTATGGCCGCTGCGTCGACCAAACTACGGCGATCGGCCGAGAGATCTTTGGTGATTTCTTTGAGCGCTATCCCAATATCAAGATGGTCCACTCCATGCTCGGCGGCGCATACTTTGCGTTCAAGGAGATGCTGCTGCCTCATGGTCCCAAGCGCCCTGATGCTTCTGGCCGTTTTCAGGTCGATACCGAGACCGTTTCCAGGCACCTCGAGAACAACATCTATTTCGACATGTCCCATGCCCAGCCTTGGGGCAAGACACTCCTTGCCTGCGCGGTTGACGTGCTGGGTGCAGACCATATTGTTTTTGGCACGAGCTATCCCGTTAAACGCGAGTGGCTCACCGAGGGTGTCGCCTGCGTTCGCGCTGCAAATCTGAGCGATACAGACAGCGACCTTGTGCTTGGCGGTACGGCGCAGCAACTGTACGGTGTCGAGTGAGCGGCAATCAGAGGGGAGTATCTGCCATGGACGAAGGAGAGATGAGAGCTGGGGCCGCTCGTGTGGCCATCGATCTTGGGGACGTGTTGCCGTTCGACGGTTTCGACGAACTCCGTCATGAGGTCTTCGCCCGTGCCCTTATCATCGAGGGGACGGGGCGACGCGCCTGCGTCCTTTCGCTTGAGGTCACCTCGATCGCTCCGGCTCTACTCGCCGATCTGCGTGAGGTTGTTGAGGATGCCGCCAATTGCAGCGGTGCTTATTCTTGGGTGGTTCCTACCCACACGTTTTCCATGCCTCACGTCCGCACTCCCGGGCATCTTGCCGACGATGCTGCCCGCAATCGCAACGAGCGCTATCGCGCAGCGCTCGTCGCTGCCGCCCGCACGGCTGTCGAGCGCGCTGTTGCGGGCATTCGCTCTGCCACGCTCGCCACTGTGGAGGGCGAATGCCCCGTGAACGTTAATCGCGACATTGAGACGCCTGCCGGCTGGTGGTTGGGCTCGAATCCCAGGGGGTTTGCCGACCACACGATGCCCGTACTCGCCATAAGGGATGCCGGGGGCGAGTATGTTGCCGTGCTCGCGACGGCGGACGTTCAGTCCTCCGTGCTCGACGGGTCGCGCGACTCCGAGGGGAGGCGCATGGCGAGCGGAGACCTCTTTGGTTTTGCCGCCATGTCACTCGAGCGCGAGCTGGGCGGCGTTGCCCTGTTGCTGCCAGGGGCCGCGGGCGACCAAGGTCCGGCGGAGCACGCCATGAACGTCATGTTCGATGCGGCCGGCGTTAAGCAGACGGTCGATGCCCATGAGGACGGATACCGCATGCTGCACCAGCAGGGGCAGGCCTTGGGCGACGCTTTAATCGAGGCCGCTCGCATGGCGCGTGAGGATGACGCTACCGGCATCGATGCCCGCACGGTCGACGTTCTCCTGCCCGCTCAGACACGCGCCGATTTTCACTCTTTGGCCCCGCACCGAACGTATGAGTTTCATGCCGCTGGCGAGCAGCGCACGAGGGTCTATCTGCTCCGGCTGGGAAACGTCGAGCTTGTCGGCGTACAACCCGAGGTCTCGAGTGCATTCGGCGCCACTGTGCGCGCCGCTCGGTCCGGCTCTGTGTTCTTTGCCACACTCGTCAACGGCGGACAGAAGTACCTACCGGCTCCCGACGCGTACGAAAAGATCACCTATGAGGCCATGAACTCCGGTTTTGCCGCCGGATCCCATGAGCGCCTCGTCGAAATCATCATTGCCGCCTTGAATGCGGCGTGACACAGAAGGAGAACGTGCATGAACATTGGACACGCGCGCCGCAAAATCACCCCACAGGGCGACATCTACCTGATTGGCTACCGCAATCTTCCCAACCGTCTTGAACCTGCGACGGGCGTCCATGACGACGTCTTCGCCAACGCCATCCTCTTCCAGCAAGGCGAACGTGAAGTGTTTCTCTTTAATGCCGATGTCCTCGAGTTCGAGGAAAGCATGGCCGAGGAGGTCAAGACAATGCTCGCCGAGCGCTACGGCATTGACCGTGATTGCGTCCTGCTCTCGGCGACGCACGACCATACTTCAATCGTCGCTTACCACCGCAGCTGGTGGACGGGAAAATTCGACGAGAACTACTACCGCTGGTTCCTCGATACCATTTGCCAATGCTTTGAGGAGTGCCGCGCCAACGCACAGCCCGCGATTTGTCGCTTGGGCAAGCAGGTCATCACCGGTTTCTACGACAACCGCATCATCCCAGGTGAACTCGCCGACAATGAGGTCATTGTCGTATCGTTCTTCGATACCGAAGGCAAGCCATTTGCGGGCTTTGTGAACTGGGCGGTGCATTCCGCTTGCGTCGGACCCGACTGCACGGAGCTCACGAGCGAACTCGCCGGTCTTACCGGCAAAAAGCTCGCTCAGAGCCTTGGTTACTATCCGGCCATGGTCGTCGGTGCTGCTGGCGACTGTAGCGACCGCAATTTTCGCCAGGGACGCGGCATTCCCGAGGTCGAGCGCGTTTCGACCGGTCTTGCCGAGGCGATTTCCCAGATCAAGCTCGATCGCGAGGTCGTTCTCGACCGCATCGAGCCTCAGACGTTCTATCACACCGTTGCCCATGACGACTTTTCGCTCACGCTTAAGTGTGCCGTCATCAGTTTGGGCGGCCTGCATCTCTTTGTGTTCCCGAGTGAGCTCGGCAGCGACCTGGGTATTCGCATGAAGCGCGAATGCCCGGTCGAGGGAATAGTTTGCGGTTACACCAACGGCTATTTCGAGTATTTCCTTCCGGCACGCGAGTACGGCCTCTCCTTTGAGACCGAGCGTACTCAGATTCCCCAGGGTGAACCGGAACGTCTGTGTGACAAGTTCTGCCAGACGACGAGACTTCTCGGCGCAGCAGCTTCGCGTCTGTAGACCTGATTGCGTGGCATGGGCCAATGAGGCTCACTGCCATGCGATCGGCATCTTCCATCTTCTCTGCCGTTTCCCATCCCGGGCGTACGTGCGTCCGCGGATTTCAAAGGGGGAAGCGGGTTCCTTGCCCTCCCACGTCGACTACGGAGGCCTGAAATCTACGCTATGCCCCGCTCAGAAAAAGGAGAATTCCATGAAATACCAGAAGCTTTGCGATGAAATCATCACAAAGGTCGGTGGTCGAGACAATGTGTTAGACGTGAGCCACTGCATTACGCGTCTCCGCTTCCACCTCAAGGATGAATCGCTCGCCCAGACCAATGAGCTTAAGGCGACGAAGGGCGTCGTTGACGTCATCCAGGCCGGCGGACAGTATCAGGTCGTGATTGGTGCCACTGTCGAGGCCGTCTACAACGACCTTGTTAAGATTGGCGGGTTCGACGCCAAGCCCGCGCTCGATATCGATGAGGGCGACGACGTCAAGAAGGGTGATCCATTCTCGCGTCTGCTCGCCATCATTTCCGAGATTCTGCAGCCGGTTCTTGGCGTGCTTATGGCCGGTGGCTTTATCAAGTCGATGCTCGCGCTCTGCACGGTTGCCGGTTGGCTTGCCAAGGACAGCAATACGTATGTGACGCTCTCGGCAATCGGAGATTCGGTCTTCTATTACTTTCCGCTAATCATTGGCTGGACGTCGGCCAAGAAGTTCGGACTTAAGCCCGTTATGGGAATGGCGCTCGGCGGTATCCTCGTCTACCCGACGCTCGTTGCCCTTATGGGCGGAGATCCGCTCTACACGCTCGGCGCCGGTACGGTCTTCGAGTCCAATGTCTACGGTGATATTTTTGGCATCCCGCTAATCATGCAGAATTACTCATCGACGATTCTGCCTGCGATCTTTATCGTCTGGATTGCCTCCAAGGTGCACAAGGCCCTTTCTAACGCGCTGCCCGCGCTTGTGAGCTCGTTCTTCTCCAACATCGTTGCCCAGATCATCTTGATGCTCATCAACTTCCAGCCCGCCATCGCCGGCTTCGTCATCGGCACGTTCTGGAGCCTGCTCGTCATGTTCGGCCTGCACTGGGGTATCATCCCGCTGTGGTTTCTCGATGTCGCAACCTACGGCTATGACCTCATTAACCCGCTCGTGTATGCAGGCGGTTGTGCCATCGCCGGTGCTGTGCTTGGCATGGTCATCCGAACCAAGGACTCCGAGGAAAATGCTGCCGTCAACATTCCCGCTCTTGTCTCTTCGATTTTCGGTGTCAACGAGCCTGCGCTTTACGCCATCTTGCTGCCGCGTAAGCGTCTTATGTGGGCAACCTTTATTTCCGCTGGTGTAGGCGGCGCCATCGCCGGCCTCATGGGTGCCAAACTCTATGCCTTCGGTGCCTCCGGCCCGCTCGGTTTCCCGAGCTTTATTAACCCTGCCGGCATCGACACGGGCTTTATCGGCCTTGTCATCTCCGGTGTGGTCGCTTTCGTTCTGGCTCTTGTCGCCGCTATGGTGATCGGTACCAGGAAGGACGAGGGCGGTAAGGCGCTCAACATCTCGGTGGACTAGTCTGTCTGCGCACTTTAACTAAATATGCCTCGGACGGTGACGTGCCGCCCGAGGCATATTTGTGTTTCGTGCCGTTGTCAGCGTGTTTGCGGACGCAAGTCTGCGGTTGTGGAGCAGCGGGGATTATGACGGTCGTGCCGCGGTGGAAGACGCACGGTCGCCCTGCAGGAGCTAACGGTAGGGGAGGAAGCCAATGAACGAGACGACCGCCTGCGAGTGCGCGGCGTTTCGCTTGAGGTAGAGCCTGACCTCGGAGGTCGTCGCGGGCTCAAGCGGCACCAGGGCTACCTTTCCGCTGGCGAGCGATTCCGTCGGCTTGCGCATGAGGAATGAGACGCCGGCGCCGCGCGCGACAAGGGAGATGATGTTCTCGGCTCGTTTGCCGGTGAACGTAACACGTGGGCCAAATCCAGCTTCGCGACAAAGGGAAAGGACGAGCTCGCTTACGAACGAGCCTTGGGGAAGCATGAGGAAATTCTCGTCGATAAGGTCGTCTATCTCGACGGTGTCACGTTCGGCGAGCGGATGGTCGAGCGGAAGGATGGCCACGAGTCGGTCGGTCGTAAAGGGAATCTTTTTGAACTCCGGCTCGATGGCGCCGCTGTCACGGATGAAGGCCAGGTCAATGTCCTCGTGCAGGAGCATGCGCTTGAGTGTGTCGCCCTCGCCTTCGATGAGCTCGACAGAATATGAGGGGTTCGCCTGCTGAAAATCGATGACGGCGTCCGTAATCCCATAAGGGGCCATAATGGGGATAGAACCTACGGTGAGGTGCTCGAGCGGCTCACCTGCACCTATTTGAATGGCGGCAAGATAGCGATGCTGAAGCGTCGCAATTTTTTGCGCATAGGGGAGGAGCGCTTCACCTTGTGCGGTGAGTGTTACGTGGCGCTGGCTTCGATCGATGAGCTTGCAGCCGAGTTCGTGCTCCATTGTCATGATGTGCTTGGAGAGGGTTGATTGCGACATGAAAAGCAGTTCCGCTGCATCAAGAAACGTGCGTGACTGCGCTAAGATGGCGAATTCGCCAAAGCGGCTGATATCCATAGGGAGGCCTCCGGTACCCTCATTTTGGCAGGTGGCCTAAACCACGACGCCGTTGCAGTGGTCGATTTCGTGTTGGATGATCTCGGCGGTGTAGCCCGAGAAGTTCTTGATGCGGTGGACGAAGTTCTCGTCCAAATACTCAACCTTAATGCGGCGATAGCGGGTACAGGGACTCTCGCCGACCAGCGAGAGGCATGCTTCGCTCGTCTGATAGGCGTTGACCTGCTCAAGAATTTGAGGGTTGTACATCAGGAGCGCCCTGTTGCCGTCCTTTACGCAGATGATGCGTTTGCGCACGCCGATCATGTTAGCGGCGAGGCCCACGCACTCGTGCTCATGCTCGTGGAGCGTATCCAGGAGGTCCTGCCCGGTCGCGGCATCGTCGGGTCCCGCGTCTTCGGAAGGCAGGCGCAAAAAGAACTCGGATTTCATGATGGGCTTAATCATGGCGGGCTCCTCATGTCTCATGCTTTCGTGGACTTTTAATAATAGCGCGGAAGGAAAGCTGTGCGTCCGCGTTACAATCTTTCGACGTTGGACCATGTTGCCAGACTCGTCGTGTACGGCGTCTGGCGTAAGTCTAGGGCTCATTTTTCGCCCTGGACTGTTCCTCTGGGGCGATGCGACTGTCGTTCCAAGAGGAAGGAAATGCATGGGGAGCAAATCTCAGCAACAAGTTCAAGTAACGCCATCGGCCACTGCGGCGCTTCTCGCCGTAATGTATATCGCAGCCTTTGTTGCCGCGTTTAACGAGAACATCATTAACGTGGCGCTGCACGACATTATGGCGGCCTTTTCGGTGAGTGCCACCACGGCGCAGTGGCTCGTTTCGGGCTACATGATCGTGACGTCGATCTTTACGGCTATCATGGCCTTCCTGTCCGGTCGTTTCTCGACGCGCAAGCTGCTGTTTTTCGCATGCGGATGCATGGTCGCCGGCGAAGTCCTGTGCCTGGTCGCTCCGTCGTTTAGCGTTTTGCTGCCAAGCCGTATTTTGCAGGCTGCGGGATCGGGCATCTTGTTTCCGCTCATGATGAATGTGGTGCTGTCTTGTGCCCCGCGCGAGAAGCTCGGTCTGTATCTGAGCCTGGGCGGCGCCTGCATTACGCTAGGACCGGCGTTTGGACCCGTGATCAGCGGTCTTATGTGCACGTTATTTGGCTGGAGGGCGGTATTCGTAGTGCCGCTGGTGGGCGGCATTGCGGTCGCTGCGGTGGGCGTTAAGCTTGTTCAGAATGTCGGAGAGCGCTCGAACACCACGCTTGATATTCTGTCGGTTGTTTTGCTCGCGGCCGGCATTACGGCATTTGTGTATTCCGTGGGCGAGTTCTCGGCCAATTTGATTGCCGGTGTCGTGGCGCTTTTCGCCGCCATTGTGCTGCTCGGCCTGTTTGCGGCCCGCCAGCTCAAGCTTGAGCATCCGGTGCTTAACGTGCGTCCCATGGCGAGTGTTCGTTTTTGGCCTGCGTGCTTGCTTGTGGTGGTATCGATGATGACGACGTTCTCGATGAGCGTTTTGTTGCCGCTCTATTTTGAGGGCGCATACGGCATGACCGCACTTGTTGCGGGCTTGCTCATTTTGCCAGCAATTGCCTGCAACGCCGTGACCTCGATTGTGGGCGGACGCGTGATGGACGCCCGTGGCGCATGGCCGCTGCTGCCGGTCGGCTTTGCCCTGATTGCCGTGGGGCAGACTGCCATCTCGGTGACGGCGGTAAGCATGAACATCGGCGTCGTCGTGGCGCTGACCGTTGTGGTGTATGCCGGAGTCGGTTTGGTGCTGAGCCCCTCGCAAACGGCCGGCTTGGAGACGCTGCCTGGCGCTGAGCATCCTCACGGAACGGCATTGCTCAACACGTGGAACATGATTGCCGCATCGTTTGGCCCGTCGCTGTTTATCGGTCTGCTCTCGAGTTCTGCGGCGACTGCCGGTGCCGCTGGCGTTGCGACCGACGTTGCCCAGGCGATTGGATTTTCAGCTGCCGTGCGTGTGGCGGCTGTAATTGCCGTGGTCGGGTTCGTGGTGTCGCTGGTGTACGCTCGTCGCGAGTCGCACATGTCGCATTAATGTGTGCACATAGATTCTGCAGCTAGATTGGATGGCGACACCATAAACTAATGGACGTTTTGCCGAGAGGCATGAATGTTTAAAGCGCAAAGAGTGCGCGACGGGCCCCGCGAATGGGGCGATGATGCCCGAGAGGGCCAAGAAGGAGTCTCATGTCCGAGAACGAAGAGATCATGAACGAGACCGAGAACGAGACCATGGCTGCCGAGGTTGAGGCAGTCGAGACCGTGGAGACCGAAGCTGCCGAGGTTGAGGCTGCTGACGAGGTTTCCGCCGAGGAGGAGGCCGAGGTTGTCGAGGCCGCCGTTGATTACGATGACGAAGAGCTGATGGACAAGATGCAGAAGGCCGCTCGTCTGCTGCGTAGCCGTCGCTTTGCTATTTCCAAGGAGGAGGAAGCCAAGGCCGAGCGCATGGCGAACATCGAGCGCGCTATCAAGCTCCTTGACCTCAAGCCCAAGATGGAGCAGAAGGAAATGTCCGACCTGCTGGGCATGCGCCTCCGTGAGCTCGATGGCCTGATGGCCGAGGCCGAGGCTGCCGATCTGGTCGGCCGCATCGACGACGCCGAGGGCGATATGCGCAAGATCGTCGTCTTCGCTGCCGAGGATGCCGCTGAGGGCCTGGTCGAGCTTGCCAACAAGAAGGAGAAGCTCCTGCCCGAGCTTTCTTACGAGGAGGCCACCGAGCTGATGGCCGCTCTCGATAAGGTTATCGCTCCGCTCGTCGCCATGGGCCTGGACGAGGATCGCGGTCCTCGCGGTGGTCGTGACGATCGTGGCGGCCGTGGCGGCGACCGTGGCGGTCGCGGCGGCTTTGGCGATCGTGGTGGCCGTGGCGGCGACCGCGGCGGTCGCGGTGGCGATCGTGGCGGCCGTGGCGGTTTTGGTGACCGTGGCGGCGACCGTGGCGGTCGCGGCGGCTTTGGCGGTAACCGTGGTGGCTATGGCGATCGCGGTGGCAACCGTGGCGGCTTCGGCGGCAACCGTGGTAACGACCGTGGCGGTCGCGGTGGCGATCGTGGCGGCCGCAACGGCGGCGGCTTCCGCGGCAACCGCTTCTAGTTGGGTTACGCGGTTTTACCAAACCGCGTAACTAGTTGACGCTGCGCGCCCACCAGAGCGACAACTTGTCATTCAAAGAGGACGGCATGACCAGAAGGTCTATGCTGTCCTCTTTTCATGTCAATTTGTTCGCTCTGGTGGGCGCTCACTGCCGGTGCCAAAACATCGGCATTGCCTTGATCCAGACCTGCTAAAAGATAGTCGTTGGGGACGTTCTTGTTTGACTAGTCGTTTAAGAACGTCCCCAACGACTACATAGCATGAGAGTGGATAATCTCCCGGTTTGAGCCTGCATCCAAGCTTAAAGTGGGAGATTATCCACTCTCATTTCGTTTGTTGATTTCGATGCCTACATTTGTAGGAACAGTTCGTGGAGGCGGGTGTCTTCGTCGAGTTCGGGGTGGAAGGTTACGCCGAGCTGGCTGCCCTGACGGGCGGCGACGATACGGCCGTCGACTTTCGCTAAGGCCTTGGCGTCGCCGTGGACTTCGACGATGCGGGGTGCACGGATAAACGTCAGTGGCACTTCACCGTTGATGCCGGATACCTGCCCCTTGGTTCGAAAGCTGCCGAGCTGCCTGCCGTAGGCATTGCGCTCAACGAGCACATCCATGGTTGCCAGGCGCGGCGTGCCCTTATCGTCATGGGCGGCAAGGTCGTGAGCCAGCAGAATCAGGCCGGCGCAGGTGCCCAGGACGGGCATGCCTTCAACAATGCGGGTGCGAAGCTCCTCGAGCATGCCCAACTCATCAAGCAGCTTCCCTTGAACGGTAGACTCGCCGCCGGGAAGTACCAGACGGTCAAAGTCCTGCTTCAAATCAGCCGCCTGCCTCAGCTCAATACAGCGCGCGCCCAGCTCGGATAGTCTTGCCTCGTGCTCGGCAAATGCGCCTTGGACCGCTAGCACGGCGACCGTTTGGTCTGCATAATCGCTCATGTGCGATCCTTTCTGCCGGACTAGTGTCCGCGCTCCTCCATGATGATTTCGATCTCGTCGGCGTTGATGCCCACCATGGCCTCGCCCAGGTCCTCCGAAAGCTCGGCGATGAGCTTGGCATCGGTGAAGTTTGCCACGGCCTTGACGATGGCGGCGGCGCGCTTGGCGGGGTCGCCGCTCTTAAAGATGCCCGAGCCGACAAAGACGCCCTCGGCGCCCAGTTGCATCATCAGCGCGGCGTCGGCAGGGGTCGCTACGCCGCCGGCGGCAAAGTTCACAACGGGAAGCTTGCCCGTGGCATGGACCTCGCGCACCAGCTCGACCGGAACCTGCAGTTGCTTGGCTGCCTCAAAGAGCTCGTCGTCGCGCAGAGCAACAACGTCACGGATCTGCTTTTGGATCTTGCGCATGTGGCGTACAGCCTGGACGACGTCGCCCGTGCCCGGCTCGCCCTTGGTGCGGATCATCGTGGCGCCCTCGGCAACACGGCGCAGCGCCTCGCCCAGATCGCGGGCGCCGCAGACAAACGGCACGTCAAACTGGGTCTTGTCGATGTGATAGACGTCATCGGCAGGGGAGAGAACCTCGGACTCATCGATGTAGTCGATCTCGATGGCCTGAAGGACCTGCGCCTCGACGATGTGACCGATGCGGCACTTGGCCATGACGGGGATGGAGACGGCCTCCTGGATGCCCTTGATCATCTTGGGGTCGCTCATGCGCGAGACGCCGCCTGCGGCACGGATGTCGGCCGGAATGCGCTCGAGTGCCATGACGGCGCAGGCGCCCGCCTCTTCGGCGACGCGTGCCTGCTCGGGCGTGGTGACGTCCATGATGACGCCGCCCTTGAGCATCTGCGCGAGCTCGCGATTGAGTTTGACGCGATCGGCCTTGCTGGTCTGTTCTGCCATGGTTGCTCCCTTGGTTGGCATGTGCATTGCTTGACGGAACATCCTATCTGGGGGCTGGGTATGGCGAAATACTCAGTTTTCGAGATAATAATAAGGTCAGACTAATACCAGATTGAACAGCTCGATAAGATCAGGTGGCAAACTCATGCTTGACTACAATTTGGAAAAACGCGGCGAAGCATCGCTCTATGAGTATGTTTACCAGCAAATTCGAGATGATATCGTAGCTGGACGCATTGTGGCGGGGGAGCATTTGCCGTCTAAGCGCGCCTTTGCCAGTCATCTGGGAATCAGTGTCATTACTATCGAGAATGCATATAGCCAGCTACTTGCCGAGGGCTATATTTGCTCAAAGCCGCGGCGTGGCTACTACGCTTGCAAGCTTCCGGATGCACCGGTTTTGCCTTTGGCTTCGGAGGGCATCGACCGAGATGCCGTCTCTGTGGACCCCAGCGCGCATGATGTCCGCGGGCGGGTCGAGCAATTCGACGCACTTTCTCCTTCCGCTTTGGAGGCGGCGCGGCTTTGGCAAAGCGCACTGCGGGCGACGCTGGCATCCGAAGACGAGCGCGAGATCTTTTCGCCCGCACCGGTACAGGGCACCGTTCGGCTACGATGCGCAATTGCTCATCATCTGCGCGGGACGAGGGGTATGAATGTCGACCCCAATAACATTGTTATCGGTGCGGGCGCCCAGCTGCTCGATACCATGTTGGTTCAGCTGCTTGGCGCGGACAAGGTGTATGCCGTTGAGGATCCGGGCTATTTGCGCCTGACGCGCATCTATCAGGCTATGGGCTGCGAAGTTCGACATATCCCGTTGGATGACGACGGCGTGGACTTGAGCGCTCTGCAGAAAACCGGGACCGATGTACTTCATCTGATGCCGTCCCATCAGTATCCGACCGGTCTTGTGACGAGCATTGCGCGGCGCTATGCGCTTCTGAGCTGGGCCGCCGAGCGACCAGGTCGGTATCTCATCGAAGATGACTTTGATTGTGAGTTTCGCCTTGCCGGGAAGCCGATTCCCGCGCTCGCGTCGATCGATGCCGCCCAGTCGGTTATCTACACCAACACGTTTTCGAAGAGCCTTTCATCGGCGTTGCGTTTGGCGTACATGGTGTTGCCCGATGAGTTAATGGAGCGGTTTAGGCGCAACCTTGGTTTCTACGCCTCGTCGGTGAGCTCTGTTGATCAGGTCGCTTTGGCGCGTTTGCTGGAATCGGGTGATTACGAGCGACATGTGAACCGCGTGCGCGTTCGTGCTCGCGAGGCGCGTGATGGCCTGATGGCGCTTGTGCGGAAGGTATTTCCGGCAGGAGAGGTCTCGATCGAGCATGCAGACGCGGGCCTTTACTGTATCGTGGTTGCGGAGCGTGGAACGGGCAGAAGCACTTTTGCACGGGCCCTCACGCGCTCGATCATCCCTTTTATCGATATCGGTGACTGTTTTTGGTGTGCCGATGGCGCATCTGTCCCTGAAAACTCAACTCAAATTCTTGTTCAGTATGACGATCTGAGTCCAAAAGTACTAACAACCTTGGAATTGCAGCTAATGGGGGGCACCCTGCAGCCTAAGTGAGTAGACTTTTAGCACTTTGGCGACCAGGCAGTTTTGTAACAAGCTATCTACCTGCGGTTTTGAAAAGCAGGATGACCGGCCTGCTCGGGATGTTCAAAAAAGTCTACTCACTTGCCGCGCAAAGCTTCTACATGAGAAAAAAATGAGGTTTTCAACAGGGTTTCGTCCAGCTCTTGGCAAACTTTTGGCCAGTTGGGGAGGGCTGTTGAAAACTTGGCAGTCCGTTCGGCGCCATTTTTGGTGCGTTCGCGCCAATGCGTGACTGACTGGGTTGAAATTCGTGTTTTCCTGTGCCTATGAAGGATCTACTTTGTGACATATCGGCTTTTAGGTACTGGCGTTTGCCTCCTCAAGTCCGCGCTTTGTGTCCGCCGCTTCCACGACCGGAAGAAGACCGGCAGCGATATGATCTCGCCCGCAACCCGACGGCTGCGGTCGCGCTCGGTTTTCCGTTGTATACATTGGTTCGGACGAGAAACAAACGGACTTGTCCAGCCAGCATTAGGCAGCGGCTGTTTCTTGGTGAGCTTCCCAGGGAATCCGTGCTGGAAACGGAGCATGGGTTTTTGATTACGTCTCCTCTACTGACGGCATTCATCATGTCGCGGCACCTGACGGATCTCCAGCTTCTTTTGGTATTGGCGGAGATGTGTGGCTTGTTTGCGGTGTGCGCTCTGCCTGCGGCACTTGAGGCGGAGCTTTCGCGTGCAATTGATTCGGGCGCGATCTCGACAACGTTCGGTTGGGTGCGCTGCCCGTCCGAGGACGGCACCGCCTCAAATTTATGGCGTCGAGACGCTTTGGTTTTGGGCGGAGACCTTGACCGTTTTTGTTCAGATGTTTGCGGGATACGTTACGGCAATAGATTTAGGACGGTGTCGCAACTCGTTCCATTGGGTGCCGCGTCGCCTTTTGAGGTCGAGGCGTATTTGCTACTTGCACTGCCGCGATCCCTGGGAGGCGAAGGTTTTTGCGACATAGAGCTTAATGTTGAAGTGATGCTAAGCACAAGTGCTCGAGCGATTGTGGGAAAGTCCCGTGTATATATCGACATACTTCTGTCTTCGCCGGACGGCAGGCGACAGGTGGCCATTGAATGTCAGGGAAAGGCCTCGCACGGACGCGCAGGGGATGGCTTGCGTGACGCTGACCGCATGACGGCCCTTCAGGCCATGGGCTACGATGTGCTTCTCCTGACACACAGACAGATATCGGATGAGGATAGATTCCGCGCGATCGTTAAGGCCGTATGCAGGATGCTCGATGCTGAATATCGTGATAAAAGCTCAGATGAGCAAAGGGCTGAGACATTACTCAGGTCTGAACTATTCGTTGACTGGACAAAATTGGGAGTAATCGACGGAAAGATGCCCGTTAGACACAAAATGGCTCGATCGTGGACGGCTGCGAATCTAAGTGAGTAGACTTTTGGCACTTTGGCGACTAGGTCGTTTTGCAACAAGGCATTTACCTGCGGCTTTATAAAGTGATATGGATGGTCTGCTCGGCAAGTTCCAAAAAGTCTACTCACTTAGTTTTTGACGAGAAGCCGATGCCGAAGGCGGTCCTATTTCAGGTAGTTAACAAGTTTGTGAGGCACGAAAAAGGCCCGAACCATGCGGTCCGGGCCTCATCGAGCTAGAGGTTATGTCTCAGGTTGCTGGCTTAGCCGAAGTAGCGCTTGAGCAGGCCGGCGAAAGCCTTGCCGTGGCGAGCCTCGTCGCGAGCCATCTCGTGCACGGTGTCGTGGATGGCATCGAGGCCAGCGGCCTTGGCGCGCTTAGCAAGATCGGTCTTGCCGGCGGTGGCGCCGTTCTCGGCCTCAACGCGCATCTCGAGGTTCTTCTTGGTGGAGTCGGTTACGACCTCGCCCAGGAGCTCGGCGAACTTGGCGGCATGCTCGGCCTCCTCGTGGGCAGCCTTTTCCCAGTACAGGCCGATCTCGGGATAGCCCTCGCGATGAGCGACGCGAGCCATGGCCAGGTACATACCGACCTCAGAGCACTCGCCCTCAAAGTTGGCGCGCAGGTCGGCAACGATGTCCTCAGAGACACCCTCCATCTTGGCGACGCCCACGACGTGCTCGGCGGCCCACTCGAGCTGGCCCTCCTCCTGCTTCAGGAAACGAGAACCGGGAACGCCGCACTGGGGGCACTTAAAATCCTCGGGCAGCTGGTCGCCGTCGAACTCTTCCACATAACCGCAAACGGGGCAAACAAACTTCATGATTCGATCCTTTCGATCGATGGCGATTGCGCGCTCGTCCGGTCCCGTAAGGGCCCTCTCCGGACGTGCGTCTTGACGAGTTCTATTATCCATAAATGCAACCAAATGTGAAGCCTATTAGGAATGATTTTTAATAAAATAATTTTGAGATATGAAGATGTTGATTGATTAACGATTGGCAGGCCGTCTTTGACCGCCGCTGAGTACAATCGGGCGAGCAAATGTTGACCTATCAACAAATGAAGGAGTTTCCTTTATGCATCTAGCCCGTCGTGCCTGGTGCCGAACATATCAGACGGTTTTTCGCATTGCATTGCCGATCCTGCCCTATACCGAGCCGCGCATTTTAGAGCATGCCGAGGATGTGCCCGCGTTGCTTCAAAAGCGCTCGATCCAGAAGGTCCTTATCGTGACGGATCCCGGCATTGCCCGTCTGGGGCTCACGGCACCGCTCGAGCGCGCGCTTACGGCTCAGGGGATTGCCGTTACGGTCTATGCCGAAACGCGTGCGAACCCCACGGTCTCGAATGTGGAGGAAGCGGCGGCGCTGTATCGCGAGAACGACTGCCGGGCCATTATCGGCTTTGGTGGCGGTTCGGCCATGGACTGCGCCAAGGGTGTGGGGGCGCGCATTGCGCAGCCAAACAAGCCCATCAACAAGATGCGCGGCCTGTTGCGCGTTCATCGTCTCCTGCCGCTGCTTATTGCGGTTCCCACTACTGCCGGTACGGGAAGTGAAGTCACGCTCGCGGCGGTTATCACCGATGATGAGACGCACTATAAATACCCCATTAACGACTTTGTGCTCATCCCGCGTTTTGCGGTCCACGACCCCGAGTTTACGCGCGGGTTGCCTGCCTCCATTACGGGGCAGACGGGCATGGACGCCCTGACGCATGCTGTCGAGGCCTTTATCGGCCGTAGCACCACGCCCTACACGCGCAAGATGGCGCGTCAGGCGGTCCAGCTCATCCGCGACAATTTGCTCGAGGCCTATGAGCACGGCGACGACATACGTGCGCGCCGCAATATGCTTTCGGCGGCGTATAAGGCGGGTGTTGCCTTTACGCGCTCCTATGTTGGATACGTTCATGCCATCGCGCACAGCTTGGGCGGGCGTTATGGGATTCCGCACGGTTTGGCCAACGCGATCATCCTGCCGCACATGCTTCGCGCCTATGGCGAAGCTGCTGCTCCTAAGCTCGCCGATCTCGCCCGCATGGCCGGCATCGCGCCGGTTAACGCGCAGGACAGCCTGGCGGCCGAGGCCTTTATCGATTGGATCGATTGCATGAACGAGATCCTGGGAATCCCCAAATATGTCTCGGGCATTCGCCGCTCCGACATTCCCGAGATGGCGGCGCATGCCGATGCCGAGGCCAATCCGCTGTACCCCGTTCCGCTTTTGATGGACCGCCTGGAGCTCGAGCATATGTACGAGGTCGTCGCGGGTGGTATGTTTGAGGACGAGAACTAGGAGGGTCCATGAACACCGAGGAAATTGCGCGCATCGTCGGCGATCAGCGCACCTACTTTAAGACGCACGCTACGTTTGATGTCGATGCTCGACGTCGCGCGCTCGCGAGTTTACGCGATGCGGTGCGGGCCCACGAGGCCGATATCGCCCATGCGCTCAAGACCGATTTAGGAAAGTCGCATGACGAGGCCTATATGTGCGAGATCGGCACGTCGCTTTCCGAGATTCGACATCAGATCGCTTACGTGGCTCGATGGAGTCGTCCGCGCCTGCGTCCGTGCGATCTCGCTAACGCCGTGAGCGTGTGCAAAACGCAAGCCGTGCCCTATGGCGTCACGCTCATCATGGCTCCGTGGAACTACCCGTTTTTGCTGACGCTCGAGCCGCTCGCCGGCGCCCTTGCCGCGGGCAATACTGTGGTCATCAAGCCGAGCGCCTATGCTCCGGCATCGAGCGCGGTGCTCAAGCAAATCTGTGAAGAGGCATTTGATCCGCGTCTGGTGACGGTTGTCGAGGGCGGGCGCGCCGAAAACGAGGCGCTGCTCGACGAGTGCTGGGACAAGATCTTCTTTACCGGTAGTGTTCCGGTCGGCAAGCTCGTCATGGAGCGCGCAAGTAAAAACCTTACGCCCGTGACGCTTGAGCTGGGCGGAAAGAGCCCCTGCATCGTGGATGCGACGGCAAACTTGAAGGTCGCAGCGCGGCGTATCGCCTTTGGCAAATGGCTCAACGTGGGGCAGACCTGCGTGGCGCCCGACTACCTGCTGGTCGATGCGCGCGTGCACGACGAGCTGCTGGACCTCATCAGGGAAGAGGCCCGCCGTATGTTTGGCGAGCATCCGCTCGATAACGAGGATTACGGGCATATCGTCAACGCCAAGCATTTTGCGCGCGTGCGCGGGCTGATCGATCCCGATAAGGTCGTGCTTGGAGGTACCGCGCGCGAGACTTCGCTCAAGATCGAGCCGACGATTTTGGATGGCGTGTCCCCCGATGACGCCGTGATGCAGGAGGAGATTTTCGGCCCCATCTTACCGGTGCTGACGTTTGAGAGCCTAGACGAGGCCGAAGCGTTTATTACGGATCGTCCAACGCCGCTGGCCCTGTATATCTTTAGCCAGGACCGTACGGTTCAACAGCGCTTTGTGCGCTACGTGCCCTTTGGCGGCGGCTGCGTCAACGACACCATCATGCACTTGGCTACGAGCCATATGGGCTTTGGCGGCATGGGCGCGAGCGGTATGGGGCAGTACCATGGCCGCGAGAGCTTCGATACGTTTAGCCACAAGAAGAGCATCGTGAACAAGGCAACCTGGCTGGACGTGCCGTTTCGGTATGCGCCCTACGCAAGCTGGAAGCACAAATTCGTGCGCATGTTTGTGCATTAGAAAAGGGCGCAGGTAATACGAACAAGTGTTCCTATTACCTGCATTTTGCGTTAGACTACTGTTATGGAGCACGGATGGGCCAACTCCCTTTAGAAGGGATTTGGTATGAACGTAAGCGATGTTATTTCGTTATTGGCGTTGTTGATTGCGGCTATCGAACTCGGTCTGTTTATCGGCCGAATGAAATAGCCGCCCCCGCGTAAGCGAAGACGGCCACTTCTCACGATGAAAACGTGTATCGGAGTTGGCAAGACCCGCGGCAACGGGTGCCATCCGTGTTCCTATCTTATCTGCAAGCGTTCTGTCGCGCAAGCGTTGAGGCAAACGATTGAAGGACGCAGGCAGGATGTATTTGTGTCCGCACGGGACCGTAGACTTCTCAATAAGGTTACACACCGGTTTATCCGGCTGTTAGAGGAGCTGCTATGTACGAGCCTTCACGTGTTCTTCTGTCATTTCACATTGCAGGATTTCAGTATGCCGATGGCGCCTTGGTCCTGGGCGATCTTAAAGCGGGCGATAAGCTGACGCTGTGTGCCGAGCGCGATAATCCCCATGACCCTGAGGCGGTTGCGATCTATTACGGCAACACCAAGCTTGGCTATGTTCCGGGAAACGAGGTCGGCCCTCTGTCCTTGATGATGTATTACGGCCACGAGGACGTATTTGAGGCCCGCGTGCAACAGGTTGCTCCCGAGCGCAGCCCGTGGCATCAGGTGCGCGTTGGCCTCTATGTGGTGGATGCTCGCTAATCGGTAAGGGAAGCTGCCATGTTTGACGACGATGACCTGTTCGATTTGACGGATGATCCGTTTGAATGGGATATGCTACTCGATGACGATGAGTTGGAGCAGGGCCGTAGGAAACGGCAGGACAAGAAAACTCAGGGTGACGCTTCGAAAAAGCAAGACAAGCGCCGCCGCGGACTGTTCGGCGGGCTCTTTGGCTAACCGCCGCATCGCTGTGTCTGTATACTTAGCACCAGTTTGACGCGTTGCGAAATGAGGGCATAGACGATGATGTGGTTTACCGCCGACCTACACCTGGGCGATACGAATATCTTGCACGATATGGATCGACCGTTTGATTCGGTCGAGGAGATGAACCGCAGGGTCACCGATGCCATTAATGAGTGCGTGGCGGCGGACGACCGTCTCTATATCTTGGGAGACTTTACCTATCGTTTGCCCCTAGCGGACGCCGTGCACCTGCGCGAGCGTATCGAATGCAAGAATGTGACGCTCATCTGCGGTAACCATGACGGCGACTGGGAAGATCCCGACGCCCCGCAAATTTGGGAAGACGTGCGCGATTACCTGGAGGTTGCTCCCGGCTATGCCAAGGGCCATCGTCTGGTGATGAGCCATTACCCCATGCTCAGCTGGAATGGTAAGGCGCGTGGTGCCATCATGCTACACGGGCATATCCACAGCAGAGGAGACCGCACCAACGTGCGCAATCGCGACCGCGAACGTCCTATCTTTCGCTACGATGTCGGCCTCGACGCCAACGAGTACAAGCCCGTAAGCCGCGACCAGATTCTTAGCTTCTTTGGGCTATAGGGCGCCAGAACCACCACAATAGGGATAGGCACCTTTGCGGTGGTTCCGGCGCCGTTGCCATTATGGCGGCGGCGCCTTTTTTGTCCGTGCAGCGCGGTAGAGTGTAGGCGGTTGAAATTTGCGTTCATCGAGGAGCTGCTATGAATGAGATCAAGTGCCCGCATTGTGGCGAAGTCTTTAAGGTCGATGCGTCTGGCTATGCGGATATTGTCAAGCAAGTGCGCGATGCCGAGTTTTCGCGCGACCTGGATGAGCGTGTGAAGGCAGTCCAGCGCGAGGGCGAGCAGGCGCTGGAGCTTGAGCGCTCGCGTTTGACGGCTGCCTTGCAACAGGCAGAGTCTCAGCGCAACGCTCAGCTTATCGAGCAGAAGAATGCTGCAGCTCAACAGCTGGCACAAGAGGTTGCCAAGCGCGATGCTGAGCTTGCCGAGCTGCGCGCCAAGCTCGAGGGCGCTGCCGCAGAGCGCGAGAGTGCAAGCCAGCGCGCGGCGGTTGAGGCCCGTGCCGACGCTCAAAAGGAAAACGCCGAGCTTCAGCGAGAAATCGACAATTTGCGTGCGCAGCTGGAGCGCAAAGATGACGAAGCTAAGCTCGTCGAGTCGGCGGCGCGCAACGCTGCTCAAAACGATTTAGCTGCACGTGATGCTCAGATTGCCGAGCTGCAGGCCAGGCTTGCCGCGGCGGACAAGGCCCAGGAGATGGCGCTTGCCGCCGCTGCGGCTGAGTCGCAGCGCGAGCTCGATGCCGCTCGCAGCGAGGCCGAGCGCGCGCTTACTGACTATCGCGCGAAGGTGCAAGAGAAGTTTTCCGCCGCAAAGGCTCAGTCCGAGCAAGAGGCTGAGGGTCTGCGCGCCCAGCTGCGCGAGCAGGAGCTGATGGCAAAAATGAACCTGTCGGAGGCGGTCGCCGCGGCGGAGCGAGAGCGCGATGAGGCGCGTGCCAAACTGACGAGCGAGCTGGCGGTGCGCGATTCTCGCGAGGAACAGGCCAAGGCGGCACACGAGCTCGAGCTTGCGCAGGCCAAGCGCGCGAGCGATGACCTAATTCGCTACAAGGACGAAGAGATCGAGCGCCTTAAGGACATGAAGGTCCGCCTGTCCACCAAGATGGTGGGCGAGTCGCTCGAGCAGCACTGCGAGACCGAGTTTAACCGCCTGCGCATGACGGCGTTTCCCAACGCGTACTTCGAGAAGGACAACGATGCGTCCGAGGGCACCAAGGGCGACTTCATTTTCCGTGAGTGCGACGCGAGCGGCAACGAGGTCATTTCGATTATGTTCGAGATGAAAAACGAGAACGACGAGACTGCGACCAAGCATAAAAACGAGGACTTCTTTAAGAAACTCGATCACGATCGTCGCCAGAAAGGCTGTGAGTACGCGGTGCTCTGCACGTTGCTCGAACCCGAGAGCGAGCTTTACAACGCCGGCATCGTGGACGTGAGCTATCGCTACGAGAAGATGTACGTGATTCGCCCACAGTTCTTTATTCCCATGATCACGCTTCTTCGCAACGCCGCCATGGGTTCGCTGCGCTATAAGCAGGAACTGGCGGAGTACAAACAGCAGAATATCGACGTCACGAACTTCGAAGCCAAGATGGAGAAGTTCAAGAATGATTTCGGTCGCAACTACGAGATCGCGAGCCGCAAGTTCCAAACGGCGATTGATGAGATCGACAAGACGATTAGCCACCTGCAGAAAACCAAGGAGGCGTTGCTGTCCTCCGAGAACAATCTGCGCCTAGCCAACAAGAAGGCGGACGATCTTACCATTCGCAAGCTCACGTGGGGCAACAAGACCATGAAGGCCGCGTTTGACGAGGCGCGCGGGGCTGCGACAGAGACAAACGATGAGCCAGCCGAGGCGGATTCGTATGAGGTCGAGGGTGCCGAGTAAGGCATAGCGTATAGCGCAAAAGCGGGGCCGCTGGCTATATTGCCAGCGGCCCCGCTTCGTTTCGTTCCGATAAGTTCGGCTAGTCCTCGAGCAGGTCCTCGATAAAGCCGACGCGGTAGTTTTTGAAGATGACCTCGCCGCCGTCTTGCGTGGCGTCCAGATCGACATCGCCCATGATGCCAAAATCGTGGTCGCCATCCTCGTCGGCAAAGATCTGGTGCACGTGCCATACGTGCGCGGTCTTCTCGTCGGACTCGTCAATGGAAAACATCGCGGCGCTGCGGGCATCTCCGTCGGTGAGGATTTCCTCGTGCTGCTCGTGGTAAGCGTCGAGTGCTTTTTGCCAGCGGATCTCGCTCATGCCCCAGTCCTCGTCGAGTTCGCCCAGGTCGCGAACGTGCTCGCGGGCGGCAAGGGTCACGCGGCGGAAGAGCGCGTTGCGCACCATCAACGTGCAGCCGCGGCGGTCCGCCACGACCTCGTCGATGCCCTGCGGCGGCGCGGCGTCGAGGGCTGCCGGGTTGCCGGCGTTCTCCCACTCGTCCACCAGGCTCGAGTCCACCGAGCGCACCACAAAGCCCAGCCACGAGATAATGTCGCGTAGGCGCTCGTCGCGCTTCTCGATGGGCACGGTACGGTCGAGCGAACGGTAGGCCTCTGCCAGGTAGCGAAGCAAAATGCCCTCGGAGCGGGCGATGCCGAGCTTTTGAATGTAACCCTTAAAATCGCTCGTGCTTTCCAGCATGTCGCGCAGGACGCTCTTGGGAGAGAGCTGGTAGTCGTTTGCCCAGGGCACTTCCTGGCAGTACTTGTCAAAAGCGGCGTCGAGCAAATCCTCGAGCGGCTTTTCATACGTGACGTCTTGGATGTGCTCCAAGCGCTCCTCATACTCGACGCCGTCAGCCTTCATTTCGGCCATCGCGCGGTCGCGCGCGGCGCGCTCCTGTGCGCGCAGCACCTGCTTGGGATCCTCGAGCGTTGCCTCGACCATCGAGATCAGATCCATGGTATAGGTCTCGCTCTCGGGGTCGAGCAGCTCCAACGCGGCAAGCAAGAACGGCGAGAGCGGCTGATCGAGTGCGAAGTCCTCGGGCAGATCGACCGTCAGCGCGTAGTCGATGTCTGGTGTGGCGTCAGCCGGGGCGTCAGGTGCGGGCGGCACCTCGGTGCGAACGACGACGCCGGAATCGATGAGTGTGGCGAAGATTTCGTCGGCGCGAACCTCGAGCTTGGCCTTTTCTTCGGGGGTCTGTAAGCTCGTCTCGATGAGGTCGTGTACGCGGACTCGGGCATCGCCGCCCTGCTCGACCACGCTAATCACCATGGAGTGTGTGATGCGAAGGCGCGGCTTGAGTGTTTCGGGCTGCGTCTCGATCAGGCGCTCAAAGGTCTGCTTGTTCCAGGTGACAAAGCCCTCGGGGGCCTTCTTCTTTTTAATCTTACGGAGCTTTTTGGGGTCGTCGCCCGCCTTGGCCATAAGCTTGGCGTTCTCGATCTCATGCTCGGGTGCCTCGGCAATCACCATGCCTTCGGTATCGAAGCCCGAGCGGCCGGCGCGACCAGCAATCTGATGGAACTCGCGGGCGCGCAGACGACGCATCTTGTAGCCATCGAACTTGGTGAGCGCGGTGAGCACCACGGTGTGGATGGGTACGTTGATGCCGACGCCGAGCGTATCGGTGCCGCAGATGACGGGCAGCAGGCCCTGCTGCGCCAAACGCTCGACCAGCAGACGATAACGCGGCAGCATACCGGCGTGGTGCACGCCGACGCCGCAGCCAAGCAAACGCTTGAGGATCTTGCCGAAGGCCGTCGAGAAGCTCGTGCCCTTGGCCGCCTCCTTGATGGCCTCGCGCTGCTCCTTGCTGGCAATGCCAAAGTTGGCGAGCGACTGTGCCGTCGCAAGGGCGGCATCCTGGCTAAAGTGCACGATATAGAGCGGGGCCTCTCCGCCGCGCATCGCGAGCTCGACGGTGCCCTCGAGGGAGGTCGTCACGTAGTCGTAGCTCAGCGGCACGGGGCGTGGGGCATCGACGACCAAGTCGCAGGTAGCGCCGGTGTGTTCCTCGAGTGAGGCGGCGATGGCAGTGACATCGCCGAGCGTGGCGCTCATGAGCATGAATTGCGTGTGAGGCAGGGTGAGCAGTGGCACCTGCCAGGCCCAGCCGCGGTCGGGGTCGGCAAAATAGTGGAACTCGTCCATGGCGACGCAGCCCACGTCGGCGCCCTCGCCCTCGCGCAGCGCATCGTTGGCAAGGATTTCTGCCGTGCAGCAGATGACGGGCGCCTTGGTGTTGATATGCGTGTCGCCGGTGATCATGCCGACGTTATCGCGGCCGAGCACCTGCACAAGGTCGAAAAACTTTTCGCTGACCAGAGCCTTGATGGGGGCCGTGTAATAACAGCGCTTGCCCTGTGCCATGCCCATAAAGAGCATGCCTAGCGCGACAAGCGACTTGCCCGATCCGGTCGGTGTTCCCAAAATGACATGGTCACCGGCGGCTAGATCCATGAGGGCCTCTTCCTGGTGGTCCCACAGCTCAATACCGCGGTCGCTTGTCCATTCAAAGAAGCGTTCGAAGGCCTGATCGGGCGTGAGCCATGGTTCGGGCTCGCTACCATCCTCGGGCTCCCACCAGGTGGGGGAGAGCGCGCCGAGCGAGCCGAATTCGGCTTCGGTTCCCGTGCCGCCCGAGAACGAGCTGGCGGCGCCGGCGCCAGAAACGGTGCCGGCGGAAGTATCTGTCGTGGTCTGTGCCATGTGGTTGCTTTCTCTCGCCGTTTGTCCGCCAACTATTATGGCGTAGCAGCGGCGCGGGGTGCCAGCGCGCGAGAAAATGCAGGAAATGGGCGTTCTGCCCAGCCGTTTGGTGCAGTTGCCAGCTAAGTGAGTAGACTTTTTGCAATATCGCGAGCACATGGCTTTTGCGCAAGAGCTCTACCTGCGGTTTTAGTTTTCGTTATGCGGGTTGTGCTTGGCTATTGCAAAAAAGTCTACTCACTTAGGTTTGAGGGTCGTTCGCTGACGCCTATTTTCACTTGTTTGCCGACGCCGCGACCATCAGAAGCCCCTAGGACTCCTGCGGCAGGCGCTTCTTGCCTTTGCGGGCGCGGTTTCTAAAGTTCTCGACGGCCTCTTCCATGCCCAGAGGTACATAGGTGAGCGCATCGAGGTTTTCGGGCAGGTAGCAGGCAAGGCTTTGCTCCTGCGCGCGGCCCGCCGCGAGCTGTTCATCGCTGGGCTGCGCGCCGGGTGTGGCGCAAATGCCATAGACGGCGGCACCCATCTCGCGCGTGCGGCATTCATATTCGGTCTCGGGGTGCTCGGGATGGTCGCGGCGGACGTCGTCACTAACCCAAAGCGTGCCGTAGCCGGCCGCGGCAAACTGCCCCAGGGCGTAGTCGCGCAATGGCTTGCTGTCGGTTCGCAGCGTGACGGTGGCGCCGGCTGAAAAGAGCGGGCGATAGAGCATCAGATGGTCGACATGGACGAGTCGTTTTTTGGCGTACTTGGCCTTGGGCTGCGGCGTGGGAAAGTTAACGGTGATGGCATCGAGCTCGCCTGCGGCAAACAGCTGCGGCAGCGATGCGGCGCCTCGGGGCAGGACGAGTGCGTTGGGCAACTCCTGCTCACAGATCTTCTGAGCGACATAGGCAATGCAGATGGGCTCCTGATCCATGCCGATGAAGAGCGTTTCGGGCTCACGGCGAGCGCGCTCAACTAGATAGGTGCCTTTGCCACAACCAAGATCCAGGTGAAGGTGTTCGAAGGGCTTGCTGCCAGCTGGCGCGCAAGCCTTGCGCCAATCTCCGGCATAAGCCTCGGGGTTCGTCTCAATCGCATCGGCGTAGCGCTCCAGGCGCTCCTCGAGCACAAAGTTCTTAGGCGTGCGAACGTGGACGGCTCCCATGAGGCTCCTTGGTCATAAATGCGAAACGCATGGCCGCGCGTTCCGTCAATGGGTTGAAAAAGGGTGGGCATAGTTTGCCCGAAAGATGCGATGCGGCTCGACGGCGAGTCGTCGGTGCCTACAGGCGCTTGAGGATCACGTAGCGGTTGAGCTCGCCGCTGCGACCGTCGGCGTGGAAACGCTCAAGTTCGCGCACGGGGACCTCGCCGCTCTTGTAGAACGTACGGACGCCGCGCACCAGGTCGGTGATCTGCTGATCGTCAAAGTGATGGCAATAGCGGTAGGCGTGGCGGTCGTTTTGCCAGCCAATAAGGTGGTCGCCGGCTTCAAACTGCGCGGAATCGTAACCCTCAAACGGCGGGGTGAGCTCGGCGCGGGCCTCGGCGCGAACGGCCTTGCGCGCCATGCGCTCGTCGTTCATAAACTCCCAAAAGCTGATGGCGATGATGCCGCCTGGGCGCGTCTGGCGCACCAGGGCGTCGAGCACGCGTACGCGGTACTCGCACGACGGCACGTGGTGCATAAAGCCAAAGCAGACTGAGATGTCGGCGAGCGGGGCGTCGAAAAGCACGTCGGGTGTCTCGGCGGGGTTGAGCTTCATAAGGGCATCGAGCACGTCGAGTTCCTGGAAGTGCAGGTTGGGAATGCGCAGGGCGTGACCGTGCGCATCGATAGCCAAATCCTGACACGAGTCAACACCATAGAACTCAAACGGGCAGCTGGCATCTGCCGAGGGGTTTGCGCCGTCGACGCCCTTGGCGGCAAGTGCGCCGCCGGCGGCAAAATTCTCGAATCGCATATTGCCGCAGGCAAGATCAAAGACGCGGACGGGATGCTCGATCGTGGCGACGTCGAGCTGCCCGAGCGCGATGTCCATGGTGCGCACCCAGCCGGGCCACGGGGCCTGGCGCGTATCGGAGAAGGAGGCGGAGTGCTCGCGATAGAACGTGTTGTTGAGCTGGATGAGCGATGAGGCGAAATCGCGGTTCACGGCGCGGAACTCCCTCCGTTGGCGGTGCGGAATTAACAATACGACCATACTACCGTTAACGCCGCAACGGGGACAACCAAGCTACGGGTCATTGCTTTGTTTGGACACATTTCCGCAGCTCATATGCACCCGCAACCGCCGGTTGTCAAAAATCTCACTAGAATAGGTGGCATGCTTTTGGCGGTGGCGGATAGATTTTTAACTGTGCAAGGCGCCTTAAGAACAAAAACGGGCCGGCGGCACGGCTGGCATCACATAGGAGGAACCATGAATGTAGAAACTGCGCAGCGGCTCGCCGACCTTCGCCGAAGCAAAGGCTTTAGCCAAGAAGGGCTGGCACGAAAGCTGGGACTGTCGCGCCAAGCAGTCAGTAAATGGGAGCGCGCGGAGAGCTCGCCCGATACCGAGAACCTGATCTCGCTCGCCAAGCTCTATGGCGTGAGCTTGGACGAGCTGCTCAATCCGAGCGATGAGATCGAGGACGATATCGAGTTTGAGAACGAGGACCGCGCTCGTCAGCGCGAGGCCGAGGCAGCAGAGCGTGCTCGCACCCATGAGGCGGCGGCGCGCGCTACCGAGGCGGCAACACAGGCGAGTGACGCCGCCGCCAAGGCGGCGCAAGCGGCAAGCTGGAGTGCGCAGGCCGCCAATGCCGCTACGGCGCAGGCGACGAGTGGCAGCGCAGTTGGCTCGACTCCGGTGAAGGGCCCGTTCCAGTCGTTCCCGTATTGGGCCGTGTGCTGGCTGCTGTTCTTTTTGCTGATGTTCCTGTTTGGTGCCGGCCCCTTTGCCGCACTGATCTTCTTTACGATTCCCATCTATCACTGGGTGGCGCGTGCGCTCGATGGCGATTGGGCGCGCGGGGATATTCAGGTTGGTTCGGCGTCGGTGGCGGTCAAGGCCCAGGGGAAGGATACTTCTGCGGAATCTGATGCTGACGTGGCTACCGCGACTACCGCTGAGCCGATTGCCAAAGAGAGTGATGAATGATGAAGCTTTCGCATGAATCCAAGGTGCGCTTGGGCGTTGGCATCGGAGCGTTCGTGCTCATCATCGGGCTTGTCTTTGGCATTTCGCGGACATTGATTCATTTTGATGGTCCGTGGGATCTCGACGATGTTGTATCCGGCTTCTCTGGTATGGACGATGCGGTTGACGAGGACGATCTTTTGGATGGCGGTAACTATTCCGCTCGGCCTCAGCAGCTTTCGAGCACGACTTTTGACGAAGACGCGTTCCAATCGCTCGACTTGGATGTGACGTCGGGGACGGTCGAGGTTAAACGTGTCTCTGGCGGACCGGTACGTGTCATCGAAAGCGGGCGCGTTGCAAAGGGGGCGTCTGCTACCGATGCTGCCACTCAGAATCTGGTTAAGATCGAGGGCTCTACACTCAAGATTAGCCAGTTCGACTGCGATGACGAGCGCGCCCATGACCGTAAGGTCACCATTGAACTGCCGCGTGAGCTTGCCAATAACATGATGGGCATTACGGCAAACGTGGGGTTGGGAGACCTGACGGTCGCGGACATTGCGTGCCACGACTTTGATTTGACGTTGGACTCTGGAGACGTTGAGTTTACGGGCAGCGTGACTGATGCGCTCAGTGCTGAGGTCGGTTCGGGCGATGTGACGTTCGAGCTCTACCAGGCCCCCGCGAAGTCGATGGACGTGAGTGTGGGCTCGGGCGATGTGGAGATGATGGTTCCGAACTCGACGGGCTTTAAGGCGAGCCTTACCTTGGGCAGCGGCGACTTCGAGAGCGATTTCCTTCCGCTTGGCTACGACGGCGAGACCATTTTGAATCTTGAATTCGATAACGGCGATAAGTCTGCTACGTATCGTTTTGAGGTCGGTTCGGGCGACATGTCATTTGATTCAGAGTGACGGGCGGTTATCGAAGACTTATATACCATAGCTGCGCTGTTTGATGGAGGCGCCGGAGCCGTGACGGGCTCCGGCGCCTTTGCCTTTACAATGGGGACATGGAACAGATTATCTTGAACATACTCGAGGCCCTGCGTCGTGGCGAGACCGTGGACGACAAAGCGCTCGTCAAACTGATACATGCCGAGGCGCGCCGTGAGGGTGCCGACAAACGCGATTTGGCCAAGCGCCGTCTGCTGCCGTTCTACCAGCGGGTAAAACGTGAGGAGCCGGCTCGTTGGGCTGGGTGGAATGTCGATGCCGAGCTGGAACGTCGACTGCTGCAGGTGCTGCGTATGAAGCCGCGCCGAACGGCTTCGGGCGTGGCGACCATTACCGTCATCACCAAGCCCTGGTCGTGCTCGGGCGATTGCCTGTTTTGCCCCAACGATTTGCGCATGCCCAAAAGCTATCTGCACGCTGAGCCGGCGTGTGCCCGTGCGGAGCAAAACTGCTTCGACCCGTATCTGCAGGTGAGTGCCCGTTTGACGGCGCTTTCGCAGATGGGGCATGCGACCGATAAGATCGAGCTCATTGTGCTCGGCGGTACCTGGAGCGACTATCCGCAAGGGTATCAGGCGTGGTTTATGTCGGAGCTCTTCCGCGCGCTCAATGACGATGCCGTGGCTGGTGTGGCGGCTAACCCCATGTTGGCGCGTCCGGGCATCAGCCGTGCCGAGGCGGGGCGTCTGCTCGATGACGCGCCCGCCGATGCGCTGCCGCCGGTGGTGGCGGAGCGTCGCGAGCGCTATCGGGCTGCCGGCATTGCGACAGACGAGGCTGAGCTTGCTGCCGGCGTTGCCGACGAGCAGGAGCGTGTGGATGCTGCCGTGGGCGGGTATAACCGCGCGGTGCGTTGTCTGTACGGCCCCGGTACGCCGTGGGGCGAGGTTGCCGAGTGGCAGGCGGCAACGATGGAGGAGCTTGAGCGTCAGCAGCGCATCAACGAGACGGCGAAGCATCGCGTGGTGGGGCTCGTTATCGAGACGCGCCCCGATGCCGTGACGCCGCAGACGCTTACGCTCATCCGCCGCCTAGGCTGCACCAAGATTCAGATGGGTATTCAGAGTCTCGACCAACATTTGCTCGATATCAACGAGCGTCGCATTTCGGTGGCGCAGATCGAGCGGGCGTTTTCGCTTGCACGCCTGTTTGGCTTTAAGATCCACGCGCATTTTATGCTCAACTTGCTGGGCGCCACGCCCGAAGGGGACAAGCGCGATTACGAGCGCTTTATGACCGAAGGGGCCTTTATGCCCGACGAGGTCAAAGTCTATCCGTGTGCGCTCATCGAGGGCTCGCGTCTGGTGGGCTGCTACGAGCGCGGCGAGTGGCGTCCCTATACCGAGGAAGAGCTGCTCGATGTGCTTGCCGACGACATCGTGGTGACGCCGGCGTTCTGCCGTATCAGCCGCATGATCCGCGATTTTAGCTCCGATGACATCATGGTGGGCAACAAGAAGCCCAACCTGCGCCAGCTCGTTGAGAACCGCCTGGCTGCTCGGGGTGATGGTGCGACGGTGCGTGAGATTCGCTATCGCGAGATCAGCACGGCGGGTGCCGACTTGGATGAGCTATCTCTTGATGAGGAGGTGGCGTACGAGACGCCGGTGACGCACGAGCGCTTTTTGCAGTGGGTGACGCCGCAGGGCAAGATCGCGGGCTTTTTGCGGTTGTCGCTGCCCGACCATTCGTTTGTTGCCGCGCATGCTGACGAGTTGCCGACGTCGCCGGACGAGGCGATGATTCGCGAGGTGCACGTGTATGGCATGGCGGCGCGCGTGGGCGACCAGGGACAGGCGGCGCAGCATCACGGGTTGGGGCGTTTGCTCGTAGAGCGTGCGTGCGAGATTGCCCGGGATGCGGGTTATGCGCGTATCAACGTGATTAGCGCGATTGGCACACGCGAGTACTATCGCCATCTTGGATTTTATGACCATGGCCTTTATCTGCAAAAGGAGCTCTAGATGAACAAGCCGAGTGTTTCTGCCGGCGTCGTTGCCGGCGTTGCTCTGGGAGCCGCGGCGCTTGGTGCGGCCGCTGTCGCTGTTCGTGCTGCCTGTTTGCAGGTTGCGCGAACCCGCAATGGGTTGGCGCGTGTGAAGCGCGTGCACGACGAGGGCGGCGACGAAGTCCGCGTATTGGTGCAAGGCGGCGTCTACCAAAGCGCGAGTTACGTTGGCGAGCGTTGGGCTGAGCCCGCCTTTGCGTACTATCGTGCGTTTGACGACGTGTTTGAGGCCGAGGATGCGATGCGCGACGTTTATGGTCACGGTATCGACCGCATGCTCATGCTGGGTGGCGGCGGGTTCGCCTATCCTAAATTCGCCCTGATGTCGCACGAGGGCTTGCGCATGGACGTCATCGAGTATGACGGAGAGATTACGCGCCTGGCGCGCCGTTGGTTCTATCTGGACGAGCTGGAGCGCACGGTGGGCGACCGCTTGCGGGTGATTACTGCTGAGGCTCGCTCGTATCTGGGTGTGACGAGTGTGGGCCATCGTCGCTACGACGTGGTCGTGAGCGATTGCTTTGGCGGTGCCGAGCCCGTACGCGAGCTGGCGACGGTTGAAGCGTTGCGTTTGGTGCGGGGCAGCCTAAATGTCGGTGGCGTCTACGTGGCCAATATCGTGAGCGCAAACGAGGGGAGCGATGTGACGTTCCTGCGCGATTGCGTTGCCACGGCACTCGAGGTGTTCGCTCGCGCCTGGGTGGTGCCTTGTGGCGATACGGAGTTCGGCGGCGAGGAGAATTATCTACTCATCGCCAGCGACGGCGACTACGCCTTTGCCGAAGCTGTGCCCTTCGACACCGACTTCCTCGGCACCGTCCTTCACGACAAGTAAGTCTCCCCGTCCCAAAAAGACTGGTCTTAGGCGTGGTCGCGCCAGCTGCGGACACGCTGCTTCATGCCTTCGATGTCGAGCACACCTTCGGCGAAGCCTTTGCGCACGAGCTCTTCGGGAACAAACTCGTCGTACCGATCAAAGTAAGGTACCTCGCCGGGATAGACGAGCTCGATGGGGTCGAAGTCCTTTTCGGCCTCGGCTGCGAGCACCTCAAAGAACGTCTCCTTGTCGGCCTTCATCTTGAACTGCATAAAGTATGGACGCGACGGATCGAGCCCGCGAAGGCCCAGCTTTGCGGCGCATTTAATCTTAAGCAAGCGCTCGAGCGCCAAAAAGGCGTAGCTGCCCAGCCAGGGGAAGAGCACCCAGGTGTCGCCGCCCAGGTTAATGAGCGGCTTGGCCCCCGCGCCCGAAATCTCGGCCGTATGGCGAGCCTGTGCAAGACGTGCCCGTGCGTTGCCCATGAGATACGGATATGCCGCATGCTCGTTGAGCGCTTTGCGCATGCGCTCGAGTACATGCGTATTGATGTCTCCGGGGCAGTCGCCAAAGTAGGCCGGCACCCGGCCCTTGACCTGCGTGGCAAAGACAGTGTGGCGCTTCCAGTCCACTTCCTCGACAATCCAGCAGTGTCCGGCGATGGCGATGCGCTCACCGGGCGGGGGCGGATTGACGATCGTGCCCAGCTCGGCCGACTCGCTGCGAACGGTGAACTCCTCGTTTTCCTGGAACACGGCGTAGAACTTAAAGTTGTTGATGATGCGCTCGCCCGCGAGACCCACGATCAGCCCGCCGCCCTCGGTGACCTGGATGTGGTCGATCTTGATGAGGTGGCGCAGCAGTACGCGATAGTCATCGGCTGAGACGCGGTGGAAATAACTGAGCGTGAGCACGCGTTGGGCAAGTTCGGCCGGCGTGAGCTCGCCGGTGCTGGCGAGGGTCGACATAGTCTGGTGATAGAGCAGGCTGTAGGGGAGTCGATCGAGCTCGGGCGGCTCGACCCACTTTTCCTCGCGATAGAGCTGTACGAGCGCGATACCCTGCAGGAGCTTCCAGGGAATGGTTTCGGGCATCATCGTGCGCGGCTCGGGTTCTTCCTCGCGCATGACAAACCACATCTCGGGCGGAAGGTCGCGGCGTCCCGTGCGCCCCATGCGCTGCAAAAAGGAGCTGACGGTAAACGGCGCGTCAATCTGGAAGGCGCGCTCCAGGCGGCCGATATCGATACCGAGCTCCAGCGTAGAGGTGGTGACGGTTGTCTGCGTCTGCTCCTCGTCGCGCATGAGCTCCTCGGCCGTCTCGCGCAGCGATGCCGAAAGGTTGCCGTGATGGATTAGAAAGCGGTCGGGCTCGTGTCGACTTTCGCAGTAGCTGCGCAGCATGGAGCACACGGCCTCTGCCTCCTCGCGCGAGTTGGCAAAGACCAGGCACTTGCGGCCGCGCGTATGCTCAAAGATATAGCCCATACCGGGGTCGGCGTTGTCGGGCGCCGTGTCGGTGGGGTTGAGAAGCGCCTGCTCGGTCGCTCGTGGGATGTCGACTTCGCCCTCGGGGGCCGAGGAAGTGCGACGGTCTTTGGGAGCGGCCTTGCCCCGTGCCCGCTCACGACGTTGACGGCGCTCCTCTTGTGTGAGCTGCCCGCTGTGACGCATGTCTTGGGCGCCGGCGGGCAGTGCCGTGGGCGCCACCGCCTCGATGCGCTCGCATGCGAGCACTTCGGCTTCCTGCGGACCTGTACTCGCGAATCCTCGCTGCTGCGCCTGGGGACCCGAGTTGTAGAAGTGCTCCATGGAGATGCGCCACACGCGGCGCGGCTCCTCAAAACGTGGGATGACGCAGTTGCGTCCCGTCCCCTGCGACAGGAAGGCGCCCGTGCGCTCGGGGTCGCCGATGGTTGCCGACAGACCGATGCGGCGGGGCTGCACGCCTGCCATGCGCGAGAGCCGCTCGATAAGGCAGAGCGTCTGCCCGCCGCGGTCGCCGCGCATGAGCGAATGAACCTCGTCGATAACCACATAGCGCAGGTCGCAGAACATACGAGGGATCGCCATGTGCTTATGGATCAGGAGCGCCTCGAGTGACTCGGGCGTAATCTGCAAGATGCCGCTCGGTTTTTTGATGAGCTTAGCCTTGTGCGACTGCGAGACATCGCCATGCCAGTGCCAGACAGGGATATCGGCTTCTTCGCACAGGTCGTTGAGGCGGACGAATTGGTCATTGATGAGCGCCTTGAGGGGGCCAATGTAGAGGGCGCCCACGCTTGCGGGCGGTCTCTCCCAAAACTCGGTCAGGATGGGAAAAAAGGCTGCCTCGGTTTTGCCGGAAGCCGTGGATGCCGTCAGGAGCACATTGTCTTGCGTGTTAAAGATGGCATCTGCCGCCGCAACCTGGATAGAGCGCAAGCTCTCCCAATCGTGGGAGTAGATGAAGTCTTGGATAAACGGGGCGTAGCGATCAAAGGCGTTCACGGGGCCTCCTCTCAAAAACGAATCTCTCAACGCGGCTGGCAACGGCTTGCTGCATTACAGTCTCAACGTTCGCCCAGATAAAACCTGCCAAAATAAACCTGTCCCTTTTTGGCAGGTTAGATGGTGAATTCGGCGAAGTTACGGTCGCCGCCTGCGGTGCCGGTGTCGCCTGTTGCTGCTGCCGGCACCAGCGCGTCGCCGCCGACGCTTTGCAGCAGCTCGGCTACGTTGGCGTCGGGGTTCTGGCATAGGATGTCGAGCAGCTCGATAAAGTCGCGAATGACTTCACGCGGCGTCAGATGTGTGTCGGCTCCCACACGACCGAACTCGATCTTGAGGAAGTCCACCAAGTCGTTCTCGGTAAGCGTGGGCGTCCAGCCAAAGTAGCCGGCGTGAATTTGCATGAGTTTTTCGATCAGCACCAGCAGCTCCTCGTAGGTGAGTGGCTGCAGACGGATGATGGGCGCGAGCATGTCCTTAAGGTCCTCGCGTGCAAAGCGGCCTTGAGCGAGTCGGCTGCGCAGGGCCTCGTAGGAGAACACGCCGCGGCGGCGGTCTTCGATGGAGGTTGGCGTGCCGCCCATGATCATGCCCAGGTACTGCGCCTTGCCCTGGAGTGTGTCGTTGTACATGGTCAGGATCTTCTCGTAGTTGTACTGGCGCGTGATCGCGTTGGGAATCTTATACAGATTCACGAGCTCGTCGATGAGCACCAACATACCCTTGTAGCCGCTGCAGACCAAAAAACGCGCGATGAGCTTAACGTAGTCGTACCAGTCGTCATCGCTGATGATGGTCGAGGAGCCCAGCTCGGCGCGAGCCTCGCTCTTGGTACGGTATTCGCCGCGGATCCATTTGGTCACGCGGCTCATGGCTTCTTCGTCGCCCTCGGATACGGCCGTGCGATAGCGGCGGAGCATGCGGGTGAAGTCGAAGCCGTGGACCATTTCCTCGAGCGGGGCCAGTTGGGCATTGACGACCGACTCGTCGACGTCGGCGTACGAGGCGACCCAGCGATCAAGAATAAGGTTGAGCGCACCGCCCTCGGGGCGCGTCTTGGTCGATATATTGCGTATGAGCTCGCGGTAGGTGGCAAGGCCCTGCCCCTGCCCGCCCTGCAGACGGCGCTCGGGGGATAAGTCTGCATCGGCGACGACGAATCCCTCACCCATGGCGTGCGTGCGGATGGTCTGGAGCAAAAAGCTCTTGCCGGCGCCGTAACGACCGACCAGAAAGCGGAAGCTCGCACCACCGTCGGCGATGAGACTCAGATCGGTGAGCAGGGCGCGGATCTCGACCTCGCGCCCTACGGTAATGTAGGGAAGGCCGATGCGCGGGACCACGCCGCCCTTGAGCGAGTTGAGAATGACGGCAGCGACGCGCTTGGGCACGCGGGGTGCTGCGGATGCGGTATCACTCATGGTCTAGGTATCCTCTCACGTCTGCTTCGTAGTCCTCAATAATCTGCGGCCCTGCCGCGCTAAATTCAATTACGGTGTCGCCCACCAGGTCAAAGAGCGCCTCGTTGATGGTATCGACGAGCATGTCCTCGCTCTGTCCCGAGTGCGCCACTGCCGATGTCGCTTGCGCTGCGTTTTGCTCGAGCAGTGCGCGAAGGAAGGCATCTGCGGCGGGCGCGAGTTCGTTTGTGGCGTCAGCGGGCGCAGCAGCTGCGAACGCGGGCGTCGGCGCGAGAAGCGGTGCCACGACACCAAACTGTTCGGTGGATATGGTCGGCTCGTCGGTCAAGTCCTGCCGAATGGGTGCCACGACCGGTTCGACAATCGCGTCGGTTACGGGCTCGGCTTCCGGTTGCCCTGAGTCCGCTGCCTCGGCTTCTGCGGATGCGTCGTCCTCGCGCTCTTCGTCGATCAAAAGCGCTTCGCGCGTTTGCGCAGCGGCGCTCCGAATGTGCCCCAGCTGACTCAGATCGATATCGATCTTGACGGGCTGGTGTGCGGCGTCCCACGAGAGCCATGCCACAATCTCGTCATCGATAATCTTGGCCAGATATTTGGGGACCTTTTCTTCCTTAAGGGGATGGGCGGGGTCCAGCGCCAGGCGCAGGCGTTGGTCGCAGGCGCGCATCATTTCACCGAGCTTGCTGCTCTTTTGCCTACTACCGTGGATACGCATGCATTCCCAAAAGCCGTTTTGGCAACGGTAGATATGGATGGGATCCAGGCGGTATTCGCAGTCCTCGTGGCGCTCGGGCGCAAAGAATACGGCCGAGGCAAACATGGTGTAGGGCATGGCCGTCTCCTCCCCAAATAAGCTCGCCACGATGCCGGTCTTTCGGTGCGTGTCATAGTAGCGTGCCATACGGACATACACGGCGCACGCCACGTGGCGCAGATCGCGGTGGTGGCTGCGGTCGAGCCGCGAGTTACTTAGGTTGTACGTGGAGAGGGCGTTGATGGCGGTCATGAGTCGCTCCTCGCGCACCTCATCGGGCGGAAAGGGGAGCGTGGGCTCGGAGGTTTTGCGACGCTTGGGGGTCTGGCCGGACGGTGCCGGTGCTGGTACAAGGTCTCGTGCCGCGCGCCGCAGCTCGATAAGGGCGTTATCGAACATGACGGTTTTAGAGTCGCGAAGCAGCTTGGGGTCGAGCCCGTGGAATACGGCGTAATCCTGCAGCCACACGCGTGCAAATCGGTCGATGCCGGGCTCGAAGGCGCGATAGACATCCCAAAAAGCCTTGATCTTGTTAAAACCTTCGAGCGGGTCATCTACGCCAATGCCGCAAATCAGCTCATAGAGATACAGAAAGGCAAAGGACGTAGACGTTTCCTCGACGGTTCCGTGGCGCACTTGGGCACGCCAGGTAAAGTAGCCGCGCAACTGCCGGTCGCTCATGGCGTTGTAGGTGGGAAAGTACGACTTAAAGGTGCCGTTGTAGGGACAGTCGTCCTCAAAGTCGGCCATCAGCAAGCCTTGGCGGTAGAAAAGCTCGGCCTCCGATAGCCAGCGGCCCGCGCCGCCCTTGGGGTCATCCTGCCAGCGCGATATCTCGCGCATCTTGCGGTATTGGTCGGGGAGGAAATTCTGCATCTGTCGGCCGGTTTTGAGAATCGGCTCGTCTGCGTAGATTTCGTTTGAGAAGCGGGCGGACTGATGGGTCCGGGCCTCGGCCATAATGCGCTCGATGAGCATCTTGATGTCCTGGTTGGCCACCGCTCCTCCTCTCGAACGCAGCTACGGTGACCTCATATCATAGCACAGCATCAAACAGATGTTCGAGATACCGCTGCGTAGATAGATTTAGAACAGGAGGGCGTAGATGACGGCGATGACAACGGAGGGGAGCATATTGGCCGTGCGAAAGGTCTGAGGACGGATGAGGTTGACGCCGACGCAGAAGATGAGCATGGAGCCTACGAGCGAAAGGCTGTCGAGGGCTGCCGTGGTCATGATGGGGGAGAGCGCGCCGGCAAACAACGTGATCGTTCCTTGGAACACGGCGACGGGCAGGGCGGAGAAAATGCAGCCGCGGCCGAGTGAAGCCGTCATGGTGCAGACGATGATGCAGTCCAGCGCGCCCTTGAGGGCAAGCGTGGACCAGTCGCCGAGCAGGCCGTCTTGAATTGATCCCACGATAGCCATGGCGCCGATGCAGACGGTCAGCGATGTCGAGACAAAAGCGTTAGTGAACTCGTTATCGCCCTCACTGCCGGTTTTGCGCTTGAGCCATTCGCCAAGGTTCTCGATGGCGGCTTCCAAGTTGACGGCCTCGCCGATGAGTGAACCGAGCGCAAATGAGACGATGAGCATGGTGGTACCGGTGGTCGCCAGCGCCTTTCCATCGATGATGAGCATCTTTTGCATGGTGCCGCCCAGGCCGATAAACAGGACGCACAGCCCCGATGCTTTCATGAGCGTGTCTTGGATGCGCGGTGTAATGAAGCGACCGCCCGCTAATCCCAAAAGACCGCCCGCAACTAAAAGCACAACGTTGATGATTGTTCCCAAGCCCGGCATGAGCCCTCCTGTATTGATGCCAACGTGGCAATCGTAGCAGAACGAAATGCGAGGCACATCGCGACTCATCTAATACGTTATATAAGTGGTGTTAGGAATGATGCGCAGCATTTAAGCCTCAGGTGGTTGTCGGGACGTAGGGATAGTAGTCAAAGCGCAGTGTCATAAGCCGCTGTGGGGATTCAATAGCCGCGGCGATGATATTGGCATCGCGGGCACGATCAAACCCTTCGAGTTCGATCTGATACGAGACGTCTTGCATAATGTCCAGACGTCGCCAGGCTAGGAGTGTGTCGCCATCGAATTCCAAGGTCTTGCCTCCGTCTGGGGCAACGGCGTATAGACGCAGTTTAGCAGTGGTTGCAGGGTCGACAACCGTGACCTTTTTAATTTCGTTTCGAGTATTCTTGGCGCCCAACAAGGTGAGCAGTGTTGGGGCCACGACCTCGCCCGATGGCAAAAAGACGACTTCGATGGATTCAGGAAATGCGATGATGGCCGACTTGCGGACGGGCTGATTGGCGGCGGCAATTTCGATGTTCGCAGCATCGATGACCTCTGTGTGGTCGAGCGCGGCAAGCACGCAGCAGTTACCTTCATCGATCTCCTGAGGATCAGCAAGCCCCAGACTGTCCGCGAGCTCGGGGTCGTTTGGATCGGTAGCGGGCTCATTCGGTGCTTCGAAAGAAGCTGGGACGCTGTTTGTCGGTGACGGCGCGTCGCCCGCACCTGCTTCTTTGTCCGCGCTCTCTTCTTGTATGGTTGCGTTGATGGGTTCGTCGTTTGGGGGGAGCGTCTTGGCGTCAAGCGCGGAGGGGAGAATTCCGATGGCTCCGGATCCGTTCCACTCCATTTCGAGAAGCGCCGGGTCGGCAAGAATGCGTTGCCTGCTTTGCGCGTGGGCATCGATTTCAATAGGGCCTGCCTCTATCCCTCGTGTAAGGCTGAGTGATCCGGCTGGCTTCTCGAAATGAGCGTCTGTGTCTTTGGTGCTGACGGCGTAGAACAGCAGGGACGCTTCTCCCGCCGCGATGGCATCGGTGTCGGCTTTGGTCAGCCGCAACGATGCCGTGAATGAGAGGGTGGGCTGCGCATCGTCTGCATTCGCGGCGGCGCAGCCCAGACATATACCGCCTCCTTTCTCGAAAAACGTACCGTCGAAGGCGACCTTCGCTCCGTTCGCCGAGTCATCGATCGAAGCGATGTCGATGCGCAGCTCTAAATTGCATGGATCGCCATCTGCATCGAGCACAACCGAGCGCCACATGCAGACGGCGCACCCCGCCTGGGAGCCGTTCGCCTTGTTCGAACGATTGATATCCACGACTATCGAGCCGTCCGTATTACGACGAAGGCATCCCGAGGTTGAGATTGCGGCCTGTGCGATCGAAAAACGCTTGCACGCAATGGCGCTCGACGGATTTGGTGCGGAGCTTAGGGCCGCTGGTAAGGAGTCTGCCATGACAGGAGTCGCCCAAGCGGCGACAGGCGTTCCGGTTGCGAGCGCGCCGCAGAGTGCGACGACGGGCAAAAGGTTCTTCGATGCCATGGGGTCTCCTTAGCTAATTTAGTGCGGCCTGTCCGTGTTTTGTTTCTGGCTGTGTTTGATGTGCAGACCGAGGCCGGCGGTTCCCGCGCCTGCTGCTGCGGCGCCTGCTGCCAAGAGCCATCGTCTGTCGCCTGTCTGCGCCAACGGTTCCTCGCGGTCGCTGCGGTCGAGCTCCGAGAGGTCGACCGTCACTTGCGTGGCGGCCTGCGCCTGTTCTTGCTGGGCAAAGGCCATGGCTGGCCCAAACGCTAGGATGCTGACGGCGGCGGCCAGGGCGACGGCCTTATGCCGTGTGCGCACCGGGCTCGACCGTCCAGGTGATCGTTGCAACCTGATCGCCTTCGCCGGTTACGCGGAAGATGTCGCGCGTGACGCGGGCGACGTTTCCGCTTGTCTTGAGCTTAATTTTGTCCGTGCCACCGGCAATGCCCTGGTAGCCCATGTCGAAGGCTGCATTCTTGGAAAGATCGAGGCCCGTTCCCTGCATTGCGGCGCTGGCGTTCTGGAGCGCGCCGTCGGGGCCGACCTTAAAGTCGATGGAGTTCTGCGCGGTTCCGGCCTTGGCGTCGGCGGCAATGGTCCAGGTGTTCATGGCGTCGATCTTCATGTTGGTGACATGGATGCCGTAGGCCGAATGATTGTCGATGGTGGTCGCGTCTTCTGAGGGGCCCTGAAGCGTGCCGTCGGCCTTGGCGACGAAGGGAATAACCGTCGGAACTTTGAACTCAACGTTGTCGATCTCGGTCCTGACCATTACCTTCGTGGTTCCAACGCGCCCGGCTGCCATAGCTGGCGTCGGGGCGGCGCCCATTGCGAGCGCGAGCGCGAGCCCTGCGCCCACGGCGAGCGCTCTGGCTCCGTTCATGTTCCTGGTGATGTCCATGGTCGTTCCTTTCTATTCGCCGCGGGCCGTCCCCGCGATGATTGGACGAATGCTGGTGAATTGCGTGCGGTGCCGCGTCGGCCGGAAAAGCTAGTTCTCGGCTTGCTCAACCCGCACCTTGACACGTGTCGGATTGCCGTGGCTGTCGAGGGTCTTGGCATCGAGTGCCTGGATCTCGATGTACGCCTCGCCTTCTTTGATGTCGCCGGCGGGGCACGTTTCGATTGTCTTGCCGGTCTCGACCACACCGGATTCGTACATGGTCTCGTCGTTTTGGATGACGCGGAATCGCTGGGGAAATTTATTGTCTTGGACGTTTTGCACGTTGACGCGCAGTTTGCCGTCCTCCTGCAGCTGAGCGACCGGTGCGACCGAAATCGTCATCATGTTGTCGCGGACGATGGCGTCGAGCTCATCTTGGATTTCCTGACGCGTTTTGCCCTCGGCCGTCGTAACCGAAGCGCCCGCCTCGGGTACGGGCTGCGACTGCCAAGCGTATAGTCCTACGGCGACAAGGGCACAGACGATGGCCAAGCAGGCAACGATGAGCTTCTTGCGACGACCCGGGCCTGCAAAGTGGGGTGGCTTCTTCGCGCTCATGCGGCATCCTTGGCGGTATAGATGCGCGCAAAGGTGGACGGGTTCGCTCCAAAGAGCATGTGAAGCATCAGGCGGCGTGAGTAGACAAGCTCGTCGAAGTCGGGAGGGAGCTCGATGGCGTGGATATGCGCGATGCGGTGGGCGAGCGCCGAGAACGACTCGGGGTCGCAGATCACATCGGTGGTAACGTGGTAGACCGTCGTATCGGGGAATGCCTCTTCGTCGAAAGGCAGGAGATGGGGATCGTCGTCGACTTCGATGGCGATGCCGTACTGGGGCCAGTAATATGCCATGGGAACCTCCCTGCTTCTGGGGCCAAAACTTCTGTCGGTTTTGGCTGTCGATGCCGACGGTATCAGCCACTACTTGACCAATTGCTGACCAAATGCTTGACGGATTGGTGTCTCCGCAGGTAAAAGGCGGCAAAAAATACTCCAACTTTTTTCAAGCGACAATCGCGCGGTCGGCGACGGCGGGGCCATATGTGTCAAAAGCATCGTCTGCCGAGGAAATCAAGCCGCTCGCCGAATTGCACGAACGTAAAAATCGCCAATTATGGAGACGGTCTCGAACACGTCGACGAAACGATGCGGTAACATCTCCCTGCAAACACTGTAGTTAGCTAAAGGGGGAGTTTGCGTGTCTGCAACCATCAAACCCTTCACCGACGAGTTCGAAGAGTATGGTCGCGATGAGTCTCGCGCATCGGGCGAGGCCTCGAGCATCTCGTTTCCGACAACGGAAGACGAGGTCCGTGCCATTTTGGAAAAGCTCCATGCCGAGCGTGTCCCGGTAACGGTTCAGGGCGCCCGAACCGGCCTTGCCGCCGGTGCCGTGCCCCACGGCGGGCATATCCTCAATACTTCCCGTATGAATCGCTACTTGGGTCTTCGCCGCGATGAACAAGGCCAATTTCTGCTGCGCGTGGAGCCGGGCGTTGTGCTCTCGGAGCTGCGCAAGCAGCTGAGCAAGAAGGTGCTGCCGACTGCTGGTTGGGACCAGGCATCGCTTGAGGCCTACGAGGAGTTCCAAGAGGCCCCCGAGCAGTTCTTTCCCACCGATCCCACCGAGGCATCTGCCTGTCTGGGCGGCATGGCGGCATGTAACGCCTCTGGTGCCCGCAGCTACGCCTACGGTCCCATGCGCCCACATATCACGGGACTCCACGTCGCGCTGGCTGATGGCGATTTGCTTGAGCTTCAGCGCGGCGAGGCTTTTGCCCAGGGCCGCCACCTGTCGCTCGTGACGGCAGTGGGCCGTACGCTCGAGCTCGATCTTCCCGGCTATACCATGCCCAAGACAAAAAATGCCTCAGGCTATTTCGTTGCGGACGAAATGGACGCCATCGACCTCTTTATCGGTGCTTGCGGCACGCTCGGCGTTATCACCGAGCTCGAGATTGCCCTGCAGGCGGCGCCTGCGGTCGTTTGGGGTGTGAGCTGCTTTTTCGATAGCGAAGACAAGGCCGTGTCCTTTACCGATTCCGTGCGTCCCGTCCTGTCCCATGCGGCTGCCATCGAGTACTTCGACGCTGGCGCCCTGGATATTCTACGTCGCCAGCGCGAGCAGTCGACGGCGTTTGCCTCGCTGCCGGCGCTCGACAAAGAGGCCAAGGTCTGTGTGTACGTGGAGCTCGACTGCGATGGCGAGGCCCAGGCGACCGAGGAACTGTACCACCTGGGATGGGTGCTCGAGTTTGCGGGTGGCCGCGACGATGCGACATGGGTCGCGCGCACCGAGGTTGATCGCGAGTGCCAGCGGTTCTTCCGCCATGCGGTCCCCGAGAGCGTCAATATGCTTATCGACGAGCGTCGCCGCACGGATCCCACCATCACCAAACTGGGTTCGGACATGTCGGTGCCCAATGCACGCCTTGCCGATGTCGTGGTCCTCTATCGCCGCGCACTGGCCGAAAGCGGGCTTGAATCTGCCGCCTGGGGGCACATCGGTAACAACCATCTACATGTGAACATCCTGCCGCGCGATGCGCAGGACTACCGTCGCGGTGGCGAGCTGTTTGCCCAGTGGGCTGCGGAGGTAACGGCTATGGGCGGTGCCGTTTCTGCCGAGCACGGCGTCGGCAAGATCAAGGCGGGCTTCTTAGAGACGATGTACGGTCACGAGGCCATGGTCGAGTCGGCGCGGCTCAAGCTCCAGCTCGATCCCGACGGGCAGCTGGGTCGCGGCAACCTGTTTTCGGAGAAGCTCTTGGATGAGCTTGTCCAGAAAGGGGGCGCGTGAAGATGAGCGATTTCCATATGGTGGTGTGCGTCAAGGCCGTGCCGGGCAGCACCGAGGTCAAGATGGACCCCAAGACCAATACCATCGTGCGCGATGGCAAGCAGGCGGTCATTAATCCCTTTGATGCGAGCGCTTTGGAATGCGCGCTGGCGCTGAAAGACGACTTTATCGGCTTTGGCATGGACGTGCGCGTAACGGTGGTGTCGATGGGCATCCCCGCGACCGAGTCGCTGCTGCGCGACTGCATCGCCCGCGGTGCCGACGACGCGCTGCTGCTGACCGATCGCGCCTTTGCAGGTGCCGATACCCTGGCGACCACCTACGCCCTCAAGTGCGGCATCGAGGCGCTCGACGAGGACTTCGACCTGCTCATCTGCGGCAAGATGGCGGTGGATGGCGATACGGCCCAGATTGGTCCCGAGCTTGCCGGTGCCTTTGAGATTCCCTGCGTGACCGACGTGAGCTGCGTGCAAAGCGCGGGCTTTACGACGTGTGACTCGCTGGCGCTCGTTCACGGATGCGATGCCGGCGAGGAGACGGTGTACCTTGAGATGCCGTGCGCGATGACGACTGCCAAGGAGATTGGCCAGTTGCGTATGCCGAGTATTGCCGGTATTCGCGTGGCGGAGGAGGCGGACGTGCGCGTGGTCAGTGCCGCCGACGTGAACGCCGACCCCGCGCGTTGCGGCCTTGCCGGGTCGCCGACACAGGTCGTGCGCTCGTTTGTGCCCGACCGTGACCAAACGTGCGAGACCGTTGAGGGGACGGCGTCCGAGCAGGCGGCAAAGCTTGCCAAGATTATCGAGGGGATGGCATAGATGGGCGGACTGATTATCGATAGCGAAGCCTGTATCGGCTGCGGTCGCTGCGTTCGCGCCTGTGCCTCGGGCGGCATCGTAGTGGAAGGCGAGCGACCCAGCCGATGCGCCCGCGTAACCGACGGCTGCATCCTATGCGGTGGGTGCGTCGACGCCTGCCCCGTCAACGCTATCTCGATCGAGCGTGACGAGGCCGCTGGTACGGTGGACCTTGATGCATATCGAGACATTTGGGTCTTCGTGCAGACTGACGAGCACGATGCCGTGGCTCCCGTGGCCTACGAGCTCATGGGCAAGGGGTGCGAGCTTGCCGATGCTCGCGGCTGCCGTCTGGTGGCACTGGTCGGCATAAGCCCCGAGGGCTCGCTTGGGGACCTGGAGCATCTGGTTTGCGCGGGCGCCGACGAAGTCCTGGCCTGTCGCGACGAGCGTCTGCGCCAAAACGATGCGGAGGTCTACGCCCGCTTGATCTGCGATTTGGTAGCCGAACGCAAACCCGAGGCCATCCTATTTGGTGCGACCGCTTTTGGTCGCGAACTGGCACCCGGCGTTGCCGTGCGTTTGCAGACGGGTCTTACGGCCGACTGCACCGTGCTTTCGATGGATGCGGAGTCGGGCCTACTGCAGCAGACGCGCCCGGCGTTTGGCGGCAACTTGATGGCCACCATCATTTGCCCCAACCACCGTCCGCAGATGGCAACGGTTCGTCCCGGCATCTTTAAGGCGCCCGACTTCGACTACGGCCGTTCCGGCGCGATCACCCAGGTGATGCTTGCGGAAGACGTTAAGGCCCGTGTCGAGATCTCGATTCCCGCCGAGGAGTGGGGGCAGCAGGCTTCGATTGCCGATGCCGAGCGCCTTGTCGTGGTGGGCCGCGGCATTGGCTCCAAGAAGAATCTGCCTCTGATGCGAAAGCTCGCCGGTGCGCTGGGTGCCGAGCTTGGTTGCACGCGTCCCGTCGTGGAGGCGGGTTGGCTGGAGTATCGCCACCAGATTGGCCAGACCGGCGTGTCGGTTTCGCCCAAGCTCCTTGTGAGTATCGGCGTTTCGGGCGCCATCCAGCATCTTGCCGGCATCGGCGGCGCGGAGTGCATCATCGCGGTCAACGAAGACCCGGATGCTCCCATCTTCGGCGCTGCGCAGTACAAAGTTGTCGGTGACGCCGTCGAAGTCGTCGAGGAGCTTCTGGCCCAGCTCGAGCGCTAGGCGCCGGCCAGCCAGGCTCGCATCTCTTTCTTTAGGCGTTCCCAGGTCGCTTGCGTGGCTGGATCGGTAAAGGGGCGCGTAATGCCAAAGGGCGCGTCGAGCAGGCGGTAGATATCTCCCTGCTCGCGCGCCAGCGCGCGGCTTGCCGGATAGACGAGCTCAAACATAAAGCAGATGAGCCCCACCAGGTAGTCGGCGGCCTCGTCACGTTCGTCGCGTGCAACGCAGCGGCGCTTGTCAAAGGCGGTGAGCGCCGGTGTCGAGAACCGGCTGGCGAGAAATGTGTCCTCATCAACCTTGAGGATGGTATCGACGGTGCTGTCGGCGATGGTCCGCATGATGTCGATCTTGTCACCATCGCGCACGATATCGCAGAAGCGCCGTGTGCGCTCGTCGAGTTGTGCCGGCAGGCGAAAGTCGCTGTGATAGGCGATGCTCGCGCGGATGAGCTCATCTTCTGCTGGGTCATCGATAAAGTCGCGGATGCTCGTTACAGCGGGTGCATCGGCGGGATTCTCGCCAAAGAGGACCCCGACGCCCAACGCTGCGTGGCTCATACTCTCGGCGTCCTTAAAGGTATCCCAGCGCCGCAACTGTTCAAAGCGTCCCATATCGTGCAACAGGCCGCAAAGCCAGGCCAGGTCAATATCCTCTGTCGACCAGCCCTGCTCGCGCGCCACGGCATCGCATGCTTCCGCCACGTGATAGGTATGTTCGATCTTGAGTGCGATACGCGGATTGGCGGCATCGTAGGCATCGGTGTAGGTCTTGAAGGCCGCGGCAGCCCGCGTTCGATCGATAGCTGTCATAATGACTTCCTAATAAGTTGTGTCTTTCTGTGTCTTTCGATCCGGTGGCAATTGTAGGTGAACTCGGTTGCCACCGGGCGATGATTCTGCCACGTCGTTGAATGCGGCTCGGAAAGCTTGTCGGGACGAGGAACGCTATGGTGCTCAAAATCGTTAAAACCATTTGGCCGGTGATGCTTACCTATGTTGCGATAGCCGCGCCGTGCGGAATGATCATGGCGCAGACGGGAATGGAACCCTGGATGGTTTTTGCTCTGAGCAGCACGTTCGTGACGGGCAGCGGGCAGTTTATGGTCTGCAACCTGTGGCTGGCGGGCGTACCGGCGCCATCGATTGTCGCAAGTGTGGCCGCAATCTCCTCGCGCTTTGCGCTTTACTCGGCATCGATCGCACCGCATCTGAGGGGTGCCTCGAAGCGTCAGACGCTGGCTGTTGCCGCGACACTTACCGAGGAGGCATATGGCATCTCGCTTGCCAAGTTGGTTAAAGGGGAGGATTGGGGTCCGCTCGAGTCCTTTATGCTCAACGTGATCCTCATCGCAACATGGGGCGTTTCGTGTACGACGGGCGCCATCATCGGTGCCGTTGTCGATGTTCCCACCGCTATCGCGGGTTTTGTCTGCACCTCGCTCTTTATCTGCCTGCTCTTTTCGCAGCGACTGTCGAGCGGCAATGTCGTAGCTGCCAGTTTGGCTGCGGTGTCCGTCGCCATATGCAAGTTCTTGGGGTGGACGAATATCGCCGTGCCGGTAAGCGTGCTCGTCGGCGTTGCCGCGGCGCTTGCGTGCGATGCTCTCGCCGAAGGAAGGGGTGCTCGCGATGCCCGTTAATGAGTTTTTGGTCCTGTGGCTGTCGTCGTGGGCGGCCATCGCATTTTTCCGCATTGCCCCGGCGTTTGCGTTGCGCGGGAGAACGCTGTCGCCCCGCGTTACCGAGGCCTTGGGTTATATTCCGCCCGCCGCCTTCGCGGCGCTGGTCGCTAATGATTTGATAAACCCCGGCGCTTTTGACGCCGGCTTGTGGCGAGGCTTGATTCCCTGGATTGCGGCCGCCGGCGTCGTGGCGGTGGCAATTAAGACAAAGTCGATGTTGTGGTGCTGCTTCTCGGGCATCGTGTTCTATATCGTTTTGAGTCTTGTATAAAAGCAGGGCGCGCTTACCGTCCTGGCCAACGAATCGAATTTCTCACCGAGCCGGTCTGCTCCTTCTGGTACCATGTTCAAACTTTACTGTAGCAAAGCATGACGTGGGCTTTTGTTCCGCGTCAGCGGAAATGGGGGTTTCATGGCACAGGAAGCGACCGCCAGCGAGCAAAAGAAATTCAAAGTACCGCGCATCCCGGGTGACATCATGATCTACCCGATGATCGTCGGCCTTTTGCTCAATACCTTCTGCCCGCAGGTCTTCGAGATCGGCGGCTTCTTTACCGCCGCCTGCCGCGGCGGTTCCAATACCATCGTCGCTGCGATCCTGCTCTTCGTGGGCGCCGGCATCAGCTTCAAGTCCACGCCGGGCGCTATCAAGACCGGCATCGTCGTACTGATCCCCAAGCTTGTTGTTGCGGCCGCCCTTGGTTTGGGTGTGGCATATTTCTTTAACGACAACTTCCTGGGCCTGAGCTCCGTGTCTATCATCGGCGGCATCACGTTTTGCAACATGGCGCTCTATACGGGCATCATGGGCGAGTTCGGCGATGAGTCCGAGCAGGGCGCTGTCGGTATCCTGTTCTTTACGGCCGGTCCCGCCGTTACCATGATCATCCTCGGTGTCTCGGGTCTCGCTAACATCCCCGTCGGCACCATCATCGGATCCATCCTGCCGCTTGTTATCGGCATGGTTCTGGGCAACCTCTTCCCGTTTATCAAGAACCTGCTGGTTCCCGGCGCCAATCCCGCGATCGCCGTCATCGGTTTTCAGCTCGGTGCGTCCATGAGCCTTTCGAGCTTTATCACCGGTGGTATCTCGGGCATCCTGCTGGGTCTCATCACGCTCTTTATCGTCGGCCCCATCACCTTTGCGTTCGAGCGCCTGTGCGGTGGTAACGGCAAGGCGGCCGTTGCCTGCTCCACTATCGCCGGCACGGCTATGACCACGCCGGTCGCCCTCGCCGAGGTCGCGCCGCGTTATGCCGAGCTTGCGCCCACCGCGTACGCCCAGATCGCCACCGCCGTCATCATCACGGCGATCCTGGCTCCGATTCTGACCGGCTGGGTCGATAAGAAGTTCTGCCACGGCAAAGAGGATCTGTCGCCTGCCGGTGTCGAGGCCATCGAGGAGGCCGTCGCGACCGACATCGACGGCGAGTAATCGTCGACGCGAGTCAATCAAGCCGGCGTGCAATTCGCGCCGTCAGAGCGCCCGAACGAGAGCTGTCTTGCAGCAACGTTCGGGCGCTCTGCTATTATTCCCTTTACCCCTGCGGAGTAAGGGGCGTTTATTGCCCAGACACGAATCGGGCGATTCTGACCACTTGGATATTGAAGGGAGGGCGTCTAGTGGTTAAGGCACTCAAGATTGAGATATTCGTGCTATGCATGATTGTTCTTATCGGGCTTGCCGTGCGAAGTCGCCACTCCTTGTTCTCGAGTACCCAGCAGTTATTGTTTAGTACGCTCGGCTACACCTCTGCCGCGTACATGTTATTCGATATAATCTGGACGCTTTCGGACGGTGTGGGCGGCACGCTGGGCATTGCTGCCAACTGGATTTCCAACGCGGTTTCGTTTTCGCTCTTTGCCGCCGCGTGCCTCATTTGGTTTATCTATTCCGAGACGGTGCAGGGTTCTCGCCTTTTGACCGCGCGCTATAGGATGGCGTTTGTAACGCTGCCTGCGGTGCTGGTAGTCGTACTGGCGTTTACTAGCTACTGGACGCATGCCCTGTTCTATATCGATGCGCAGGGCGCGTATCGTCGCGGTTTTGTCTATATGATCCAGCCCATCGTCAGCTACTGCTACGTTATATATACGTCCCTGCATGCGTTTATACAATCTTGCAAGGTCGAGAGCCTACAAAAGAAGGCCATCTATCAAACCTTGGCATTTTTCGCCATTCCGGCCTTGGTGGCCGGTGTCTTTCAGGTCTTTTATTCGGGTCCCTGCCTTAGTGTCGGCATCATGTTAAGTATGTTGCAGCTCTACATTGTTTGTCAGGAGCAGCTGATCTCGACTGACCCGTTGACTGGACTCAACAACCGCAACCGTTTTGAGACCTATATGCTGTCGCTCTTTTCAAATGTGGATCAGGCCGAAGATGTATATCTGCTTATGATGGACGCTGACGGCTTTAAGCAGATTAACGATCGCTATGGACATGTGGAGGGCGACCATGCTCTTCAGGTAATATCCGCTGCGCTCAAAGAGGTCTGCTCGGCGTCTGGTGGCTTTATCGCGCGTTATGGTGGCGATGAGTTCGTGGTGCTCCAAAAGGCAGCGGCGGAACAGGATATCATGCATCTGTGCGCGACAATCAACGACGAGCTCGCGCATGCCGAGGTGCCGTATGCATTGCGGATGTCCATCGGTTGCGCGCGGGTCGGCGATAGTGTTGATACCTGGCAAGACTTACTTCGCGCTGCCGATGCGGAGCTCTACCGCGTCAAGGCCGAGAAAAAGAAAGCCGGCATCCAGATACGCTAGGAAAAGGGTCGCACGCTTGCGTGCGTGGCGGCCCTCAGCTCATCGATGTATTCCATTAAGCTAAAGTGTGCAAACGCCCTCCCTAAAAAGGTGAGCTCGCTAGGCTTTTTTGGGTTTGTTGACGATGATGATGCCGCCGCAGACCAACAACAGGGCAACGATGACGGTAACGGGGCTCGTGCCAGCGCCCTCGCCGAGCAGCAGTGCGCTCAACAGCACGCCAAAGACCGGGTTCATAAAGCCAAAGACCGACACGCGGCTGATGGGGTTGACGGCGAGCAGGCGGGACCACAGCGAGTACGCGACGGCGGAGATAAGCGCCATGTAGATGATGAGCGCGATGGCGGGGGCGACTTCGGTGGGGGACAATGTGCCGCCCATCAAAAAGCCGATGGCGGTGAGGACCAGGCCGCCGACTAAAAACTGCCAGCCGGCAAGCAAAACACCGTCGTGCTTGCGCGAGAAGATGCCGATCAGGCAGGTCGAAAGAGCGCCCGCGACAGTGGAGGCTAGGATAAAGCCCTCGCCATCGAGCGTGAAGCCAAAGGTGCCATCTGCGCCCGAAAGGTTGACAAGCGCGACGCCGGCAAAGCCCAACACGCAGCCAAGCACCTTGGCCGTATTGAGCTTCTCGGTGCGAAATGCCAGGGCGGCAAAGAGGATTGCGAGGAAGTTGGCGCTGGCCTCGATGATGGAGCTCGACATGGCGCTGGCGCGCGAGAGGCCCAGATAGAAAAAGAAGTACTGCCCGATAGTCTGGAAGAGCGACAAGACAAAGATGGGCTTGATGTCGCGCGCTTGCGGTATGAGGGGGCGGCGTTGGGCCGCGCTCATCCCAACGATAACCAGGGCGCCGGCAAGCGTAAAGCGTAAACCTGCAAAGAGCAGCTGCGAAGCGCTATCGTGCGCTGGGATGCCAAAGAGCGCGTAGCCGATCTTGATGCAGGGAAAGGCCGATCCCCAGAGTGCACAGCAAACAAGACAGCCCAGGATGAGTCCGGGCAGGGTGGCGAGATACGGCTTGCGGCTTTCCATGATGTCCTTCTCCTATACGCGCAAAGCAAAAAAGAACCCGCCACCGGGGGTGCCAGTGGCGGGTGTTGTTACCCGAGGGGATTGTACCCGATGGGAAAGGTTTAAGCGAAGTAGGCCACGCCGCTCTCAAAGATCGGCATGAACTTATCGCCGGGGACATGCTCGGGCACGTTGCGGTACAGGCTGTCGCCGCGACGCTCGGCATGGCCCATCTTGCCCAGGACGCGGCCGTCGGGGCTCGTGATGCCCTCGATGGCGAGTGCGGAGCCGTTGGGGTTGACGGAAAGGTCCATGCTGGGCTTGCCGTCCTCGCCCACGTACTGCGTGGCGACCTGGCCGTTGGCGATCAGCTGGGCGAGCACTTCGTCGTTGGCGACAAAGCGGCCCTCGCCGTGGCTGATGGCGACGGTGTAGGGGTCGTCCAGGCTGCACTGCGACAGCCACGGGGACAGGTTGGATGAGATGCGGGTGCGCACCAGACGGCTCTGGTGGCGACCGATGGTGTTGAACGTCAACGTGGGCGCATCGGGCGTGGCATCGACGATGTCGCCGTAGGGCACCAGACCAAGCTTGATCAGGGCCTGGAAGCCGTTGCAGATGCCCAGCATCAGGCCATCGCGGGCCTTGAGCAGGTCGCGGACTGCCTCGGTAACCTCGGGAGCGCGGAAGAACGCCGTGATGAACTTGGCGGAGCCATCGGGCTCGTCACCGCCCGAGAAGCCGCCGGGGATCATGACAATCTGGCTTGCACGGATGCGGCGGGCAAGCTCGTGGGTGCTCTCGGCGACGGCCTCGGGCGTGAGGTTGTTGATCACGAAGGTGTCGGCTTCGGCGCCGGCTGCGCGGAAGGCACGGGCACTATCGTACTCGCAGTTGTTGCCGGGGAACACGGGGATAACCACGCGCGGGCGGGCGATCTTGGCGCCGCCGTACACGTGGATGTCCTTGGCACGGAAGTCGATGGTCTCGACCTCGGGGGTCTCGCCGGCGCTGCGGTAGGCAAAGACGCCCTCGATGCCGCTCTCCCAGGCCTCCTGGAGCTCGGCGAGCTCGATGACCTCGGAGCCGGTGTCGATGACGTAACCCTCAACGGTGGTGCCCAGGGGCTCGACGACAACGCCGTCGGCGACCTCGGGCAGCTCGGCATCCTCGGCGAGCTCGACGATAAAGCTGCCGTAGAGCGGGGTGAAGAGGCTCTCCACGTCCACATCCTCGGCAAGCTCGATACCGATCTGGTTGCCGACGCACATCTTAAAGAGGCTCTCGGCGCCGCAGCCGTAGCCGGGCGTGGAGACGGCCAGGGCGTCGCCGGTGGCGGTGAGCGCCTCGACGGCGTCAAATGCGGCGAGAAGCTGCTGGGCATCGGGACGGTAGTCCTGGCCATAGGTGGCGGGGGCGATACGGACGACGCGGTGCGTCAGGCCCTTGAACTCGGGGGAGACGGCGCGGGCCGCCTTGCCCACGGCGACAGCGAAGCTGATCAGGGTCGGCGGAACGTTGAGCTCGCCGGCCTCGTCCTCAAACGAGCCGCTCATGGAATCCTTACCGCCGATGGCGCCGGCACCCAGGTCGACCTGGGCCATAAGGGCGCCCAGGACGGCTGCCATGGGCTTGCCCCAACGCTCGGCCTCGGTGCGCAGACGCTCGAAGTACTCCTGGAAGGAGAGGTAGGCGCGCTTGTGCTCAAAGCCGGCGGCAACGAGCTTGGCGATGGACTCGACCACGGACAGGTAGGCGCCCGCAAACTGGTCGGCTTCCATCAGGTAGGGGTTGAAGCCCCATGCCATAGCGCTCGCCGTGGTGGTCTCGCCGTCCACGGGGAACTTGGCGACCATGGCAGAGCTCGGAGTGAGCTGCGTCTTGCCACCAAAGGGCATGAGCACGGTCGCGGCACCGATGGTGGAGTCGAAGCGCTCGGAAAGGCCCTTGTTGGAGGCGACGTTAAGATCGGTGACGAGCGAGGTCATGCGCTCGGCAAGCGTGGTGCCGGCCCAGCTGGGCTGCCACACGCTGCGGGCGCAGACGTGGGCGACCTGGTGCTTGGGCGCGCCGTTGGAGTTGAGGAACTCGCGGGACAGATCGACGATGGCGACGCCGTTCCAGGCCATGCGCATGCGCGGCTCGGCGGTAACCTCGGCGATGACGGTTGCTTCCAGGTTCTCCTCGGCGGCGTAGCCCATGAATTCCTCGACGTCACCGTCGGCGACGGCGCAGGCCATGCGCTCCTGGGACTCGGAAATGGCGAGCTCGGTGCCATCCAGGCCGTCGTACTTCTTGGTCACGGTATCAAGGTCGACATACAGGCCGTCGGCAAGTTCACCCACGGCGACCGAGACGCCGCCGGCGCCAAAGTCGTTGCAGCGCTTGATCAGACGGCAGGCGTCGCCGCGTCGGAAGAGGCGCTGCAGCTTGCGCTCGACCGGGGCGTTGCCCTTCTGGACCTCGGCGCCCGAGGTTTCGATGGACTCGGTGTTCTGGGTTTTGGAGGAGCCGGTGGCGCCACCGATGCCGTCACGGCCGGTGCGGCCGCCCAACAGGATAATCTTGTCGGTGGGGGCGGGGCACTCACGGCGCACGTGGTTTGCCGGGGTAGCGCCCACGACGGCGCCGACCTCCATGCGCTTGGCCACGTAGCCGGGGTGATAGAGCTCGTTGACCTGGCCGGTGGCAAGGCCGATCTGGTTGCCGTAGCTGGAGTAGCCGGCGGCAGCGGTGGTTACGAGCTTGCGTTGCGGCAGCTTGCCCTCGAGCGTCTCGGAGACGGGGACGGTGGGGTCGCCGGCGCCGGTGACACGCATGGCCTGGTACACGTAGCTGCGGCCCGAGAGCGGGTCGCGGATGGCACCGCCCACGCAGGTGGCGGCACCGCCGAAGGGCTCGATCTCGGTCGGGTGGTTGTGGGTCTCGTTCTTAAACAGGAACAGCCAGTCCTGGTCCTCGCCATCGACATCGACCTTCACCTTGACGGTGCAGGCGTTGATCTCCTCGGATTCGTCGACATCGGTCATGACTCCGGTCTTCTTGAGGTACTTGGCGCCGATGGTGCCCATGTCCATGAGGCAGACGGGCTTGGCGTCGCGGCCGAGCTCGTGGCGCATCTCCATGTAGCGGTCGAAGGCCTGCTGCACCACGGCGTCATCGATCGTCACGTCGTCCAGGACGGTGCCGAAGGTGGTGTGGCGGCAGTGGTCGGACCAATAGGTGTCGATCACGCGGATCTCGGTGATGGTGGGGTCGCGATCCTCATCGCGGAAGTACTGCTGGCAGAAGGCGATGTCCGCCTCGTCCATGGCAAGGCCGCGATCGGCGATAAAGGCGGCAAGGCCGGCCTCGTCGAGCTCACGGAAGCCGTCGAGCACCTCGACGGGCTGGGGCTCGGGGGTCTCCATGTACAGCGTCTCGGGCAGGTCGAGCGAGGCGATGCGCGCCTCGACGGGGTTCACCACGTAGTGCTTGATGGCATCGATGGCGGCCTCGTCCAGAGCGCCCGAGATCATATAGACCTTGGCGGAGCGCACGGCGGGGCGCTCGCCCTGGCTGATGAGCTGCACGCACTCGCTGGCGGAGTCGGCGCGCTGGTCAAACTGGCCAGGCAGGAATTCGACGGCAAAGACGACGCCATCGCTTGCGGGGAGCTCGTCGTAGGTCACATCGACCTGGGGCTCGCTAAAGACGGTCGGCACGCAGGAGCGGAAAAGCTCCTCGTCGATGCCCTCGACGTCGTAGCGGTTGATGATCCTCAGGGCCTCGATGCCCTTGATGCCGAGAATTTCGGTCAGCTCGCCCTTGAGCTGCTGAGCCTCGACGTCGAACCCGGGTTTCTTCTCCACGTAGATACGAGAGACCATTGGTTCCTGCCTTCCTGATCGGTTGGGCGTACGGTACGGTATGCGGCAGCGGTCGGTTTACGGGGCAAGCCTCGGGTCGCCTTGAGCCACATGTTTGTAAACGTCACTATGATACGACAGCTCGCGGCGCGTTGAGGACGGCGAGGGTGCTACAGTGAAGCGCAAACAAGAGAAAGGCATCACATGGCATTCGTTTCACTCGCCATCATCGCACTCGTGGCCTTCGCAAGCCCCTTCATCGCCTCGGCGATTCCCGGAAAACCCGTTCCCGAGACGGTCTTTTTGCTCGTGTTCGGTGCGGTGCTGGGCCCGCATATGCTTGGCGTCATCCATGTAGATGCCGAGGTCTCGCTCGTGTCCGAGCTCGGCCTGGCCTTTTTGTTCCTGCTTGCCGGCTTTGAGATCGATCCCAAGAGCATCACGGGCGTCGAGGGGCGCTACGGCTTGGCGACGTGGGCCGTCACGTTTGGTATCGCCTGGCTTGCCGTGCGCTTTACCCCGTGGTTCTCGGTTAGTCATTTCGACGGTATCGCCGTGACGCTTGCCCTTACTTCCACGGCGCTCGGTACGCTTGTGCCCATCATGCGCGAGCGCTCGCTCACCGGCACGCGTGTGGGCGACTCGATTCTCGCGTATGGCACTTGGGGCGAGCTCGGTCCCGTGCTCGCCATGTCGGTGCTGCTGTCTGCCCGCACCGGCATCCAGACGCTCGTAATTCTTGGCCTGTTTGCGGTGGTCTGCGTGCTGCTGGCCGCGGTCCCAAGTCGTTCCAGGCGCGTCGGCAGCCGCTTCTTTTCGTTTGTCGAGGAACGCGCCGACACCACGTCGCAGACCTTCGTGCGCCTGACGGTGCTCATCCTGGTCACGCTCGTGGCGTTCTCGGCCATCTTTGACCTCGACATCGTGTTGGGTTCTTTTGCCGCCGGCTTTGTCCTGCGCTATATCATCCCCGAGGGCAACCATACGCTCGAGACCAAGCTCGACGGCCTGGCCTACGGCTTTTTGATTCCGGTGTTCTTTACCGTATCGGGCGCAAAAATCGACCTGACGGCCGTGGCGTCGCGCCCGGGCTTGCTCGCGGGTTTTATCGTGGCGTTGCTGATTATTCGTGCCGTGCCCATTCTCATCTCTATGGGCATTTGTCCCGCGACGCGCGATGTGTCGGCGTATGGCCGCATTACCGTGGCCCTGTACTGCACCACGGCCCTGCCAATCATCGTTGCCGTGACAAGCGTTGCCGTCAACGCAGGCGCGCTGTCGCAAGATATTGCGTCGGTCATGGTTGCCGCTGGTGCCATCACGGTGTTCTTGATGCCGCTGCTCGCGCAGCTCTTCTACCGCGTGGTGGATGCTGCGCCGGTTGCCGCCGTGGCAGAGGTTGCCGAGCATCCATCCGATGCGCTCGACATCCTGCGCGCCCATCACGACCTAGCGAGCTTGCTCGCGCGCGAGCATGAGCTGCTGACTTCGCATGGCCATGGTCGCGTATTCGAGGGCCTGCCTACGCTCGATACGATTGCCGAGCGTCTTTCCGCCGAGGCGGCGAGCGGCCATATCGATGCCCGTATTGTGGACGCGGCACATCTTCTTGCCGATAAGACCTATGGAGACGAGGTCGACCCGTCCGAGCTGACTCCGCGCGAGCGTCGCCGCCTGGAGCGCGCCAAGCTCGCCGTGCGCGAATACCGCCGCCGCATGCTGGAGCTCTATGCAAGAGAAGAAGCCCAGGACGACGACGGCAGGTAGCGAGGCGGTCCTTCGGAGAGACCAGGGACGGATGAAGCCCCTGGCGGAAAGTACATCCCGGTTTGAAGGCTCGGAATGGGACGCGTTTTCCGGAACAAGGCCCTTTGGAAAGTGCACCTCATTCTGAGCCGAAAACCTGGGATGCAGTTTCCTTTTCGAACAGAAGAAGGCGCGCTGCCTGCTATTGATGCAGGCCGCGCGCCGCTTGCATAAAGCTCTGCTGAGGTTTGAAATTAGCTCGCTATGTAAATAAAGAAACCTTAATTCCCAATACTTCAAATTCTGAAATTAGACAATGCACTTCTTGAGTCTTAATTGCAAATATCGGATTAATTCGAAATAATGAAAGACGATTAAGCTATTTGATTTCAAAGGGGCGATGAAGCGATGGCGTACAAGACGCTCGAAAAACTCTTTTATGCAGATTCAAGCTCCGATCGTTATGCTTGCCATGACGAGCTGCTGCGCGAGCGCCTTACTGCCGACGGCACGGTGCGGACTGGAATTCACCTTGAGCATGGTGAACTGTTCGCTTGTGTTCCTTTGAACCTGTCCGTTGCTAGCGAGCGGATCCTCAGAAAAGAGCGAAAGATTTCCAACCTGTGGAACAGCTTGCCTTATGTGGCTTTGGGGGCCTCGATTCGTTCGCTGGTGCTTGAGGAGGTTGTTTTCAGCAACGAAATGGAGGGTGTGCACAGCACACGGCGCCAGATTGAAGCGGCGCTGGAGTCTGCGGAGGATGCCGCGGTCGAACTTTGCGGTGCCGCCGAAAAGGAGCACACTCCTTTTATTGAATTCGCTCGCCTCTACCTTCAGCTGGTGGATGGTTCAAGTCGTCCCGGCAAACCCGAGGATATCCGCGAGATTTTCGATGCCGTCACTAAGGGCGTGCTTGACCCGAAGGACCGTCCGGATGGCAAGATGTTCCGTTTGGGTCCCGTTGTGATTGAGAACAGTCGGGGCAAGATTCTCCATCAGGGTGTTTCCTCGGAGCCCGAAATCATTGACCTCCTTGACAAGATGATAGAGTTGGGCAATCGCGAAGATGTCCCAAGCCTCTATGCAGCCTCAATCTGCCATTTTCTCTTTGAGTACATTCACCCCTTCTATGACGGTAACGGAAGAACGGGGAGATATCTTCTCGCGTTGAGCCTGAACGAGACGTTGTCGCAGCCTACGGTGTTGTCGCTCTCCAGGACGATTGCTGAGAATAAAACCGCATATTACAAGGCGTTTGACGTGGTGGAGAGGCCCCTTAATGGTAGCGAGGCTACTCCGTTTGTTGCAATGATTCTTGATTTGGTCGAGCAAGCGCAAGATGCCGTTCTGAGTGATTTGGCCGAAAAGCGCGTACAACTCGATGATCTTAAGCGGGCGATCGATGAGCTCGACGATACGTTTACCGAAAGGGCAAAAGATATTCTGTTTTATGCGGCACAGATGCATATCTTCGGTGCCTTTGGCGAATCTACGCTTGATGGTGTGTCGGGCTATCTCGATGTGACAAAACCGACAGCGAGTAGGTCATTGTCGAGCCTAATCGCTGCCGGATATTTAGAAAAGGTGTCCGCAAGGCCGCTCGTGTGCAAGATGACGGTGGCGGGACTTAATCTGCTCGGGCTAGAGTGAATATCGGTTATCAGACAAATGAACACTCCGAGCGCTTGCCCGCCATTCCTCCATGGTGTGAAATCGCTCTTATCCCATTGAGGCGCCTTTGAGGTCACCAATGGACTGTTGCGGCGAGCGGTGAAAGCTATGATTCAATTTCGTTTGACACGTACGCCAGGAGTTCATCGTCTAAGGCCTTCAGAGAGTTCTTGATTTCCCGCCTGCGCTCGCGAGCCTGTTCGATTTTTGCATCACATTCTCGTTTTGCCTTGAATTCGAACGGGCTGAAAAAGGAACGTTTGCTCTTAAGCTCTCGAAGTTCTTTCCCCAAACGGTCAAATTCATCTTCGAGCGCTTGTTTTTGCGACTTTTTAATAGGATTATCTAACCAATATTTGGCTTGGAGTTCTGCTTCTTTTTCAGCGCGCTCACGTTCCTTCTTCTTCTCGGGGTCGTATTCGTCACGCTTTGCCATGTCCTCTTTGAGGCGTTCCTTTCGTAACGTGATCGACTCGGCATTTAGTGAAAAGCCTTCCTTCACGCTATTTGATACATATGCGCCGTGGGCTCTCGTATAGGTTTTATGTCCAATGTTCAACTCTTCAATTACACATAAGTTTGACCACACATTGAACAATAGCTCGGGTGCCAAGATAAGACCTGTAATCGAATGGCCCTCAGTCTCTGTCTCTAAGAATTTAATCGCGGTTCTCAACGCTAATTCATATCGAATGTATACGAGCGTGCACATGTCGAAAGCGTCCTCTTCTGCGGACTGGTCGACGCCGCTGCCGTCAAGATAGTAATCAAAAATGTTGTTGTTTTCCCACTTGTCTCGCCATTTGGTCACACCGTCTACTACAGAACTGTTGATGATGCTTGCTGCTGTAAAATACATCCGTGGTATCTCTTCAGTAAAGAGGTACTTCTCCATGTCTGTATCATTTAAAGCGTGGCGTTGACCGTCAGAAATATCCGGAGAGTTGAGCCTTTCTTCCTTTGCTTTACAAAAAGTAAAGGAAAGCTTGCCAATTGCTGTCCATTGGCTTTTTCTTATTTCGAGATGGGATGCCAGTGTATCTGTAATCAACGCGAGATTATTATCTGATGGTGTGTTGATTATTGGCTCGGCATACAAAGAGCTGGCTGCTTCGACAATATCATCGAGGTGCAGTTTTAAACTTTTGATAACGCTCCACGCATGAATTAGGCCTTCACAGGTTTTTACTTCATTTGGAAGCAGCTGAAAGGTTTTGAGAAAACAGTCCGAAGATTCGCGAAGGCGATTGTTTTTAATTGTCAGTTGCCAGTCGATTGCTATTGACTTGATTGCCCAAGCATCAATGTTGTCTAAATCAATCTCTAACACCTTGTTCGCATATCGTTCGGCTTCGCAGAAGTTTCTAGTTTCGCATGCAGTTTTGGCCAACTTGAGCAGCCTTTTTGCATCAGCCGTCTTGTCTGTTTTCACCGTGCCTTCGACTTGAACAACGCCTTCGACCATCATTTTCTTTGCGGACTCGAGCGTATATTTCATACCGCAGTTTTGGCAGACGAAGAAATCCCCATCTTTGACGATTTCGGTGCCGCCGCAAAGTTCACATTTCAGGGCTTTCATGAAGCTAGACCTCTTTCTTTTCAACGATATATATCCATGCAAGAAGCGTTTCTTTGCGAATGAGAATCCGGGCAGTAATTCTTTTGCCGTCGCGATCTTCGATTAGCACTAAACCGGTTGGAAACAGATACGTCTGTCCGTGTGCAATCCCATTTCGTAGATGGCGAAATAGGCACTGCATTCTGTTTTCATCACCGCTGCGGCGCTCGATGGAGTTGTCCTCTCGGAGCGTTAGTTTGACATCTTTGTGTAGAACCGCTCTTGGGTGTTCGGCGCATATTTCTTTATCTAGGGCCATGTTCTCCAGAGTTCCATCAATGGTCTGGCTTCCTATGAAAATGAAAGAGGTTATCCCGGACGCCTTTAATAGCTTTCTCTCTAGTATCTTGATGGAGGGTCCGTTCCAACCTAATGACGTCAACGTCCGCTGCGTCGACAAAGCGGTCTTATCTTTTGCGATGGGTGCTTGCAAAACGTAGAACCGAAATAGCTCTGACAGCTCGTCTGGCGTAAAGCAATCTGATAGAGGGGCTCGATAACCTTCGAGTTTGAATTTAGTGTTGTCGCAGGCGTGTTGATAGTTTTCATTGACGTGTGATTTATTGGTTCCCATACCCGGCTTCCTCTAGAGCTTATTTATGATTTCCTGCTGACGGATATATGCTTTTAGTTGCTTACAAGTATCTTGGGTGTCGGGGAGCGAATTTGCTTTTACCGCTTTGTCGAGATTTTCGATAGCGATAGGTATCAAATTTGAAAGGGGCCGGTTTTCCGTTTTATCTGAAACGGGGTTTGCGTAGCGCATAGTTTCCAGAACGTCTGCGATTGCCGGTTTCAGATCGCTAGGTGCTTCTTCTAGGAGCAGTTCGAGTTTGATTTTGTTTGATTTCATTGAATTGGTAAGTGTCGAGACATGTTCCTCGACATCTGAGGTTTGACTCTCGGATGCATTTGCTACACACAGCGTAATTACTGACGTGCCAAGTAAAAGGATGCTGAAACCCGAAAGAACGGACAACGCATCGGTCTTTAGCGCTGCTCCGAAAAGAACTAGGGTCAGCTGGATTGCAAATGAAGCCCCCATGAGGACTGTCTTGGAAATACCAAGCAGCTTTAGTTTCTTTGCGGGGTCATGAAGGAGGACTGCGACCAACAAGGAGAGCGCAACCAAAGAGAATGCGCTCTCAATCCAAAAAGTGGTTGAGGGTCCAAATAAAAGTATTGTCACGCTTTCGATAACTATGAAGAGGGCTACGGGGATTGCTGCAATATATGCCTGTGTGTTCTTCATTACGACCTCCGTGCTCCGCACTCGGGACAGAACTTCTCGGTTCCAGAGAAGCGATATCCACACTCGGAGCAGAACTTTGCAGCACTTTGCTGCGAATTGGTATCCGCAGGGATGGGCTGCGTCGCGGACGTGCCGGTCGCTTGTGAGAGTGCATCGGTCATAACTGACCCCATGGTTCCGCCGACACCGGCCATTACGCCCAGGCCAATTCCCATGTTTGCGTATTCGCCAGTCGCTTCGTTTTGGGCCATCTTTTCGGCAACATCGAAGCTGCGTTCCTGTTGATAGGTATAGCCCTCAATTTGCCGTTTTTCTGCGCGTGCTTTTGCGGAGATTACGGTGCGCTGCGCCGCAGTTTCTTGTTCGATAATGCTGACCTGTCGTTTTATCTGTGCTTCGCGCACGTCGGCATATTGCTTGAAATGGAGGTCCTTAAACTTCTCGTATACCGGATCACCTTCGGGTTTGACGATCGCGGTGACCAGCATTTGCGTTAATGAGAGGCCGTATGCGGCAAAGTCGGGAAGCAGCTTGTTCTTAAGCGAGTCGGATAACTCTTCAAGGTGTGCATCAAGTTCGAAAATGGAGAGTTTTTGTTCGGTAATTACTTGTGCAAGATGAGTTTTTATTCGAGTTTGCAGGAAAGCTTTGAAATAACTGATCAGCTTGTCCTGGGAGAGCAAAGCTTCGGTTCCAACAAGCTTGAGAAGGAGCCTGCGGGGCTCTTTTACAGCAAGAGCCATCTCTCCGGACGCCCCGAGCGAGAGCGGAAATCCATAAGTCGGTTCCATGAACTGAATCCTGGAATTGGTTCCCCAGCGGATGCCCATCTGCTCGATGAGGTTAACAAAGTAGACCTCTGAGTGAAACGGGCTGACACCACCGGTCGTTATCTTCGAAATGCCGTTCAGTAACGGTAGATTTTGAGTCTCAAGTTCATGCCTGCCTGGTCCAAACGAATCCAGGGCCTGTCCATTAAGGAAGAAAATTGCTTCTTGGGTCTCGTGAACAATGAGTTGCGAGCCCGTATTGAAGTCTTCTGAGGGGTGTTTCCAGATAAAAGTTTGGTTGTTGCCCTCATATTTGATGACATCCGTGATGCTCATAGTCACCTTGTTTCCATGGTTAGTAATGTTGATTTGCTAAGATAGCCGTCGTTGCTACGACGGCAAAAGTGGTGCTGAGACCCAGGCGCAGGATGTCGCCGGGGTACAGCCGGGCGGGTGCTCCGGTGCTGATGTCGAGTTCGTTGTTGTCGGCTGTTCGAATCAGATACGTGCCGTTGGTCGAACCGAGGTCTTGTGCGTACCAAGCATTGTTCTCGGCGAAGATACGGAGATGTCTGGCGGAGACATCCAGCCCAACATCGGTGACAGCGCCGTCTTCGAGTGCGAGCGCTCCGATGGTGGTGCCCATGGCAGAAGGCTCAATGACATAAGGGACGCCGATGACGAGTTCGTTATCGATCCTGATAAGGCCGATCGCATGTTCGGTGCCCGTTTGTTTTAAATCGCATGGACAGAAAGAAATACTTGAGGGGGTAAACGACCTGACATTCTCTGCGAATTCAAAGCGGTTCCTGATGTACGCGATAGCACGGGCCGGATCGCACCAACAGGCGGTCGAAACAACGAGCGCGATTGAGATAAGAGCCCTGTCATTTTTGTCTGGCTGGCAGCTGACGAGGCGCGAGGCGGCGTTCCGGTAAAGGAACCCATTGCGCCCACAGGCACTGAGCGCTTGAGCCATCGCGTCAGTTGCTGCCGCAATCATGGTATAGATGTCGGCGTTCGAATACCCTTTTTCCTGTAGCTTGTGCAGGATTTGATTCGATGCGCAGGACCAGTCGGTAAAGTAGCGATCTTCTAGGGAGCCCGGCTGCGAGTGCACAATCGTGCGCGAAAGCCAGCTGGTGTCCTGTGCCATTTGGGCGGTAGGCTGTCCATTTGTTAACGGCAGATCGGATAGTAACAGTTCAGCAAGTGCGCGATGGCTCAGGGTAAATGAAGTCTTGAACAGGGAGAACATGACCTCGAGCGGTGTTTGCCGTCTTGGCATGATACTCTCCCTTCCTTGACCTTATTCGCTAAATAAAGGATAAGGGTGCCACTAGCCGATTTTACTGTGCAACAAATTGCACGTCGGCGAGCGGTCGTGCTGCCTGATGCGCTTGCTCCAGAATGAGAGCTGGTTATCTTAGGGGTGCTATACGGTCTCGTTTTGATTAGGATGGCATGACTCAACCGCCCTTCGGGAAACTGTGCCCCGGAATGGATAACCAGATTGGGATGTAGTTTCCGCAGTCCCGACCCGTTGCGGAAACGGTGTCCCAGAATCGGCGTTCGAAACGGGACACAGTTTCCCTTACAAACAGAACAAGGTGCGCTGCCTGCGGTTGATGCAGACAGCGCACCTTTTGCGTTGAGCTCCGTTGAGGTCCGAAATCGTGGCTTGCGACCTTTAGGAGCGGGCGGCTCCGTCGACGGGGAGCACGGCGCCAGTGACGTAGGAGGACATGTCGCTCGCCAGGAAAACAAAGGCGTTGGCGACATCCTCGGGCTCGCCCATGCGACCCAGCGGAATGGTGGCGATGATGGGCTTGATGACCTCTTCGGGCAGGTTGGCGACCATATCGGTCTTGGTCACGCCGGGTGCGACGGCATTGACGCGAATGCCCATGGGGGCGAGCTCGCGCGAGAGCGACTGGACCATACCGTTGACGGCAAACTTGGACGTGGGATAGCCAACGCCGGAGGGCTGGCCGTACTTGGCGACCATCGAGCTTGTGGTAGTGATGGTGCCGCCGTGGCCGGCCTCGGTCATAATCTTGGCGGCAGCCTGGTGGCCGTTAAAGACGGCGACGACGTTGAGGTCCATAACTTTGGCGAACTCCTCAGCCGTGTAGTTGAGCAGAGGCGAGCGCTGGGAAATTCCGGCGTTGTTGACGACCGTGTCCAAGCCGCCCATGTCGGCTGCAGCCTGGGTAAAGGCCTCGGTCACGGCTTCGAGTGAGGTGAGGTCGCAGGAGCGGCCCCAGACCTTGGCGTCGGGATAGACGGCTGTCAGCTTCTCAACGGCCGCATCGGCGGTCTCCTGACGCGAGCCAAAGACAGTGACGGCGGCGCCCTCCTCGATAAAACGGCAGGCGATGGCATAGCCGATACCGCGCGTGCCTCCGGTGATGATTGCTTTCTTGCCCTCGAGCAACATGGTATTTCCTCTCATCGCGGGCGGACATTCGCAGCACAGCGTAGCCGTAACCGGAATCGGCCGTGTTTGCATATCGGTGAACGGTAGCCCGCGTTACCGATGAGCGGCTCGCGCAAATGTGTCCTGTCGTTATGCTTAGGGCAGGAGACAAAAGGGCTCCCATCCCACATCGGACGGGAGCCCTCAAAGCGCGTATTGCTAGGCGAGCGTTGGGTTAGTTGGCCATAACGCCTTCGGTCCAAGCCTCAACGTCCTCGATGCGCAGGACGTTGGCGACCTCGGCCACACAGTCGACGCTGGCAAGCTCGGCGGCGGCAGCCTGGACGTCCTTCTCGAGTGCGCGGTGCGTCAGGAAGATGACCGAGCAGGCATCGCTGACGCCCGACTTGCCGTCCTCGACCTGGTTGATGAGCGAGATCGAGATGTTGTGCTTGGCAAAGATGTCGACCGTCTCGGACAGGGCGCCCACGCGGTCGGCGACCTTCAGGCGCACATAGTACTTGGTCTGGAGCTCGTCCATAGGCTTAAAGGCGAGGTTGTGACCATAGGGCTCAATCTCGGGCAGCGGAGCCACGCCGCGGCTGATCTGCTCGGAGAGCGACAGGATATCGCCCACGACGGCGCTCGCGGTGGGGAAGGAGCCTGCGCCAGCGCCGTAGAACATGGTCTCGCCCACGGCGTCGCCTACCACGTAGACAGCGTTCATGGCGCCGTTGACCTTGGCGAGCATATGGTCTGCCGGGATGAGCGTGGGGTGCACGCGGACGTCGACGCCGGCTTCGGTGTTGCGTGCGATGCCCAGCAGCTTGATGGTGTAGCCGAGCTCGCGGGCCTGGGCGATGTCCTCAGCGCCGATGGTACGGATACCCTGCTGGTACACATCGTCGGTGGTAACGCGGGTGCCAAAGCCGATGGAAGCGAGGATCGCCGTCTTGCTTGCGGCGTCGAAGCCGTCGACGTCGGCGGACGGGTCGGCCTCGGCGTAGCCCTTGGCCTGGGCGTCGGCGAGCACGTCGGCGTAATCGGCACCCTCGGCGTCCATGCGCGACAGGATGTAGTTGGTGGTGCCGTTGAGAATGCCGGCGATGGTCAGGATCTTGTTGCCCACCAGGTCGTGCTCAAGCGTGCTCACGATGGGGATGCCGCCGCCACAACTGGCCTCGCACTTAATCTGCACGCCGCATGCACGCGCCTTCTCGGCAAGCGTCTCGACGTGACGGCCCAGCAGGGCCTTGTTGGCAGAGACGACGTGCTTGCCGTGCTCAAAGGCAGTGGTGAAGATCTCGGTTGCGGGATGCTCGCCGCCGATCAGCTCGACGACGATGTCGACGGCGGGGTCGGTGACGACGTCGTGCCAGTCACTCGTAAAGGCTTCGCGCTCAATGCCTGCCGCCTCGGCCTGCTCCCAAGCAAGCGCGCAGGCGCGGGTCAGCTTAAGGTCGATGCCGTAGACTGCCAGGTACTCATCGTGGTGGCTCTTGATCAGACGGGCCACGCCGCCGCCGACGGTTCCCAGACCGATCAGACCGACGTTCACGGTGCGCAGGGGTTCGCTCATAGATAGCTCCTTCGTGCATCTTATGGATGGATTAACCGCTTAAAGGTTGAGTGCATTCTAGCGTGAACCGAGGGTGCGTGCTCGCCAGGCAACAGGAGTCGCACAAAACGGCACCCCCGAAACGCTGCGGAAACATTGGAAACATGCTCGCTACAAACGGAACTCCGTAACAAACTGTCAACGTTTGCGCCATAAGGTTTGCCCCGTACCGCAAGACGGCCGCGCTGCGACCAGCGAAAAAAGGGGGACACCATGTTCAATATCAACAGCACGCTCAGCCGTAGGATCTTTCTCGCCGGCGCCGCAGCACTCGGCAGCACCGTCGCGCTTGCTGGCTGCTCGTTGGGTAGCTCGGACGGCGGCTCCGCCGATGACGGCAAGACCTTCAAGATCGGTGTCATCGGCCCTCTGACCGGCGCTGCGGCAACCTATGGCGTCTCGGCCGAGAAGGGCGCCAAGCTTGCCGCCAAGGACTTCTCGACCAAGGACCTCAAGCTCTCGCTTAAGTCCGAGGATGACGTCGCCGACGGCGAGAAGGCCATCAACGCCTTCAATACCCTGTGTGACTGGGGCATGCAGGCTCTCGTCGGCCCCGTCACGACTGGTGCCGCCGTCGCCGTCTCGGGTGAGATCGCCGACGATATGCTCATGGTCACGCCTTCGGCCTCGTCGCTCGACGTCACCAAGGATAAGACCACGGTCTTTCAGGTCTGCTTCACCGATCCCACCATGGGCGCCAGCGCTGCGAAGTTCTTGGCCGAGAAGTACGCGGATGCCAAAATCGCCCTGTTCTACAACTCCGGCGATACGTACAGCTCGGGTGTTGCCGATGCCTTTGCCGAGCAGGCCAAGGAGTCCAAACTTGATATCGTCGATACCGAGACCTTTAAGGACGATTCCTCCACGAGCTTTACCAACCAGCTCACCAAGGCCAAGGAGGCCGGCGCCACACTCATCTTTGCCCCGATCTACTACACGCCGGCGTCCGTTTTGCTCAAGAACGCCAAGGACATGGGCTACGACATGACGCTCATGGGTACCGACGGCATGGACGGCCTGCTCTCCGTCGAGGGCTTCGATACCTCTCTTGCCGAGGGCGTGCTGCTCATGACCCCGTTTTCGGCTGACGATGAGAAGAATGCCGACTTCGTCAAGGCCTATAAGGATGCCTACGACGAAACGCCCAACCAGTTTGCCGCCGACGCTTACGATTGCGTCCACGCCATCGCCGAGGCTATCGATAGGGCGGGGATTGACATTTCGGCCGACGGCGCCGACATTGCCGGCGACCTTGCCAAGGCCATGCGCAAGATCAAGATCGAGGGCCTGACAGGTGAGCTGACGTGGAATGACGAGGGCCAGGTCGAAAAGCCCGCTACGGCCTATGTGATCCAGGACGGCAAGTACATCGCCGCCTAAGTGCGCATAAAGCGCGACCGGTGGGGCCGTTTTATTCAGGGCAAGGACGCCTGTAACAGAACGGAAACATTACTTTCACACAATAAAGTGGCTAAACTGCATAAACCGACAGGAATACGCAGAATTATGGATAAATGAACAAATACAAAGAAAAGTTGAAATAATCGCCACTTTCCTTAACTAAAGCGTCTAGTATTTTGCGAACGCCGAACACGGCGAAGGATGGCCTGTCGGGTAACCGAAACCCGACGAGATTTGAGAGGAGAGCCGCATGTCGAGCCTCACCGGTAAGTCATTGAACCCTGTTATGAATCGCAGGAGCGTTATCGCGAGCGCAGCAGGTCTGGGGGCGATGTCCATTCTAGCTGGCTGCTCCTCCAACGGCGGCGACAGCGGTTCCGCATCGGGCGACGCTTCGTTTAAGATCGGCACCATCGGCCCGCTGACCGGCGCCAACGCGTCCTACGGCAAGTCCGTTACCCAGGGTGTCGAGCTTGGCTGCAAGGATTTCTCGACCAAGGAGCTGCCGCTTGCCAGCAAGGCCGAGGATGACCAGGCCGATGGCGAGAAGGCCGTCAACGCCTTCAACACCCTGCTCGACTGGGGCATGCAGGCCCTCGTCGGCCCGACTACCACGGGTGCGTCGGTTGCCGTCGCCGCAGAGTGCGGTAACGACCCCAAGACGTTCATGATCACCCCGTCCGCGTCCTCCGAGGACGTCACCGACGGCAAGGATTGCGTCTTCCAGGTCTGCTTCACCGACCCCAACCAGGGTGTCAACGCTGCCAAGTTCCTGGCGCAGAAGTATGCGGACGAGAAGTTCGTGCTGTTCTATAACTCCGGCGACGCCTATTCTTCGGGCATCGCAGATTCCTTTAAGGCCCAGGCCGCTGAGTCCAAGCTCGAGATTGTTGACGAGGAGACCTTTAAGGACGACTCCGCCACGAGCTTTACCAACCAGCTGACCAAGGCCAAGCAGGCCGGCGCCACCATGATCTTTGCGCCGATCTACTACACGCCGGCGTCCGTCCTGCTCAAGAACGCCAAGGACATGGGCTACGACGTCAAGATGATGGGCTGCGACGGCATGGACGGCATCCTGGGCGTTGAGGGCTTCGACACCTCTCTTGCCGAGGGTCTGCTGCTCATGACCCCGTTCTCCGCCGACGACGAGAAGAACGCCGACTTCGTCAACGCTTACAAGGATAAGTATGGCGAGACCCCCGACCAGTTTGCCGCCGACGCCTACGACGGCGTGCACGCGGTGGCCGAGGCCCTCAAGGAGGCCGATCTTGGTGTCGACGCCGACCCGACCGAGGCCGCCGAGAAGCTGTCCAAGGCTATGCTCAAGATTACCGTTGACGGTCTGACCGGCAAGCTCACCTGGAACGATAAGGGCCAGGTCCAGAAGGAGCCCACGGCTTACGTCATCACCGACGGCAAGTACGTACAGGCCTAATTGGCCGCCTTACATAGAGCGGTTTTGATCCCAAGCAGGGGAGGTTTTGGCCTTCCCTGCTTGCTTGGTATCTAGGGACGATGTAACGTCCCTGTTTCATACATCAACTGGAAACCTATTCGAAAGGGGGATGTGGAACATGACGGTCTTTATCCAATACCTGGTCAACGGCCTGTCCATGGGCAGCGTCTACGCCATCATCGCGTTGGGCTACACCATGGTCTACGGTATCGCCAAGATGCTCAACTTCGCTCACGGCGATGTCATCATGGTCGGTGCCTATGTCTCGTTCTGCGCCACGTCGTATCTCGGCCTCCCGGGCTGGGCATCTGTAGTTCTCTCTTGTGTGGTCTGCACGGTTCTCGGTGTTCTCATTGAGGGTCTGGCCTATAAGCCGCTGCGCCAAGCAGGCCCGCTGGCCGTTCTGATCACGGCCATCGGCGTGTCTTACTTCCTGCAGAACGCCGCGCAGCTTCTGTGGGGCGCCACGCCCAAGAACTTCACTTCGCTCGTCACCTTCCCGGTGCCGGAGTTCTTGGCCAAGTTTAACGTAAGCGCCGTCTCGCTCGTCACCATCGTCGCCTGCCTGGTTATCATGGCCGGTCTGATGTTCTTTACAGGTAAGACCAAGATGGGCAAGGCCATGCGCGCCGTGTCCGAGGACAAGGCCGCCGCTCAGCTCATGGGCATCAACGTCAACCGCACCATCTCGATGACGTTCGCCATCGGCTCCGCCCTCGCTGCCATCGCCGGCGTGCTCCTGTGCTCCTACTCGCCGGTCCTGCAGCCCACCACGGGCGCCATGCCTGGCATCAAGGCCTTCGACGCTGCCGTTTTCGGTGGCATCGGCTCCATCCCCGGTGCCTTTGTCGGCGGCATTCTCATCGGCATCATCGAGGCGATGGCGCAGGCTTATATTTCCACGAGCCTTGCCAACTCCATCGTCTTTGGTGTTTTGATCATCGTCCTGCTCGTCAAGCCTGCCGGCCTCTTGGGCAAGTACGTCCCCGAGAAGGTGTAGGTGAGCGTTATGAAGTTTCTTAAAGACAAGCAGACGCGTCACGACTTTGTCACGTACGCCATGTGCATCGTGGCCTTCGCCATCGTGTTCTTTATGCAGTCCAACCACATGATTCCGCGCATGATCGCCGGCCAGCTGGTTCCCATCACGGCCTATATCGTCATGGCCATCTCTCTTAACCTCGTCGTCGGCATTGCGGGCGACCTGTCGCTGGGTCACGCGGGCTTTATGAGCGTCGGCGCCTATACGGGCATCGTCACTGCCGTCGCGCTGGAGAGTGCCGTTCCGTCCGATCCGATGCGTCTGATCATCAGCATTGTGGTTGGCGCTATCGCCGCTGCCATCTTGGGCTTCTTGATCGGTATCCCGGTCCTGCGCCTGAGTGGCGACTATCTGGCCATTGTGACCCTGGCTTTTGGCGAGATCATCAAAGAGGTCGTCACCTGCCTCATTGTGGGCGTCGATTCCCGCGGCCTGCATGTGATCTTTAACATCACGGGTAACTCCACGATCGACGACCTGCACCTGCTCGAGGACGGCACCGCCATCATCAAGGGCGCGCAGGGCGCATCGGGCGTGTCGACCTATTCGACCTTCCTTGCCGGCGCCATCCTGGTTATGGTCGCGCTCGTGATTGTACTCAACCTGGTTCGCAGCCGTACCGGTCGTGCCATTATTGCCGTGCGCGACAACAAGATCGCTGCCGAGTCTGTGGGCATCTCCGTCACCCAGTACCGCATGATCGCCTTCGTGGTTTCCGCTGCCCTCGCCGGTGCTGCCGGAGCCCTCTTCGGCGGTAACTTCTCGCAGCTTTCCGCCACTAAGTTCGACTTCAACACATCGATCCTCATTCTGGTGTTCGTGGTCCTGGGCGGCCTGGGCAACATGCGCGGCTCCGTTATCGCCGCGGCGCTGCTTACGGTGCTCCCCGAGCTGCTCCGTCAGTTCTCGGACTACCGCATGCTCATCTACGCCATCGTGTTGATTCTGGTCATGGTCTTTACTAACAACCCGCAGCTCAAGGCGTTCTTCGCACGCATTAAGGACCGCTTTGCTTCCAAGAAGGAGGTGGCAGCCGATGCCCAGTAAATTTGAGTTCAACAAGGGCAAGATGGTCCCGTATCCTTCTGGCGCCATCGTTCCCGACCGCGACTTGGGCCAGCGCCCGGCGCTCGAGTGCATCCACCTGGGCATTGAATTCGGCGGCCTTAAGGCAGTCGATGACTTTAGCCTGACCATCGGCAAGACTGAGATCGCCGGTCTCATCGGCCCCAACGGTGCCGGCAAGACCACGGTCTTTAACCTGCTCACCAAGGTGTACCAGCCTACGCACGGCACCATCCTGCTCGATGGTGAGGACACCTCGGGCAAGTCGGTCTACCAGGTCAACCGCATGGGTATTGCCCGTACGTTCCAGAACATTCGCCTGTTCAACACCATGACGGTGGAGGACAACGTTAAGGTCGGCCTGCACAACCAGGAGCGCTACTCCGGCTTTGAGGGCGTGCTGCGCCTGCCGACGTATTGGAAGCACGAGAAGGCCGCCCACGAGCGCGCCATGGAGCTACTGTCCATTTTTGACATGGAGCACCTGGCAAATGAACAGGCCGGATCGCTGCCTTACGGCGCCCAGCGTCGTCTGGAGATCGTCCGTGCGCTTGCCACCAACCCCAAGCTGCTGCTGCTCGACGAGCCTGCCGCCGGCATGAACCCGTCCGAGACTGCGGAGCTCATGGAGAACATCGTCAAGATTCGCGACACCTTTGGCATTGCCATCATGCTTATCGAGCATGATATGTCGCTCGTTATGAACATCTGCGAGGGCATCTGCGTGCTCAACTTTGGTAAGGTCATCGCCAAGGGCACGGCAGAGGAAATTCAGAACAACGACGCCGTTATCGAGGCATATCTGGGCAAGCAGGATAAGGGGGAGAACTAAATGGCAGAGCCGATGCTTTCCGTCTACAACATCAACGTCTGGTACGGCGCTATCCACGCCATCAAGGACATCTCCTTTAACGTCAACGAGGGCGAGATCGTTGCACTGATCGGTGCGAACGGTGCCGGCAAGTCCACGACGCTTAAAACCGTCTCGGGCCTGTTGCGTTCCAAGACCGGCTCCATCAAGTTTATGGGCGAGGACATTACTCATACGCCCGCCGATAAGCTGGTTGGTAAGGGCCTGGCTCAGGTGCCCGAGGGCCGTCGCGCCTTTTTGCAGATGACGGTCGAGGAGAACCTGGAAATGGGTGCCTATACGCAGCCCAAGTCCACGGTTGCTCCGGGCCTTGAGCGTGTCTACGAGCAGTTCCCGCGCCTTAAGGAGCGCCGTCGCCAGGTCGCCGGCACCCTTTCGGGCGGCGAGCAGCAGATGCTCGTTATGGGCCGCGCCCTTATGAGCAACCCCAAGCTGCTCATGCTCGACGAGCCTTCCATGGGCCTGGCGCCGATTCTGATTGAGCAGATCTTCCAGATTGTCGAGGATCTGCATAAAGCCGGAACCACGGTGCTTCTGGTCGAGCAAAACGCACAGATGGCTCTTTCCATCGCCACACGCGGCTACGTGCTCGAGACCGGCAAGATCACCATGACCGGCACCGGCCAAGAGCTGCTGCACGACGACAACGTGCGTAAAGCCTACCTGGGCGGTTAGGCGGTTCCGTCGTTCTACCGAACGGCGGACCAGTCGACGCTGCGCGGGCACCAGAGCGACAACTTGTCATTCAAAGAGGACGGCCTGACCAGAAGGTCTATGCCGTCCTCTTTGAATGACAAGTTGTTCGCTCTGGCGCCCGCTCGCTGTCTGTCCTCTGCCTGCGGCGTTGCTTTGGTTCTGTCCCCCTTATGTTGCGGTGGAATAGGGACTAAATGGGAGTCTCAGAGGCCAAAAGAGTCCCTATTCCACCGCAACTTCATGGGGGCGTGCGACAATGCCCATCGGAAAACGTTTGTCATCTGGGGGTCTATCTATGCTGTACGAGTTTTGTGCCGAGAACTTTGAGCGGGTGCCGGCGGCTATCGATGCCGGTGCAAGGCGCATCGAGCTGTGCGACAACCTTGCCGTCGGTGGTACCACGCCCTCGGCCGGCGTTATCAGCGCTGCGGTCAGCTATGCTCACGAGCATGATGCGCGAGTGATGTGCATGATTCGCCCGCGTGGCGGTGACTTTCATTACAACCAGGACGAGCTGCGCATGATGGAGATGGACCTGGGCCTTGCCGTGAGCGCCGGCGCCGACGGCTTGGTCTTTGGCTGTTGCAAGCCTTGTGCCGGCGGATGGGCGCTCGACGAGCTTACGTTGGGCGCCCTCGTGATGGCCGCGGGCTGCGCGACCGAGGAGTGCAAGCGCGGACCCATCGATATTACCTTCCACATGGCGTTTGACCAGCTCTCGCCTGAGGCTCAGTTGGATGCCATTGACACGCTCGCCGACTGCGGCATCACGCGTATCCTGACGCATGGTGGTGCTGCCGGAACGCCGATCGAGGACAATCTGGAGCACCTATCGCGTCTTGTCGAGTATGCGGGCGACCGCCTGGCCATCCTTCCCGGCGGCGGCATTTCCACGGCCAACCGCGATACCGTGGCGGTGGCATTGGGCGTCTCCGAGCTCCATGGCACCAAGATCGTGTCGTTGGAGGCGTAACCCGTGGCGCTGGTATTTGACGTTCAACAGGCGAGCGGTAAGCCCGACGACAACCGGCACCCTGGCACCGCGTGCCCCTTTTGCGATACCGAGGGGCTCGCCAATATCATTCGGCGCGACGGTGACTGCATCTGGCTCGAGAATAAGTTCAAAACCCTGCGCGCCACCCGTCAAACCGTGCTGATCGAGTCGGCCGACCACGACGCAGACCTGGTGACCTATGAGTCGGATGAACTCCACCATGTAATGAGGTTTGCCCTGGGTTGCTGGCAGCAGATGATCGATTCACAGCAGTATCGAAGCGCGCTCATGTACAAGAACAAGGGTCCGCTCTCGGGCGGCAGTCTTGTTCATCCGCACATGCAGATTGTGGGTTTGGAGCAGGAAGACGGCTATGCTTCGCTGACTTCCGCCAATTTCGAAGGCATCAATGTCTGGCAACAGGGGAGAATCGCGGTCAACATCTCAACCGAACCGATCATGGGATTCTTTGAGATCAACGTTTCAGCCCCGCAAGGAATCGCTGCCAGCGATGACACGAGAGACCAAGCCGAGACGGATCTCTTCGCCGATGCGATTCAGGTGGCTCTGCGCTATATCCTGAACGAGCACCACGGTGGTCGCGCAGAGTCGTACAACTTGTTCTTCTATCGCCTGGGCGGTCGGACCATTGCCAAGGCGCTACCGCGTTGGGTGGTTTCGCCCTACTTTGTCGGCTATCGTTTGGCCCAGGTCAATGCCGAGACGACGCTCGATATCGATGCTGAGCGCCTGCGCGCGCATCTGGAAACGCTCGTATAGCAAGACTAGCCCCGCGTAATGCGGACAGTCTAGCGTCCCATGGCGTCGCGGCCGGCCTCGACCCGCTTGCGTTGGGCGGCGCGCTCCTCGCCGGTCAGACGCTCAAAGAGGTGCCCGATAACCGAGGCGAGCACCTGCTGAAACAGCGTGCCGCACATGACGGGAAACACGACCTCGCCGGGAAAATACTGTGTGGCGATGACGGCGCCCGAAGAGATATTGCGCATGCCGCAGGTAAAGCACATGGTGGTCGTCTCGCTATACGGCAGGTGCAACGCGCGGGCGACCAGAATGCCCACGACAAAACCGCTGATGGCGAAGACCAAAATAAAGAGGGCGACTTCCAGGCGCACCGCGTTCATGTGCAGCACGTACTCGCTCATGGCGGTGGAGTTGGACGCGATGACGCCCATCATCATAAATTTGCAGGCGGGCGAGAGCGCGGGGGAGAGCTTCTCGTGTCCCCAGCCGCGCGTAAGTTCGTTGATTACGATGCCAAGGATGGCGGGGATGGCAATCATAAAGGCCATGTTCTGCATCATGCTCGGAACATCGATTGCGACGGTGGCACCCAGCAGGAGCTTGAGCGTGAGCGGAATCGTCACGGGCGATATAACCGAGGACGTCAGGATGATGGTGAGTGCGAGCGGGCCGTTGCCGCCGAACATGCTGATCCACATAAAGGCAGTGACTGCCACGGGTACGCTGTACTCGATCACGATGCCGCAGACAAGGTTGGGGTTGGAGCCAAAGAACAGTGAGCCCATGACATATGCCGCGATGGGGATGAGCACAGCCGAGACAAATAACGCCAAAATCAGATGAAGGGGACGGCGGAACACCTCGGCCACCTGGTGAAAGGTGTTACTGAGTGCACCCTGAAACGTCATAAAGGCAAACAAGGTGGGAACGATGGGCTTGAGAACGCCGATCTGCTGAGGAAAGAGCACGCCGAGCGCCACGCAAATCGGAACGATGATCTGCATGTACCCCGCGAGAAACTTGCCCAGTCCAACCCATTGCTTCATATGCTCTTGTGACTCCCTATGCCCGTGAATCCGTTTGAATGGATATGCTAGACGCTCGCATGCGTCCGTGCGGCTGAAACGCCCGATTATTTCGAGGCTATTACCGGCATCGTTTACCGAAACCGCGGTGTGCTGCGGCGATTTGCGTCCGCGCTGCACGGTATAATAAATCCGTTCAACAGATCTGCCTGCCGAAGCGGGTATACGCAGAGGACTCATCGCTATGAACCGTGAGAGGTATCGCGGCGACCTGCCCCTATCGGGGGTGGGCGCCTATGTCATCGCTTAAGACGACGCATCGCTGGGCGGTCGCTCAGCAAAAGCCCGAGCTCGAAAAGGAGCTTTCGGCTGGTCTGGGCATACCCGGGCTGGTGGCGCGCATTATGGTTGCGCACGGCATTACATCCATCGAGGAAGGCCAGCTTTTTTTGACGCCTTCGCTCGATCGCGACTGGGCGGACCCACTCGTTATTCCGGGCATGGCGGTCGTCGCCGACCGCGTTGAGCGTGCTATTCGCAGCCACGAGCGCATCGCCGTCTTTGGCGATTTTGACGTCGACGGCATTACGTCGACTTGTCTGTTGACCGAGGCGTTGCGTTCGTTTGGCGCCAACGTCACGCCGTTTATTCCGCACCGCTTTGACGAGGGCTACGGCCTGTCGCGTGCGGCGCTCGACCGCGTCAACGAGCTCGCTCAACCCAACCTGATCGTGACCGTCGATAACGGTATCGCTGCCAAGGAAGAGGTTTCCTATCTGGAGAGCTTGGGAATCGATTTGGTGGTCACGGACCATCACGAGCCGTCCGATCAGGTGCCGCAGGGCGTGTCCTTGACCGATCCCAAACTCGAGGATGAGGGCCCCTCACGCGAACTTGCCGGTGCCGGCGTGGCGCTCAAGCTGGTGCAGGTTCTGGGTGAGCGTCTGGGCAAGCCTTCGTATTGGCGTTCGTTGGTAGAGGTCGCGGCGCTGGGCACCGTGTCCGACATGATGCCGCTCACGCCCGAGAATCGCGCGCTGGTCGCTGAGGGCATCCAACAGATGCGCGTGACGGCTCGTCCCGGCTACATTGCGCTTGCAGCGCTCGCCAAGGCCGACCTTTCTACCATTACGGCGGACGGCCTGTCGTTTTCGCTCATCCCCCGTCTGAATGCTGCCGGCCGCATGGCTGATCCCAAGCTGGCGCTCGACCTGCTGCTTGCCCGTGATCCTATCGAAGCAAGTGCACTGGCAGCCGAGCTCGAGGAAATCAATCGCCAACGCCGCGAGATCGAGGCCGAGCTTACGCGCGATGCCATGGCGAAGGTCGAGGAGGCTTATGATGGCGGTCGCGCAATCGTCGTGGGCGGCGAAGGCTGGCACGAGGGCGTTAAAGGCATCGTGGCGAGCCGCCTTACCAACCGATATCACGTGCCGGCGTTGCTCTTCTCTATCGAGGACGGTATAGCACGTGGCTCGGGTCGCTCGGTGGGCAAGGTCAACCTGTTCGAAGCCGTCGAGCGCTGCTCCGACCTGCTGATTCGCCGCGGCGGACATGCCGGTGCGGTGGGCGTGACCATCGAGGCGTCTAAGCTCGATGAGTTTCGTCGTCGCCTTTCCGCCGTGTTGTCCGAGCTTCCCGCCGAGGACTTTGAGGACACCGACGAGGTTGCCGCCACGGTTGACCTTTCCGAATTGAATATCGAGACCATCGAGCAGATTTCTCGCCTTGAGCCGTTTGGCCAGGGTAATAAGGTGCCGCTGCTGGCTGCCGAGGGCGTGACGATGTGCGATCGCGCCGTGGTGGGCAAGACCGGCGAGCATATGCGCTTCGTGGCGACGGATGGCGCCGCGAGTGTGCCGGCCATCATGTTTCGTGTGCCGCAGATCGATAGGCTTATCAATTGCGACAGCGCCGTCGACTTGGTGTTCGAGGCCGTTGCCGAGCATTGGCAGGGGCGTGTGAAGCCCAAGCTCATGATCAAGGATGTTCTGGTCCGCGATACCACGCTGCCCGGCGTCGACGATCCGGCATGCGAGCTTCGTCGTGGCGTGCAGCCGGCGGATTCTGGCCTGCGCCTGGAGTCGCGCAAGCGCGAGACGCTCGCCCAGCTTTCCTATACCGAGCTCACGCGCTCGCTTATCCATAGCTTTATCGGCTCGAACCAGCCGCACCGCGCGCAGGTCGAGGCGCTCGATGCCCTGGCCGATCACCAAAGTGTTCTGGCCGTTATGGGAACGGGGCGCGGCAAGTCGCTCATCTTCCATGTACATGCCGCGCGTGAGGCGGTGCTTCGCGGACGTGCGAGCATCTTTGTCTATCCGCTGCGTGCGCTTGTTGCCGACCAGGCCTATCACCTCTCGTCGACGATGGCATCGCTTGGCATTGGCGTTGGCGTGCTGACCGGCGAGACCGTGGAGGCGGCGCGCGATGACGTGTTTGCCGGCTTGGCTTCGGGCCGTACCGGCATCGTGCTCACGACGCCCGAGTTCCTGTCCATTCACCGCGACCGCTTTGCGCGTTCGGGGCGCATCGGTTTTGTCGTTATCGATGAGGCGCACCACGCTGGCCTTGCCAAGGGCGGCGACCGCAGCGCCTATCTCGACATGCCCGATATCCTCAAAGCCCTGGGCGACCCGGTCGTTATGGCTGCGACGGCCACCGCGACGGCTCCGGTCGTGGCCGAGCTTGCCCGCATGCTGCCGATCACTCGCACGGTGGTCGACGAGACGGTGCGCGAGAACTTGCAGCTCGAGGATGACCGAGATCTTGCGAGCCGCGAGAACCGCCTGGTGTCAATCGTGGCGACGGGGGAAAAGACCGTCATCTACGTCAATTCACGCGACCAGTCCGTGGCGCTCGCCAAGACGTTGCGCAAACGTGTGCCCGATTGCGCAACCCATATCGCGTTCTATAACGCGGGGCTTGCGCGTTCCGATCGCCGTCGCGTGGAGGAAGCATTCCGAGACGGAAGCCTCAGCTGCATCGTCTCGACATCTGCCTTTGGCGAGGGTGTCAACCTATCCGATATCCGCCATGTCGTGCTGTACCACATGCCGTTTGGCGGCATTGAGTTCAACCAGATGAGCGGACGTGCCGGCCGCGATGGCCAGCCCGCCGTGATCCATCTGCTCTATTCGTCGCGCGACGCCCGCATTAACGAGCGCCTGCTCGACTGCTATGCGCCCGAGCGCGACGAGCTCGTCACGCTCTATCGCGCGCTGCAGACCATGTGGCGCTCCAACCGCGGCAAGACGGGGGACGATTCCTTTAGCGCGAGCGATATCGACATCGCGCAGATGTGCCTTGCCATCGATGCTCGCACGCCGGTCGACGAGCGTTCGGTGGAAAGCGGCCTGGGAATCTTCGAAGAGCTTGGTTTCTGTCGCGTTTCGGGGTTTGACGACACTCGTCGTATCGCGATGGCCGAAAACCCCGGCCGCGTGCAATTGAGCAGGTCAATTCGCTATTTGGAGGGCTTGCGCTCGCGCATGGAGTTCTCGGCTTTCCGGAGCTGGGCGCTCGATTCGTGCGCTTCTGATATGCTAGCCAAAGTTAACCGCCCGATCGTACCGCGGGCCTAGGGGAAGGGGACCTCGATGGATGCCGCAGCCCGTACCGCCCATGATTCCACCCTCCAGCCGTTTTCGGAGATGGAGCACTATAAGCATGCCGATGAGCTGCCGCCCGAGATTGTGGCGGACAGCTACGACAAGCTGGAGCGCCTGTGCCTCAAATATATGAATGAGGACGACTTTTCTAAGGTTGAGCAGGCCTACTGCTTTGCCGCCGAGAAGCACTGCAACCAAAAGCGCCGCTCGGGCGAGATGTACATTAACCATCCCGTCGAGGTTGCCATCATTTTGGCCGATCTCAAGATGGACTGCGATGTGGTGTGTGCCGCGCTGCTGCACGATACCGTCGAGGATACCGAGACCTCGCTCACCGATGTTTCCGGCCTGTTTGGCGATACGGTGGCCGAGCTCGTCGATGGCGTGACCAAGCTCACCAACATCGAAGTCGACAGCATGGACGAGAAGCAGGCGCTCACGCTCCGCAAGATGTTCCTCGCCATGTCCAAGGACATTCGCGTCATCATCGTTAAACTTGCCGACCGTCTGCACAACATGCGAACGCTGGCAGCCCTGCGCGAGGATCGTCGCCTGTTTAAGGCTCGCGAGACCATGGACGTGTACGCGCCCTTGGCCGACCGCCTGGGCATGAGCTCTATTAAGTGGGAGCTCGAGGACCTGTCTTTCTTCTACCTGGAGCCCGATGCCTACCAGCGCATCGCGCGCATGGTGGCTGAGTCGCGCGAGGTCCGCGAGCGCTACCTTGCCGAGACCATCAAGACGCTTACCGATGAGCTCAACCGCATTGGTCTGGAGGACTTCCAGATCAACGGCCGCTCCAAGCACTATTGGTCCATCTACCAAAAGATGAAGCGCAAGGGCAAGGAGTTCTCCGAGATCTACGACCTGGTGGCGCTGCGCGTTATTACCCATTCGGTGCGCGATTGCTACTCCACGCTCGGTGCGGTGCATACGCTGTGGCACCCCATGCCTGGTCGCTTTAAAGACTATATCGCCATGCCCAAGGTCAATAACTACCAGTCGCTCCACACGACGGTCATCGGCCCTACGGCTCGTCCGCTCGAGATTCAGATTCGAACCTACGAGATGCATGAGCAGGCCGAGTACGGCATTGCCGCCCACTGGCTCTATAAGAAGTCGGGCGGATCGTCTGCTTCCAAGACCAATGACGCTCAACGTTTGGACGACCAGATCAACTGGCTCAAGCATTCGCTCGATTGGGCTGCGTCTGATGAGATCACCGACGCCAAGGAATACCTGCATTCGCTGAAGGTCGACCTCTTCGATCAGGAGATCTTCGTCTTTACGCCCAAGGGCGAGGTCATGGCGCTTCGTGCCGGCTCCACGCCGCTCGACTTTGCCTATGCCGTTCACACCGAGGTGGGAAACCATTGCGTCGGCGCCAAAATCAACGGTGCGGTGGCTCCGCTCACGCACGAGATTAAGACGGGTGACCGTGTCGAGATCCTGACTAACAAGAGTTCCAAGCCGTCGCGTGATTGGCTCAAGATCGTTAAGACACCTTCCGCCAAGTCAAAGATCCGCCGCTATTTTGCCGCTGCGACCAAGGACGACGACGCTGCCGCCGGTCGCGATATGCTGGCCAAGGACCTGCGTAAGCGTGGCTATGGCATTTCTACGCCGCGTTCGACGCGTGCACTCAACGCCGTGGTGGAGCAGTTTAACTTCAAGCAGCTCGAGGACCTGTTTGCCGCCGTCGGCGCCGGCAAGGTTGCCCCGCGCGCTGTGGGCAATAAGGTCGAGCAAATCTTGGACCCCAAGCCCGAGGAACAGCTCACCAAGGCCGAGGCTATCGCCGAGGTCGTGAAGCAGCCCGCCCGCGGCTCCAACCGCAAGCCGCAAAAGCGCGGCAAGAGCGCCAGTAACGGCATTATCGTCAAGGGCGAGAGCAACAGCGGCCTGCTGGTCCGTCTGGCTCATTGCTGCAACCCCGTGACGGGCGACGACATCGTCGGCTTCATCACGCGCGGTCGTGGCGTTTCGGTGCATCGCGCCAACTGTCCTAACGTCAAGGGTCTTATGGAACATCCCGAGCGCATGATCGATGTGGAGTGGGACGGCGCTGCCGACACCCTCTTCCAGGTCGAGATCGTGGTCGAGTGCCTGGACCGCATGGGCCTGCTCAAGGATGTCACCATTGCCATTGGCGATGCGGGCGGCAATATCCTTTCTGCCGCCACGTCGACCAACCGCGAGGGTATTGCAACCTTGCGCTTTATGGTCGAAATCTCGGACGCGAGCGGTCTGGATCCGCTGCTTGCTTCCATCAGCAGTGTCGATTCGGTCTACGACGCTCGCCGTCTTATGCCCGGCGAAGGCGGAGCTCAGCTCAAGCGTCGTGTGTAGGTGCGAGAGCCTCTCAGCATCATAGATATTGGTTACGTTCGAGGCATCGTTTGGTGCCTCGAACGTATTTTAGAAGGAGGGTATGCGCATGGGCGATATGACTTTGGACCTGACACCCCGAGGTGCGGCTTCGATTGAGGCGCTCGTCAACGGCCCCATTCAGACCAACAGTTACGCCGTGATTTCGAATGACGAGTGCTTAATCGTCGATCCGGCGTGGGAGGGCGAGCGTCTTGTGGAGCATATCCGCACCGCGCATCCCGAGGTGCGCGTACTCGGCTCTGTCTGCACGCACGGTCATGCCGACCATGTTGGCGGGGTTGCCGGGGTTCGAGCTGTCGTTGGCGACAGCGCACTATATGAGTTGTGCGCTAAGGACGTGACGGTGCCTCGCGCAAATATCGAGGAGCAGCGCGCCATGTGGGGTATCGAGACGCCCGATCCGGGTGAGCCGACGCGCTTGCTTGCCGAGGGCGATACAATCGAGGTGGGCGACGTCTGCCTGCAGGTGATCGAGACGCCGGGGCATACGCCGGGCGGCATCGTCCTGTTCGCCGCGACCGAGCAGGGGAACATCGCCTTTGTGGGCGACACGCTTTTCCCGGGTAGCCACGGTCGTACCGATCTTTCCGGCGGTGACGAGGCGGCGATTATGCGCTCGCTCTCCAAACTTGCCAAGACGCTTCCGCCCGATACCGTTTGCTTGACGGGCCATGGCGATTCGACCACGATGGCGCGCGAACTTATGCAGAACCCGTTTATGCAGATGTAGGCTCGAAGCCGTCTTTCGAACCACGAAGACCGCTCAATCGTCAAGCTATTTTCCCCAGTGGGTCGATTCTGTGGGGCAAACGGTCAAAATTTGTCCAATCGGATGGTATTCGTGAACAAACGAACGTTTATGCTCGGGTATGTCGTGGTAAAATCTCAGGCGTTATCGGAGCAACCTTACAGGAGGTTTCTTTTATGCTCGTCAACGCAGCAGACATGCTCAAGAAGGCCGAGGCCGGCAAGTACGCTCTCGGTGCCTTCAACACCAACAACCTCGAGTGGACCCTGGCTATTCTCCAGGCCGCCGAGGAGGCCAAGTCTCCGCTGATCCTTCAGTGCACCGCTGGTGCCGCTAAATGGATGGGCGGTTTCAAGGTCTGCGCCGACATGGTCAAGGCTGCCGTCGAGGCCACGGGCGTTACCGTTCCCGTCGCCCTTCACCTCGATCACGGTTCTTACGAGGACTGCTTCAAGTGCATCGAGGCCGGCTTCACGTCCATCATGTATGACGGCTCTCACGAGGAGACCTTCCAGCTTAACCTCGACCGCACCAAGGAGCTCGTTGAGCTTGCCCACTCCAAGGGCATGTCCATCGAGGCCGAGGTCGGCGGCATCGGCGGCACCGAGGACGGCGTGACCTCCAACGGCGAGCTCGCTGACCCCGCTGAGTGCAAGCAGATTGCTGACCTGGGCGTCGACTTCCTCGCCTGCGGTATCGGCAACATCCACGGCGTGTATCCCGCCGACTGGGCTGGCCTTTCCTTCGAGCGTCTGGGCGAGATCAAGGCCGAGACCGGCGACCTGCCCCTCGTTCTGCACGGTGGCACCGGCATCCCCGAGGATCAGATCAAGAAGGCCATCTCCCTGGGTATCTCCAAGATCAACGTCAACACCGACCTGCAGCTCGTCTTCGCCAAGGGCGTTCGCGAGTACATCGAGGCTGGCAAGGATCAGCAGGGCAAGGGCTTTGACCCCCGCAAGCTCCTCAAGCCTGGTCGCGACAACATCGTTGCCCGCACCAAGGAGCTCATGGAGGAGTTTGGCTCCGTCAACAAGGCGTAAGCGTCGCTAAACTTCCCACCGGAAGCCCCGTCTCCCTACACTGTTTCCTTTGCGCTCACCTGGCTTCGCCAGAAGTCGCGCCAAGGAAACAGTTCCGGGAGACGGGGCTTCCTTCGTTTAACGCCGCAGGGTTACGAGCCTGAATTAAGGTGGCTACTGGCTTCGCCAGAAGTCGCGCGACGGAATCAGCTCCGGGTGAACGGGGCCTCCTTTGTTAACTCGCTACAGGGTTACTGGGCTGAATTCATTTTTAGAGGTACCGTTTATCGGTGTTGAGGGTTCCTTTATTGGGGCTTTCTTTTTTATCTCGCTACAATGGGCTTCAAGAGTTCTAATGACTTGGAGTTTGGTATGGCTGTTATTAATGTGCTGCCTTCGGATGGGAAGGTTATTGACGAGGGTCCTGTTGGTTGCTCTGTTGATGTTTGCAATGATGACTTCCGTTTTCTAGATGTTGGCTTGCCACCCGAGATTCTGCGTTTAAAGGACGCGGGGTATCTTTCGCAGGCTATTGAGGCTTGCGACCGCCTACTTGCCCAAGATCCCGATCCCTCGCTTGCTGCCTGCGTTCGTGCCGAGCGGTATCGCATGCTTGAGACGCCGCTTCATTTTTCGGTGTCGCGCGATCGAGCTATTGCGATGATTCGCGAGGAGTGGCCTGAGTTTACCGAGGAGCAGTTTGACGATCTGATTGACCGTAAGCGTATTGACTGGCGCTTTATCGATGGCGAGCTGTTCGTTCTCGACAACTTCCTCGATTCGCTTCGCGTATATCCCAAAGAGGTCCCCGGCATGCGTCCCGATTCTACGGACGGAATAGCACTGCGCGACGAGATGCTCAAGGAGATGGAGTCACAAAACGGATTGGCTCGCGTCATTACGCTTAAAGCGTCCGTGTCTGTCCCCGGCGCTCTGGAGGGGGAGACCGTTTGCGCTTGGCTTCCCGTCGCGGCTGCCTGCCGTCAGCAGTCTCGGGTCGAGATTCTCGACATGACGCCGGAGGGTGCTGTTGCTCCCGCGAACGCTTCGGCGCGTACCGCCTCGTGGTCATCTTCGAGTGAACGCTCATTCTCGGTGACCTATCGTTATCACATCGATGCTGCTTATTGTGATGTCTACGGTGGCACACTTCCGGTTCATCCGCGTATGGACGCGCCTCTGCCCGAGGATATTTCCGAGGACCGTCCGCACATTGCATTCACGCCGTATCTGCAGCAGCTGACGGCCGGTGTTGTTGACGGACTCGAGGATCCGCTCGATCGCGCTCGTGCTATCTATGATTACCTGACACAGCATATCGACTATCGCTATCAGCCACCGTACCTGCTTTTGGGATCTATTGCCGACGACTGTGCGCATTCGCTTCGCGGCGATTGCGGCGTTATGGCGCTCACTTTTATCACCATGTGCCGCATCGCGGGGGTGCCTGCTCGTTGGCAGAGCGGCCTATATGTTGCGCCCGATTCGGTGGGACCGCACGACTGGGCCGAGTTCTACACACCCCAGACCGGTTGGCTTAACGCCGACGTATCGTTTGGTTCCTCGGCACGCAGGATGGGGGAGGAGTGGCGCCGTCGTCACTACTTTGGCAATCTCGATCCGTGGCGTATGGTGGCCAACGATCGATTCCAGGCTGAGTTTGTGCCTGCTTTCGATGGCATGCGCGAGGACCCCTATGACAACCAGATGGGCGAGGCCTCGGTTGACGGACGTGGATGTCGTAAGCGGGAGATGTTGCGCAAGGTTGAGCTTATCGAAATGCTCGAAGTACCATTTTCGGACTAATCAACAGAAAGCTGTGATAAACTAACTCACGCATTACGTGCCCGAGTGGCGGAATTGGCAGACGCAGTGGACTCAAAATCCACCGTTGGCAACAACGTGCGAGTTCGAGTCTCGCCTCGGGCACCATACATGCAAGTGGGCGTTCAAGGGGGTCAAGGCCCCCTTTTTCGTGCCGAACTCGCGTGAGCGCGCGGAGCGTTAAGTAAACAGGCCTGTGGCCTGTTTGTAGCGGAGCGTGGTGAGGGCGCCATGCGCCCGAAGCCCGGGGCTTCGCGAAGCGAAGGCCCTTCGAGTCTCGCCTCGGGCACCATACATGCACCTGCGCTTTGAGGGGGTTGTGGCCCCCTTTTTCGTGTACGTAATGTGATAATGCGCTGTACGTGTTATTATTCGCAAGGCATTGTTCCCACAATGCCCTAAAGAGGAACCCGAGGGCTCCCACCTTTTGGCGCCAATGAGCAGCTGACTGGTCATACAACTTAGATTCCCTTCCTCAAATCGAGGAAGTCTATGTGTATGACCTGGTTGCTGAGAAGCGCCGGGTTATTTTTTTATGAATGGAGGTAGGGAAAATAGCTAAGTCTGATGACACCCGCATCAACGACGAGATTACTGCATCTTCGTGCCGTTTGATTGGCGTCGATGGCTCTCAGCTCGGCCTGTTCGCCATCCGCGATGCCCAGCGCGTCGCCGACGATCAGGGTCTCGACCTGGTCGAGATCGCTCCCAACGCGGAGCCGCCGGTCTGCAAGGTCATGGACTACGGTAAGTTCAAGTACCAGCAGGCCATGAAGGCCAAGGCTGCTCGTAAGAACCAGTCCAAGGTCGAGGTCAAGGAAATGAAGTTCCGACCCAAGATCGACGTTGGCGACTACGAGACCAAGAAGGGCCACGTTCTGCGTTTCCTCAAGAAGGGCGCACGCGTTAAGATCACCATCATGTTCCGCGGCCGTGAGATGGCTCACCCGGAGCAGGGCCTTAACGTTCTCGAGCGTCTCGCCGAGGATCTCAAGCCTTACGCTACGGTCGAGTCCAAGCCTAAGATGGAAGGCCGTAACATGCTTATGCTGCTCGCCCCAATTAAGGGCGCCTTCGATGAGGATAAAGCGGCAAGCGATACCAAGTAACTAGTGTTCTGTAACCGATTAAGGAGTATTTCATGCCTAAGATGAAGTCCCACAGCGGCACCAAGAAGCGTTTCCGCAAGACTGGTACCGGCAAGCTTATGCGCGCCAAGGCTTTCAAGAGCCACATCCTGAGCAAGAAGTCCACCAAGCGTAAGCGTGGCTTCCGTCAGGAGACCGAGATCGCCGCTGCCGACCGCAAGGTCATCAAGTCGCGTCTCGCCTAAGTTCGCGTTCCCGTTTTTCGTTTTACCGTCTAGGAGTTGATAGAACATGGCACGTATTAAGCGCGCTGTTGCCGCCAAGAAGAAGCGCCGTACCGTTATGCACCGTGCGAAGGGTTACTACGGTGCCGCTTCGCGTACTTACAAGCATGCTAAAGAGCAGGTCCAGCACTCCCTGCAGTATCAGTATCGTGATCGCCGCAACAAGAAGCGCGAGATCCGTTCTCTTTGGATCACTCGTATCAACGCTGCTGCTCGCCTGAACGACATCTCTTACTCTCAGTTCATGCACGGCCTGAAGGTTGCCGGCATCGAGCTCGACCGCAAGGTCCTGGCTCAAATGGCTTACGAGGACATCGAGTCCTTCAACGAGCTGGCTACCATCGCCAAGAAGGCTCTCGAGGCCTAATAGATTCTCTTGAATCGCTAGGGGAGTGTCGCGTTGTGCGCGTCGCTCCCTCTTTTTATCTGAAGCGCGGTTTACATTGCTAAAAGCGCGGGTAGATAAACACTTACAGGTGACCGATCTCTATATATTCCTGAACCAAAGGGTCATCATCTGATACGTGCGGAAGATCCGCACCAGTCTTTCTATTACCTATAGAAAGCAATATGTTGTGTAGGACTTGTGAAGAGTGGAATTGACGTCCCACAGAGCTTCGCGGTCTGGCAATATATCTCCTTGCCGCGCGGCCCGGTCGGACCGGATGAGCCGCTAAGCGTGCACCTTGAGAACCGGATACTGCGAGGATGGACACTTACTTCAGTGTCGCATCCGGGCAGACATCGAACCATTTGAAATG